>NZ_JBZCNG010000002.1:0-747740 GCF_058269195.1 Arthrobacter sp. TJ-240
AAACGGAGAGCCAGGAAGAGGGTGGGGAAAAAAAACTTTTGGGGGGGGGGAAGGGGGCTTTTCGGGTGGTTGGCCCCCCGGGTTTCCCGTTCCCCCCCCCCCCCCCCCCCCCCCCCGCAGCCAAACCGCCTCGACCAGAACGTTCCGGAGAGCAATCGGTGGGTAAGCGCCTGAAGCGACACCTAGCGCTGCGGAAGGACGGCCGGTTATCGCCGCGACTCACAGTGCTAAAACGAACCTTTCTGCTACATCCTTCTTTGCTGCCGGCCAACCAGCGCCAGGGGCTCGATTTATGTAGCGCTAGTCAGTGCCACAACCTATGTCTCACTTCTGTCCGCCAAGAACGGGCTCCGCTACAAGCGCCAGCTCACCCACATGTGGACGGTTTTGAGCTCCACCCTTCGGGCTCCACCCACCCACAGGTGGATGACCAACACCACGGCCACGGCTGACCCCAACTCTTATGGCTCTATCGCCACTATTAGTCCTATGAGCCCTAAGCCGGACCAGCTCCTGCTGTCCATGACCACGCTGGTACGAGGCTGTGCACGCCCACCGCTCGCTCGAGGTGAGCTCCCTGATGAGCTTTTTCCAGAAGCCACGGGAGTCGACCTTACTGAATTCGCTGCTATTGCCATGAGCCTTTATATACAGTCACATCTTCATAATTATGTCCGCTTTCCGGCAGCCTATTTTGATACCCTGGGACTCTCCGAGAAATCTGTCGAACACTTTTTATTGGCTACTTCTTGTTCCCGTGAAGAAATGCGAAGAAGTGTGATGAAGGATGGCACCGCCACCGGGTCAAAAAGGTTCAATTTCGATGTTCTTCGTAGATTTCCCCTACTTCGACTAAGCAATGGGGAGTATGTTCTGATCAGCCCAAAGTTCATGCTTCAACGTGCCCTAAGTGAGACAACGTTTTGGGATGTTCGTAAATATCTTAAGGACGTTAATCCACGCCGCGACGAAGCATTCCACCTTTGCACTACGCGATTTCTAGAAGACGAAGCAAGGGAGCGCTTGAATAGAATTTTCAGGAACAGAAAAACACGCGTACTGGAAGAAAACCATTTGCAACGTAAGTTTGGCTCGAAGTCTGATACGCCGAGCGTATGCGATTTTGCCATTCGAGCAGAAGGGGTATGGCTTCTCATCGAAGTGACAGACAGATCTATGGTTCGCCCGATAGTTTCTGCGAATGCTTCAGCTAAACAACTCGATGCTGAACTCGATACAGTATTAACCCTACGAAAAGCTGGTCAGCTTTATTCAACCATGCAACTTCTGAGCGATCAGTATGCACTGGATGAGCAGTCTACTAGAACGCAAAATAGATTCATTCCTCTGGTACTGACAGGCAAAAATGGCCTACCGTGGACGCTCCCCGTCTATGAGCGAACTAAAGAACGTCTAGCTGAGCTTGGTTTCCCTGATGAATTCTGTTCGTCTGTTGCGCTTGTAACTCCGCGTGATCTAAGTATGTTAGAGAATGCCGCAAACCGGGGATATAGTGTAATGGATATCTTACTTTCATGGAGGCGAGATAATCCAGCGCACCCCCTCGACACTCATTTTCACACCTTAGGGATCCAAATTAATTCTCCAAAGTGGGAAAAGGGTCGTGTTTATAAGGTTGTTAGAAGATTCATTACGAGTATGGGCAGTACTCAGTAGGCGCTTTTGTGCGGGCCCCGCATGATGGACACCCTCGTTCCCGGTAGATATATGGGGCACCGGAGTCCGCGGTGTCCTTATAGTCCCGTCGCATGATCCGAGCATCAGGAAAGTGGGGCCCGGCCCTAGCAGGGCGCTGCTCCCGCTAGGGATCCCGGTACGGACGTTGGTCCGCTATCAAACGCTGCGGAAACCATGCCACTCATTGCTGCGATTCACACTCGCTCTCTTGCTACCGAGTGTCCTATGGACGGTCGTTCGCTGACAGTAGTCACCATCACGGTTGTCACCACTTCGACTCTTCTGAGTGCGTGGTGGTTTCGATAAGGCCTGCACGCACTCAGGTGAGTATGGAAACTGTGTTGGGTCTATCCGTTGTCGCCGGTGATGCGTGGGTCGATGCCGTACTGGGCCGGGACTCCGAGGTGGTCCCTGAGGGTGGTGCCTTCGTAGTCGGTGGGGTAGATACCTCGCTCCTGGAGCAGGGGCACGACCTCGTCGACGAAGGCGTCAATGCCGTCTTCGTAGACGTCGGGGGAGAGCCAGAAGCCGTCGGCGGCGCCGGCTTCGAACCATTCCTGCAGGTGATCGGCATGGACCTCTGCCGGTCCGACGGTGGTGGGGTGGTAGTCGATGACGCCATGGGCGAGGACGTCGCGCAGTGACCATCCCTGGCGGGCGACCTTGAGGACGTTCCCGGATCGTGGGTCTCCGGGTGAGGGGCGGGCCGCTGAAAGCTGCTGCACGGTGAGCGGCTGATCGATCATCGCTGGGTCCAGGTCCAGGCCGAGCATGCTGCCCATGTACGGAATGCGGGACTCGATGATGTCCCCTCCGATCGCGATGCGACGGTCGAGTCCTTCGCGTACCGTGGGCGCGACCGTCGTCATGATGCCGGCGATGTACTTCACTTCGTCGGGGTCGCGGCCGGCTTCGGCCGCGGCGTTGCGCACCATCGCACGCTGTTCTCGTGCTTCCTCGAGCGTCCACACGGCGGCGATGAAAGCACTGGAGTAGCGTCCGACGAGTGAGAGCATCTGCGGGGTCGGATGACCGGAGGAAAAGATCACCGGCTGCCCCTGCTCGGAGGGTGGGATGGCCAGGGGTCCCCGGGAGGCGACGTAGGTGCCTTGCATGTTGATGGGCTGTAGTTTGCTGCCATCGATGAAGCGGTTACCGGTCTGGTCCTTGATCCATGCGTCCTGCTCCCAGCTCCCCCAGAGTCCCTGGACGATCTGGATGGATTCGTGGGCGCGCTGGTACCGTTCGTTACGCTCGGCCACAGGCTTGCCGTAGTTCGCGGCGACGCCCGGATCGCTCGTGGTCACGGCGTTCCATCCTGCGCGCCCGTGACTCATCACATCGAGGGCCTTGAACTGGCGGGCCTGGTTGAACGGTTCCTGGAACGTCGTCGAGCCGGTGGCGACAAGACCGATCCTCTCGGTTCCTCGCGCGATCGTCGCGAGGGTCATCATCGGGTCGATGACGTTGCTGATCGTGGAGTGCTCGAGATCGCCGCGTACGGCAGGGAAATCGGGAGTGAAGAGGAACGCGAACTTGCCGCGCTCTGCTGCCTGGGCGTAGCGGACGTTCGCGTCGAAATCGGCGTAGTTGTTCGGGTTCACGTTCGGGGCCCGCCACGCACCGTGCAGGTTCCCGTAGCCGTCGACGATGGTCATACCGAGGAACATCTTTCTCTGGGGTGTTTGCGTCACGTGATTCTCCATTCAAGAGGGGAAGGTTGGTTCCAAGGTCAGGGAGGTATATGGTGCAGGGTGGGTGTCAGGGGGCCAGGCTGCGGGTTCCGCCGCCGAAGAAGACCAGGGGAAGCTGCTCCTCGTCCCGGGTCATGTCAAGAACTCGCAGGAGGGTGAGCACATGGTCACCGGCCTCCACCTCGGTTTCGAGCTCGACGCTCATTGTCGCCAGTGCGCCGGTGACGAACACGGCGCCTTCCGGCGTGGTTTCCGTGTCGATGTCATCGAAACGCTCGGCGGCAGGGCGACGCAAAGAGGCAAGGACATCGTGCGCATCTTCGCCGAGGATGCTGATTCCCCATCGTGGTGCCCGGCGCAGCACCGGCCAGGACGTGGAGGTGTGCGCGAACGAGACCGACACCAGGGGAGGATCCAGCGAGACAGACGTGAAGGAGTTCGCGGGGATCCCGGTCATGACGCTGTCGACCTCGGCGGCGACCACGGCGATGCCGGTAGGAACACCAGCCAGAACGCGCCGGAACAACAGCGGATTCACGGTCTGTGCAGGGAGATGAGTTTCAGGCATGAGACAAGTCTCCAACCTTCACATTGGTGGAAGGTCAAATCGCCGCCCAACACCCGCACTCACGAGCTCTCCTTCCGCGGCCTCACGCCGCTTCCGGAGCCGGCCTCCCGACCGCCAGGACTCCACTACTGTGGCCTTCAGTTCCACCTGCGTGATCAGGGGAAATCAGCAATGATCGGGGACAACCGGGGGCGATCAGGGGTAATCGCGGGAGGGTGATTTGTCTGGTGGTGGGGTGGATGTGGCGCGACGTATTGTTCAGAGCACTCGCGTTATTCAGAGCACTTCCGTCGCGTCAGTTCGTGTGCGGTTCCTGGTTTTGGTTCGTGGCCTTGTCGATCGCTTCGATGTACCGGGTGAGTGACTCCCGGTTCTGGGTGAGGAACTCGATCTTCTCACTCATGCGGTCCCGCTCCGTCTTCAGGGTCTCGCGCAACCCGGGCTCGACATTCCGCACGATGATGGTCTGCGGCTGGTCCAGGCACGGCAGGATGTCCGAGATGATCCGGGTGGGGATTCCGGTGGCGACCAGACCCTGGATCTTCTGCACACGCTCCACCAGGTAGTCGTCATAGACCCGGTACCCGTTGTCGAGGCGGCGCGGCGATATCAGGCCCTGTTCCTCGTAGTACCGCAGCATCCGCGACGCGATCCCGGTTTTCTTGGACAACTCACCGATACGCATATGACCTCCATGACTAGACATTGAGCCCCACCCTACGACCTTCGCATTAGTGGCAAGGTCAAGTAGGGTGCCCGTTCATGTGACCCGGGTGATGAGTGAAGGAGCCAGCCTCGCGAGGCTGACGTGATGAACCGCATTACGCGCACCGCGGATTTCCTCGTGTCCCGTTTGACCTTCACATTGCTGGAAGGTTGGACACTGGGAGTACCTATTAGCTTCACGGAAGGATTCTCATGAGGATCGGCATTCTCGGCGCTGGCTCCATCGGTTCGACACTGGCGCACAAACTCGCGGCAGCAGGGCACCAGGTCAAGGTCGCCAACTCGCGCGGACCGGAAACGATCAATCCCCATGCACTGACGACAGGCGCGTCAGCTGCCGAGGCGTCCTCGGTGGTGCAGGATGTCGAGGTCCTCATCACATCGATTCCGTTCAATGCGATGCCGGCGATCAAGGACCTCGTCGCAGACCTCCCGGCGGACGCGACCATCATCGACACGTCGAACTATTACCCGCTCCGGGACGGGCGAGTGCAGGCCCTCGAGCAGGGACAGCCCGAGAGCGTATGGGTCAGCGAACAGATCGGCCGCCCCGTCACGAAAGCCTGGAACGCGATCCTCTCCGGGACCTTCGATGCCAAAGGGCTTGCAGCAGGACAGGCCGGTCGCCTCGCCATCCCCGTCGCGGCCGACCACGAGACAAGTCAGCAGATCACGCTGCGCCTCGTGGAAGACACCGGCTTCGATGCCGTCCACACCGGTAGCCTTGCCGATTCCTGGCGCCAACAGCCCGGCGCGCCTGCCTACTGCACCGAGTACGCCCGGAACGAGCTACTGGAGGCCCTGGCCCGGGCCGACAAAGACCTCATACCTGGCCGGCGTGACCAGGTCATGGCAACCATCGGCGAGAAATTCGGCTCCTACACCACCGATGACATCGTCACCCTCAACCGGACCACCTACGCCTGAGAATCGACCGCAACATCAACCCCACCCGGGGTGCTGCGGAGGCGCGAGAACATTGCGCCGAAGCAGAGGGCTAGGACGCCACTGCCCTGCGTGAGTTCGCCGACCGCCTCTAGAACGCGCAATCAGGCCCTGAGAATCAGGAAGTTGAAGCCCGAAGAATCGCCTCTGATCGGCGGTGCGGTGAGCTACCCACCCGGAGTCGGAAGCAGTGCCGGTGTTAGGCAATGCGCCTTCAAAGCTGCCCGCTGACTCGGCTCGTTCCAGCGGTAGAGCGGAGTTGTTCGCGGACCCGATCATAGGTTTCGCCGAGGGTCGCGTGGCGGCCGGCGTCGATGAGTTCGGCCCATTCGTCGAAGGCGGCGCGGACTGCTATCCCGGCGAATTCGGTCACGAGACGTGCTTCCTCGGGACTCACCTTGCCCTCGAAGGCGGCTGAGATGCGTTGCGCGACCGACCAGCACCCTGCGGCGTCGAGGGAGAAGGCGGCAGCACGCAGCTGCGGTTCATGGAACATGAGTCGGCGTACACGCAGCTGGTGCTGCGCAAGATCAGCCAGCGGCCCATCGAGGTTGCTCAGCACTGCGGCGTAGACCTCCTCGAGCTGAGGCAGGGGAGGTCTGCCGGTATCCACCTGGTCCAGCCACGCAGAAATCGGGCCCTCGAACTCGAGGTGGAGTGTGAGGACGGACTCCTCCTTGCTCGGGAAGTACCGGAAGCAGGTGCGATCGGACACGCCTGCTGCTACCGCGATGTCATGGATCGTCGTGGCAGCCACACCTTTCTGCTCGAACAGGATCAGGGCCGCTTGGCTGATCTCCGAGGTCGTTGCCCTCCGGCGTCGCTCCCGCAGATCGCCCCGCAGATTATCGTGCTGCTCCGCCTCCGCCACGGCGCCGTTCATGTGATGTTCTCCATGATTCCATCATCTCATTAGTCAGGGTCGGTCATCGTGGCATAGTCTGACACGAGGCCTACGGCAGTCCTCCTTTCCGGCGGTTCTGACCGCTGCCTTCCCTTTTTTCGTTCGGAGCATCATGACGACATCACCCACCAAGTCCGCGCGGACCACATCCAGGCGTACGAGCACACCGCCCACGGGATCCCCGACTGCTGACCGCGACCACAGCACCAGGCAACAGTCGCCGGACGAGAGGCTGCCGGAGGGCGCACCACTGGTCATCGGGCTTCTGGTCGTCGCGGCGTTCGTCGTCATCCTGAACGAGACGATCATGAGCGTGGCACTGCCGAGCCTGATGATCGACCTGAATATCTCCACGGCCACCGCGCAGTGGTTGACGACCGGCTTCCTGCTCACCATGGCCGTTGTCATCCCGGCGACGGGCTTCATCCTGCAGCGCTTCACCACCCGGCAGGTTTTTGGAGCTGCGATGACGCTGTTCTCGGTCGGTACGGCCATTGCCGCTGTCGCACCCGGCTTCGGGGTGCTGCTCCTGGGCCGGGTTGTCCAGGCCAGTGGTACGGCGATCATGATGCCGTTGCTGATGACTACCGTGCTGAACCTCGTGCCGGCTGCCCGGCGGGGTCGCATGATGGGGGTCATTTCGATCGTCATCGCTGTCGCTCCCGCTATCGGGCCGACGGTGTCCGGGCTCATCCTGAGCGTGCTGTCCTGGCGGTGGATGTTCATCATCGTGCTGCCCATCGCGATCATCGCCCTGGCCCTTGGGCTGTGGAAGATCTCGAACGTGACCACGCCCCAAAAGGCGCCGTTCGACGTCGCCTCGATCGTGCTGTCGACCTTCGCCTTCGGTGGCCTGATCTACGGGTTGAGCAGCCTCGGGGAGTCAGCAAACGGACACTCGACCGTATCCCCCTGGCTCATCGTCGTCGTGGGCGCCCTGGCCCTGGCGGCATTCATCGCCCGTCAGATCACGCTGCAGCGCTCGAATCGCGCCCTGATGGACCTGCGCACCTTTAAGAGCCGCAGCTTCGTCGTCTCCGCGATTATGATCTCGATCAGCATGATGGCCCTGTTCGGCAGCCTCATCGTCCTGCCGCTCTACCTTCAGAACGTTCTCGAGCTCGGCACCCTCCAGACCGGACTGCTGCTGCTCCCGGGAGGGGTCCTGATGGGCATCCTGTCCCCGATCGTGGGACGACTCTTCGACCGGGTCGGGCCGCGCCCTCTCGTCATCCCCGGAGCCCTCGTTCTCAGTGCCGCCTTGTGGGGCATGACGACGATGCTGCACGAAGGAACGTCCGTCGGCTGGGTCATCGTCGTCCACGTGACCCTCATGGGCGCATTGGCCTTCCTGTTCACGCCGCTCATGACCTCAGGGCTCGGGTCCCTCGACCGGTCGCTCTACTCCCATGGCAGCGCGACCGTCTCCACCCTTCAGCAGCTCGCCGGCGCAGCAGGAACGGCACTGTTCGTCACTGCCCTGTCGACCACTACCGCTGCCGGCCTCGCCAATGGGCTGTCCGACGTAGCGGCCACCGCGGACGGCGTGCAGACCGCATTCATGATCGGCGGGTTCATCTCATTGGCCGCTGTCATTGCCTCCTTCCTCGTCCGACGCCCCACGAACGCCCTACCCGAAGGCACCATCGCCCACTAAGACGTAGGACAACCCACGGGACTCCGGATGAGAAGGACGTGAGGTTCAAGGCCATGGAGGAACTCCGGGCTGAGCGGATGCGCACCACGACTCGATGAAACCTCAGCCCGAGGGGCAGACACTGTGGCGAATGACCCGCACCTTCACGTGCACCTGTCCCCACGGGAGGAGCGTGCCTGGTCTTTGCTGGTCGGGTTGATGATGTGGCTTCCGGTCGAGCTGGATACATTCCTCGAACGGGCAGCCGGGGTCGGTCATGCCGAGTATCGGGTGTTGCGTTGCATGTGGGTGAGTAAGGATCACACGCTGCACATGAGCGTGCTGGCATCGAACGCCAGCGTCACGCCCTCACATTTGTCGCGCATCGTGGCCAGGCTGGAAAAGCGACAATGGATGACCACCCGTCACAGTGACCCGGACGATGCCCGCCGGGTACTGGCGCGTCTCACCGAGGGCGGCGAACAGACCATGAGTCGCGTTGAACCGGAGTACGCCGGAGAAGTACGAAGATGCATTTTCGCTCGCCTCGACCCAGCCCAGGCCGAGCAGTTGGAAGAGCTCACCGAAGCCATCCTGACGTCCCTGCGCCCCGACCAGCGGGGCACTGAGCGCCGGTTCTGAGTTGAGGTGACGAGGGAGGCACACGCCTCCCTCGTCACCTCAAAGGCGCTCCGGTCAGGGGTCGGTCAGCCCGCCGTCGATGACATGCTGCTCGATGCCGCTGACATAGGACGAGTCCTCGGAGGCCAGAAAGAGGACGAGCTTCGAGACCTCGTCGTTGCTGGGCGGCGTGTTCGCTGGCAATGTGATCAGCGGCCTTTTACCGGCCATGATCGGGTGCGCTGAGGAACTCGGACTCGGTTAGGTTTGCCGATTAGATGTCAGCGGCAGGCGCTGCGGACCCAGCCGTCTCGCCCCCATCGGCGATGAATTCAGCCCCGGTGGAAAAGCTGGATTCGTCACTGGCGAGGAACAGGACGATGTTCGCAAGCTCGACCGCTTCACCCAAACGGGCGAGCGGGACATCGCTTTGGTCGATGTCGTGCCCGTCGGTCATCGGCGTCTTCACGTTGCCCGGGTGCACCGAATTCGCGCGGATGTTGTAGCGGCCGAGATCGATCGCAACTGACTTCGTGAGTCCGCGGAGACCGAACTTCGACGCCGTATAGCCGGGGAAGGATCCGAATCCCTTGAGCCCTGCCGTGGAGGAAATGTTGATAATGGAACCGCTGCCGGATTCCTTTAGTGCGGGAATCGCGGCCTTAATTCCGTTGAACGGCCCGGTGAGGTTGATGGCGAGGATCGTGTTCCATTGCTCGATCGTGAAATCGTCGATGGGCGCGTAGTTCGCTATGCCGGCGTTGTTGACCAGGATGTCGAGTCGTCCGAACTCGGATACCGCCAGCGCTACCGCTGCGTCCCACTCGTCCGGTTTGGTGACGTCCAGGTGCACGAAGCGGGCGTTCTCCCCGAGGGCGGCAGCTGTTGCTGCGCCTTCCTCGTCGAGGACGTCGCCGAGGACGACCTGCGCTCCCTCTTCCACGAGCCGTTTCGCCATCGCGGCGCCCATGCCTCGCGCTGCTCCACTGACAATTCCGACTTTTCCGCTGACGCGTCCCATGATTCCTGCTTCTCTGCGTTCCCACCCACTCACGGTGGGCTGCTTCACCTGTTGACCGGCGCAACGTTACTCCCAAAAAGGGACTTACGGTACATCTGTACCGGAGATGAGGAGTGCCTCGGAGTTGCTCATGTCCGGTTCAGGCAGGCTTGGTGGAGCGGCCAAGCCACCAGGTCGGTGCAGTGTAGAAGACCATGTCGGCGGCTAGGTCAAGATCCTCGAGGTCACCCTCGAGCAACCACGTTTCGATAGCCGCGACAGCACCGACGGAGACATAGCGGACGGACATCCTCACGGCGATGTCCGGCGCCGCAGCCCCGCGAAGTGGCGGTGCGATCTCCGGGTGCTCGGCGAGCCGTTCGACGAGGCTCCGCTCCACAAATGGCGTCATGGTGCTCCACATCAGGTCATCCCCGAGCGCATTCCGATAGATCGAGGCATGCTTTCGGACAAACCGGAAGAAGTCTCGGGCGAGGTCATCGAAGACGGTAGCCGAGGATCCACTCATGAGTGGGAGATGCGTGTTGGAACTGAGAATGGTGTCCAATTCTCCGGCGAGCAGCTCCACCAGCAAAGCTTTGGGGCTCTCAGTTCGGCGGTAGAACGTGTTCCGGGAAACACCGGCTCGTTGACACAGTTCGACAACCGAGACCTCAGAGATCGGTTTCTCTGCGGCGAGGTCAAACAAGGCCACACGAAGTGCGGCTTGCGATCGTTCAAGCCGAGGATCCATACCCAGATGCTATCCCCGGCAAGCACGGACCCTCGCTGTCACTAGGTCCGTCACTAGGTCCGTCACCGATATTTTGTTCGCAAGCGACGTCGCTGCGGCACCACATCGCTGGGCCCACCCGTAGCCAACGTCAGACGGCGACGAAGATGTGCGCCGCGACCTCGGTGGGGAGCTCGATTCCCGCCTCTGCGTCATCGATGCGTACGAGCACGTAACCGCTCAACGCCGAGAACTCGCCCTCGGCCCCCGGAACGACGTGTCAGTCATCGGTGTCCCCGTGGAGGACCGGCTTGCGGGCGGCAAGCGAGTACCAACGAACCAATGGTGCATTCCCGGTTGTTATAGTGCAAGTATAATAATAGGATGAGCTCATGTTGATCCGCCTGACGCCCGATGATGCGTCCCCTCTCCACGAGCAGATCGCGGGCGCGGTCCGTCAGGGGATCATCGAGGGCTCTCTGGCGAACGGGGAACGCCTACCGACGGCGAAGACGCTCGGTGAATCGCTGGGCGTGAGCTTGCATACCGTCCTGCACGCCTACCAGGACTTGCGCGATCAGGGGCTGATCGAGCTACGCCGAGGACGGGGAGCCGTCGTCATCGCACCGGATCCAGCCACCCGTGAGCACGCGGCCCGGATCCTCGACGAAACAGCCCGACAACTCGCGGGCCTGGGATTGTCGACCGAGACGACCCTCGCACTGTTCCGCCAACGACTCGACAGGGGAAGAGCATCATGACGACGGACACCACGCATCAACCGGCAACCGAACCCGACCCCCGGTTCTGGCTCGGGGTGTTCCTCCCGACAGCCGGAGTACTCCTCGGGGCCCTCGCCCTGTGCCTCGGGTGGAGCACCCGCCTGCCGTCCGCCGTGGCACAGAAGTGGGACTGGTCCACCCAGGACGTCATCACCGTCGCACCACTCTGGCTGGCAGTCATCTCTCTCACCATCCCCTCGGCTGCGGTGCTGATCCTGCTGGTGTTCCTGAAGTGGTCCGGCAAACTCGCCGGATGGGGGCGCCGCCTCTCGATCGCTGCCCTCGCAAGCATCGTCGCCTTCACAGCCGCGTCGCTGCCCGTGATGCTCAGTGGCCAGGTCGGACTCGAGGATCCGCTGCTTGCCCCGGATCCTCGCACCATGATGGGCATCACCGCGGTCCTGAGCTTTGTCTATGGGATCCTTGCGGCTCTTATCGCCGGCGGACGCCCACTCGCAACCCCGATCCCAGGGACCACACCGACTCCGGCTCTTGACCTGGGGCCGAATGAGATAGCCGTCTGGACCACCACGACAATCGCATGGGTGTGTCTGCTCGGCGGATGTGCACCCGGGCTGATCCTCATCGCCCTGGGCATCACCACACCAATCTGGGGACTGACCATCGCCGGCGGAATGCTCCTGGCGCTCGGCATCATCACCGGCCGATGGACCATCACCGTAGACCACAAGGGCCTGACCTGCACCACACTCCTTGGCCTTGGCCGGTTCACAGCTCCGGCCAGACCGGGAGCGACCGCCGAAGTAGTCACCGTCCGAGGACTGTCCGAATTCCTCGGGTGGGGCATCCGCATAGGAGGATCAAGCTCGATCGGCCTGATCTTCCGCAACGGCGAAGCCCTCCGCGTCCACCGGCCCGACGGCTACAGCCTCACCGTCACTACCCGCGACGCCACAACAGCAGCAGCCCTCTTCAACGCCCAAACAACACGGCACCACGCCACGCACTAGCGCCGCGAAGCTTTTGTCCCAGAAAGGATTGGCTTCCAGACGCACCGCTCAATCACGTGCGCAGTCAGAGCCCACCTCAACCACCCCCTCCGACGCACGCACACCTGTTGACATTCGATCTATTGAATATCGATACTGGCACATGGAGAATCTGGGGGAATCTGTCGGACCCACGATGGTGCTCATAACGCGGGGGGCACTCGCCCTGCTCCTCATGGTGATCATCGCAGGACAGATCATCGTCGTACTCACTGCCCAGTCACTGGCGGCGGAATATCCGGAGTTCTCCGATCTGCAAGCTCCGCTCGTCAGTGCCGCGATCCTGTTCGGGATATGTATCCAGGTCGTCCTCGTGATCACCGGAATTCTTGTCGGACACGTCCAGGACAGGCGTATCTTCGCTTCCTTCTCACTCAAGCTCGTTGACGTCATGGCAGTTACTCTCGCTCTTGCGACCGTCATCGTCGTGGGAACCCTCTTCCTCGTCCCCGGGCCGCCGGCGCTCGGACTCCTGCTGATAGGTGGTGCGCTCCTGGGAGTAGCGCTGACTCTGGTCCTCCTTACTCTCCGATCCCTGTTGCGCAAGACAGCTTCTATGCGGACGGAACTCGACGGAGTCGTCTGATGCCTATTCGCGTAACGATTGATGCTCTTCTAATCGAGCGCGGGCTGTCCGTGGGTGAGTTCGCAGACAGAGTAGGCATCACTCCTGCGAATGTGGCCGTTCTCAAGAACGGGCGAGCCAAAGCTGTCCGGTTCTCCACCCTCGAGGCAGTCTGCCGCGTGCTCGACTGCCAGCCTGGGGAGATGAATGACCCCAAAGCACGCAGCCCATTCCTCCAGGCCCGCGTCTGGCCAAGCCATCCGAGGCCCTTCAAGAATCCCTCACGGCTTGTCGCCGCGCTTAGTATGGCGGCATGGGGACCCTCTTAGATCAGCAGCAGCGACAGATTGTTCCGATCGTGTTAGGCGGGGTGCTGGCGACCGCAGCGTATGCGATGATCGGCGCGTTCCAGATCCTGGTGTGGAACCCGATGGCGGCCGTTCCAGGTATGAGCCTCCAAGAGATCAAGACCGCTATGTCCGCTGCGAATGAGCCGTTAGTGGAAGCTCCGGTTTACGTGTGGGCGCTGGCCGGTCCCATCATCGCTTTCGCCTTCGGAATCTTCTCCATCGTGAGATTGCCTGATTTGCCGTGGACGGTTACGCGAGTTTTCCTCATCCTCATCATCCTCGGGATGCCCACCTATTTCTTCGCTTCACTCAATCCTGGGATGAGAATCGCTGATGCCTTCGCCATCTCGGGCGGAGATCACGCCCCGTGGAGCAGAATTCTCTACGGCCTGAGCTTCCTGTCGTTGGTCCTCCTTTTGGCGATTCGGAAGAAGGATCAGATCCACCGGGAGGCCAGCTGATCCGATTTCGGGTGCTGATGAGGCGATAGCGCTAGGCAGAAGCCAACTGGTGTTTCGCTTAGGGATCTGCTTACGCTCAATTCCCTGTAGACCCTCGTGGGCTTGGATACGGTAGGGCATGAGCGAATACCGCCGCCCTAGCCTGTTGGTTGAGATGTACCGCGACGAGGCAGGGCTGCCTATCAATTACGGGCACAGGTGGGCAGGGTCGCCACCAGAGGAGGCCTACTCGCGAGTTAGCAATCCTCAGCGCTTCGCTCCCTTACACGCAGTCGCGGACTCACTCGTCGAGTGGCTTCACGCAAATTTCGACGTAAGGGTCGAGCAGTCCCTCACTGTCTCGGACGATTTGCTGCACGGTCAGAGCGACGTAATTCGCGCGGTACGTGTGTCTCCTCTGGATCGTGCCGCAGCGCCGTTGACGTTCGTCTTCACCGAATTTCCAGGGGTGTTCCTCCATGCCGGCGCTTTGCATGACTACTATTTCCCCTCCTGTGGGTGCGATGCCTGTGATGATGACGTGGAGGGATTGGCGGAAGAACTGGAGTGGACTGTCCGCGCAGTAGTGTCTGGTCGCTACCTTGAGCGCTTTGTAAGAGGGAATCTGTGGATGTTCAACCGACTCGAGGGATCCGATGGCGATACGCGTTCCGGGCAGATCAGAGTAAGCGAGCTCCCGCAGGAGAAGGTGAAGCAGGCACGTCTGGTACTGCCGGCTTCAGGTCGGTGGTCGGCTTGGGGGCCACGGCCCCTGGCGAATGGTGGCTAAGCGAACGACCAGGGCCAGCCCAACCTGTCACAGTCATAAACCCCGCCGATAGGTTGTAGCAACGTAGCAGAGGCCTTCGTGCATAGGTGCTTCGCCATGCAGTCAGCCCACCATGCACGATGAAGGATCCACATACGGGACCCTAGGTGGGTGCACGACTTCATGGCTTGTTGCTGAGTGAGCTGGGAATAGGGAACCCCTCGGGAAGCGGTTCGATGTGATAGTGCCGGTTTCCGACACCACGCAGTTTGAGGTTGCCCTCGGTAGTGCGTTCGTAGGCGTAGTACCTGCCCTTCGGCAGTTCACCTAAGTCCGCGTCTGCTGGGATTTGCTGAGTGAGCTGTTGGCCGTCGTGTTCGTAACGCCAATCCAAAGGCCCGCACAGGGTGAAAGTCTGATTCGGCATCACGATCCCGAGTTCCATCACAGTCTGGCTCTCGGCGTCCGTTGTGGTCAGTATCCGTTGCCCGCTCGGAAGCGCCGGGCGCTGCTCCAACAGGGTCGGATAATCACCTTCATGCCAGGCGGTGACGTGACCGCCGACGGCTTCACACGCTGACACCGGATCGATGGCAGCTCCTGCAGGAGGGCGTGCTGCGACGGTGCAAGCACCTAGGGGCGGTTCCACTTCGACATTCTCGTAGTGCTGATTGTCCGCGACGAAAAAAGTCAACTCCTCGCACTTCACGCTGGAAGGAACACTCTGAATGACCTCTGGTTCAGGCACCACTGGAACAGGCGCGGACGATGTCAGAGCCGTGTAGAGCACGATGTATCCGAAGGCCACTATCCCCGCGCCGGCCGCAATCGTTCCCCTCCGGTCAGTACCGCTAGGAGCCGGATGCTGTGGTCGGCCGACAGGTAGGAGGTCCCCTGAGTCGTTGAGCGAGCCGATGTCCTCAACCACTGGCCTGTCACTTCCCGCCCCCACGGCACGATCCCCTCTAGAGCTCTTCAAAGCTCTGACGCTATGCGGTCTCGGGTTGCCCGGTGACACGCCTCACCGAAGAACGGCTGAATCTGGCATTCGTCCGTTTCGCTGGGGATCGGCTTACGGGCGGACTGCAATGACCAGAAGTGCTCCAACTCCATTGCCGACTGACTCACCCTGATACCCGCCGAATACGTGCTCCACTTCCATGCCTGCTTGCTCGAGCATGAGGCGGAGTTGGCCTTGCGAACGAAAACGCAACGGTCCACACTCGACTCGCTCGGTCCCGTCCGGTGCTATCTCGTGCGCACAAAAATTCACCAGCCCCGACTCTTCATCGACGTGCGTGGTCTGGTACCAGTGCTCAACTTTTCCTTCGGGCAGGTCAACGATCCGATGACTGCGCTCCTTGGTCCATGCCTCCCACCCGCGGGCGTCCGGATCCCGCGCATCGAAAGCGAGACGACCGCCAGGCACGAGGTGAGCGGCGATGTCCCTGAAGGAACGGGCCAGTTCCGCGTCATCGAG
Organism: Arthrobacter sp. TJ-240; assembly: GCF_058269195.1. Lineage (NCBI taxonomy): Bacteria > Bacillati > Actinomycetota > Actinomycetes > Micrococcales > Micrococcaceae > Arthrobacter > Arthrobacter sp. TJ-240. The sequence goes on from NZ_JBZCNG010000002.1 coordinate 15,922, forward strand.
TATCTCCTGGACGACGTTGGACGACATGATCGCCACGTCGAACCAGGTACCGGTAGGAATCGCACGGGAGGTGCCATCAACCCACTGAACCTGGTCGGCGCCCGGTTTTGAGCGAGCTGCCCGAAGAGAAGGCTGGTCAGGATCGACTCCCATAACGCTGCACCCGGCCGCTACCGCAGCCACAGTTATGCCCCCAGTCCCACAACCGAGGTCCAGCGCGCACGCACCGGGAATCTCGGTCAAGAAACCCAAGAAGAAGTCATCACTCGGTCCCCAGTCATTCACTGCGTCGTACAGGTCCGAGGCGTGATTTCCAGTCATCAGACCCAAGGTAGTCGGTGCCGGCAGGAATCCGCTGAGGACGCACAGTAACTGATCCCCAACGGAACGGTGCTGCAGCGCTAACCCCGCCATGCAGTCTTCAAAAAGCCCGCCATGTAGACGAAAAGTCACACAACCTGACTGATCAGAGAACGAAGAATCACGTGATGAAAAGCGCCTCCGTGAACATGTTGGGTGGAGCTCAGACGAGGATCGTTCTTAGCCCGTGCAGGCGACTTTGGGAAGTTGTGCAGGCGACATCGAGAATCGACAAAGTCACAGGCTTAGGGCGGGTCTGCAGTAGTGGCAGAACCCGTGTGCGGAAGTATCACCACGTCTTGCCGCGTTTCGACGGATTTGCCACCCTTCGAAACTGTTGCGTTGGGGTACACCCCAACGTAACAGTTCCAGACCGCCGGAATAGTGTTGCTTGACAGTCCTTTCGTGGCTTTCGCAACACTTCTGAACGAGGGTCTGGACATGACGCAACACAATGGGCAGCGGATTGGGTATGCCCGTGTGTCGAGCATGGACCAGAATCCTGCCCGTCAGTTGACCAGCCTCGGCAGCGTCGATCGGCTGTTCGAGGAGAAGCAATCCGGCGCGCAGCGATCCGGCCGGACTGCACTCGAGGAGATGATCGGATGACACCGCCACGGTGACACCGTAGTGGTGTCATCCGTGGACAGGCTGGCGCGATCGGTCATCGACCTCAACCAGATAGTGGGGGAGCTGACCGCTGAAGGCGTAACCGTGGAGTTCACCGCCGAACGGGTCACGTCCACCCCGGGCAGTGCCTCCCTGGCGAGGGTTAGCCGATCCTGCGGGTTACAGGGTGGAGAGCAGCTGCTGCATCTGATCGATCTCAGCCTGCTGGGTCTCGACGATGGTTTCGGCGAGTTCGACCGCATCGGGGTTCTGCCCGTTGTCGATCTCGTCCTGAGCCATGTCAATCGCGCCCTCATGGTGGGCGGTCATGGACTCCAGGAACAAGCGCGACGCCTCAATGCCTTCGGCGGACTCGAGCTCGGCCATCTGGTTCTCGCTCATCATCCCGCTCATGCCCCCCATGTCTCCCGAGCCGCCCATGTCGCGGCTTTCCATGCCGACTTCGGGTTCAGTGGGCTCGCCCCAGGCCTCGAGCCATCCGGTCATCGTCTCGATCTCAGGGCCCTGCGCGTCCTTGATCGTGGTCGCGAGCTCGGTGACTTGCGGATCGATGCCGTCCTTGGTGAGGATCGTCTCGCTCATCTCCACGGCCTGCCGGTGGTGCGGGACCATCATCTGCGCGAACATCACGTCCGCGTCGTTGTGCTCAGCGATAGCCTCATCAGAGGCACCCGGCGACGCACCGGCACTGGATTCAGTGCTCGCTGTGGGGGCAGCCGCGGCGGAGCTTTCTTGGCCCATGTCCATGCCCTCCATATCTCCGCCGGAGGACGAACCGCAGGCGGAAAGGGTGATCAGGGCGGCAACGGACAGGGATGCAACGGAAAGGGAACGCTTCATGGTGGTCAGATCCTTCAATACTCAGGTGGGGACATACGATCAATCCCTCGCAGCGCCTACGAGTCGGTGAGCTACTGGTCGCCGTGGAGGAAGTTGCCGGGCCGCGCACATGGACGCGTCCCGGCCAGGAAAGTGGCCCTGCCACCCCTGAAAAGGAGTGCGTGCGGGCCGCGGATCCTATGTCCGGCTGATACAGAGAAGAGTCAGTGAAGGGGCAGGTGCAGGTCGTGATGCCCTGCCCGGGAAAGGGGGGCCGCGACGGACGACGGTCGAGAGCAGGGCGCGACCGGCAGGAGTGAGCAGCCAGGCGGTGCCGGCGACGATCATCGCCAGCACGCACATTCCGAGCATCATCTCGTCAGCGCAGTCCCCGCCGTGTCCGGCGAGGATCCCACCGTCGGCGGTACCCGACGTCGTACCGGACACAGTAGTCAGAGAAGTATTTGTTGCGGCAGCGTGGACAGCAGCCGCCTCGGCCAAAGCCCCTGCTATTGTCCGGTCAACGCCACCATCATGGGCATGTCCGGGCGCTCCCACCGTGTGTACTGCGGCGCTGTCCGCTGCAGCGACCGTCATGGTGGTCGGCGATGCAGCTGGGGTGCTGATCGGGGTGACGGTGGCGGCGTGGTGGGACGTCGAACCGTGTCCGCCCATCCATGCGTGCATCGTGAGGATCCCAACGATGATGGCCGTCAACCCGGTGAACGTCAGAACGAACGGCACGAAGGAGCGTCGCGCAGTCCGAAGGAAAGCAATGGCCCGTGTCAGCCGAGTCCTGGCCACTGGACCACCCCTTCCCTTGCTTCCTCGATTTCATCGTTTCATTCCAGCCTGACCAGAGGGCGACGCCCATTGGGAAACTCGTTGACCCTGTCATCCGATCCTGTCGGTCAGCGTTCGCGTCACAGGATCATCGGTTCGCGGCCGGTCTGCGTTCATCAGCAAGCCCAACATCACCTCGTGCTCGTGCTCAGGCGGTCGTCCAGCCTGTCGGGGTCGAGGTCGATCCGGCGCAGCAGCTGCGCGTTGAGGGCGACCACGATCGTCGACACACTCATCAAGACCGCGCCGGCGGCGGGGGAGAGGAGGATCCCCGCGAACGCGAGCACGCCGGCGGCCAGGGGGACTGCGAGGACGTTGTACCCGGTGGCCCAGATCAGGTTCTGGATCATCTTGCGGTAGCTGGCCCGGGACAGGTCGATCATCGCCAGCACTGCCCTCGGGTCGTTCCCGGCCAGGACGACGCCGGCCGATTCCATGGCCACGTCCGTTCCGGCGCCGATGGCGATGCCCACCTCCGCCCGGGCGAGGGCGGGGGCGTCGTTCACGCCGTCGCCAACCATCGCGACTCTCAGGCCGCGCGACTGCAGTTCGGTGACCTTGGAGTCCTTGTCCTGCGGCAGGACATCGGCGAACACCTCATCGATGCCCAGCTCCTTGCCGACGACGTCGGCGACCTGGCGCGCATCGCCGGTGATCATCGCGACCTTCACCCCACGGTCCTGCAGGGCCTTCACGGCGGCCCGGGATTCCTCGCGCACCTTGTCCTCGAGCCGGACCGAGCCGATCACGGAGCCGTCGCGGATGACGTGCAGCACCGACGCGCCCCGGTCCACCCATTCCTGCACCTTCCCAGCGATATCGGCAGGGGTGCCCAGTCCGAGTTCCTTGAGCAGGTTAGGGCCTCCCACGGCGACGGCGTACCCGTTCACGGTGGCGCGGACACCGCGACCGGTCATGGACGCGAAACCCGTGCCCGTGTAGCCGAGGTTCGCGGCGTCCGCATTGGATCGTGCGGCGGTGACGATGGCCCGGGCAACCGGATGCTCACTGTCGGCTTCCGCGGCCCCCGCCAGGGCCAGGAGTTCGGCCTCGGTGACACCGTTGACCGTGGTGGTCGCGGTGACGGCGTGCTGGCCCTCGGTGAGGGTGCCGGTCTTGTCGAACAGGACCACGTCGACGGTGCGCATCCTCTCCAGGGCGATGCGGTTCTTGATCAGCACCCCGGCTTTCGCGGCCCGTTCGGTGGAGATCGCGATCACCAGCGGGATCGCCAAACCCAGGGCGTGCGGGCAGGCGATCACGAGGACGGTGACCGTGCGGATGACGGCGTCATCGGGGCTTCCGAGGACCATCCACGCGATGAAGGTCAGGATGCCGGCGCCGAGGGCGAAGTAGAACAGCAGGGCCGCGGCCCGGTCGGCGAGGGCCTGAGCCCTCGAGGAGGAGGCCTGCGCCTCGGCGACCAGGCGCTGGATCCCGGCGAGGGTGGTGTCCGCGCCGACCGCGGTCACCTGCACCCTCACTGCGTTGTCGGTTGCGACGGTTCCGGCGACGATGGTCTCACCGATGGCGCGGGACACGGTGCGGGACTCCCCGGTGATCATCGACTCGTCGAACTCCGCGGTTCCGTCGACGATCCGCCCGTCCGCCGGCACTCGGGCGCCGGAGCGGACGAGGACGACGTCCCCGGTGACCAGGGAGCTCACCGGGACGGTTTCAACCCCTGTGTCGGTGACCTTGTCGGCTTCGTCGGGCAGCAGGGCGGCCAGGGCGTCCAACGCCCCGGCGGCTGAGCCGAGAGCCCTCATCTCCATCCAGTGCCCGAGCAGCATGATGACCACCAGCAGAGCGAGCTCCCACCAGAAGTCCAGGTCGAACCCGCCGATACCCAGCGTGGTGACCCAGGACGCGATGAACGCGACGCTGATCGCCATCGCGATCAGCAGCATCATGCCCGGCTGCCGGGACTTCAGCTCCGTCACCCCGCCTTTGAGGAACGGGGCCCCGCCGTAGACGAAGATGACCGTGCCCAGGACCGGGGCGATCCACATCGAGCCCGGGAACTCCGGTGGCATGTATCCGAAGAGCATGGTGAACATCGGGCTGAACGCGACCACGGGGATCGCGACGACCAGACTGAGCCAGAACTTGTTCTTGAACATTGCCGTGGAATGCCCGGCATGCTCCCCGTGCGAATGGACCTGATGATCCTCATCGACAGCCCGGCCGGAATGTCCCGAATGATCGGTGTGGCCGGTGGGATGCTGTGTTTCGGCGAGAGCGGAGTGGGGGTCTGCCTGGGGCATGGCCTGGCCGTGGGTGGTGTGGGCGTCATCGCTGCCGTTGGCTGCAGCTTCTGTGACGGTGGGACCGGGGGATCCCTGGTGGTGATTGTGGTGGTGTGCGTTGTTCGTCATGATCAAGCCCTTCCGGGGCACCTGAGAGCAGGTATGTTCTGGTCTCTGCAGCGCTCCTACATCAAGCGCTGCAAGGCCTAGCTGGACGCCGGCTGGTATCCGGCGTCGCTGATCGCCGAGGCGACAACCCCGGCGTCGAGGGGTGTGGCGCTGGTGACATGCAGGATGGAAGTGCCTCCGGCGACGAGATCGACGCGCGCTTCACGGACCCCGGTGATCTTCCCGACAGCCCCGCTCACCCTGGACGCGCAGGAGCCGCACGTAAGACCAAGAACCGGGAACGCTGCGGACACGTCGTCGGACGTGATCGGAGCAGCCGGCGCCGCAGCCTCCTGAGGGGCGCAGCAGGAACACCCGGAGGAGTTCTTCTCCGTAACGGGGAGCAAAACGGTGGACGAAACAGTGGATGGAGTAGTTGACGGAGCAGATGTGCCGCACATGGGAATCTCCAAGGAATATGCGAAGGCGTGAGGGGAACCGAAGCGCTGCAGACGGTCACGATCAGTGAGCCCGCCCCAACATCACAACGGTTCCGGCTGTCAAGCCGGGCACCTCACAGGAGGGCCCGACAGCAACAAAGTTATACCCCCCGGGGGTACCTGTCAAGGAGATTCTTCATGGCTTTCACATCGATGAATTCATGGCCGGTGATAGTGAGCGGGGGCTAGCGTGACACTTGGGGCGCCGGTCCCGGATGTCCCTTGACCTTCAGTTGACCGACGGAAGAGGAGCGGAACAATGACTCACATCACCTCCATGCTCGAGACGTACCCGAAGGATCTTGGCGGCATCGACCGGGGGAAGTTGGCCGAATGCATTGCGGCTTGTTTTGAGTGTGCACAGACCTGCACGGCGTGTGGGGACGCGTGTCTGAGCGAAGATATGGTTGCCGAACTCACCAAGTGCATCCGCACGAACGCTGACTGCGCAGACATCTGCACCACGACCGGCCGGATTCTCTCCCGGCACACCGGTTACGACGCGAACATCACGCGAGCTGTCCTGTTGGCCTGCGAAGTCGCCTGCAAGGCGTGTGCCGATGAATGTGAGCAGCACGCGCAGATGCACGAGCACTGCAGGATCTGCGCCGAAGCCTGCCGCCGCTGCGAGAGGGCCTGCCGCGAGCTCGCCGCTACTCTCAGCTGAGCTCGGTCATCGGTGGCTTCCCCCACCCCCCAGCTTCGAGGGGCAGCCACCGAGGAACCTTCTTCGGAAACCCTCACCCGATCACGCCATACGCTCATTCTCAGTGCCCATTCTCGGCGCCCGTGGTCAGCTGTTGACCTCGACGACCTGGCTGAGGAGGCGCGGTAGTGACACTTGAGGTCCTCATCCCAGCTCATGAGAGCGGGCTCTTCCCCTTAGATGGGTAGCCATTCGGGGCCGGCTTCTATTGACAGTCCGATAGAGCGGGCGTAGGTTATCGCGATGTGCGCCCGGACTGGCGGACACGGCGATGCCGGTCCTGTCAGCGGACCAGTCGCCTTCAGGGCATCCGACGCTTATCAGGGCAGGATCCGCGGCAACCGTACTCCTGCCGAACTCAGGAGCCTGAAATGAATACCCAGAACAAGCTGTGCCTTTCCCTCCTCGCCACGCTGTCTCTTGTCGCTGGATCCGCGTCGGCCGCCACCGCTCACGAGGAGGACACCCCTGCACCGTGGCCGCCCCCGGAAACCGACGGGTACCAGCCGGCGCCCGCAACCTACTACGAGGACGTTGTGTTTTCCGCCTGCGGAACCACGATCACTTTGAGGGCTGGGGACGTCCGAGACTCGTACGAGAAAGTTCGGGTGAAGCGTGATGGGACGACGGTGATCAAGCTCCGGGGTCACATAACCACGGATGTGATCGCTGAACCCGGCGGAGATCTGCCGCACGGAGGCTTTCTTGACGAACTCGATAATTCCGGACCCGCGAACATCTACATCTCGGCGGACGGGTTGACCATCAAGGAGAAGATCGGGGGGCCTTCTGTCATCTACCCCGTAAGTGAGACCGACGCCGCGGCGCTGGCCGCAGCGGGTTTCCCTGAGTTCGGCTACTTCGAGGACGGCAAGGTGACCATCAGAACTGTTCTCACCGACGACGAGGCCGCTCTCGAACCCGAATCGACCGAGGTGCTGAAGAACACGACCAGGGATGTGGTCGACCTGTGCCAGGAGCTGAAGGAATCGGCAAAGCATTCCGACTGATACTGCCCATAACCTCCAACGGGCCGAATGAGGACACGCCGGAGCCGTCCAGGTGATTGCTATAGAGCTTTGGAGGGGGCGCTGGGGACAGGCTGGTTCCCTTCGGATGTTGCCGGCCCGAGTGGAAGATGGGCTTGGTTGCTGCTGTCTGCCAGCGGGCTGTTCGGCCCGGTGCTGACTGTGGGGTGACCTGGTCGGCGCTTTCCTTGCCTGCGCCTTCCGCCCCGGCCGTAGACGAGGTACATCGTCAATCCCATGAGGATCATGAGCAGGACGGTGTAGACGAAGGTGTTGGCGATCGCGTTGACGTCCGCTCCGCCATCTGTGTTGGCTTTGATCTGCAGTCCGAGGGGCTGGTAGAGCGGGTGCGCGAGGAAGACGGCGGTGTCGTAGTCGTCGAGCTGGCTGTTGAAGTTCAACGCGGCGATGGCGGCGGCGGTGGGCAGCACTGCCGGTAGGAGGATCCGTCGGAAGGTGTAGAGCGCGCCCGCGCCCATGATGGTTGCAGCTTCCTCCATGGAGTCATTGACCGAGGTGAATGCGGCCTTGAGCATGCGGAGGGTGAAGGGGATCTTCACGACGACGAAGGCGATCAGGAGAATCACGGTCGTGCCACTGAGTACTGCTCCGCCAAGCAGCGGGTTGGGCTCGTCGTAGGTCATGACGAGCCCAAGGGCGATCATGGCAGCCGGCAGGATCCAGGGGATGTGCAGCAGGTACTCGAAGGTCGAGGTGATCCTCGTGCGGTACTTCTGGATGATTCGTGCAACGAAGAGGAGTCCGCCGACGGTGATGATCGCGGCGAGACCGCTGTAGACGATGCTCACGATGAATGGGCGTAGCGCCGATTCCTGGGAGAGAACGCGGGCGTAGTTCTCTAGGGTGAATCGGTCCGGTGCCAGGACTCCGGTGCTGATGGCGGCGCTGTCCATGAAGGAGTAGAGCAGGATCAGGAGCAGTGGCGAGATGTAGAGGAAGAACAGGAGGTAGGCGAGGACGTGCATGACGATGTTCACCGGGCGGTTCCTGATGGTCTGCTTCTGCAGTGGCGCCGATACCTTCGCCACCGAGTAGTAGGTTCCCCCGCGTTCCAGGCGCGTCATGATTGCGAGCATCGCGATGGTCGCCACGCCCAGGATGAGTGCCAGAAGCGCTGCGATGTCACGTGAGGTGGACGTGTTCGCGAAGGTGAGGATCATTGGCGTGATGGTCTGGAAGTCCTCGCCCCCGAGCACCTGGGGTGCGCTGAGGGCACCGAGTCCGGTGAGGAACGACAGGATGGTGACTGCGAAGAGCGTCGGTTTCAGAACGGGCAGGACCACCCTGCGGAGCGTCGTCCAGTCCGAGGCGCCCATGTTCCTGGACGCTTCGATCGTCTGGAAGTCGACATCGCGGATCGCGTTGCCGAGAAAGAGAAGATGGTTCGTGGTGGTAGCGAAGGTCATGACGAACAGGACTGCGAAGAACCCGCCGAACCACTCCCGGTCCATGTCGGGGAAGTAGTTGGCCACCAGTTTCGTGACGATCCCGTCGGCGCCGTAGATGAACTTGTACCCGGCCGCGAGAACGATTCCCCCGAACAGGAAGGTCGTCGCGTACCCCAGCCAGAGAATCTTGGAGCCGCGGATCCGGAAGTACTGGGTGACCAGGACGACGAAGATACCCACGATGTTCACCGTGACGGCGAGGACGACAGCGAGGAGGAAGCTGTTCGCCAATGATTTCATCGCCCGATCGGAGGACAGCAGCCGCTCCACAGCTCTGCCCGTGAACTCGCCGCCGGGGAAGAACGTTTCGGCGAGCAGGTTCAGGTTCGGCCAGAGCAGGAACGCTGCGCTGAACCAGGTCAGAACCAGCATTGTCACGATGACCAGGGGCGACCTGAACATTCGCGAGCTCGTCCCGCGGCTCACGGTGCTCCCTGGTACTGCAGGATGTGCGCGGGATCGACGTGAAGTTGAACGGTGTGTCCTATGTCCAGAGCGGGAGCCCCGGTTTCCTTGACCAGCACCTTCACATCCGAATCGTGGCTTCGCACGGTGTACCGGCTGTGCTGGCCGTGATAGCTGCGTGCGATTACTTGGCCTTCCACCGAAATGGTGTGGCCGTCCGCCCCGGAAGCGCTTCCAAGGATCGCGCCCCTGCCAGCATCGATGAACGGTTTCTCCACCCGGAGGTAGGAGAGCTGATGCGGATCCAGTCGCTTCCCCGAGGTCGAACTGACGCGAGAGACGAGGTCGGGGCCGAGTTTCGAGCTGTCCCCGATGAAGTTGCAGACGAACTCCGTGGCGGAGCGTTCGTAGATCTCCTGCGGGGTGCCAACCTGCTCGACCTTGCCCTTGTTGAAGACTGCAATGCGGTCACTCATCGTCAGGGCTTCATCCTGGTCGTGCGTGACGTAGACCGTGGTGATGCCGGATTGAACCTGGAGCTCTTTCAGTTCAACCCTCAACTGCTGTCGCAGCTTGGCGTCCAGGTTGGACAGTGGTTCGTCCAGTAACAGGATTTTGGGTTTGAGGACCAGCGCCCGCGCAATCGCGACGCGCTGCTGCTGACCGCCGGACAGTTCGGAAACATTCTTGTCGAGCTGGTCCTCGGTGAGGTCCACGCGGCGCGCGATGTCGCGTACCAGTTCTGTGCGTTCACTGGCGCCGGTCTTGCGGACCTTCAGACCGAAAGCGATGTTCTCCCACACACTCATGGAGGGGAACAGTGCGTAGTTCTGGAAGACCATTCCCACTCCCCGCTTGTCGCTGGGAAGGGCGGTGACCTTTCTCCCGTCGATGTGGATGTCGCCCGAGGACGGGCTCACCAAACCGGCGAGGGTGCGCAGTGCGGTCGTCTTGCCACAGCCGGATGGTCCCAGCAGGGTGAAGAACTCGCCTTCTGACACTTCGAGGTTCAAGTCACTGATCGCCGTGAAGCTTTCGAAGGTGACGCTTATGTTGTCGAAGCGGATCATGAGGTTTTCCTTCACATGGGAGGTGGAGAGGCGCGCAGGGTGCGCCACCAGATCTGAAGGATCCAGATGGCGCACCCCATACCTGAGGTAGAGAGTGTGGCTGAGAGGGCCACCGCGGCACCCGTTAGGGCATGTACTCGAGCTCGATCTTTTCGATCCAAGAGCCGAGATTCTCCTGAACGAAGGCCCAGTCGATGTCCTGCCGGGTGAACTGCAAATCGAACTCGACAGTCTCTGGCTTAGCGCTCTTGAGCGCTGTCTCGTTGACCGGCAGCGAGTTGAACTGGGTTGCCCACTCACCCTGGACGTCACCACTGCCGAACCAGTCGATGAACTCCTTGGCCTTGTCCTGATTGTCCGAACCCTTGACGAGGGCTACCTGCTCGATCGCGTAGGGGACACCGTCTTCTGGGCTCACCACACCGGAGGTCACACCGTAGGCTTCCTCGCGCCCGGGGATGGAAGAGGAGGGCATCTGGCCGAAATCGACCTCACCCTCGGCGAAACGGGCGAAGAGATCCAGGTCCGTTACAGCAGGAACACCGTTCTGGAAGTACTGTTCGATCTGCTGCCAGCCCTCGTCGCTCACCCCGAGGTCGCCGGACTCATCCTTGTACCGGCTGAGGATGCCGGCCATGACGAGCTGGGTGGTTGCCGCTCCCATGCCGCTGACTCGCTCGTAACGGTCCTTGTACTCATCCTTGGACCACAGGTCCGTCCAGTCCTCAGGCGCGTCAGCTTCAGACACCGCGTCTGCGTTGTAGGCCAGAACGATCGCCTGCTCGACCAGAGGCCAGTACGCCTTCTCGTCTCCGGGATCGGCCAGGGCTTCATCCACTTCCGAGGACCACGCCGGCGTATACGGTTCGAGGACATCCTCGCTCTTGAGCTGCTCGTAGTACACGTTGTTCAAGCCGTAGACGACATCAGCCACCGGGTTGTTCTTCTCCGCGACCAGCTTGTTCGTTGCGTCCCCACCACCGGCCCCGACGATCTCGATGTCGAATCCGGCAGCCTCGGCCTTCTCCTGCAACCACTCACCGCGTCCTTCGGAGTTGGAGTTCGTGTAAATGACCAGGGGCTCACCCGCACCAGCCGTAGAGCCGGACTCACTTTCAGGTGACGATCCTCCACAGGCAGTCAGCAGCAGGGCTGCTGAAGCGGTGAGAGCGACGAAGCTTATTCTCTTGGACACGAAAAACTCGATTCCCTAGTAGCGACACTGCTTGTACCAACCTCGCACAAAAGTGGGCAGGATGCTTGCTTTTGAGCATCAATGTAACGCTCCACAGTGTCTCCACCTGATGAACAACTACGGGAACAGTCTTGAACGCGAGGTTAACGTGCCGAGCACCTTCAGTATTTGTGTGCAGCTCATTACTAAGACCACCCAGTGGTACTGCCTAGGCATAGTTGATGCGCGACGACTTTCTGTAATCGCTCGGGGACAGCTAGGCAGTGGTTATGTGCGCAGATAATCGGACCGATTCTTGGAGCCAGTGCTGACCTAGAAGCCCTCACATCACTCAGGCGATCGTCACGCCGTGGGCTTCCAAGCGACGCCGTGTCTTCTCCCGTGGGACGACCTCGCCCACCGAGGTGTGGCGGCCCGCGGGCACCACGGAGTGGACGATCGTCTCCTCGTAGACGTGCACCAGGTTGTAGGACTGCGCGCCGCCCCGTCCGCGGGTGCCGCCGCCGTCGAACAGCAGGTCCTGGGTGTAGCAGGTGGCGCTGGCCACCGAGACCGGGACGCCGGCGAACATCGCCGTCGTCGAGTAGTGCAGGTGGCCGGCGAGGATGGTGCGCACGTCCGAGCCGCGCACGACGTCGGCGAGGGAGCGCTGGTCGCGCAGCTCCACCAGCACGGCCAGGTCCTGCACGCTGGGCACGGGCGGGTGGTGCAGGGCCAGGATGGTGCCGTGCGGTGCCGGCACCTCCAGCTCGCCCGCGAGCCAGCGGAGCTGGTCCTGGGTGAACTCGCCGTGGTGGTGGCCGGGGACGGTGGAGTCCAGGGTGATGATCCGCAGGCCGTCGACGAAGTGCACCGCGTCCACGGGAGTGTCCGCGCGGACGGACGGGTGGTCATCGAGCAGTCCCGCCCGGAACGCGGCGCGGTCGTCGTGGTTGCCCATGGCCCAGATGACCCGGGCTCCGAGCCGGGCCGCCGCCGGGTCCACGATGGCCCGGAGTTTCGCGTACGCGCCGGGCTCTCCCTTGTCGGCGAGGTCACCGGTGAAGACGATGGCCTGCGGCCGGGCGCCCGAGGCCTCGAGGTCCTCGAACACCTCGCGGAGCCGTTCCTCGCTGTCCACCGCCCCGTACAGGGGCCGGTCACCGGCGATCAGGTGCGTGTCGCTCATGTGCAGGATGAAGTGCTGGGGCCGAGGATGCTCTGCCGTCCGGGGGACCATGGAACCTACTCCGATATCCGATGCGCCTTCGCTAGCTTGCTTTCTATCAAAGCAGAACACGGCCCGACTCCGAAATGCTCGGCACATTGTCCCCTGATGTGCGACTCGGGGATATCCGAGATGCGTCATGTCGTCATTCTGACGCACAAACCTCGAGCGCGAGCACTCCTGAGGCGAAACACGGCGAGGCAAGTGTTCGAGACAAGGGGTGCCCTGTAATTATGGGGGAGGGTAGGCCCGGCATTCGACCCGTCAGCCTGCCGTGAAAAGCGTCGACCGTGGGTGTTCATGCATCGCCATGCACAACCAGAAGGGATCTCCGCCTGTTGCGGTCGCTATGGAAAAGAACAAGTACTGGAAGCCCGGAAAAGTTATCTGGTCATACCTGACCGGGTTCTTCCCTACCGGGCAAGTATCCTGCATCTGCCGCTGAGGCGCTGCCTCCTGAAAGAAGGATTGGCCGGCGCAGCGGCTCCGGTCTGGTTCTATGTGTCGTGCGCGGCCGGCATGTCGTCGGCCAGCGGCACAGACGTAGTGGGCAGGGTTTGTGCGTTGAAGTCGATAATCTGCCAGCCGCGGTCGGGGTGTTCTTCCAAAACGGTCCAGGCACAGTTGGCCATGCCGGCGAACATCTCGCGCATGTGTGCTGGGGCGTCGAAGAAGGCCAGTAGTCCGCTGCGCAGGGCTGCCCCGTGTCCGACCAGCACACCGGTGCCGCCGCCGTGTAGGGCTCGAGCTGCCTCCACCATCACGGTCTTCATCCGCTGGTTCACCTCCGAGGGCAGTTCGGCGCCGGGAACCCGGTAGTTCTCTTCGGTGAAGAACTTTCTATGAACGTCCGGGTGCTGCTGCCGGAACTCGCCGAAGGTGGTGCCTTCCCGGATACCCACGTGGTATTCGCGGAGCCGCTTGTCCAACACCGGTTCCAGACCGGTCAGTCGGGCCAGTTCGGCGGCGGTATGCCGGGCGCGTTCCAGATCGCTGGACCAGATGAAGCGGGGCTTGAAGGTAGCCAATAGCTTCGCGGCCTGCTGTGCCTGGCGGCGACCGGTTGCATCGAGGGGGATGTCTGCGTGGCCCTGTGCTTTCTCCAGCACGTTCCATTCAGTCTGCCCATGCCTCCACAGCACCAGACGTGGAGGGGTTCCGCTGGCCCGTGTCTGGCGCATCAGTTCTCCTCAGTGCCGTTGGTTTCCCCCAGGCTTCCGGCCATGATCCGACTCTGATCCAGGCCTGCGCCGTCCCGATTGAGGCGGCCTCCGGTCACGGACCGCCGGGTTCTTGATCTATTCCCAAGGGCTTGGCGGAACCGTAGGCTTCGACCTGATCCTATCCATAGACGGGTTGGGGTCTACCGGGACGCTTGGCGAGAGGAAACCGGCATGCGGGCAGAGGTTCAGGATTGGTATTCGGTCCGGAGCTTCCGGGGGAGCGTGTTCGACCGGCAGGACCTGATGGCGCGCAAGCAAGGTCAGCGGGTCAGTGTGGTCCTCCCGGCGAAGAACGAGGCAGCAACTATCGGGTCGATCATCACCGCGTTGCGCGCCGAGTTGATGGAAGAGCTGCCCCTGTTGGACGAGATCATCGTGATCGATTCGAACTCCACGGACGATACCTCCGCGGTGGCGGCGGCGGCTGGAGCCACGATCGCTCACCAGGACCAGATCCTGCCGGACACCGGATGTATTCCTGGCAAGGGCGAAGCGCTGTGGAAGTCCCTGGCGATCGCTTCGGGCGACATCATCGTGTTCATCGATGCAGACCTGCGGGGATTCAACGCGCAGTTCGCGGTCGGTCTGCTCGGTCCGCTGCTGACGGATCCGCAGATTCACTTCGTCAAGAGCTACTACGACCGCCCCCTCGACGACGGGGTGAAGGTCATGCCGGCCGGGGGTGGCCGGGTGACCGAACTCGTGGCGCGTCCACTGCTGAATTTGTTCTGGCCTGAGTTGGCGGCGGTCGTCCAACCGCTGGCCGGGGAGTACGCCGGGCGCCGCAGCCTGCTCGAATGCATACCGTTTGTCTCCGGCTACGGAGTCGAGATCGGCATGCTGATCGATGTGCTGGAAACGGTGGGCCTGGACGGTATGGCCCAGGTGGATCTCGGAGAGCGCCGTCACCGCAACTCGACCGATGGGGAGCTGGCCAGGATGGCGATGCAGATCCATCTCACCGTGCAGGCGAGACTTCACCGGCGCGGGCTTGCCCCGGCTGCCCCCCGCACCGTGGAACTGACGCAGTTCCTGCGGAACGGGGAGAATTACATTGGTGACACCGCCGTCATCGGGGTGTCCGAACGCCCGCCCATGCTGGACATCGGACAGCACTGGTCCCTGACCGGCGACCGGGCCTGAGCGTGCGGGTTCTCGTGAATGCCGGCCCGTGGCTGCCCGTCCCACCCGCCGGTTACGGTGGCATCGAAACGGTCATCGCCACCCTGATTCCCGAACTGCGCCGGGCCGGTGTTCATGTCACGCTGGCCACCGTCGGTACCAGCACGATCGAAGCCGACGGCTACCTGTATCCGTTGGCCGGGCCGCAGTTCGCCGCGATTGCCCGGCCCTACAACCAGGTTTCGGGTATCGCGCACGCCCAGATGCAGGGGATCGTTCAGGCCATCTATGACGGTGGCAGCTGGGATCTCGTCCATGATCATCTCGAAGTCGTGGGACCTGCCGTCTTCGCTGCGATGGGTCCGGCCGCCCCCCCCGTGCTGCAGACCCTGCACTGGGATCTGGCGAAGCATGGCGCGTTCTATGAATCCTTCGACGGTCGTGGTCGTGTCCGGTTCGCCGCGGTATCGCAGTCCCAGCTGGACCGCGCACCGGAGGCACTGCGGCGCCAGGTCATCGGTGTCGTCCCGCTTGCGGCCCCGCCGGCACTGGAGATTCGGGCGGACAAATCAGATCATGCCTTGGTGCTGGCTCGCATCACCCGGGACAAGGGGCAGGATGCGGCCGTGCGGATCTGCCGGCAGGCGGGCTTGCCGCTGATACTCGCCGGGCCGGTTGGCGGTATCGATGATCCCGCTGAGCTGGATCGCCGTCTCGCGTCCGGTGACGCCCAGCTGGCATCCCACCCCGATGTCATCTACTTCCAGGACGAGCTTCGTCCGCTGCTCGACGGACACAGGTACCGGTGGATCGGGGGTGTCGGCGGCGAAGCGAAGGAACGCGTTCTGCGTTCCGCCCGGGTACTCCTGGCGCCCAACCGATGGGCCGAGCCCGGAGCGACAGGGGTGGTGGAAGCCCTGTCACGGGGCGTTCCCGTCGTTGGGACACCGTTAGGGGTGCTGCCCTCGTTGGTGCAGCACGGCCGTACCGGGTTTCTTGCCGCCGAGGAACCGGAGCTGGCGGGGTTCCTGCAGAAGCTGGACAGTATTCGTGCCGAGGACTGCATCGAGGCAGCGTCCGTCTGGACGCCGGAGGCGATGGCCGCAAGCTACCTGCATCTATACGACCAGATTCTTCAGGAGGCTCCGTGACGGTGAAAGTAGCTCTTATCGGGGCCGGTTCCGTAGGGCAGCGCCATGCGCGCACCCTGCAGCAGCTCGGCGTCCGGATCACCAGTGTCACCGACGCCCTTCCGGAGGCGGCGGAGAAATTGGCCCGAGAGCTGGACGCACGAGCCTTCACCGACCCCGATATTGCGCTCGACCTTACGGATGCCGATGCCGCCTATGTCTGTGTTCCTCCCTTCGCGCACGGTTCGGGTGAGCGCGCCGCGCTCTCCCGGGGCCTACCTCTGTTCGTGGAGAAGCCGGTCGGCCTGGGCCGGGAAAGCGCGGAGGAAATCGGAGTGCTCGTCGAGGCTGCCGGTGTAGTGACCGGCACCGGATACCACTGGCGCTGCGCGGACACCATGGAGCACGCGCGCGATCTGCTGGCGGAGGCGCCTGCCCTGTTGGCCAGCGGCTACTGGCTCGACAAGCGCCCGCCGGTCCCGTGGTGGGGTCGGGTGGACCGCTCCGGGGGGCAGGTGGTGGAACAGCTGACCCACGTTCTGGACGCTGCCCGTTTCCTCCTCGGCGACGTCGTCGAAGTTTATGCCGCCGGCATCCGCAGTGCGCCGGAAACCGACAGGCAGACAGCTGGCAGGGCCAGCCAGGAATCCGATGACGTCGACGACGCCACGGCCGCTACGATGCGCTTCGCCTCCGGAGCGGTGGCCACGCTGGCCGCGACGTCCGTGCTGGCCGCCAAACATCGGGCTGCTCTCCATACGGTGAGCCGTGGCCTGTACCTGGAGGTATCCGAAGCCGGCCTCAGCAGCTTCAACGGCATCTCACGAACGGATCGGGAAAGCGCGGAGGACCCACGGGTAACGGTGGACCGGGAATTCATCGAAGCTGTCCGAGGTGAGCGGGAAGCCACACGCACTCCCTATGCTGAGGCCCTGGGCAGTCATCGGCTTGGCTGCGCCATCGCTGATTCGGCCCGCACCGGACTGCCGGTGAGGTTGCCCCAAGAGCGGTCCGCGGGGCAATAGTGTGAAGCGCCGCCGCAATCTCGTCATCCCGGCACCTGGCTCTCTGGAAATCATCGAGGAGCAGTTGCCCGACGTTCCCGAGGGCAAACTGCTGCTCGAAACCCTCGTCACCGGCCTGTCCGCGGGCACGGAACTTGCCTTTGTGAAAGGGGACCACCCGGGGCTGCGGTCGCGACTCGATCCCGACCTGGGCCTTTTCTTGCCGCACTCCGCCGGCACCGCCTACCCGATCCGCAGGCTCGGCTATATGGAAGTTGCCAGGGTAGCGGAATCGCGAACTGCGGCATTCTCCGAGGGAGACGTCCTCGCCTGCGCGTTCGGGCATGCCACCGCGCATGTGGCGGATCCGCTCAATGAGCATCTGGTGCTACTGGGCGAGGAGCTTGATCCGCTGCTGGGCGTCTTCGTGGCGCACCTCGGGCCGATCTGCGCCAACGGTCTGCTGCATGCGGCAGCGGAGGCAACCGGCGGCATGGTCCGCGGTCTTGCTGATGGCGTGGACGGACGTCAGGTGCTGGTCACCGGAGCCGGTCCCATCGGGCTTCTCACCGCCCTGTTCGCCCAGTCCCTCGGCGCGCGCGAGGTTGCCGTCGCAGACTCGGACCGCCGCCGCCGCCGGTTGGCGGCAGACCTGGGTTTCCTGGACCTGGACCTGGATGACGATCCCGGCAAGCTATTGAAAACACGGTGGCGCCATGGCCCCGCAGACCGGGGAGCGGACGTCGTGTTCCAATGCCGTGGACGTCCCGAAGCACTCCATGCCGCCCTCCGTGCCGCCCGCCCTCAGGGAAGCATTATCGATCTGGCTTTCTATACCAGCGGAGCGGACGCCGTGCGCCTCGGCGAAGAGTTCCATCACAACGGACTGAGCCTACGTTGCGCGCAGATCGGCCGGGTACCCCGCGGCCTGGCGGGGCATTGGGACCGTGCCCGGCTCTCTGCTGAAACCATCAAGCTACTCCGCTCCCACGGCGATGTGATCCGCAAGCACCTGATCTCCGACGTCGTACCTTACGACGACGCATCGCGGCTGATGCATGAAGTCTCCCAGCGCCAACGGCATGTCCTTACTGCTGTTTTCGCTGTGGCCCCCGGATACCTGTGAGTAGGTATTGTCGCCGCTGTTTTCTGGCTGCACCGTCATGAATCGTCGCGAGGTGAATGACCTGTGACCATGACCGGTGCGTGTTCACCTGCATCACGACGTACATCCCGAGGGGATGCCAGCCTGTTGCGGGCATCCCCTCCGTTCTTGGTGCAGCAGTTACTTGGACATCGGGCCGAACGTCGCGTCGATGTCGGCCATCTCCCTGTCGGCCGTGGCCTGGATCAGCTGGAGTAGTTCGGGATCCAGCCCGGGAGCGAACTCCTCCAAGCGCTCCGGCGCGATCTCCGACGGCACACCCGCTGGGGCCTGCTCGCTGGCATCCAGATTCGTCCCGTCATTCGAGGGCGACAGCCCCTGGTGGATCTTCCCGGCCTCCGACTGTCCCTTGAGGTCGAAGGTGTACTGCTTGCTCTGCAGCGCGAGGTCGAGGAGCTTCTTGACCTCGGGGAACTGCTCGGCGTTGGTCTTCGGGATCGGCAGCAGCGACTTCCAGTTCACCCCGAGGGTCTCGAGGGCCTTCGCGTAACCGTTCCCGTGCGCCTGGTCGCGGACGATCAGGTAGGAGATCGTGGAGCGGGCGGTCTTGTTGTCCGTCATCTCGTACCTGCGGCACTTCTGCGGTCGGCCGGACACCTCGAGCATCAGGTTGTACAGGAGGTCCAGGGGGAGGTTGCCGGAGTTGTGGACGTAGCTGCCGCTCCAGGGGTCGCCGGCCGAGGCGACGGGGAAAGCCGCCTTTCCTTTACCTTCCACTGCCCGACCTGACACCACAAGTGGGCAGTGCCCGATTGCGAGGGGTCCCGATCGGACATCCGGAGCGTGTACCAGTGCGCAGGAGTACCAGGGGCCAAGCAACGCGTAGGAGCACCTACTTGAACGCTCACATAAGGGACAGGGTGAAGGACAGGACGAAGCCGGCGGCGGTGCTCATGGCTACTGCAGGTCCGCCGTGTTCGTAGGCTTCGGGCATGAGGGTGTCGGCCAGAGACGCGATGACGGCACCAGCGGCGAAAGCCAGGGGCACTGAGATCGCTTCCGGGTCCGCTCCGGAGAGGGGGCCCGCGCCGATGAGAACAGCGGCGACCAGCAGGACGGCGCATGCTCCCCACAGCCCGAGTATCTTCCCCGTCGATGAGCCTTGGGAGCGCATCGATGATGCTCCTACCAGGGCTTCGGGGAGATTGGAGACGAAGATCGCGGCCAATAGCGCCAGGCCGCCGGTTCCTCCGCCCAGCGCCACACCCAGGGCGACGTTCTCCGGGACCCCGTCGAGGGTCACGGCGGCGAGCAGGGCCAGGCCTGCCGCGCCGCGCACGGAGGATTGCGAGGCGGAGCGTTCCGAGGCGGCAGCGTCGGTGTCCAGTTTCGCGCTGCCCTGATGCTCGTCAGCCGGCGCAGGTTCCGGGCCTGCCTGAGCCCACCGATCAAGGAGGGCGCTCAGGACGGTGAAGACGAGGGCACCTGCGAGTAGCCCTAGTGCTGCCCGCCAGATGCCTCCCTGTTCGAAAGCGTCCTCGAACAACTCGAAGGCCAGCGCGGTGATCAGGGACCCTGCGGCGAAAGCCAGCAGGATCGCCAGCACCCGTTTGGGCAGGTCGAACCGCACACCGATCAGCGCGCCGATGATCAGCGCGCTGGAGGCCACCACACCGAACAGCAGCGACATCATCATGCGGCCAGTATAAGAACCAGACCAATGACCACGGCGAGAAACCCCTCTTTCGCGACCCTCGGCCAGCAGCCCATGCCCTGCTGACGGGGACGCGCTGCCGGCTTCTCGGAGGTTTTTTGTCCTTGCCGACAAATCTGATCTAGAGATGCCAGGACACCGTGGTTCTGCGCGTTGCCGGTGGTGTCCCGTACTTCATCGACGAGTTCTTCGAGGATGTCCTCGAGGAAGAGCATGCCGGTGGTGTTCCCCACCGTCGGCTCGAGGTGAGTGTCCCCACGCCTCCGAAGCCTCGGTGTCTCCCGCGTCGGTCTCGGTGCCGTGGCGCTTCCGAGGATGAGCAGCAGGGACATCATCGACGAACGTGTTCGAGGCTGGTGCCCGCGTGTGGCGGTGTGACTGTCATCGGTTAGAGCAGGGCGGCGATGACGGGGGTGGTGGTCATGAGCCCGAGCACGATGAAGACGACACCCGATACTCGATGGATCCACCGGGTGACCGTGGGTCGGTTGAGCCACGTTGCGGCGGTGTGCGCGCCGAGGGCGACAATGGCGAGGTAACCGCCGATTACTGCTGCGACGGTGCCACCGACAACGGCTACAACGTAGAGAGGTGCTGCGTCGGTGGGGGTGAACTGGGGTATGAGAGCGAGGAAGAACAGTCCCGTTCTCGGGTTCGTGAGGCAACACAGCACCCCGGCGCTGAACGCTGGCCATCTCGTCGGGGTAGTGCCTTGTGGTTGCAGGTCATCGGCAGGGGTATAGGTACGGGTAGTAGCCGAGTCATCCGTGGTGACAGTGCCCGTGCAAGGGTCCTGCGCTGCACCAACTGCAGCTACTGTCACTGGCGTCGTGGTGTGTGCTCCGCGGTCGCGGGCGCGGGTGGTGAGGGTGCGATAGCCGAGGTAGAAGAGGTACGCACCTCCCAGGACGCGAAGAGCGTGGAAGGCCGCGGGCGAGTCTTGGAGGAAGGCCGCGACGCCAGCGGCGACCACGGCTGCCCACACGAAGATCCCTGCTCCTGCGCCACGCACCGCTCAGCATCCCTGGGCGTCAGAGTG
This sequence comes from Arthrobacter sp. TJ-240, assembly GCF_058269195.1. Taxonomy (NCBI): domain Bacteria; kingdom Bacillati; phylum Actinomycetota; class Actinomycetes; order Micrococcales; family Micrococcaceae; genus Arthrobacter; species Arthrobacter sp. TJ-240. Next base: position 36,848 of record NZ_JBZCNG010000002.1, read on the forward strand.
GGCGATCACCTGATTCACGCTCAGGCGTTGTCGGTACCCTCTGGTCTCCTCACCACTAAGGACACCCACCTCGAAGAGCTCGTCGAGCATCGTGTGCCTCGCCGGCTCAGGCGAGAGGTCTACGTAGATGATCCAGCAGAACCATCAGACCTCAGCGTGATCTTCTCAGCGATCGAGTGAACCGCCCGTTGCAGCTTCGTCCTGCTCGAGGATCGTCCTGCGGGACAACCGTGAGCAGTCCTCGGTCCGAGTTGCCGGCCGTTCGGCGGGTGCGACGAGTAGAAATTGCTACCTGATTGCCGCTCGAGTTGCTGGCAAGATGCGGGGTTAGGTATTTCAGGTGGGAGTAGCGGCGGAGCGGTTGTCTGTCCTGAGATCAGAGTCAACGGCAGCAGTAAGTCCAAGCATCACAGCCGATCCGACAATGGAGCCGAAGCCAACGAGAATTGCACCCACCAACCACAGACCGGTGACGTCAGTCGCGGCAGCTGTGGTGATCCAGGCGAAGGTGAAGCAGCTCGGCATCACCAGGAAGGCGACAACGAAACGCAGGAGGCGTTGCGCTAACCAGAACACCGGGATGCTGCAAAGGAGCGCCCCGACGCCCTGCCATACGGCGTATGGACCGCCCATGCGGCCCGTCGATCGGTCGTATTGATACTCGGTGTCCCAGGCAAACCAGCCGTACCACAGCCCTGCTGACAAGACCCCGATCAGGAGGACTAGGGCCACTTGCTGCTTAGCAGGTCGATCACGATCACGGGTCAGTCGCATGCCCCACGATAAGCTGGACAACACTCTTTGGTCGCTTCCCCATGCGTCTGAATTCTGAGCAGGGTGAGCGTGTCCGCTGGAGCCGTCCCAGATGCCGATCCTCCTACAGGGCGGCTGTCGCGTGCTCGGACGCGACAGCCGCTCACCTACGGGCCCGTGGCGGCCGGTGATGAGCCGCGGCCGGCGACCAGGGCAGGGCCGCCCTGCGTCGTATCATGGGGGGTCAGCTTTTATCTACCTTGAGGGGCAAATCGTGTCCACCGTTGAAGACCGATCGGCAACCACAGCTCAGACCGGCGGCAACCGGGTCAAGCGCGGCATGGCCGAGATGCTCAAGGGCGGCGTCATCATGGATGTCGTCACCGCCGAGCAGGCACGCATCGCCGAGGACGCCGGTGCGGTAGCCGTCATGGCGCTCGAAAGGGTCCCCGCCGATATCCGCGCGCAGGGCGGCGTGTCCCGCATGAGCGACCCCGACATGATCGACAAGATCATCGAGACCGTCTCCATCCCGGTCATGGCGAAGGCGCGTATCGGCCACTTCGTCGAGGCGCAGGTACTGCAGTCCCTCGGCGTCGACTACATCGACGAGTCCGAGGTCCTCACACCGGCCGACTTCACCAACCACATCGACAAGTGGAAGTTCACCGTCCCCTTCGTCTGCGGTGCCACCAACCTCGGCGAGGCGCTGAGGCGCATCAACGAGGGCGCGGCGATGATCCGCTCCAAGGGTGAGGCGGGCACCGGCGACGTCTCGAACGCCACGATGCACATGCGCAAGATCCGCTCGGAGATCAACCGCCTGTCCTCGATGGCGGAGGACGAGCTGTACGTCGCCGCCAAGGAGCTCCAGGCACCCTACGAGCTCGTGAAGGAGGTGGCCTCCGCCGGTCGCCTGCCCGTGGTCCTGTTCACCGCGGGCGGTATCGCCACCCCGGCGGACGCCGCCATGATGATGCAGCTCGGTGCGGACGGCGTCTTCGTCGGCTCGGGCATCTTCAAGTCCGGCAACCCCGCGGAGCGCGCGAACGCCATCGTCCAGGCGACCACCTTCCACGACGATCCGGACGTGATCGCCAAGGTGTCCCGCGGTCTCGGCGAGGCCATGGTCGGCATCAACGTCGACGAGATCCCGCAGCCCCACCGTCTCGCGGAGCGCGGCTGGTAGTACCGGAGCGTAGTACCGGAGCAACCGCTTCAACGGATCGGAGGACCGCAGCCCGCCTCGGGCTGCGGTCCTCTCCGCGTCAGGGGGGCGTCCCGGGCTACCTGCGGAAGGGGACCGCGACGTCGCAGACCTCGGCCTCCGGGTGTGCGTCGTCGAACGCGGCGAAGTAGATCTCACGCGGTGGCAGCGAGGGCGTGAAGCCTTCGCGGGACAGCCAGGCGTAGACCTCGTCGTACGCCGTGAGGATCTGCGGATACACCACCTCGGCCTGCGTGAGCCTGACGTAGGCGAGTTCCCCGGCCGGTTCGACCAGCACGTTCGTCGCACCGGTGACGTCCGCCGGCAGCACATCGCCGCGCACCGGCACGGCGTTCTCGACGACGCCGTCCGTGGTGTCGTTGACCGGGCTCCGATAGATGGTGGTCAGCGACCCCGCCCACCCGCCGAGCCCCTCGGCCACGGCGGCGAGCCGGTCGCACGACGAGCGGATGAAGTCCGGGATCTCCTCCGGGCGCAGACGCCTCCTCTCGGTCACATAGGTGGTGGCACTGCATTGCCTCGTCCTGACGTCCATCGACGTCTCCTTCCCGTCCATGAGGTGCGACATCACGTACGCCGCCAGGTGCCTCTGAGCGAGCCTGGTCGCTTCGACGCCCGCCCAGTACTCGGCGAGCAGGTCGGCGCGTCGGCCGGTGTCCTCCTGCAGGACGGCGGCGATCATGCCCAGCGGCATGTCGAGCCCTCGCAGCAGGATGATCAGGCGTGCGTCGGCCTCCTGGTGGTCGCCGTAGAACCGATAGCCGTTCCGCGGATCCACCCGCGCGGGCGGGAGCAGGCCGCTCTCCGCGTAGAGGCGCAGCGCCTTGCTGCTCAGCCGCGTGCGGCGACTGAACGCCCCACTGCTCATCAGCGGCACCGGTACCTCCCTGCGATGTCGTCGTGGCGGTCCTGCCACACCTCGAGCGTCCACCCGGCCCCGGGGGCAGGGTCAAGCGACGGCGGAACGGGTCATTGCCCTGTCGTGCCGTCGAGCAGCTCGCGGATGATGTCGAGGTGGCCGCAGTGACGCGCGGTCTCCTCGATCATGTGGACGAGCACCCAACGGACGTTGTGCTCCGTCGACGTCCCGAGGCACGGGTCATCGAGGCCATGCCCCGACAGCACCTGCCTCGACTCCGCACACGCGGCGGCGTAGTCGAGCAGGAGATCCTCCAGGCTGTCCTCCGCGGTGACGCCGAACTCCCAGGCCCGGTTTCGCCGGGACCGTGCCCACGGGCCATCGGTGCCGCCGTCGATGTCGTCGTGGAACCAGCTTCGTTCCACTTGAGCGAGGTGGCGGACGATCCCCGAGACCGTCGTGGGGGAGGGCACCATCTGGCGGGCGCCGTCGGCGTCGCTCAGTCCTCGGGCCTTGAGGACGACTGTCCCCCGGAGGTAGTCCAGGAACCCGGTCAGCGTGGCCGCTTCATCCGCGGCCGCGGGAGGGAAGGGGCGTGGATCGATCATCATGCCCCCACAGTAGCGACGCCGGAGCGACGCTCAGAGGCCCAGCGAGTAAGTCCGGCCGCGACCGAGCAGGGTGAACCCGCGCCGGGAGAGGAACTCGTATCCCTCCGGCGTGGCGTTCACGGCGAGGTGCACTGCGCCGGCCTGGCCGGCCGCCCGGGCGGTGGCGCTCAGGAGGGCCGTCGCGAGTCCGCGGCGCTGGTGGGCGGGAAGCACCTCGAGGTGGTGGATCCCGCCGAGCCCGTGCAGGCCCGGGTCGCCGGAGGGGTGGAAGGAGTACGCGGCGCCCGAGATGTTGCCGCTCACGGCGTCCCGGGTCACGGCGTGCCAGGCCTGCCGCGGCTCCGACCGGACCACCTGCAGTTCCTGCGCGAGCGGTCCCGAGTAGTCCGGCACCTCGGTGGTGAGCACGGCGTCGTCGTCCCCGGACCGGACGACGGCGGAGACCGGCGCCGCCATCCACCACGGCTGCCAGCTCGGGGCGAACCCGAGGGGCCGGAGGTCGGTGGCGTCCACCGCGCTGTTGAGCCACACCCGGGCCGACGCAGCGCCGAGCCTCATGCCCTCGGCGAGGGCAGGGCGCACGGCGGAGGCGCTGACGGCGTCGGGGAACATCATCAGGAGTTCCCGCCGGGCGGGCAGCCAGACCCAGGTGCAGCCGTGCGTGGAGAAGGTCTTGCCACCCGTGGCCGCGGCCAGCGCCGCGTACCACGCGGCCTGGAGCCGCTGGGACTGCGCGATCGTCACCATCCGGGGCAGCCCGGGCCCGTGCTCACGCCAGGCCGCGGCGGACGAGCAGCGGGTGGAGGTCCGCGTCGCGCCCGCGGAACCGGCGGAAGGCCTCCAGCGGGTCGATGCTGTTGCCGCGCGAGAGCAGTTCGCGGCGGAAGTGGTCGCCGTTCCCACGGGTGAGGCCCCCCGAGGACTTGAACCACTCCACGGTGTCGGCGTCGAGCATCTCGCTCCAGATGTAGGCGTAGTACGACGCCGCGTAACCGCCGGCGAAGATGTGCTTGAAGTAGGAGGTTCGGTAGCGGGGCGGCACGGGCGCGAAGTCGACGCCGGCGTCGGCGAGCGCGGTGGCCTCGAAGGCCAGGGGGTCCTCGATGACGGTGCCCGCGGGGATCGAGTGCCAGGCGAGGTCCAGCAGCGTGGCTCCGAGGTACGCGGTGGTCTCGAAGCCCTCGCCCCAGGCGCCGGCGGCGTGGATACGATCGATGACGTCCTGGGGGAGCGGCTCCCCGGTCTCGTGGTGGCGCGCGTAGTTCGCCACGATCTCCGGCCACAGGATCCACATCTCGTTGACCTGGGAGGGGTATTCGACGAAGTCGCGCGGCACGGACGTGCCCGCGAAGAGCGGGTAGGTCACGTCGGAGAACAGTCCGTGCAGGGCGTGGCCGAACTCGTGGAACGTGGTGACCACCTGGTCGTAGGACAGGAGGGTTGGCTCGCCCGCACCCGGCCTCGAGATGTTCAGGTTGTTGACGACGACGGCGCGGGTCCCCTCGAGCGACGACTGGTCCACGAAGGAGTTCATCCAGGCACCGCCGCTCTTGGTGTCGCGGGTGTAGAAGTCGCCGAGGAACAGGCCCAGGCCTGAGCCGTCCTCGTTGAAGACCTCCCACACGCGGACGTCGGGGTGGTAGCCCACGAGGTCGCGGCGTTCCGTGAACGTCAGGCCGTACAGCCGGTTCGCGGCGTAGAACACCCCGTCCTGCAGGACGCGCTCGAGTTCGAAGTAGGGGCGGAGGGCGTCCAGATCGACGTCGAACTTCGCCTTCCGGACCTTCGAGGCGTAGTAGGCCCAGTCCCAGGGCTCGATCGGGTGGCCGGCCTCGGCCTCCAGCTCCGCCGCTTCGGCGCGGGCGTTGCGGACGGCCGGTGCGGCGAGCTCTCGCATCCGGTCCATGATCGCCTCGAGGGAGGGCGCGGTCTGGCTGTCGGTGGCGGCAGCGGCGTGCGTGTCGAATCCCAGGAGGGCGGCGCGCTCGGCGCGCAGGGTCGCCATGCGGGTGGTGATCGCGAGCGTGTCCGCGTCATTGCCGCGTGCGCCGCGGTGAACCGATGCCTCGTGGAGGCGGCGGCGGACGTCGCGGTTCGTGAGTGATTCCAGGGCGGGCTGTGCCGTGGGGAGGATGAGCGTCAGGAGGTACTTGCCGTCGTGGCCGGCGTCCGCGGCCGCGGTCGCCGCAGCGGAGACGGCGTCGGCGGACAGCCCATCGAGCTCCTCGGCGGTGTCGAGCAGCAACGCGGAGTCGTTCGTGTCCTTCATGAGCTTCTGGGAGAACTCGGTGCTGAGAGCGGACAGCTCCGAGTTGAGCCGGCGGAGCGTGGCCTGTGCGTCGTCGTCGAGCTCGGCGCCGGCCCGGACGAAGCTGCGGAGGTGCTCCTCGACGAGGCGCGTCGACTCGTCGTCGAGCCCGTCCAGCGGCACCTGCCGGATGCGCTCGAACAGGGACCTGTTCAGCTTGATGTTGTCCTCGTGCTCTGCGAGGCGGGGAGCGACCTGCTGCTCGAGCTCCTGGATGGCAGGGGTCGCGTGGCTGACCGAGTTGCTGAAGAACACGCGGGCCACGCGGTCGAGCGTGCTTCCCGCGCGCTCGAGGGCGATGAGCGTGTTCTCGAACGTCGGTGCCTCCGCGGAGCCCGTGATGGCGTCGATCTCGCCAAGGTGTTCTGCGAACCCGGCGTCGAAGGCGGGCAGGTAGTGCTCGTCCTCGATCGCAGCGAACGGTGGCAGCTGGTAGTCGAGGGTGCTCGGTGCGAGGAAAGGGTTGCTCATGGGAACTAACTTTTGCACGTTGTCGCCCTTCACCGCACCACCCTTGACCCTGCGGGCGGCTGCTACCTATGGTCGGAATGCTTCGCTGCCTGATGATCGCGGTGAGTCCTGACCGGGGCGTCGGCATGACGGCAGGGGCGCACGGCACCGAAAGCTACTCCCAGACGGACGGTTGACTCGTCGACTACATCAACGGCGTGCACCCGCTCGTCGTCGAGTCCGACGGCGAACCCGTGTACGACGCATACCTCGTGGCCGTCGCTCGTTCCGGCGGGGGCCTCCGTCGTCCGCTACATTCGGAGGCATGAGCGGCAGCGTGATAGTCCTGACCGGGCCACCGAGGTCGGGCAAGTCGACGATCGGGCGGGCGCTGGCGAGCACCTACCCGCGAGCCGTCCACCTGCACACCGACGACTTCTGGCACGCGATCGTCTCCGGTGGTATCCCGCCCTACCTCCCCGAGTCCGACGCACAGAACCAGGTCGTCGTCGGCGTCATCGCCGAGGCCGCCTTCACCTACGCGCGCGGTGGGTACACCGTGGTGGTGGACGGCATCGTGGGGCCGTGGATGCTCGGGCACTACCGCCGTGCGCTGCAGCACCACCCCGGCATGGAACTGCAGTACGTCGTGCTGCGCCCCGACCGTCCGACGGCGCTCGCGCGGGCCCGGCAGCGTGTCGGCCCCGGCGCGCTCGTCGACGAGGGCCCGATCCTCGCCCTGTGGGATCAGTTCGGGGCCCTCGGCATGCTGGACGGCCACGCCGTCGATTCCACGGGGCACGAGGAGGGCGAGACCCTCCGGGCGGTGCAGGACGCGCTGGCCGATGGTCGCTGCCGGCTCGCGCACGACGGCGGATCGCTGCGGGAACCGGCCGCCGGCCCGGAGGACGACCGCGACGAAATGCCCGACGCGTCGCTCGGGGGAGACGACGAAGATCCGCTGCACGGCGGGACGCGGACCGCCCGTCTCCTCCTGCGCCGCCTCCTTCCCGGGGACGAGGAGGCGGTTCTGGCCTACCGGTCGGACGCCCACGCCTCGCGGTACCTCGGGCACGGCCCGATGGAGCCGGGCCGGTACGCGGGATGGCTGGCCGAACGGGCCGCCGGCTGGTCGCTCGAACGCCCGGGGGACCGCCGGTTCTACGCCGTCGTCGAGTCCGCGTCCGGGCGCGTGGTCGGCGACGCCGTCCTCGTGCGTGCGGCCGAGGGCCTGCAGGGCGAACTCGGCATGTTCCTGCATCCGAAGACTGCGGGCCTCGGGTATTCGCTCGAGGCCGGGCAGGCACTGCTCGACATCGCGTTCTCCGAGCTCGCCTGGCACCGTATCGTCGCCCGCGCGGATGCGGACAACCGGAGTTCGGTGAGGGCGATCGAGAAACTGGGACTGCGGCGCGAGGGTCTGTTCGTCGAGGGCACGCCGCGCGGCGCAACGTGGGCCGGCACCGTGCAGTACGCGCTGCTCGCCCGCGAATGGGCAGCATCCGGTGCCTGAGGGTCGGCGCGGACGCGGCCGCTGCAGGGGCAACCCCGTGAGCCGACCGGAGGCGACGACGGCCCCGGATCAGCCGCTGTGGCCGCCCACCGATGGCGCGTTCCGCCGGTCCGAGGTGACAGCCGTCCTCGGCCGCGGCGACACGACCTGGCAGCGGGCCGGATCCGAGGTGCTGCGCTGGGCGGTGAAGACCCGCAGCGGCTTCTCCGTGAGCAGTCCGTGGCCGGTCGTGCCGGGAGAACGACTCACCGTGACCGCGACACTCCTCGGCCTGACCGTCGCGGAACCGGTCGAGGTGGTCGCCGTCGTGAAGCAGCCGGAATGGATCGGTTTCTCCTACCGGACGCGGCCGGGGCATCCTGTGCGCGGGGAAGAGGCGTTCATCGTGCATCGCGACGGTGACACGGTGCTCATCACTGTCCGATCACTCACCCGCGCCGCGTCATCACAGCCGTGGCGGGCGCTCTTCCCGCTGATCCTCGTGGCCCAGCGCATTGTGCGCAGGCGTTATCTGCGCGCGCTGCGGCAGTAGCCGGATCGCCTGCAGCAGCACGCCGGGGTGGGGATCTCCGGTACCTAGCCGCGGATCGCCAGGCCGAGCGGTTCGGTGGCCATCGGTCCGCCGCACGCCGCCGACCCTCCGACCCGCTCCCAGGCCAGGTCCACCGTCGCCTCGGCGAGGACGGCGGTGTCCGCCGCGAAGGCCCTGATGGTGACGGTCTCGGGGGTGGACATGCCGACCTGCACGGTCCAGCGCCCATCCCCGCTGGGCTCCGCCCGGTAGTACGGCGCCTCGGGATCGTGCGACGACGCCGGGGCCGCCGTGGGGAGGGCGGATGGCGTCGGGAGGGCGGATGGCGTCGGGAGGGCAGATGACCCGGGGAGGGACGGCGGTGGGGGCGGCCTGTCGGCGGGAGGCGCCGGCGGGGCGGCCGGCGTGGAGCAGCCGCGGTCGTCGCAGAGTTCCACCCGTGCGACCCGCTGGACGTCGTCCGCGGAACCGTCGAGCCTGATCTCGACCGCGTTGACCCAGCCGATTGCCGGGCAGGCGTGCGCGGTGAACGGCTCGCAGCCGGTCAGCGTCACCGCGAGCACGGCACAGCCCAGCACGGCGAGTCGCGACCGTGTCCCTGCACCGGATGCGCCCATGAGCCGACCCTGCCATGCCTCCGGGCCGGGGGACAGGGGACGGAGGGTGCTGCGGCGTGACCGTTACGAGTCCGCAACGGTTCGCCGGCGCCGGCCGGTCACGGAGCGTGACCGGCCGGCGTGGTGGGGCCGGGTGCGCCGGGGCGGTGCCCGGCGCCGCGCTCAGCCTTCGGACGGGGGAGAGTAGAGCTGGAGGTCGTTGCCTTCGCTGTCCTTGAACGGCAGGATCCGCCCCCACGCGTACTCGCTGATCTCGCCCTCGATGGACGCGCCGCCACGGGTCGAGATGCGCTCCAGCTCCTCCTCGATGGAGCCCTCGGGCTGGAAGCTGATGACGGCGCCGCCGCCCCGACCGCCGTGCGTGTCCTCGCGGCCGTTGAGGCCGATCGTCAGCCCGCCGGCGTCCACCATGGACCAGTCCTCCTGCTCCGTGGTGACGTCCAGTCCCAGGGTGTCCCGGTAGAACGCGAGGGCCCTGTTCATGTCCTCGACCGGCACCCAGACTGTCGCTACTCCGTTGGCCATGACGCTCCTTCCGCGGACCCTGTGCGGGCCCGATGGTGTGGCGGGCCCCGGCCGGGGCCCGTCCCTTCGAACGCTACCGGCAGCACTCCGGGGTGGGTCGGGGCGACGTCGCCCCTTGACGCGCACGGCGGGGTGCTGTCCCTCGCGGAACGACGCCGAGGATGCCGGACGCGCCGGCACGCCTCCCTCCCGGCACCCGGTGGTCCTGCCGGTGGTACTGCCGGTGGGTCCTGCCGGTAGTCCTGCCGGCGGTACTGCCGGTGGTCCTGCCCGGGTCCTAGCGGGGCCGGGCGCCCGCGTGCTGCCGCGCCAGGTCGGCCAGGGAGTCGTCCAGGCCGGCGTCGTCGAAGGCTCCGAATCTGCGTTCCGCGGCGGTGCGCAGGAGGAAGTCGGCGATCGCCGGATTCTTCGGCAGCAGCGACCCGTGCAGGTAGCTCGCCACGATGTTCCGGTACCGCGCCCCCTCGTGCTTCTCGTGCGCGTTGTTGCCCGCGCCCTTCACCACCGTCGCCAGCGGCTTCAGCCCGTCGCCGAGGAAGGTCTGGCCGCTGTGGTTCTCGTAGCCGTGGACCTCACCGAACTCCTCGCTGGTCGCCACGACATTGCCGATCAGGCGCTCCGTCCCGCCGCGCGTCTCGAGGTCCAGCACGCCGATCCCCGGGATCACGGTGCCGTCATGAGTGCGGAAGACGTTGCCGAACAGCTGGTACAGGCCGCAGATGAGCAGCATGGGCGTGCCGTCCTCCGCCAGGTCGCGGAGCCTCGGGGCGATGGCCTGCAGGTCGTCCTGGATGACCACCTGACCGCTGTCCTGGCCACCGCCACCGATGATGATGTCGACGTCCTCCGGGAACGCGTCGCCGGCGTTGTGCTCGAGGATCTCCGCGCCGTAGCCGCGCCATGCGAGGCGGCGCTTGAGCACGAGCACGTTGCCGTAGTCGCCGTAGATGTTCATCTCCCGCGGGTACAGCTGCAGGATGCGCAGGGTCCCCTTCGCGGGGTCGGCGGGTGCCTCGCTCAGGGCGCCGGCGGAGGGGGCGTCGCTCATCAGGAGACAACCTCGACCTTCGTGATCTTGGAGAGCTCGCGGCGGACCGCGAGCATGGCCGTGTACGTGCAGAAGATCCGCTTGGGCCGGCCCTCGGACCCCCGGACGAACTGCTTCAGTGCCTCGGTGATGTCCGGCTCGACGGCGCCCACCCGGACGTCGTCGTACTTCAGCCGCAGCGCCATGTCGTAGGCGCGGACGCCGCTCACCATCTCCACGCCGCCGAGGCCGAGCGAGTCGAAGTCGACGTCCCACAGCCAGGACATGTCGCGGCCGTCGGCGTAGTTGTCGTTGATCGCGATCATCGTCGCGCAGCCCGCGGGGTCGAAGGACTTCAGGCCGAGCCGGAAGCCGCTGGGGTTCTTGACGAGCACCAGCTCGAGCGCCTGGCCGTCGACCACGAGGCTCTCGCCGCGCCCGAAGGCGGGCTCCACGGCGGCCAGGGAGGAGAAGAGCCGCGCGGTGTCCGCCGCGCCGCCGAGGACGGCGCGCGCCGCGGCGAGAGCGGCCGCGGCGTTGAAGATGTTGTAGACGCCGCGCAGGCGCAGCTCGGTGTGCGTCGTGGTGCCGTCCACCTCGAAGGAAGCCGCGTTGCCGTCCACCGAGCGGAGGACGACGTCCGCCGCCAGCGCGGAGGCTGGCGCCGTGCCTGCGGCGCCGCGCAGTTCGTCGTCGTTCGGGAAGGTGCTCCGCAGCGAGGCGTCGAGCCCGAAGTAGGTCACCTGCGTGGTCGGGAGGGAGGCGGCGAGGCCCGCCACGCGGGGGTCCTCCCGGTTCAGCACGACCGTCTCCGTGGTCGCCAGCGCGATGCGCTCGAGCAGGCGCGTGGTCGCGTCGATCTCGCCGAAGCGGTCCAGCTGGTCGCGGAGCACGTTCAGGAGGAGCGAGTACCGCGGCGGGACGAGCTTCACGAAGTGCACGGCATGCGCCTCGTCCAGCTCGAGGACGGCGACGTCGGCGTCGAGGCGGCCACGCCAGTCGACGTCGCCGAGGAGGGCCGCCGCCACGCCGCGCGTGAAGTTGCTGCCCGTGCGGTTGGTGAACACCTTCAGGCCCTGACCCTCGAGCAGTTCCACGACCATCTTGGTGGTGGTGGTCTTGCCGTTCGTCCCGCTGACCACCACCACGCCGTGCGGGAGGGTGGACAGGGCGCGGCCCATGAAGCGGGGGTCGAGGCGCTCGACCACGAGGCCGGGAAGTGCGGAGCCGCCGCCGCGCAGGCGGGAGGCGATGCGCACGGCCTTGCCCACGAGGACTGGAAGGGGATTCATGCCTACAAATTATCGCAGGCGTGCGCGTCCTGCCGGGACGCGGCGGCGAGGCGCTGCTCACGCCGGTCCGCCCGGGCGCCGCCGCACGGGCGGGAACGGCCTAGAATCGGGGGATGACCTCCCCGTTCTCGTCGGTGTCCCCGCGCACGCCCGGTGTCCCGGAGGCAGCCGGTCCTGCCGCCCAGGCACCGGTACCCGCGCCGGCGCATCGCGGCGTCGTCGTCGGTGTGCTCGCGGTGCAGGGCGACGTGCGCGAGCACATCGCGACCATCGAGTCCCTCGGCGGCCGCGCCGTGCCCGTGCGGCGGGCGTCGGAGCTCGCCGCGATCGACGGCCTGATCCTCCCCGGCGGCGAATCCACCACGATGGACAAGCTGACGCGCACCTTCGGCCTTGCCGGACCCCTGCGGGAGAGGATCGCCGGCGGCCTGCCAGTCTACGGATCGTGCGCCGGCATGATCCTGCTCTCCGACGTGATCGCCGATCCGTCGACCGACCGGGACGGCAACCCCCAGCAGACCCTCGGCGGGCTCGACATGGTGGTGCGGCGCAACGCCTTCGGCCGCCAGCGCGAATCCTTCGAGACCGACCTCGCCTTCGCCGGCCTCGCGACGACCGGGCCGGTCGCCGCGGAGGAACCCGTGCGCGCCGTGTTCATCCGCGCACCGTGGGTGGAGAAGGTGGGGGCCGACGTCGAGGTGCTGGCCCAGGTGCCGGCCGCCGAGACGCCGCAGGCGGGCCCGTCCGGCGGCGCCCGCAGCCGCGATCCGCAGGGTACCGGTGCATCCGGAGCCGACTTGGAGCCGGTCGCTAGAATTGTCGCAGTGCGTTCAGGGAACCTGCTGGCCACGAGTTTCCACCCGGAAGTCACCGGGGAGCGGCGGGTCCACGAACTCTTTATCCGGATGATCAGAGGAGAAGCGTAAGCATGTCGGGGCACTCCAAATGGGCAACAACCAAGCACAAGAAAGCTGCGATCGACGCCAAGCGCGCGAAGTCCTTCGCCAAGCTGATCAAGAACATCGAGGTCGCTGCGCGGGCCGGCGGTGCCGACGTCGCGGGTAACCCCGGCCTCGAACTGGCCGTCTCCAAGGCCAAGAAGACCTCCGTGCCCATCGACAACATCAACCGCGCGGTGAAGCGCGGAGCGGGCCTGCTCGGCGAGGCCGTCGACTACCAGACGATCATGTACGAGGCGCGCGGCCCCCAGGGCTCGGCCCTGCTGATCGAGTGCCTGACGGACAACAAGAACCGTGCCGCCTCCGAGGTGCGCCTCGGCATCTCCCGCAACGGCGGCACGATCGCCGACCCGGGTTCCGTGGCGTACCTGTTCGCGCGGAAGGGCGTCGTGACGCTTCCGAAGAACGGCCTTACCGAGGACGAACTGCTGATGTCCGTCCTCGACGCCGGCGCGGACGAGGTGAAGGAATCGACAGAGTCGTTCGAGATCGTCTCCGAGCCCCAGGACCTGCGGGCCGTGGTCGCCGCGCTCGACGAGAGCAGCATCGAGTACGAGACCGACGACGTCGAGTTCGTCCCGTCCATGCAGGTGGACCTCGACGCGGACGGTGCGCGGAAGTTCCTGAAGCTCGTGGACGCGCTCGAGGAGCTCGACGACGTCCAGAACGTCTACTCCAACGCGCACCTCCCGGACGACGTCCTGGCGGAGCTCGAGAGCGACGACTGACATCGCACCGCTGCACATCCCGGGGCGCCCGGCACGGCTAGCGCCATGACCTACCGCGTCATGGGCGTCGATCCCGGCCTCACGCGGTGCGGGCTCGCCGTCGTCGACATCGAACCGAACCGCCGCTCCACGCTCGTCGCCGTCGGCGTCGTGGGGACCGAGGCCGGCAGGAGCCTCGACGAGCGGCTGCTGGTCATCTCCGAGGCCGTGGACTCGTGGCTGGACCTGCACCAGCCCCAGGTCCTCGCCGTCGAACGCGTCTTCAGCCAGCTCAACGTCAGCACCGTCATGGGCACGGCGCAGGCGTCCGGCGTCGTGATCGTGTCCGCGGCGCGGCGCGGCATCCCGGTGGCCCTGCATACGCCCACCGAGGTGAAGGCCGCCGTCACCGGCAACGGCCAGGCGGACAAGGTCGCGGTCACCAAGATGGTGACGAAGATCCTCCGGCTCGAGACCGCCCCCCGTCCGGCCGACGCCGCCGACGCCCTGGCCCTCGCCATCACGCACGCCTGGCGCAGGGGAGTGGGCGTCCAGGGTGCGGCGGCGTCGGCTGCGGGGGGATCCATCACACCCGCGCAGCGCATCTGGGCCGAGGCGGAGGCACGGGCCCGACGGCGGTAGTGCCGACGTCGGGACCTGTCCGAGGCCGTCGGCGCACATTCCCAGTGTGGCGACTCGATCGAACGGCGCCACGCCGGTACCGTTAGACATTAGAACGTATGTTCGACGTCGGGCGACCGCCCGGCCGACCCCTCAGCATCTGCCCTGGAGCACCTCATGATCAGTTCCCTGCGCGGGACAGTGACCCACGTGGGCCTGCACTCCGCCGTCCTCGACGTCAACGGCTTCGGCATGCAGGTCCAGGCGACGCCGCAGACGCTCGCCGGGCTGCGCGTGGGGGAGCAGGCGTCCATCGCCACCGCGATGATCGTGCGTGAGGACTCCATGACGCTCTTCGGGTTCGAGGACGCCGACCAGCGCGAGGTCTTCGAGACGCTCCTGGCCGTCAGCGGCGTCGGCCCCCGCCTCGCCCTCGCCGTCCTCGCCGTGCACGCACCGGACGCCATCCGGATCGCGGCGTCGTCGGGCGACGACAAGGCCTTCAGCAAGGTCCCGGGCATCGGCCCGAAGGGCGCACGGCGCATCGTGCTCGAACTCGCCGGGAAGCTCGTGCCCCTGGAGGCGAAGCCCGGCGTGCCGGCCCGGACCTGGCAGGGGCAGGTCCTCACCGCCATGATGGGCCTCGGCTGGTCCGAGAAGGACGCCGGCGCGGCGATCGACGCCGCCGTCGCCGAGGCGCCCGAGGTGGCAGCGACCGGTGACGTGGGCCAGATCCTGAAGCTCACGCTGCGCAGGCTCGGCCAGGACGGCGCACGGAGCTCGGCCCGGACGAGGGTGGGATCATGACGGACAAGCAGCCCGAGGACGCGCCGCTCGTCGCCCCGGCCGCGGATCCCGAGGACCGCGCCGTCGAGGCGGCGCTCCGCCCCAAGAACCTCGACGACTTCGTGGGGCAGAAGCGGGTGCGCCGCCAGCTCTCGCTCGTCCTCGAGGCCTCCCGCCTGCGCGGCCGCAGCGCCGACCACGTGCTGCTCTCCGGGCCGCCCGGGCTGGGCAAGACGACGCTCGCCATGATCATCGCGGCGGAGATGAATGCCCCGCTCCGCATCACCTCGGGGCCGGCGATCCAGCACGCGGGTGACCTCGCGGCGATCCTCTCCTCCCTGACCGAGGGCGAGGTGCTCTTCCTCGACGAGATCCACCGCATGTCCCGGCCCGCCGAGGAGATGCTCTACATGGCCATGGAGGACTTCCGGGTCGACATCATCGTGGGCAAGGGCCCGGGCGCGACGGCGATCCCCCTCGAGCTGCCGCCCTTCACCCTCGTCGGAGCCACGACCCGCGCGGGGCTCCTGCCCGGCCCGCTCCGCGACCGCTTCGGCTTCACCGGGCATCTCGAGTTCTACTCCACCGAGGAACTCGAACTCGTGCTCCGGCGCTCGGCCATGCTCATGGACATGAAGGTGAACTCGGCGGCCTTCGCCGAGATCGCCGGCCGATCCCGGGGCACGCCGCGTATCGCCAACCGGCTGCTGCGCCGCGTCCGGGACTGGGCGCTCGTGCACGGCATCGACCTCATCGACGCCCGCACCGCGAGTGCCGCACTCGACATGTACGAGGTGGACGCGCGCGGCCTCGACCGACTGGACCGCTCCGTCCTGACCGCGCTCATCACCAAGTTCAACGGCGGGCCTGTAGGGCTGTCGACGCTCGCGATCGCAGTGGGGGAGGAGCCCGAGACGGTCGAGACCGTCGCCGAGCCCTACCTGGTGCGCGAGGGGATGCTCGGGCGGACACCGCGCGGACGGATCGCGACAGCGGCCGCCTGGAAGCACCTCGGCCTCGAGATGCCACCGAACGTCGCGGCGGCGATGCCCGAGGACCTCTTCTCCGTGGCCCCCGAATCGCTGCTCGACACCGAATCCGTGCTTGACAGTTGGGCGCAACCGGAGTCCTGACGCGCCGGACGCCCAGAAATCCCCTTTACACTGGTGTCTTCCAATGTGTGCCGGGGCACAATGCTGCCGCCGCCTCACCCAGTCCCAGGAACGGAATTCCCAGTGCTTGCACACGTAGTCGCGCAGTCCGCCTCAGGAGATGCCCCCGCTTTCGACATCTTCTCCCTCCTGCTGCCGCTGGCGCTGGCGTTCCTGATCTTCACCATGTTCCGCCGCCAGCGGAAGACGCAGCAGCAGGTGAAGGAGATGCGCACGCAGATGGAGCCGGGCACCGAGGTCATGACCCAGTTCGGGCTCTACGGGACGATCGTCTCGATCGACCAGGAGAACAACAAGGCCGTGCTCGAGCTCTCGCCCGGCAACCTGGCCACCGTGCACACGCAGGCCCTCTCCAAGGTGGTGCAGCAGGACACCAGGACCGCCGAAGACCCAGCCGGCGACGTCCACCCCGTCGAGATCGTAGACACCCTCGGCACCGTCGACGGCACCACGGTCCCCGACGACGCGTCCTCGATCAGCGGCGATATCACCGACCGCTCGGACCGCGCGCCGTCCGCCGGGTCCACCGCGTCGGGAGCCACGGCTGCCGGGAGCACCGGCAGCCCGGGCGCCGAGACCCCGGAGGAGACCCTGGCGCGCCTGAACCGCGAAGCCACAGGGGAGAAGCGCGACGCGCGCGATCCCCGCGACCCCAGAGCGAACCCCGAGAACTAGCATTCCGTAGGGCGCCGGTACTCAGCCGCGGCCTCCAGCATCAACCCGGCGCCCGAGACGCGCCACTGAATAAGGACATCCACCATGCCTCGTACCGGTCCCGGGACGGCAGCCAAGCGGACACTTGTCTGGCTGGGCGCATTGACAGCACTGCTCGCGATCCTGCTGGGAGCGGGTTCCTACTGGAGCACCGCGAGCTGGAGCCCCCGCCTGGCCCTCGACCTCGAGGGCGGGACGCAGATGATCCTCGCCCCGCGCGTCCAGGACGGCAGTGACATCACGCCCGAACAGCTCGACCAGGCCGTGGAGATCATCCGCCAGCGCGTCGACGGCTCCGGTGTCGCCGAAGCCGAGATCAACACGCAGTCCGGCCAGAACGTCATCGTGTCGCTGCCCGGGACCCCGGACCCCGAGACGCGCGACCTCATCCAGGCGTCCGCGCAGATGGAATTCCGTCCCGTCCTCACGGGCGGCCCGGGCCAGGCGGCAGCCGCCGAGACGCCCACCCCCGACGACCAGCTGCCCCAGCCAGCCGCCGAGCCCCAGAACGCGAGCGACCCGAACTGGATCACGCCCGAGCTCTACAAGGAGTTCGAGGCGCTGAACTGCCTCGATCCGGCCGCCCTCGAGCCCGCCGAGGAGCCCGCTCCCGCCGATCAGCCCATGGTCGCCTGCGAACCCGACACGCAGGGCAAGTACATCCTCGGCCCCGTCGAGGTCCCGGGCACCGACATCTCGACGGCCAGCTACGGCCTGCAGCGCAGCCAGCAGGGCCAGACCCTCAACACCTGGGCCGTGACGATCGACTTCAACGACGAGGGCACGGAGGTCTTCCGCGAGGTCACCGAACGCCTGTACGCGATCGGTCCGGGCGATCCCCGGAACCAGTTCGCCATCGTGCTCGACGGGCGCATCGTCTCCGCGCCCACCACCAACGCCGTCATCCCCGACGGCAACCCCCAGATCACGGGCAACTTCACCGAGGAGTCGGCAGCGGCCCTGGCGGAGCAGCTGAAGTACGGCGCCCTGCCGATCAGCTTCGAGATCCAGAGCGAACAGCAGATCTCCGCGACGCTCGGCGCCGACCAGCTGCGACTCGGCCTCATCGCGGGCCTCATCGGGCTGCTGCTCGTGGCCGCTTACTCGATGTTCCAGTACCGGCTGCTCGGTCTGGTCACGATCGCCTCGCTGGTGGTCGCGGGTGTGCTGACCTATCTCGCCATCTGCATCCTCGGTTGGACCGAGAACTACCGCCTCTCCCTGGCGGGCGTCGCCGGCCTGATCGTCGCCATCGGCCAGACTGCCGACTCGTTCATCGTCTACTTCGAGCGCATCCGTGACGAACTGCGCGACGGGCGCGGCCTCGTCTCCGCTGTGGAGAACGGCTGGCGCCGTGCCAAGCGGACGGTGCTCGCCTCCAAGGCGGTCAACCTGCTCGCCGCCCTCGTGCTCTACTTCGTCGCGGTCGGCAACGTGCGCGGTTTCGCGTTCACCCTCGGCCTCACGGCAATCGCCGACCTCGTGGTCGTGTTCATGTTCACCCATCCGGTGCTCCGCCTCCTCGCGAAGACGAAGTTCTTCGGCGAGGGACACCCGTGGTCCGGGCTCGACCCGAGCCGGCTGGGCGGCATCCCGCTCTACCGGGGAGCCGGCCGCCTGCGCGAGCCGGGCGAGAAGCCCGTGACCATCGCCCGCACCAAGAACAAGGGTGCCTCGGCGGAAGCCGAGCGGCGCCTGACCATCGCCGAGCGCCGCCGCGCGGAGCAGCAGAAGGCCCTCGCCGGGCGCACAGGGTCCTCGGCCGCCGGTTCTACCGTCGCGGATTCCAGCGTCGCGGACCCCGTCGCGGATCCCACTGGTGCCGGACGCCCCGAAGCCTCCGTCTCCGCGCGGACCGGTTCCACCGTTGCCGGGCGCACCGGATCCTCCCAGAAAGAGACCAAAGAATGAGCCGCACAAGCTTCGCCACGTTCGGCAACGAGCTGTACTCGGGAAAGCGCTCCTACCCCTTCGTCGCCAAGCGGAACCTCTGGTTCCTCATCGCCGGCATCGCCGTCCTGATCTCGATCATCATCCCGGTGGTCAAGGGCGGGTTCAACCTCGGCATCGACTTCCGGGGCGGATCCGAGTTCACCGTCTCCGCGACCGAGAACACCGATGCGGCCGTCGGCGAGAGGGCCGTCACCGACGTGGTGCCCGACGCCGTCCCGCGCGTCACCAACATCGCGGCCGACACAATGCGCATCCAGACCGAGCGGCTGTCGGACGACCAGACGCTCAGCGTCCGCGACAACCTCGTCAGCGGGTACGGTGTGGGCGAGGACCAGGTGACCTCGAGCTTCGTCGGTCCGACCTGGGGCGAGGACGTCAGCCGCCAGGCGCTGATCGGGTTCGGCGTGTTCGTCCTCCTCGCCGCGATCCTCATGGCGATCTACTTCCGCACCTGGAAGATGGCCCTCGCCGCGATGGCGGCCCTCGTGGTGGTCATGGTCGTCACCGCGGGCCTGTACTCGCTGAGCGACTTCGAGGTCACGCCGTCGGCGATCATCGGCTTCCTGACCATCCTCAGCTACGCCCTGTACGACACAGTGGTGGTCTTCGACAAGATCCGGGAGAACACCGCCGACATCACCATCTCGACGAAGCGCACATTCGCCGAGCAGGTGAACCTCGCCGTGAACCAGACCCTCGTGCGCTCGATCAACACCTCCGTGGTGGCGATCCTGCCGGTGGCGTCGATCCTCTTCATCGGCTCGTTCATACTCGGAGCGGGCACGCTCCAGGACCTCTCGCTGGCCCTGTTCATCGGCATCATCCTCGGCACCCTGGGCACCATCTTCATCGCGGCACCCCTGTACGCCGCGCTGCGGCTCAATGAGCCGGAGCTGAAGAAGCAGGAGAAGAAGGTCCTGAACCGCCGCTCGCTGGAGGCGGCCGCCGTCTGATCGCGAGCGGTGCCTCTGGCGGACGGGACGCCCCCCGACGCCCGGCACGCTCCTCAGCCGCAGCGGCCCCCACGGGTCCGCTGCGGCTGAGTCGGTTCGACCCCGGCTAGACTTGAAGGTGCCGCAGAACCGGCGGCACGATGGATCCTTGCCGGATTCCGGATGGAGATTGAGGAACTGGATATGGCTGAAGCGGTGAATCCCGGAGAGAACCAGGGTGCTCCGACGCCCGGGGTCCACGGACCGGTCGCCACCGATGCCTCGCGCCCCGGCCCCGCCCGCGGGCTCGTGCAGCCCGCGTCGCCGACGTCCGCGCCGTCCGCCACGAGCGCCGACCAGGTCGCTCCCGGACGCCGCGGCCGAACGCGAGCGCGCATCGCCCGCCTCGCCGGGCGCGGCTCCTCGGGGTACTCGCCCGTGCTCGAGCCCCTGCTCCGCACCGTCCGGGCCAACAACCCGCGCGAGGACCTCGACCTGATCCAGCGCGCCTACCTCGTGGCTGAACGGAGCCACGAGGGCCAGACACGCAAGAGCGGTGACCCGTACATCACCCACCCGGTCGCCGTCGCCACCATCCTGGCCGAACTCGGCATGACCGGCACCACCCTCGCCGCCGCCCTCCTGCACGACACCGTGGAGGACACCTCCTATACCCTGCAGGAGCTCAAGCGGGATTTCGGTCCCGAGGTGGCCATGCTCGTGGACGGCGTCACCAAGCTCGACAAGGTGTCCTTCGGCGACGCCGCGCAGGCGGAGACGGTGCGCAAGATGGTCGTGGCCATGGCGAAGGACATCCGTGTCCTCGTCATCAAGCTCGCCGACCGGCTGCACAACGCCCGCACCTGGCGCTTCGTCTCGCCCGCGTCCTCGGCGAAGAAGGCGAGGGAGACGCTCGAGATCTTCGCGCCCCTCGCGCACCGCCTCGGCATGAACACCATCAAGTGGGAGCTCGAGGACCTGTCGTTCGCCGCGCTGCATCCGAAGGTGTACGAGGAGATCGTCCGGATGGTGGGCGACAGGACGCCCGAGCGGGAGAAGCACCTGAGCCTCGTCCGCAACCAGATCGAGGAAGACCTCCGGGCCGTGAAGATCAAGGCGACGATCACGGGCCGTCCCAAGCACTACTACTCGATCTACCAGAAGATGATCGTCCGGGGTAAGGACTTCGACGACATCCACGACCTGATGGGCGTGCGTGTCCTGGTCGACAGTGTGCGGGACTGCTATGCCACCCTCGGATCGCTGCACTCACGATGGAACCCCCTGCCCGGGCGGTTCAAGGACTACATCGCGATGCCGAAGTTCAACATGTACCAGTCGCTGCACACCACGGTGATCGGCCCGGGCGGCAAGCCCGTCGAGGTGCAGATCCGCACGCACGACATGCACCGCCGGGCCGAGTACGGTGTGGCAGCGCACTGGAAGTACAAGAACGGCGGCAAGCAGCCCGAGGCGGCCGACAACGGTGACCTGGGCTGGCTGCGGAGCCTCGTGGACTGGCAGCAGGAGACGTCGGACCCCGACGAGTTCCTCGACTCCCTGCGCTTCGAGATCAACGCGCGCGAGGTCTTCGTCTTCACACCCAAGGGCGAGGTCATGGCGCTGCCCGCCGGCTCCACGCCCGTCGACTTCGCCTACGCCGTCCACACCGAGGTGGGCCACCGGACCATCGGTGCGCGCGTCAACGGCAAGCTCGTGCCCCTCAACAGCGAACTGAACCACGGCGACTGGGTGGAGATCTTCACTTCCAAGGCCGAGGGTGCCGGGCCCAGCCAGGACTGGCAGGGTTTCGTCAAGAGCCCGCGCGCCCGCAACAAGATCCGGCAGTGGTTCACGAAGGAACGCCGCGAGGAGGCGATCGACAAGGGCAAGGAGCTGCTGACCCGCGCCATGCGGAAGCAGAACCTCCCGCTGCAGCGCATGATGACGCACAGCGCCCTGCTGACGGTCGCCCAGGAGCTCCGGCACCAGGACATCTCGGCCCTCTACGCGGCGGTCGGGGACGGGCACACGTCGGCCCAGAACGTGATCGAGCACCTCGTGGCGCTCATGGGCGGCCACGAGGACGCCGAGGACAAGATCGCGGAGACGGCGGTCGCCACCCAGCCCCGCCGGCCCAAGTTCTCCGACTCGGGCGTCACCGTACGCGGGGTCGGCGACGTGTGGGTCAAGCTCGCTCGCTGCTGCACGCCCGTGCCGCCGGATCCGATCATCGGGTTCGTCACGCGCGGATCCGGGGTGTCCGTGCACCGCAGCGACTGCCGCAACGTGCAGGAACTGCGTGACCAGCCGGACCGGATCGTGCCGGTGGAGTGGGCGCCGACGCAGTCGAGTGTGTTCCTCGTCGAGATCCAGGTCGAGGCCCTCGACCGCAAGAGCCTCCTCTCCGACGTGACGAGCGTGCTTGCCGAGAACCACGTGAACATCCTCGCGGCGAACGTCAACACGTCATCCGACCGGGTGGCGATGTCCCGGTTCGCGTTCGAGATGGGTGACCCGAAGTACCTGAGCCACATCCTCAGCGCGGTGCGCCGGATCGACGGGGTCTTCGACGTGTACAGGACCACGGGCTCCCAGCGACGCCCCTGACGACCGACCGTCATGCCCGCACGTCCCGCGGGCGCCGGGCCGCGCGCAGCCGGGCGAGCGCCCGCGACTTGCCCGGCACCCGCGGAGCATTGACGAGCGCCGCCTCGACGAGCCGCAGGGGACAGTCGAGGACCGCGGCCCTGCCGATCGCCCGGAGGACGGGCACGGCGTCCCGATCCTCACCGTGGACGGCGATGTCCAGCGCCGTGCGGAGCGGCGTGGTGACGGACACCCCGCCGATCAGGTTGACGTCGAACGGGCCGAGCGCCACCTGATGCATGACGGCGGGAGTGAAGGGCGGCAGCGCCGTGGTGCGGCGCCGGTGGTCCGTCACCAGGCTGATCAGGGCGGGCGGCGGAGCGCACCCGTAGACCCAGGCCGCGGTGGAGCGGCCCAGGGCCACCCGTGGCCGCATCGGGGCGGGGACGCTGCGGACGGCCGACCGTGACCTCGTGGCCGGGTCCTCCCTGAAGTCGCTGCGGAGGTACGAGTCACCGATGACGAGGCGCACCAGGCCATCGAGCCGCATGGCCTGCAGCTCGGCCGACGTGAAGATCTCCCCGGCATGGAACAGCGCCCCGCCGGTGGACGTGACGGGCTGCCCCGGCCCCAGGACGCGCTCCGGAGGTGCGCCGGATGCGGTGCTGTCCAGGGGAGGCATTGCTCCAGCATCCCCACCGCGGGGAGCACGGAGAAGCCCTCCGGCACCGATGTGGACAACGGTGCCGGAGGGCCTGTTCGACGCCGGTAGCCTCCCGCTGGGAGGCCTGGGTCAGGAGAAGTCCTGGGCCGACCTCTGCAGCATCTCGAGCCACTGCTCGCGGGCTGCCAGCGCCTCCCGGGCGGACGCGATCTTCTTGGCGTTCCCTGCGCTCTCGGCGTCGGCGAGGTCGTCCCTGAGCTGCGCGATGGTGGCCTCGAGCTGGCTCAGCGCACTGTTGGTGCGGGCCTTCGTCTCGGGGTTCGTCTTCGTCCAGTTCTCGTCGTCGGCCGCCTTGACGGCGTCCTCGACCTTCCGGAGCCCGGCGTCGATGCGTCCCATGTCGGCGCGCGGGACCTTCCCCGCCTCGTCCCACCGGTCCCGCACGGACTGCAGCGCCTTCTTCGCGGCCGCAAGGTCCCGGATGGGCAGGATCTGCTGGGCCTCCCTGAGGAGCGCCTCCTTGACCGTGAGGTTGCCCGCGTACTCCTCGTCGACGGCTTCGTTCGCGGCCTTGCGGGCCTCGAAGAAGCGGTCCTGGGCGGCGCGGAAGCGGGCCCACAGGGCGTCGTCGTCCTTGCGGCTCGCGCGCTTGGACGACTTCCACTCGTCCATCAGGTGACGGTACTCGGCGGCGGTCTGGCCCCAGTCCGTGGAGTCCGAGAGCTGCTCGGCGCGCCGGATGAGCGCCTCCTTGGCCTGCTTCGCCTCCGCGTTGTCGCTGTCCAGCTGGGAGAAGTACGCGCGGCGGTGACGGTCGAACACGGTGCGTGCGGACCGGAAGCGCTTCCAGAGGGCGTCCTCCGTGCCCCGGCCGAGCCTCGGCCCGTTCTTCTGTGCGGCCTTCCACAGCTCGAAGAGCTCGTTCATGCGCGTGCTGCTGGCTTTCCACTGCACGGTGGAGGGGTCACGCTCCGCGAGCTCCTCGGCTTCGGCGACGATGGCCTCGCGCGCGGCGAGCTCCTTCGCCTTCAGCGCGTCCTGCGCCGCCCGCTCGGCCTTCTCGAGGCCGCCGATCTCGCCGAGCAGCGCGTCGATCCGCGCCTCCAGCGCGAGGACGTCGCCGACCATCTTGCGTTCGCCGACCTGCGCGCGCAGGTGCTTGGCGGTCTTGGCCATGTCCGACGACGGCGCCTTCGCCTGGACACGCTGCTCCAGCAGTGCGACCTGGGCCACGACGTCGTCGTACTTGCGCACGAAGTAGCCGAGCGCCTCCTCGCGCGTCGCATCGGGGTACTGGCCCACCGGGTGCTCGGCGCCGTCCACGAGGAGGAAGACGTGACCGTCATCCTCGACGCGGGCGAACCGGCCGGCCTCCTCGAGGGACGTGCTGTGGGCGGGAGGGGCCGCCAGGGGCTGCGCGGCCTTCTTCAGTGGGCGGGGCGCCATCGCTGTGGGCAGAGGCGCGCGCGGCGGGGCGACGCTGGGCGACGGCGTACTCAGCGGGGCGGGCTCGGGAGCGAGCGGGACCGACGGCTCGGTGGCGGCGTGTGCGGTCTCCACCGGCGCCACGGCGTCCGTGCCGCCGGCCGCGTCGGGCTCGGCCACAACGGGCTGGGCCTCGGGCTCGGCCGCCACGGGCTCGGGCTCGGCCACAACGGGCTCGGGCTCGGCCGCCACGGGCTCCACTGCCGCCGATGCTTCGGCTTCCGGCGTGCCTACGGCGTCTGCCACAGTGGCGTCGACGCCCTGCACGGGGTCGGCGGGAGCAGCGTCCTGCGTCTGGTCCGAGTCCCCGCCCGTGTCAGGGGCGGAGGGAGAGGCTGCGGGCATGGGGGCACCGTCGGCCCCCGCAGCGTCCTGCTGCGAGTGCTGGCCGATGGTCGTTTCGTCGGATTGCTGACTGTCTGTCACCGCTAGAAGTCTTTCGCTCGTCGGATGGCCGTGAGCAACGCCGGGGCCATTTCATGCAGGGTCTAGGAGTCTATCGGCCCGGCCGGTCGGGTAGCGGCGGAAGAGCCCGCCGAACGAGTCTCCTCAGCGCCCACCGATTGCCCGAGCAGCGCGCAACCTGCCCTGAGGTTACTTTACCCACTGGCCCCTGATCCGCGTCACGGCGGGGAGCGGGCATTGCCTTCGGCCGCTGTCGTCGCTCCTTTTTTCGCAGGCCACCGCCGGGACCTAGGATTGAGGCCGCAGAACCGGTCCGCTGCCCCGTGCGCGAGGGCCGGTCCCCATCGCAGGAGGAGAACCACCCCATGGCCCGCAAGGCATCACTGTCAGGCTTCCCCGAATGGCTTCCGGAGGAGCGCCTGATCGAGCTCCACGTCCTCGGGGTGCTGCAGCGGACGTTCGAGCTGCACGGCTTCTCGAGTATCGAGACACGCGCGGTCGAGACCGTCGAGCATCTCCTGCGCAAGGGCGAGATCGACAAGGAGGTCTACGCGGTCTCGCGACTGCAGGCCGACGAGGCGTCCGCCTCGGAGAGCGGACTCGCCCTCCACTACGACCTCACCGTCCCGTTCGCGCGCTACGTCGTGGAGAACGCCGGGCACTTGGCGTTCCCGTTCCGCCGGTACCAGATCCAGAAGTGCTGGCGCGGCGAACGGCCCCAGGAGGGCCGCGCGCGCGAGTTCACGCAGGCGGACATCGACGTCGTGGGCGACGGCGTCCTGCCGTTCCGGTACGACGTCGAACTCGCCCTCGCCGTGGTGGAGGCCCTCGGCGCCCTGCCGATCCCGGACTTCACGCTGCGCGTGAACAACCGCAAGCTCGCGGAGGGGTTCTACCGGGCCATCGGTCTCGACGACACGGCCGCCGTGCTGCGGAGCATCGACAAGCTGGAGAAGATCGGCCCCGAGAAGGTGGGCACTCTGCTCCGCGACGAGGTGGGCGCGGACGACGAACAGGTGCGCCTCGCCCTCGACCTCGCCTCGATCCGCACCGCCGACACCTCCTTCGTGGAGCAGGTCCGCGCCCTGGGCGTCACGAACGAGCTCCTCGAGGAAGGACTCGAGGAGCTGCGCCAGGTGGTCGGCGAGGCATCGCGCCGCGCGCCGGGCCGCGTGGTCGCCGACCTCAGCATCGCCCGCGGGCTCGACTACTACACGGGCACCGTCTACGAGACGGTCCTCGACGGGCACGAGGCGCTCGGCTCCATCTGTTCCGGCGGCCGCTACGACGCCCTGGCGCGCAAGGGCAACCGCACCTTCCCCGGCGTCGGGCTGTCCATCGGCGTCACCCGGATCGTCTCGCGCATCCTCAGCCAGGGCTTCGCCACGGTCTCCCGCTCGGTGCCGACGGCGGTGCTCGTGACGCTGGCCGACGACGACTCCTGGTCCGAGGCCCAGGACGTCGCCGCGGCGCTGCGCGGTCGCGGCATCCCGGCCGAGGTGGCGGCGAGCGCGGAGAAGTTCGGCAAGCAGATCAGGTTCGCCGATCGCCGCGGCATCCCCTTCGTCTGGTTCACGTCCTCCGACGGCGTCCACGAGGTCAAGGACATCCGGTCGGGAGAGCAGACCCCGGCGGACCCGGCGTCCTGGGCGCCGCCGGCGGAGGACCTCCGGCCGGTGGTCACCACGGCCTGACGGTCCGCCCCGCGCGGCGGTCAGTACGAGGCGCGGCGGTCCGCGAAGAAGCCGCCACGGTCAGGCCCGTCGGCGGCGTCGGGCGAGCACCACGGCCCGGACAGTGGCCCCCGCTGCCAGTACGCCGAGCATCGTGACGACCGACACCGCGGGAAGGGTGAAGGCGAGCAGGAGGCACCCTGCCGCGCCGAGCGCGTTCAGCCAGCGCGGGGCGTACCACTGCCGTTCGGTGAGCGTGAAGGCCGCGATGTTGGCGACCGCGTAGTACACCAGGACGCCGAAGCTGGAGAACCCGACCACCGTCAGCACGTCGGTGACGAGCAGGAGGCCGACGACGACGGCGGCCGTCGCGACGTCGGCGACCCAGGGCACGGAGTGGCGCGCGGAGATGCGCGAGAGCGCGCGCGGCAGGTCGCCCTGGCGCGCCATGGCGAGGCTCGTGCGGCCCACTCCCGCGACGAGCGCGAGCAGGGCCCCGAGACTGGCGAGCGCTGCAGCGATGGTGACCACGGCTCCACCCCGACCCATGGATCCCTCCCCGGGGACGGCGACGTCGATCACGTCCCGGAGCGGTGCCGTGGCGCCCGCGAGCGCCTCCGGTCCGAGCGCGTGCAGGAGCGAGAGCGCCAGGAGCAGGTACAGCAGCAGTGTGAAGCCGAGGGCGCCGAGGATGGCTGCGGGGATGTTCCGGCGTGGGTTCCGGACCTCTTCGCCCATCGTCGCGATCCGGGCGTAGCCGGCGAACGCGAAGAACATCAGCGCGGAGCCCTGCAGCACGCCCCCGATCCCGGCGGCCCCGCCCCCGGTCGTGGACGGGGCGGCGGGGGACGAGAAGCCGACGACGATCACGAAGGCCAGGACCGGGACCACGAGCGAGACGATCACGCGCGTGGCGAGGGCCGTGCGGGTCACGCCGAGGAGGTTGACGGCCGTGAGGCCCACGACGGCGGCCACCGCGACGGCCTTCCCGGCGCCCGGGGCCGCGTACAGGCCGAAGGCGAGGGCCATCGCGGCGCACGACGCCGCCTTGCCGGTGACGAAGCCCCAGCCGGCGAGGAAGCCCGGCCAGTGCCCGAGGCGTTCGCGTCCATAGACATAGGTGCCCCCGCTCGCGGGGTACTGCACGGCGAGGGAGGCCGTCGCCGAGGCGTTGCAGTAGGCGACGAACCCGGCGATCACGACGGCGAGGGGCAGGAGTGTCCCCGCGGCCGCGACGGCCGGCGCGAAGACGACGAAGGCGCCGGCGCCGATCATCGCGCCGACCCCGACCGTGGTGGCGTCGAAGCCGCCCAGAACGCGCCGCAGCGCCGGTTGCTCGGACATGGTCCTCCTCAGGGATCGGTGACAGCCGCCCGCACAGGAACCCCGGAGGACAGGACGACACCGCCCTCCGGGTTCCTGTCCGGGCAGCCAGAGCGGGACCGGTAAAGTTGGTCGGGCTTGAAGCAACTCTAGGCAGGTGCTTACGACGCCTGCGACTCATCTGACACATCTGTGGGAAGGAATGCTGTGCTCCGCACGCATGAACTCGGCTCCCTCCGGCCTGAGCACGTAGGACAAACCGTCACCCTGGCAGGATGGGTCGCGCGACGCCGCGACCACGGCGGTGTGGCGTTCCTCGATCTGCGCGACGCGTCCGGCGTCGCCCAGGTGGTGGTGCGCGAGGAGGACGTGTTCTCCAGCCTGCGCAACGAGTACGTCCTGCAGATCGTCGGCACGGTGCACCAGCGCCCCGAGGGCAACGAGAACCCCGCCCTCGCCACGGGCGCGATCGAGGTCATCGCGGACACCGTCACGATCCTCAACACCGCGGACCCGCTGCCCTTCCAGATCGACGAGCACGTCGAGGTGGGCGAGGAGGCGCGCCTGCGCCACCGCTACCTCGACCTCCGCCGGCCCGGCCCCCAGGCCAACCTGCGCCTGCGCTCCGAGGCGAGCCGGGTCGCCCGGGAGCTGCTCCACGCGGACGGCTTCGTGGAGATCGAGACGCCCACCCTGACCCGGTCGACGCCGGAGGGTGCGCGCGACTTCCTCGTGCCGGCCCGCCTGGCCCCGGGCTCCTGGTACGCCCTGCCGCAGTCGCCTCAGCTGTTCAAGCAGTTGCTGCAGGTCGGCGGGTTCGAGAAGTACTACCAGATCGCCCGCTGCTACCGTGACGAGGACTTCCGCGCCGACCGCCAGCCTGAATTCACGCAGCTCGACATCGAGGCGAGCTTCGTCGAGGAGGACGACATCATCGCCCTCGGCGAGCAGCTGGTCACGCGCCTGTGGAACCTGATCGACGTCGAGATCCCCACCCCGATCCGCCGGATGACCTACGCCGACGCCATGGCGAAGTACGGCTCCGACAAGCCGGACCTGCGCTTCGGACTCGAGCTCACCGAGCTCACCGAGTTCTTCAAGGACACCGGCTTCGGCGTCTTCAAGGCCCCCTACGTGGGCGCCGTCGTCATGCCCGGCGGAGCCTCCCAGCCCCGCCGCACGCTCGATGCCTGGCAGGAATTCGCCAAGCAGCGCGGGCATAAGGGCCTCGCCTACGTGCTCATCGACGACGACGGAAGCCTGCGTGGCCCCGTGGCGAAGAACCTCAACGACACCGAGCGTGAGGGCCTCGCCACCGCCGTCGGCGCGAACCCGGGCGACTGCATCTTCTTCGCCGCCGGCGAGAAGACCTCCTCCCGTGCCCTGCTGGGTGCGGCCCGCGTCGAGATCGGCCACCGCACCGGACTCATCAGGGAGGGCGACTGGGCCTTCGTGTGGGTGGTCGACGCCCCGATGTTCGAGCCCGCATCGGCCGCCGTCGCCGCCGGTGACGTCGCCGTCGGTGGCGGTGCCTGGACCGCCGTCCACCACGCCTTCACGTCCCCGAAGCCCGAGTTCCTCGACACCTTCGACACGGATCCCGAGAACGCACTGGCTTACGCCTACGACATCGTCTGCAACGGCAACGAGCTCGGTGGCGGATCCATCCGTATCCACCGGCGCGACGTGCAGGAGCGCGTGTTCGCCGTCATGGGCCTCGGCGCCGAGGAAGCCCAGGAGAAGTTCGGGTTCCTGCTCGAGGGCTTCAAGTACGGCGCGCCTCCCCACGGCGGGATCGCGCTCGGCTGGGACCGCGTGGTCTCCCTGCTCGCGGGCACCGACTCCATCCGCGACGTCATCGCCTTCCCGAAGTCCGGCGGCGGGTACGACCCGCTGACGGCCGCACCCGCGCCGATCACGGCGCAGCAGCGCAAGGAGGCCGGCGTCGACGCGAAGCCGAAGGCCGACGCGCAGCCGACGTCGGCCGGCTGACCTGCAGGTCTGCCGCCGACAGGAACGGGGTACTCCGGACGGGGTGCCCCGTTCCTGTCGTCGAACCCCGTCCTGATCGCTGTCGGACGAATTGTGACGGATCCTCCGCCCCGGCCCGCGCGCTGTGAAATAATCAGCCCTGTATGTGCTCCGGGGTCGGTGTAAGTCCGAACCGGCGGTTATAGTCCGCGACCCGTCCACCATCCGCGCACCCGCGCGGGCAGTGGACGGTTGAGCCGGTGGAATTCCGGGACCGACAGTCACAGTCTGGATGGGAGAAGCACGCACAGCAGGGGTTTGCCGCTGCCCGCATCCGGGCTGCGGTCCTGTCGTGGTACAGCCACGGCGGTGCGCCCCTTCTTCTGCCATTCCCGGAGCCGTTCTATCGGCGAAGGATCGGCATGGATTTTCTGCAGTGGCTCTTCGAAGCCCGCATCCCCGTAGGCAACGGTTCCCTCCTGCTGCGCGAAGTGGTGGGTAACATCTTCGGCCTGCTCAGCGCCCTCGGCGGCATGCGCCGCCGCGTGTGGGCGTGGCCGGTCGGCATCGTCGGCAACCTCCTGCTGCTCACGGTGTTCCTCGGCTCCCTCTTCGGCGCAGCGAGCGCGGCCAATCTCCTCGGCCAGGCCGGGCGGCAGGTGATGTTCATCGCCGTATCCGTCTACGGCTGGCGGCAGTGGCAGGCGAGCCGGCACCGCGGCGGCCAGGCCGTCGTCCCGCAGTGGGCCGGCACCAGGGCACGTCTCGGCATGGTCGCGTTCCTGCTCATCGGCACGCTCGCGCTGACTCCGCTCTTCCGTGTCCTCGGCTCCTACGAGCCGGTCTGGGCCGACGCCTGGACCTTCGTCGGATCCCTGCTCGCCACCTACGGCATGGCCAAGGGCTGGGTGGAGTTCTGGCTCGTCTGGGTCGCCGTGGACATCGTCGGCGTGCCGCTGCTCTTCAGCGCCGGCTACTACGCGAGCGCCTTCATGTACATGTTCTACGGCGCCTTCACGCTCGTCGGCTTCTTCGTCTGGGCGCGCGCCCAGCGCACCGCGAAGCCCGGCATCGAGATCCTCCTCCCGGATCCGACGCTGCGCTGATGGCCACGCCCGGCACACCCGGTACCACGCCGACCGAAGCGGCGGCCATGCTGCGCGCCCTCGACCTGGCCGCGCGCGGCGTGCGGGGCGCCAACCCCCTCGTGGGCGCCGTCCTGCTCGCGCCCGACGGCGCCGTCCTCGGCGAAGGCCACCACCGGGGTGCGGGCACGCCGCACGCCGAGCCCGCCGCCCTCGCCGACGCCCGTGACCGCGGCAACGACCCGCGGGGCGCCACCATGGTGGTGACCCTGGAACCATGCAGCCACACCGGCCGCACCGGTCCGTGCAGCGCGGCGCTGATCGACGCCGGCGTCGCCCGCGTCGTGTATGCGGCCGACGACATCAACGCGGCCGCGGCCGGCGGCGCTCAGCAGCTGCGCGCCGCGGGCATCGACTGCATCGGCGGGCTCGAGGCCGGCCGCGCGCAGGCCCTGAACGAGCGGTGGACCGACAGCCTCACCGAGCGGCGCCCGTTCGTCACCCTGAAATCCGCGCAGTCCCTCGACGGTCGCGTGGCCGCCCCGGACGGCACCAGCCAGTGGATCACCGGCGCCGAGGCTCGCGCTGACGGCCACAGGATCCGCGCCCTCGCCGACGCCGTCCTGGTGGGCACCGGCACCGTCCTCGCCGACGATCCGCGGCTCACCGCACGGCGCGACGTCCCGCTACCCGTCCCGGTACCTGCCGGGAGTGCCGGACTGCGGGTGGTCATGGGCGAGAGCCCCGTCCCCGACGGCGCCGCCGTCCGCGGTGAGGGATTCCTCCATCTGCCCACCCGGGACGTGCGCGAGGTGCTCGACACGCTGTACGGCAGGGGAGTCCGCCACCTCCTCGTCGAGGGAGGCCCCCGCATCGCCTCCGCCTTCCTCCGGGCGGGCGTGGTGGACGAACTGTTCAGCTACGTGGCCCCGCTGCTCCTCGGCGACGGGTCCCCGGCGTTCCCCGCACTCGGCGTCACGACCCTCGATGCCGCCTCCCGCTGGCAACTGGACGCCGCCGGGGGGCCCGCGGTCGGCCGGTTCGGCCCGGACGTGAGGCTGCACCTGCGGCCACCGTCCCGGACACCCGACCGACCCGCCTGACCTCCGCCCGCCACGACACCTCACACCCGCCCGCAACCCGAAGGAAGCACCAGTGTTCACAGGAATCGTCTCCGAGCAGGGGAGCGTCGTCTCCCTCGAGCTCACACCCGACGGCGAGAGCGGCCTCCTCGTCGTCGAGGCGCCCGAGACCGGCCAGGACCTCGCCCCCGGCGCCTCGATCGCCGTCAACGGCGTCTGCCTCACCGCCGTCACCCTCGACGGGGCACGCGTGGGCGTCGACGTGATGGGCGAGACCCTCCGCCGCACCACCACGGGGCGCCTCCAGCCGGGGGCCCCGGTGAACCTCGAGCGGTGCGTGACCGCGGGCGGACGCCTCGACGGGCACGTCGTCCAGGGACACGTGGACGGCATCGGGGTGCTGCTCGAGCGCGAGGACCTCGGCGCCTGGCACCGGCTCCGCTTCGGGCTCCCCGCGACGCTGGGCCGCTACGCCGCGGAGAAGGGGTCCGTGGCGATCGACGGCGTCTCCCTGACGGTCACGGCCGTCAGCCCGCCGCAGGACCCGGAGCAGTGGTTCGAGGTCGGGCTCATCCCGACCACGCTCCGCGCGACCGGCCTCGGCACCAAGGCGCTCGGCGACCCGGTGAACCTCGAGATGGACGTGCTCGCCAAGTACGCCGAGAGGCTCCTCGGCTTCGCCGCCGTCGACGCACAGCGGCAGGACGACCAGGACGACACGGGCCGGACCCTCCGGTGACGGGCGCCATCCGCTTCGACACCGTCGAGGACGCCATCCGGGCCCTCGCCGCGGGCCGCGCGGCCGTCGTCGTCGACGACGAGGACCGCGAGAACGAGGGGGACATCGTCTTCGCCGCCGAGGACGCGACGCCGGAACTGGTCGGCTGGACGGTGCGCTGGACCTCCGGCGTGCTGTGCGTGCCGCTGCGGGCCGACGACGCCGACCGCCTCCTCCTGCCGCCCATGACGGCGGTCAACGAGGATGCCAAGGGCACGGCCTACACCGTCTCGTGTGACGCGGCGGCGGGCGTCAGCACCGGCATCAGCGCCGCGGACCGCGCACGGACCGCCCGCGTCCTCGCCGACCCCGCCAGCGGCCCAAAGGACCTCACCCGCCCCGGTCACGTCTTCCCGCTGCGCGCGGCATCGGGCGGCGTCCGCGAACGCGCCGGACACACGGAGGCCGGCGTCGAGCTGAGCGTCCTCGCGGGCAAGCGGCCCGCCGCCGTCATCGCCGAACTCGTGCACGACCACGGCGGCATGATGCGCCTGCCCGCCCTGCGGGAGTTCGCCGACGAGCACGCCATCCCGCTCGTCTCCATCGAGGACCTCGTCGCCTACGTGGCGCGAACCGCCTCCGCACACCACGCCTGACCAACCCCACCGAAGGAGAACCATGAGCGGCCACGGAGCCCCGAGCATCGACATCAGCGCACTCACACCGGAGGGCGCACCCCTCCGCCTCGCGATCATCGCCGCGAGCTGGCACACCCAGATCATGGACGGCCTCCTCGACGGCGCGCGGCGCGCCGCAGCCGACGCCGGCGCGATCGTGACCGAGATCCGCGTCCCCGGCAGCTTCGAGCTGCCGGTCGCCGCCGCCCGCCTCGCACCGGGGTTCGACGCCGTCGCAGCCCTCGGCGTCGTCATCCGCGGCGGAACGCCGCACTTCGATTACGTGTGCCAGGCGGCGACGTCGGGACTCACGGACGTGAGTGTGCGCACCGGCGTGCCGGTCGGTTTCGGCGTGCTCACCTGCGACACCGAGCAGCAGGGACTCGACCGCGCGGGCCTGCCGGGCTCCTCCGAGGACAAGGGCTACGAGGCGGTGTCCGCCGCCCTCGCCACGGCCGCCGTCCTCCGCCCCTGGACCGAGTAGCGCGGTGCGCACGGAGCCGGCGCCGGAGGCGTCCGTCACACGACGGCGGCCGCGGGACGGAGGAGCCCGGCGAGCCGATAGCCTAGGGGATGTGAAAACCTTTGAATCCCTGTTCGAGGAACTCAGCGCGAAGGCCGCCGACCGTCCCGCCGGCTCCCGGACCGTCGCCGAGCTCGACTCCGGCGTGCACGGCATCGGCAAGAAGGTCGTCGAGGAGGCCGCCGAGGTCTGGATGGCCGCCGAGTACGAGTCCCTGGAGGACGCCGCCGAGGAGATCTCCCAGCTGCTCTACCACCTGCAGGTCCTTATGCTCGCGAAGGGGCTCACCCTGGAGGACGTCTACAAGCATCTGTAGCCGCGTCGGCAACCCGCCCGCGGCCCTGCTTGCCCCCGTCCCTCCTCCACCCAAGGATCCCCATGCTCCGTGTAGCAGTCCCCAACAAGGGCGCCCTCTCCGAGGCCGCCTCCGCCATGCTCGTCGAAGCCGGCTACCGCCAGCGCCGTGACCCGCGCGAGCTCGTGCTCGTCGATCCCGAGAACGAGATCGAGTTCTTCTTCCTCCGCCCCCGCGACATCGCGGTGTACGTCGGCTCGGGCACGCTCGACGTCGGCATCACCGGGCGCGATCTCTTCCTCGACGCCCAGGTGAAGGCCGAGGAGCTCATGCAGCTCGGTTTCGGCGCCTCCACCTTCCGGTTCGCCGGGCCCGTCGGCGACTTCTCCTCCGTGGACGAGCTCGAGGGCCGCAGGCTCGCCACGAGCTATGAGGGACTGCTCAACGACTACCTCGCCGCACGCGGCATCACCGCCTCCGTGGTCCGGCTCGACGGCGCCGTGGAGTCCTCCGTGCGCCTCGGCGTCGCGGACGCGATCGCGGACGTCGTGGAGACCGGCAGCACGCTGCGTGCGGCGGGCATGGAGATCTTCGGCGAGCCCATCCTGCAGAGTGAGGCAGTGCTCATCGGCCGGTCCGCCGCCCAGGCGCCCGCCGGGCTCGACGTGCTGCTGCGGCGCCTGCAGGGCGTCCTAGTGGCACGCCAGTACGTGATGATGGACTACGACATCCGCACGGACCTCGTGGACCGGGCCGCGGCCCTGACTCCGGGGCTCGAGTCGCCGACCATCTCCCCGCTGCGCGACTCCGACTGGGTGGCCGTCCGCGCGATGGTCAAGCGCAACCGGACCAACCGCATCATGGACGAGCTGTACGAGCTCGGCGCGCGCGCCATCCTCGTCAGCACCATTCACGCCTGCCGGATCT
This sequence comes from Arthrobacter sp. TJ-240, assembly GCF_058269195.1. NCBI lineage: Bacteria > Bacillati > Actinomycetota > Actinomycetes > Micrococcales > Micrococcaceae > Arthrobacter > Arthrobacter sp. TJ-240. The sequence continues at coordinate 71,824 of NZ_JBZCNG010000002.1, forward strand.
AGGACCGGCCATGACCGTCGCCATCCGCGTCATCCCCTGCCTCGACGTCGACGCCGGGCGCGTCGTCAAGGGCGTCAACTTCGCCGACCTCCGCGACGCCGGCGACCCGGTGGAGCTCGCGCACCGCTACGACCGCGCCGGCGCCGACGAACTGACGTTCCTCGACGTCACCGCCTCCTCCGGCAACCGGGAGACGACCTTCGACGTCGTCGCCCGCACCGCCGAGGAGGTCTTCATCCCCCTGACCGTGGGCGGGGGGGTCCGCGAGATCTCCGACGTCGACCGTCTCCTGCGCCACGGCGCCGACAAGGCGTCGATCAACACGGCCGCCGTCGCGCGCCCGTCGGTCATCGACGAGATCACCGCGCACTTCGGGGCCCAGGTCCTCGTGCTCTCCCTCGACGCGCGCCGCACGCGGGACGCCAGCACGCCGTCGGGCTTCGAGGTCACCACGTACGGGGGGCGCAAGGGCACCGGGATCGACGCCGTCGCGTGGGCGAAAGAGGCCGCGGACCGGGGCGTGGGCGAGATCCTGCTGAACTCGATCGATGCCGACGGCACGAAGGAGGGCTTCGACCTCGAGCTCATCCGGGCCGTCCGCGCCGCGGTGGGCGTGCCGCTGATCGCCTCGGGTGGTGCGGGCAGGCCGGAGCACTTCCCGCCGGCGGTGCAGGCCGGGGCCGACGCCGTCCTCGCGGCATCCGTCTTCCACTTCGGTCCGGTCGACGCGATCGCCCAGGTCAAGACGGCCATCCGCGAGGCGGGCTTCCCCGTCCGCTAGTCTCCGGCCGGCCGGGTGGACGGGGTCGACCCGGAACGGCTGCCCACAGGGGGAAGCAGGCTACAGGCCGACGTCGGCGCTCTCCAGCAGCGCGACGGCGTCCGGCTGGCCCTCGAACGTGACCAGCGCCTGTCGGCGCCGCCCGTGGGCATGCAGCAGCAGCTCGCCCGGATCGCCGACGATCGCCACCGAGACGGGGGCGCGCTTGGCCACGTGCCGCGGGCCGTCCGGCCTCACCAGCACCACGCCGAGGTCCACGCCGCGGTACAGGATGGCCGCCCGCTTGACGAGCTCCTCCCACAGGGCGTTCGCATAGTCCTCGTCGAGCGCCCGCGGCGCCCAGCGCGTGGTGGCCCGGCGGACGTCCTCCGTGTGGACGAAGTACTCGATGAGATTGGCGCTCTTGTCGATCGCATTGATGCGCATCGGCGACAGCGCCGGCGGGCCTGCCAGGAAGCGGTTGACCAGGGCCTCGTACCCGGCGGGCGAGGCCGCGCGCTCCGCGGTCTCGCTGATGGCGCGTTCGGTGACGGACGCCAGCCTCCGCACCACCATCCCGAGACCGAGCGCGGGCTTGTGCTCCCGCAGGTACAGGTGCGCGGCGAGGTCGCGCGTCTGCCACCCCTCGCACAGCGTGGGGGCGTCAGGACCGGCTGCCAGGAGCGTCTCGGCCAGGACCTCGCGGGACGGGGTTACGTAGTGCATCACTGCTGAAAATAGCATGCCGTGCGCAGGCCGGGGCAGGTGCGGGGGCGCGTGCCCGCGGCCGCACTAGAATCAGGGGTGATGTCACCCTCCACTCCGGCCCCGCCCGTGTCCGAAACGCCCTCCGCCCGGCCACCCCACGGGGAGCACGCCGCGCTCGATCCGGCCGTCGCCGCCGCGCTCAAGAAGGACGACGCCGGCCTCGTCGCCGCCGTCGTGCAGCAGTACGACACCCTCGAGGTGCTCATGCTCGGCTGGATGGACGAGGAGGCCCTCCGGCGCACCCTGACCACTGGCCGCGTGACGTTCTACTCGCGGTCCCGTGCCGAGTACTGGCGCAAGGGTGACACCTCCGGTCACCGCCAGTGGGTCAAGGGCGTCGCCCTCGACTGCGACGGCGACGCCCTGCTGGTCACGGTCGACCAGGAAGGCGCCGCATGCCACACCGGCACCAGGACCTGCTTCGACGGACGCGCGCTCGCCGCCGTGACCGCCGACCGCCCCGACCCCGAAGGATCCTGACCCCTATGCAGCAGCTGGGCACCATCAGCCCCACCCTCGAGGAGTTCCGCGCCCTGGCCGAGGCCCGCCGCGTGGTGCCCGTGCACCTGAAGGTCCTCGCGGACGCGCACACGCCCATCGGCGTCTACCGCAAGCTCGCGGCCGGGCAGCCCGGCACGTTCCTCATGGAGTCCGCGGCCGTGGGCGGCGTGTGGTCGCGCTACTCCTTCATCGGCTCCCACTCCCGCGCCACCCTCACCACGCGCGACGGCGAGGCGCACTGGCTGGGTGAACCGCCCGCCGGCGTCCCCGTGGGCGGCAACCCCGTGGAGGCCCTGCGCCGCACGGTCGAGGCGCTGCGCACCGAACGGTTCGAGGACCTCCCCCCGTTCACCTCCGGCATGGTCGGGTTCGTCGGTTGGGAGGCCGTGCGGCACTGGGAGAGACTGACGAGCCCGCCCGAGGACGATCTGCTGCTGCCCGAGCTCGCGATGTGCCTCGTCTCGGACCTCGCCATCCACGACAACTCGGAAGGCTCCCTCACCCTGGTCGCCAACGCGATCAACTTCGACGGCACGGACGAGCGCGTGGACGAGGCGTGGCACGACGCCGTCGCCCGCATCCGTGCGATGCTCGCGAAGCTCGTGGCCCCCACGGAACTCGCCGTGTCCGTGATGGCCGTCGGCGCGCCGACGGCCGAGCGGTCCATGGACCGGGTCCGCGAGTCCTGGTTCGAGCCCGAGTACCTGCAGGCCATCGAGCGCGGCAAGCGGGCCATCGTCGACGGCGACGTCTTCCAGGTGGTGATCAGCCGCCGCTTCGAGATCGAGTGCGACGCCTCGGCGCTCGACGTGTACAGGATCCTCCGTACCACCAACCCGAGCCCCTACATGTACCTCTTCAGCCTCGAGGACGCCGACGGACGCGGCTACTCGATCGTGGGCAGCTCGCCCGAGGCCCTGGTCACCGTCACGGGTGACGAGGTCATCACCCATCCGATCGCGGGATCGCGGCCGCGGGGGAGGACCACCGAGGAGGACCGCGACCTCGCCGTCGAACTCCGCGCGGACACGAAGGAGAAGGCAGAGCACCTCATGCTCGTGGACCTGGCCCGCAACGACCTCTCGAAGGTCTGCCTGCCGGGCAGCGTGGACGTCACGCAGTTCATGGAGGTGGAGAAGTTCAGCCACATCATGCACCTGGTGTCCACGGTGGTCGGCCGGCTCTCGCCCTCGAAGACCGCCTACGACGTCCTCGCCGCGACCTTCCCCGCCGGGACCCTGTCCGGTGCCCCCAAGCCCCGCGCCCTGCGCCTGATCGACGAGGTGGAGCCGCATCGCCGGGGCATCTACGGCGGGGTGGTCGGCTACCTCGACTTCGCGGGCGACATGGACATGGCGATCGCGATCCGGTCGGCCCTGCTGCGCGAGGGCAAGGCCTACGTGCAGGCCGGCGGCGGCATCGTCGCGGACTCCGTCCTCGAGGCGGAGGCCCTGGAGACGGTCAACAAGGCCGCGGCGCCCCTCCGCGCCGCCCTGACCGCGGCCGGGCTCCGGACCGCGACGGCGGACCTGCCGTGAGCGCCGAACGTCCCGCCGCCGAACGTCCCGCCGCCGGCCGTCCCGCCGCCGGCCGTCCCGCCGCCGGCCGTCTCACGCGGCGCGGCACCGTCGTGATGGCGATCGTGGTCCTGGCGCTGCTCGCGTTCGGGTCCACGACGCAGACCTGGCTCAGCGTGCGCCTGCCACAGGAGGCCGTGCAGACGCCCGACCTCAGCATCCCTGGGAGCGATGCGGCCACGCCCGTGACGGCGTTCGCGCTCGTGGCCCTCGCCGCGGCGCTCGCGGTCTCCATCGCGGGTCGGGTGGCCCGGTGGGTCATCGCGGTGATCCTGGTGCTGTCCGGTGTCGGCATCGCGTTCTCCAGCGCCGCTGTCGCCCTCGATCCGGCCACGGCGGCCGAACCCGCCATCGGGACGGCGATCGGGGTCAGCGGCTCCGCGGGCGCGGTCGTGACCGCGAGCGCGATGCCCTGGCTGGCAGCGGGAGCCGGTGTCCTGCTGGTCCTCGCGGCGGTCTGGGTGGTCCTGGCCGGCAAAACGTGGGGAGTGAACCGGCGGTACGACGCCGGTGCCGCCCGCGGCGTCCATCCCGCGGCGGGCAGCCTGCAGCCCGGCGCACCCGTGCCGTCGACCGGGGACGTCGCCCCCGGCGTCGTCCCCGAGGCCGCGGGCACGGGTGGGGAGGCCGGTGCCGACGAGGACGGCGGCGCGCCGGGCGCCCGTGCGATCACGCGCGAGCACGCCGACCCCGACCGCAGTGGCGCAGTCCCCGCGACCTCCGACGCCTCCGACGCCTCCGACGCCACCGACGCCACCGACGCCACCGACGCCACCGGCGCCACCGGTACCGCGGTCTCCGACGCCGGGCACGCCAAGGGGCGGGCCCCTCGACCCCGCGGCACGAGCGCCCATGCCGACGAGATCGACAGCTGGGANCCGACGCCACCGACGCCACCGACGCCACCGACGCCACCGGTACCGCGGTCTCCGACGCCGGGCACGCCAAGGGGCGGGCCCCTCGACCCCGCGGCACGAGCGCCCATGCCGACGAGATCGACAGCTGGGACGAGCTCTCCCGGGGGAACGACCCGACGGGCTGACCCACGGGCTGACCCACGGGCTGACCCACGGCCGCAGCGCATCCGGTCCCAGCACGCCAGGCGCCACGCCGCGACGGCCGCACGCGTGACCGCCTCCGTACCGCCGCGCCGACCCATCGATGGCAGAATGGGACCAGACCCGTTCGAAGGAGATTTCCCATGGCATCCGAGACCCGCGCCTCCGCTAACCGCAACACCCCCGCGAACCACGCCCAGATGGGCGACGAGACGATCGGTCACGGCAACAGCCCCGCCGCGTGGACCTGCGTCCTCATCATGCTGGCCGGCGCGGCCGTGGCTTCCTTCGCCTACATCCTGGCCAGCACCGAGGGCAACAAGGACTTCGGCACCCTGCTGTTCTGGGCCGGCATCGGTGTCATGTTCATCGGCCTGATCGTCGGCTTCATCCTGCGCAGGATCGGCTACGGCGTCGGCGGGTCGAAGCTCAAGAACAACGGCCACTAGATGACCGTCCTCGACGACATCATCGAGGGCGTCCGTGAGGACCTCGCGGACCGCCGCAGCGTGCGGCCCCTCGAGGACGTGCGCGCAGCAGCCCACGCGGCGGCCGCCCCCCGCGACGCCTTCGAGGCGCTCGGCGCCGGGCACGGCGGGAGCATCGCCGTCATCGCGGAGGTCAAGCGCAGCAGCCCCTCCAAGGGCGCCCTGGCGGACATCGCCGACCCCGCAGCCCTCGCCGCGTCCTACGAGCGCGGCGGTGCGGCGGTCATCTCGGTGCTCACGGAGGAACGACGCTTCGGCGGCTCGCTCGCCGACCTCGACTCCGTCCGCGCCGCGGTGGGCCTGCCCGTGCTCCGCAAGGACTTCACCGTTGACGAGTACCAGATCTGGGAGGCCCGCGCGCACGGCGCCGACGTCGTCCTGCTCATCGTCGCGGCCCTCACCGACGAGGAGCTCACCTCCTTCCTCGCCCTGACGCACCGGCTCGGCATGAACGCGATCGTCGAGACGCACACGGAGGAGGAGGTCCGCCGTGCCGTCGCCGCCGGGGCCTCCATCATCGGCGTCAACGTCCGCAACCTGAAGACCCTCGAGATCGACCGGGACGTCTTCGGCCGGCTGGCGCACCTCATTCCGGGCGGCACCGTAATCATCGCCGAATCGGGCGTGCGGGACGCCGACGACGTCGCCGGGTATGCCGCGAGTGGTGCGCACGCCGTCCTCGTGGGGGAGGCGCTCGTGCGCCACGAGGACCCCGCCACCACGATCGGCGCCTTCCGGCGGGCCGGCAGCGCCGCCTGGGATGCCGGCATGACAGCCCGCGGCTGACAGCCGCAGCCTCCGCGGCCCCGGCAAGGGTGCGCGGCGCACAGCAGGACAGGCCGGCAGCCACCGGCCCACGAGGGACACGGACGGCACCGCCGCCCGGACCAGGACCAACAGGACAGGAACGCTGAAGCCATGACCGAGATGCACCAGGACACGGGCCTGACCGGCGCGGACGCCGGAGCAGCGGACGCCATCGACGCCGGGACGGCCGAGGCGTTCCTCAGCCACGACGAGAGCCTCCGCCACGCCCCCGGACCGTACTTCGGCGCGTACGGCGGACGCTGGATGCCCGAATCGCTGATCGCCGCCCTCGACGAACTGCAGGACACGTTCGACAAGGCGAAGGCCGATCCAGCGTTCACCGCGCAGGTGGCCGAGCTGAACCGGAACTACGCCGGCAGGCCGTCCCTGCTCACCGAGGCGCAGCGCTTCGCCGAGCACTGCGGCGGGGTCCGGGTGTTCCTCAAGCGCGAGGACCTCAACCACACCGGTTCCCACAAGATCAACAACGTCCTCGGCCAGGCCCTCATCGCCAAGCGGATGGGCAAGACCCGCGTCATCGCCGAGACCGGCGCCGGCCAGCACGGCGTCGCCAGCGCGACGGCGGCGGCCCTCCTCGGGCTGGAATGCGTCGTGTACATGGGGGCGGAGGACACCCGCCGCCAGGCCCTGAACGTCGCGCGCATGCAGCTGCTCGGCGCCACCGTCATCCCCGTCACCAACGGCTCGCAGACCCTCAAGGACGCCATCAACGACGCCCTGCGCGACTGGGTGGCGAACGTCGACACCACGCACTACCTCCTCGGCACCGCCGCCGGCGCGCACCCCTTCCCGGCGATGGTGCGGTACTTCCACGAGGTCATCGGCGAGGAGGCACGCGAGCAGATCCTCGAGCAGGCCGGCAGGCTGCCCGACGCCGTCTGCGCCTGCGTGGGCGGCGGCTCCAACGCCATCGGCATGTTCCACGGCTTCCTCGACGACCGCGACGTGGCCCTCTACGGCTTCGAGGCCGGCGGTGACGGCGTCGAGTCCGGGCGGCACGCGGCCACCATCACCCTGGGCCGCCCCGGAGTGCTGCACGGCGCCCGGTCCTACCTCATGCAGGACGAGGACGGCCAGACGATGGAGTCGCACTCCATCTCCGCCGGACTCGACTACCCGGGCGTGGGCCCCGAGCACGCCTACCTCGCCGACATCGGGCGCGCCCACTACGAGCCCATCACCGACGCGGAGGCCATGGAGGCGTTCCAGCTCCTCAGCCGGACCGAGGGCATCATCCCCGCCATCGAGACGGCGCACGCCCTCGCAGGCGCCATGAAGGTGGGACAGCGCCTCGCCGCGGATCTCGCACCGGGGGAGAACCCCTCGGACCGGATCGTCGTCGTGAATCTCTCGGGCCGCGGCGACAAGGACGTGGCGACCGCCGCGGGCTACTTCGACCTGCTGCCGGATGACAGTGCCGAGCAGGAGATCGCGGAGGAGGGTGAGCAGCTGTGACCACGCAGTCCACGAACGGTCCTGCCGGAGGCCCCGCCACCGCCGGGCAGTCCAAGGCCGCCGCCGCCATCGAGAAGGCCCGGAGCGAGGGGCGCGCGGCGCTCATCGGCTACCTGCCCGCGGGCTTCCCCGACGTGCAGACCAGCATCGACGCCGGCATCGCCCTGGCGCGGAACGGCGTCGACCTCATCGAGATCGGCATCCCCTACTCGGACCCCGTGATGGACGGGCAGGTGATCCAGGAGGCGACCGTCGAGGCGCTGGCCAACGGCTTCACCGTGCCCCGCATCTTCGACGTCGTCGAGGGCATCACGCGTGAGACGGACGCCGCCGTCATGGTGATGACCTACTGGAACCCGGTGATGCGCATGGGCGTCCGCGCGTTCGCCGAGCGCCTCGCGGCCGCCGGCGGAGCGGGGCTCATCACGCCCGACCTCATCCCCGACGAGGCGGCCGAGTGGCTCGAGGCGTCGGACGAGTTCGGCCTGGACCGCGTGTTCCTCGTGGCGCCCTCGACGTCGCCGCAGCGCATGCAGGCCACCGTGGAGGCCAGCCGGGGCTTCGTCTACGCCGTCTCGGTCATGGGCGTCACGGGTGCCCGGACCTCCGTGGGGGCCGCGGCACGCGCCGTGGTCGACGCCGCCCACGCGGCGGGCGCGGACCGCGTCTGCGTGGGGCTCGGGGTCTCCTCCTCGGCCCAGGTGCGGGAGATCGGCGCCTACGCCGACGGCGTCATCGTCGGGACGGCCCTCGTGGCCGCCCTGCGCGACGGCGGCGTGGACGCGGTCGCCGACCTCACCCGCGAGCTGAGCACCGGGACGCCGAAGGCGCCGACGGGAGGGGCGGCATGAGCGCGGGCACGACCCTGACCATCGCGGCCTCGATCCCGAGCCCTCCGTCCGAGTGGGCGAGCTTCGACCTCGGCCCCCTGACCATCCACGCCTATGCACTGTGCATCCTGGCCGGGATCATCCTGGCCCTGATCCTGACGCAGAAGCGCTTCGTCTCCTTCGGCGGCCACGCGGACGCCGTCTGGGACATCGCCATCTGGGCCATCCCGTTCGGCATCATCGGCGGGCGGCTCTACCACGTGGTCTCCTCGCCCGACGCCTACTTCGGGCCCGAGGGAGACCTCGCGCGGATCCCGCAGATCTGGCAGGGCGGGCTCGGCATCTGGGGCGCCATCGCCCTGGGCGCCGTCGGTGCGTGGATCGGTGCCCGGCGCGCGGGCGTGAAGCTCTCCGCGTTCGCCGACGCCGCCGCGCCCGGTGTCCTCCTCGCGCAGGCCGTCGGCCGGCTCGGCAACTGGTTCAACCAGGAGCTCTTCGGCGCACCGACCACGCTGCCGTGGGGCCTCGAGATCGACGCCGACAACGCGAACTTCCCGCCCGACCAAGCGCCCGGCACGCTGTTCCACCCGACCTTCCTCTACGAACTCCTGTGGAACCTCGCCGGCGTGGCGCTCCTGCTGCTGCTCGCCCGGAGGTTCCGGCTCCGTGGCGGCCGCATGTTCTGGCTGTACGCCGCCTACTACACCCTCGGGCGCGTCTGGATCGAGGCGCTGCGCATCGACGACGCCGAGATGGTCACCCTCTTCGGCATCACGCAGCGCCTCAACGTGTGGACCAGCATCGCCGTCTTCCTCGTGTCGCTCGCCGTGCTCGTCTACCTGTCGGTCCGGCGCGGACCCGTCGACGACTCCTCCGTGTACCTGCCCGGGCGGGAGCCGAAGGGCGCCGTCGAGGGTGACGCGGACCGGAAGGACGCCGCGGACCTCCCGGCTTCCGGGGACGACGGGAAGGGCGCAAGCACCACCGGCATCACGACGGGCGCCGGCCGTGGCGTGGACAGCGACACGGACGCCCCTGCGAACGGTCGTGTGGACGGCGATGCGGACAACGAGCTGAACGGTGATGCAGAGGGCGACAGGATCGGCGGGGACGACGTTCCGGCGCGCTCCTCGGACACGGCCGGCGATGCCCCGCGGGCCGCCTCCGGTAACGCTTCGGCCACAGGAAGCCACGTGGCGGACACCGCGCAGAGGGCGCGGAACGACCGTGGTAACCTTTCCGAAACAACGGCTCCCGAGTAGCGCTCCATGTTCCTCAGGGCCCCGCGAAAGCGGAGCCGCGGGATTCGGTCCCCGCAAGCAGTCCCCGGGCCACCGCCCTCCAAGGACGCAACACCACACAGTTGTGGACCATCGGTGCGACGGCCGGATCACCTCCGCCCGCACCTGAATCGCCCCACCCGGCGCAGCACGAACACTGCGACTGCCCGCCAAAAGCGCCGGGCCGACCCGGCGCAGGCGGACAGATGAACCAACACACGGTGCCCGCTCGAAGCGGACCCCGCGGGGCCAAGGCTGTCCCCTCCCGACGCTCCATCAAGGGGGAAGGATCCTTATCCGATGACTGCTGAAACACCAGAGACCTCAACCGGGACGCGGCCCACGCCGTCGACCACGGCGCCCGTCGAGTCTCCCTTCACGCGCTTTGCCGCCATCCCGGAGGCCACGGGCCTCTACGACCCCGAGAACGAGAAGGACGCGTGCGGCCTGGCCGTCATCGCGACCCTGCGCGGGGAGCCCGGCCACGACATCGTCGACGCCGCCCTGACCGCTCTGCGCAACCTCGAGCACCGCGGCGCCGTGGGCGCCGACGAGGGCACCGGCGACGGCGCGGGCCTGCTGACGCAGATCCCGGACGAGTTCTTCCGCGCCGTCGTCGACTTCCCGCTGCCCGCCGCCGGCTCCTACGTGGTCGGCACGGCGTTCCTGCCGACCGAGGCGAAGGAGGAGGAGACGGCCCGTGCGGGCCTCGAGTCGATCGCCGAGGCCGAAGGCCTGGACGTGCTGGGCTGGCGTGTGGTCCCCGTCGTGGCGGACCTCGTGGGCGCCATGGCCCGGGCGTGCATGCCGCACTTCGTGCAGCTCTTCCTGGCGCCGGCCGACGGTGCCGTGTTCGACCTCGACGCACGCGCGTTCCGGGTCCGCAAGCGCGCGCAGAACAAGTTCGGCGTCTACTTCCCGTCCCTGTCCTCGAAGACGATCGTCTACAAGGGCATGCTGACCACGGCGCAGCTCGAGCCGTTCTACCCCGACCTCTCCGACGAGCGCTTCAAGACGCGCCTCGGGATCGTGCACTCCCGCTTCTCCACGAACACGTTTCCCTCGTGGCCCCTGGCCCAGCCGTTCCGCACCATCGCCCACAACGGCGAGATCAACACCGTCAAGGGCAACCGCAACTGGATGCGCGCCCGCCAGTCGCAGCTGTCCAACCGGCTGCTCGGTGACTCCCCGGAGGAGCTGTACCCCATCTGCACGCCGGGTGCCTCCGACTCCGCTTCCTTCGACGAGGTTGCCGAACTGCTGACCCTCTCGGGGCGGCCCATCACGCACTCGATCATGATGATGATCCCCGAGGCGTGGGAGAACCACGCCACCATGGACCCGGCCCGCCGCGCCTTCTACCAGTACCACTCGATGCTCATGGAGCCCTGGGACGGCCCGGCCGCGGTGTCCTTCACCGACGGGCGACTCGTCGGCGCCGTCCTCGACCGCAACGGCCTGCGCCCCGCCCGCTACTGGGTTACCGAGGACGGGCTCGTGATCCTCGCGTCCGAGGTGGGCGTGCTCGACATCGAGCCCTCCCGCGTGGTCCGCAAGGGCCGCGTCTCGCCCGGCAAGATGTTCCTCGTCGACACCGAGGACGGCCGGCTCATCGAGGACCAGGAGATCAAGGCCGAGGTGGCCGCCGCGAACCCGTGGAGCGAGTGGGTCAGGGAGAACCTGATCCAGCTCGAGGACCTGCCGGAACGCGAGCACGTCATCCACACGAAGGCGTCCATCAACCGCCGCCAGCGCACCTTCGGGTACACGCAGGAGGAACTGCGCATCCTCCTCGGCCCCATGGCGAAGAACGGCGCCGAGCCGCTCGGCGCGATGGGCTCCGACACGCCCATCGCCGTGCTCTCCAAGCGCCCGCGCCTGCTGTTCGACTACTTCGTGCAGTCCTTCGCGCAGGTCACGAACCCGCCGCTCGACTCCATCCGCGAGGAACTGGTGACCTCGATGGGCGTCACGATCGGCCCGGACGGCAACCTGTTGTCCACCGGGCAGGTGCGCTCCAAGCAGATCGCGCTGAAGTTCCCCGTCATCAACAACGACGAACTCGCGAAGATCGCCAACCTCGAGACCGACGACGGAGACCGCCTCACGGTCCGCGTGCGCGGCCTGTACCGGCACGACGGCGGCGAAGCGGCCCTCCGTGCCCGCCTCGCGGAGATCTGCGAGCAGGTCTCCAGTGCGCTGAACCGCGGGGTGGAGTACGTGGTGCTCTCCGACCGCGACTCGAATGCCCAGTGGGCGCCCATCCCGTCCCTGCTGCTCACCAGCGCCGTGCACCACCACCTGCTGCGCAGCGCGAACCGCACCAAGACCTCCCTCGTGGTCGAGGCCGGCGACGTACGCGAGGTCCACCACGTCGCCGTCCTGATCGGCTACGGTGCCTCGGCGGTCAACCCCTACCTGGCCATGGAGAGCTGCGAGGAGCTCGTCCGGAACGGCGACATCACCGGCGTCACCGCCGAGAAGGCCGTCGCGCACCTCATCAAGGGCCTCGGCAAGGGCGTCCTGAAGATCATGTCCAAGATGGGCATCTCCACGGTCAGCTCCTACTGCGGCGCCCAGACCTTCGAGGCGCTCGGACTCGCGCAGGAACTCGTCGACGAGTACTTCCACGGCACGCAGACCCAGCTGGGCGGCGTCGGGCTCGACGTCGTCGCGGCGGAGACCGCGGCCCGACACGAGAGCGCGTACCCGCAGGACGGCATCGAGGACCCCCACCGCGGCCTCGACAACGGCGGCGAGTACCAGTGGCGCCGTGAGGGTCCGCCCCACCTGTTCAACCCCGAGACGGTGTTCCGGCTGCAGCACGCCACGCGCGAGCGCCGCTACGACATCTTCAAGGCCTACACGCGCGGCGTGGACGACCAGTCCAAGGACCTCATGACCCTCCGGGGGCTCCTGAAGCTGCGCGGCGATGCCCGCCCGCCCCTCGGCATCGACGAGGTGGAGCCCGTCTCCGCCATCGTGAAGCGGTTCTCCACGGGCGCCATGAGCTACGGCTCGATCTCGCAGGAGGCGCACGAGACCCTGGCGATCGCGATGAACCGCCTCGGCGCCAAGTCCAACACGGGGGAGGGCGGCGAGGACGTCGAGCGCCTGCTGGACCCCGAGCGCCGCTCCGCCATCAAGCAGGTGGCCTCCGGCCGGTTCGGCGTGACGAGCCTGTACCTCACGAACGCCGACGACATCCAGATCAAGATGGCGCAGGGGGCCAAGCCCGGCGAGGGCGGCCAGCTGATGAGCCAGAAGGTCTACCCGTGGATCGCCCGGACGCGGCACTCCACGCCCGGCGTCGCGCTCATCTCGCCGCCGCCGCACCACGACATCTACTCCATCGAGGACCTCGCCCAGCTCATCTACGACCTGAAGCGGTCCAACCCGAGCGCGCGCGTCCACGTCAAGCTCGTCTCCGAGGTGGGCATCGGCACGGTCGCCGCGGGCGTCACGAAGGCCAAGGCCGACGTCGTCCTGGTGTCCGGGCACGACGGCGGCACCGGCGCGAGCCCGCTCAACTCGCTGAAGCACGCCGGCATCCCGTGGGAGCTCGGCCTGGCCGAGACGCAGCAGACCCTGATGCTCAACGGCCTGCGCGACCGCGTGGTGGTGCAGGTGGACGGACAGCTCAAGACCGGGCGCGACGTCGTCATCGCCGCCCTGCTCGGCGGCGAGGAGTTCGGCTTCGCGACCGCCCCGCTCGTGGTGTCCGGCTGCATCATGATGCGCGTCTGCCACCTCGACACCTGCCCCGTGGGCGTCGCGACGCAGAACCCGGAGCTGCGCAGCCGCTTCACGGGCAAGCCGGAATTCGTGGTTAACTTCTTCGAGTTCATCGCCGAGGAGGTCCGGGAGATCCTCGCGGAGCTCGGTTTCCGCACGCTCGAGGAGGCCATCGGTCACAGCGAGCTGCTCGACGCCCGCGAGGCGATCGAGCACTGGAAGGCCGACGGCCTCGACCTCGACCCGATCCTGCGCGGCAACGAGTTCGACTCGGGTGAGCCGATGCGCAACATGCTCCCGCAGAACCACGAGCTCGACCAGCACTTCGACAACAAGCTCATCGAGATGAGCGCCGACGCGCTGCACCACCGCTCACCGGTCCGCATCTCGGTGGACGTCGTCAACACGGACCGCTCCGTCGGCACGATGCTCGGCCACGAGGTGACCCGCACGTTCGGGCTGGACACCCTGGGCACGAACACCATCGACGTGACCCTCACGGGCCAGGCCGGGCAGTCGCTCGGCGCCTTCCTGCCGGCCGGTATCACACTGCGGCTGCTCGGGGACTCCAACGACTACGTGGGCAAGGGGCTGTCCGGCGGGCGGATCATCGTCCGTCCGGACCGCGCCAACGTCTTCCGCGCGGAGGACAACGTCATTGCGGGCAATGTCATCGGCTATGGCGCCACGAGTGGAGAGATGTTCCTCCGAGGGCAGGTGGGGGAGCGGTTCCTCGTCCGCAACTCCGGGGCGACGGCTGTGGCCGAGGGTATCGGCGACCACGGCTGCGAGTACATGACCGGCGGGCAGGCCCTGATCCTCGGCCGCACGGGCCGCAACTTCGGCGCGGGCATGTCGGGCGGCACGGCCTTCGTGCTCGACCTCGACCGTGCCCGCGTCAACAAGCAGAGCCTCGAGAACGGCGAGCTCCTGCTCGTCGACCTCGACGCCGAGGACATCGAGATCGTCCGGCGCCTGCTGATCCAGCACGTCGAGGAGACCGAGTCCACGCTGGCCGAGAGTCTGCTCGAGTCCTTCGAGGACACCATCGCCCGATTCACGAAGGTCCTGCCGCGCGACTACGCCGCGGTACTGGACGCCCGCGCCACCGCCGTCGAGCAGGGACTCGATCCCGACGGTGCGGAGGCATGGACCAAGATCCTGGAGGTTACCGGTGGCTGACCCACGCGGATTTCTGAAGGTGCGCGAGCGCCAGACCCAGCCGCGGCGGCCCGTGCCGGTGCGCATCATGGACTGGCAGGAGGTGTACGAGGCGCAGGAGAAGGGCGTCCTGAAGTCTCAGGCCGGCCGCTGCATGGACTGCGGCATCCCGTTCTGCCACCAGGGCTGCCCGCTGGGCAACCTCATCCCGGAGTGGAACGACCTCACCTTCCGCGACAAGGGCCGCGAGGCGATCGAGCGGCTGCACGCCACGAACAACTTCCCGGAGTTCACGGGCCGCCTCTGCCCGGCGCCGTGCGAGTCCTCCTGTGTGCTCGGCATCAACCAGCCGCCCGTGACCATCAAGCAGGTCGAGGTCTCCATCGCCGACCAGGCGTTCGAGGAGGGATGGGTGGAACCCCACCCGCCGGAGCGCCTGACCGACCGCACCATCGCCGTCGTCGGCTCCGGCCCGGCCGGACTGGCCGCGGCCCAGCAACTGACGCGCGCGGGCCACACGGTCGCCGTCTACGAGCGCGACGACCGGATCGGCGGGCTGCTGCGCTACGGCATCCCGGACTTCAAGATGGAGAAGATCCACCTCGAGCGCCGCCTCGACCAGATGAAGGCCGAGGGCACGCGCTTCCGCACCGGCGTCGAGGTCGGCAAGGACATCAGCTGGGGGCAACTCAAGCGGCGCTACGACGCCGTCGTCGTCGCCACCGGGGCCACGGTGCCGCGGGACCTCGCCATCCCCGGCCGCGAACTCCAGGGTGTGCACTTCGCCATGGACTACCTCGTTCAGGCGAACCGTGTGGTGGCCGGCGAGGCCATCGAGGACCAGATCCACGCCGAGGGCAAGCACGTGGTCATCCTCGGAGGCGGCGACACCGGCGCCGACTGCCTCGGCACCGCGCACCGGCAGAAGGCGGCGAGCGTCACGACGCTCGCGATCGGCCAGCAGCCGTCGTCCGAACGGCGCCCGGACCAGCCCTGGCCAACGTTCCCGACACTCTTCGACATCGCCAGCGCCCACGAGGAGGGCGGCGAGCGACGCTACCTGGCATCCACCGTGGAGTTCGTCGGCGACCACGGCGTGCTGCGCGGCATCAAGGTCGCGGAGACCGAGTTCGTGGACGGCCGCCGCGTGCCGAAGGCCGGCACCGAGCGCGAGATCCCCGCGGACCTCGTGTTCCTCTCGCTCGGTTTCACGGGAGCGGAACCGGCGGGCATCACCGAGCAGGTCCACGCCGAGTTCGACGAGCGCGGCAACGTGGCACGCGACGGCTACTACATGACGAACACCCCGGGCGTCTTCTCGGCGGGCGACGCCGGCCGCGGCCAGTCGCTCATCGTGTGGGCCATCGCCGAAGGCCGCGCGTGCGCCGCCGCGGTGGACCAGTGGCTGATGGGATCCACCAAGCTGCCCGCCCCCGTGGCACCCACCGACCGCTCCATCGCCGTCCTCTGACCGGCACCGGCACCACCCCGCCCCATCTTCTTGCACCATTCCGACGACCCAACACGACTAGGCTAGGTTCATGAGACGCGCAAAAATCGTTGCCACCTTCGGCCCCGCAATCGCCAGCTATGAGAACACGCTCGCTGTGCTCGAGGCGGGCGTCGACGTGGCCCGGATGAACATGAGCCACGGTGACTACACCGTGCACAGCAGCACCTACGAGAACGTCCGCCGTGCCTCGGAGGAGCTCGGCAAGCCCGTCGGCATCTTCGCCGACCTCCAGGGACCGAAGATCCGCCTCGGACGCTTCGCCGACGGCCCGCACGCCCTCGCCGCCGGCGATGTCTTCACCATCACCGTCGAGGACATCGAGGGCACGCAGGAGATCTCCTCCACCACGTTCAAGGGGCTGCCGCAGGACGTCAACGTCGGCGACATGCTGCTCATCGACGACGGCAAGGTCTCTCTGCGCGCCACGGCGGTCGACGACGTGAAGGTCACCACCGAGGTCGTCGTCGGCGGCATGGTGTCCAACAACAAGGGCATCAATCTGCCGGGCGTCGCCGTGAACGTCCCCGCCCTCAGTGACAAGGACGAGGAGGACCTCCGCTGGGCCATCCGGATCGGCGTCGACATGGTCGCCCTCTCCTTCGTGCGTGACGCCGGCGACGTGAAGCGCGTCCACGAGATCATGGACGAGGAAGGCCGTCGCGTCCCGGTCATCGCGAAGATCGAGAAGCCGCAGGCGGTCGACGCCCTCGAGTCGATCATCGACGCGTTCGACGCCATCATGGTGGCCCGTGGCGACCTCGGCGTGGAGCTGCCGCTGCAGGACGTGCCGATCGTGCAGAAGCGCGCCGTCGAGCTCGCCCGCCGTTGGGCCAAGCCCGTCATCGTCGCCACGCAGGTCCTCGAGTCCATGATCGACAACCCGCGTCCCACGCGTGCCGAGGCCTCCGACTGCGCCAACGCCGTGCTCGACGGCGCGGACGCGGTCATGCTGTCCGGCGAGACGAGCGTGGGCAAGTACCCGATCGAGACGGTCCGCACCATGGCCGACATCATCGAGTCCACCGAGCGCCACGGCCTCGAGCGCGTGCCGCCGCTCGGCAGCAAGCCGAAGACCCGCGGCGGAGCCATCACGCGCGCCGCCGTCGAGATCTCGGACCAGCTCGACGCGAAGTACATCTGCACCTTCACCCAGTCGGGTGACTCCGCACGCCGCCTGTCCCGCCTGCGCCCGAGGAAGCCGGTCTTCGCCTTCACACCGGTGCAGTCGACCCTGAACGCCATGTCCCTCATCTGGGGCATCCAGCCCAAGCTCGTCGAGTTCGTCGCGCACACCGACGAGATGACGGCCCAGGTGGACAAGGTGCTCTTCGAGCAGGGCCTGGTCGAGGTGGACGACCTCGTGGTGATCGCAGCCGGGTCCCCTCCAGGACAGGCCGGTTCGACGAACTCCATCAAGGTCCACCGCGTCGGCGACATCACCGACGCCGGACAGCTGCCCGACGACCACACGTCCTACGTGAAGGAGGGCGTCGGCCCCTGGCCCGTCAAGAAGAAGTAGCGGGTCCCTGACGCAGAAGACCCCCACCCTCGCCGGGTGGGGGTCTTTTCGTCGTCTCTTCGATCGGGTCGGTCGACCCTGCTCTCAGTTGACCTGGTTGATGATCGTCTCGGCGACCTCGCGCATGCTGAGGCGGCGGTCCATGGACGTCTTCTGGATCCAGCGGAAGGCCTCGGGCTCGGTGAGGCCCATCTTGGTGGTCAGGAGGCTCTTGGCGCGCTCCACGAGCTTGCGGGTGGCGAACTGCTCCTGCAGGTCGGACACCTCGGCCTCGAGGGCCTTGATCTCCTCGTGACGCGACATCGCGATCTCGATGGCGGGGATCAGGTCGGCCGGAGTGAAGGGCTTGACGACGTACGCCATCGCCCCGGCGTCGCGCGCCCGTTCGATGAGTTCCTTCTGACTGAAGGCGGTGAGCAGGACCACGGGGGCGATCCTGGCCTTGACGATCTGCTCGGCGGCGGTGATGCCGTCCATGACGGGCATCTTCACGTCCATGAGGACGAGGTCGGGCTTGTGCTCCTCGGCGAGTGCCACGGCCTTCTCGCCGTTGTCGGCCTCGGCCACGACCTCGTAGCCTTCCCCACGCAGGATCTCGATGATGTCGAGCCGGATGAGCGTCTCGTCCTCGGCCACGATGACCCGGCGTGCGGGTCCGGCGGGCGTGGATTCGGTGGGTTCAGACACTGTTGCTCCTTGATGATGGTGGCGTTCCGGTGGGTCCGCGGAGACGTGCTCGCGTACCCGGAAACAGACTATCGGCATGTAGAGTGGATTCGCGCACCGGCGGATGCGGAAGCAGGGCTTCCCTCCCGTGGCCGGGGCGCTGATGGCCCGAATGGCGGAATTGGCAGACGCGCTGCACTCAAAATGCAGTATCGAGAGGTGTGTGGGTTCGAGTCCCACTTCGGGCACCCTGCATCCCCTCAGCGGCGGCTGTCCCTCTCCCGGAGCGGGCGGACCGGCGCACGGTCAGTTCTCCGACACGCCGACTCTCCGACACACCGACGCCGGACCCGCGACGGCGGGCCGTGCCCCTTCTCTCATCGGTGGCGGACGTCTATGCTTGGGGTCCACCGCGCGACGGTGTTGGGACGGCCTCGCTGGGGAAGCACAGTCCGAAAGTGAACATCGCAACTGCAGGCAGCGTAGACGAGGAATCCGAGCGAGGACGCCCCATTCCGGTACGTGTCAGCGCGAATCTGCTCCGGGTATGAACGGGCGGCCTCGCCGGACAGCGGCCCGCGGCGTGCTGTACACGGCACGCACCCATCCCCTCTATCTGGCCGGCATGCGTGGAAGAAAACCATCATGAAAAAATCTCTTAGCTGGCGTCTGTTCGTCCTCGTCGCAGGAACCCTGTTCGCCCTCATAGCAGGTATGGGCATGTCCGCACCGGCTGTTGCATCACCCGCCCAGGTCGCCACCGCCGGCAACCACTACGACTACGAGGATTTGAACCTCAAGGTGAACCGGGACGGCAAACACATCAATTTGAAGGTTATCGGCGACGATTACGATGCGAAGTGGGTTGTCGTGAAAGTCGTCCAGACCAATCACCACGGCAAGGAGCGGGTGATCGACCATCGGAAGGTGTGGACGGAGAAGGGGGACTTCAAGTACCAGATCAAGAATGTGAAGTGCGGCAACACCTACCAGGCCTTCAGTGAGAGCAAGAAGGACGGCTGGGACAAGAGCGACAGGATCTGGATCAAGTGCGATAGGCACGGTCACTGACACCACGACCAGCGCACTCCACCGGATCGGCCCGGGAAGACCGGGCGGAGACGGCCTGATAGGCATTCTCGACTGATATGAATCCTCGACCCGGCAGCGGACCGGCCCTCTATGGGCCCGTCCGCTGCCGGGTCTCCTCATCAGGCGGCCGGTCTCGCTGCAGCACTTCGGCGGGAACATATGCCGAAGCCCCTCTCGCGGAGACCGCAAAAAGTAGTGCGTATCTACGCCGAGGATCGGCTGAGGGCCCCGCATGCAGGGTTGCTGGTTCTGGCGGCATCAGTGCCCCCGCGTCATCCCCGTCCGGCGCTTGCCGGATTATCATCGCGCCGCAGAGCTCCCGGCTCCGGAATAAGCGGATTGAGATGTCAAGCGATGACGCATCAGGATCTCGATTCCATCCTTAGTTGGGTGGGCACCGAGATCGAGACCGAGACCGTCAAGTGGGCCGGGAACCCCTCTCTCCAAGCTGCGGATTGACGCCAGCTCGCGGTCTACCAAGTCGACGAGCAATGGCTGTTGTGGGGCGGCGCTCATCCGCGCTCCACAAAGAGGGTCAACCACGCGCGGCGCGGCCTAAGTGTGGGTCGGGCATTGACGGAACACATCGCGCAGGACGGCTTCAGAGCCAAGAGCCTATGGACCGTACCATCGGTGACGGGACGATCCGAACATCATGCTCTCTCACCAGGGACGAATCCTCTCCAGGTGCTACTGCGATGCATCCCCATCGCTCTCCGTCGGCGGCTCGTCAGGGGAGGGGCCGGGCATGCTGCGCCGCCATAAAAGGATGGCAATGAGTCCGAGGAGGAAGGGTCCTGCCACGGTGAACGTCCGCCATATCAGTGCTGCAGCAAGGGCGGGTTCAAGTATGTCAGCGCCGGCAGTCTCGGTCAGCGAGGCGAGCATGGCGGAGTCCATGACTCCGAGTCCTTGGGCGGGGAACATGGTCAAGGGAAAAGCGAAGAGGTACGCCGCGGCAATGTCGATCAAGGGCAAGGTCGAGTGACTTACCCCCAGGAATCGCAGGGCGAGAACGAAGATCATCAGATCGGTCAACATCATGGCGTAGCTGACCAGGATTGCGCGCGGAAAACGGTGGGAGAACCCTGACGCCAGATTCTGCTGGAAGTCGTACAAGGAACGTGCCCATGCCTCAGGATCCGTGCTGCGCCGCACAGTTCGCACAATCAGTCCTAGTCGCCGGCCGATCCTCCCGGCTCGTTCCTGGTCTCGGGCCACGAGGACCGATGAGATCACCAGCATCGCCGCCAGCACCACGCTGAGAGCATCCAGGAGCCTTAGTCCCGGTGGCACGTTGAGGAAGGGGAGCAGGGCGAAACCGATCAGAGGCGCTGAGAAGCGGACGATGAAGAAAGTGACGGCGTTGATCGCTGTGGCAGCCAAGGCCTGATGCACGTCAACTCGCCATGATCGGAACATCGCCACGCGCAGCACCATGTCGCTCGGCGGCGGGGCGAAGGCCGACGCGGTGCTGGCGGCTAAGTCGTTGACCGTGCACCGGTACAGGCCTGCACCGGGTATGAAGATCGCCAGCGGCGCGGCATTTAGCAACTGCCGGGCGAGAAGCAGGGCGAAGAGGATTCCGGGACTCCACCAGGGCAGTTGTCGCAGCGCATCCCACACGGCGTCGACATCGATCCGCCCATACATCCGCGCAAGGCCCACGACGACGGCCACTGCAACAGCGATCAGGATCAGCCGGGAAATCCAGGAAGCGCGGCGGGTTTCCTGCAGGTTCTGCTCTACTTCTGAATCGGCCATGCCATATGCCTCCTAGCACGTCCCAGCCCTGCTGAAGGCGCGACCGGCACTCTTGGAGCGCCAATGATCTGCTCAATCAAGGATGCCGAGACCCCCTCCGGGAAGATCCATCCCGAGAAGCACGAGCACTGCGAGGTGAACGCCGTCATGTTCGCGCTCAACCACGTGCGAGCTCTGAAAGAGTAGCCTGACGATGGCCGGCGATGATGGTCACCAGTAGGGGAACGATGTCCCCGGGAGTTGAAATCACGGCGAACAGCACAACGGCTACCACGGACTCTGCTGGTCGCGAGAGGTCTCGTCAAGTCGTGCTCCTGCCCCCACCGTCAGCGCGATGTTCCTTGCTACCAGCAGACCTTTCGCCAATCCCGTTCCGAGGGCACCAAGTGAGCTGAGCCCGTCAAGACGGTCCAGAACACCGGGCCACTTCTCCTGGACCTCAGGAGGGCGCTTCAGCCAAGCCACATGCGCTAACCCCAAAAATAGGGCAGCGAACAACAGTTGGACATCGTTGATTGCATCGGCGGCTGCGTCCAGGGGGGCATCTGCGGCGGCGTCGACCAACAGCATTGCGGCACTCGCCAGGGCGAAAAGAGCATTGAACCAACCGATGCCGAACAGAGCGGTTTTCGTCGACCCCCAGCGACCCCGCAACAGAACGATCACCGTTGCGATCGCCATCGGGCTCAGAGCAAGACCGGCGGCCATTGGCGGGGTGTCGCCGACGGCGGTCCACATGAGTCCTCCCCGATTCAAACGACGGCTTGACCCGAACCAGCACTGGGCTGTCCGAGGAACAAGCCTAGATATGCGACGAGCCGTGCATACACTCCACCGGTCCGCGTTTCGTTGTGGGAACCATACCGCGCACTACAACGGTTCGGGAACATTCAAGGGAAGCGCCAATCGTGCATCCAACTGTGCTTGGTGTGGACGAACCCACTTGAAAGACCAAGTCCGGCCCATGACTACCCCATCTGCACTCACCAATACCGCAGTCGTGACAGGCGACAAGATCGAGGAGTAGTCAGTTCCACCTCCACGCGGTGCGGCTACTGCCCGCAGTAGAGGCTTGATCGGCCGCGTGGCACCGGCCGGGCCATGGCACGGCGGGTCGATCAACGGGGCCTGCCGAGCCCGGGCGGTCAGGCCCGGTGCCTGGTTCTGTCAGTGGTTGATGTCAGAGGTCAGGTCGAGGTGACCCGCGCTCCCGGCGGCCTTTTGGTTGCCCTGCAATCCCAACGGCTCTTCTCAGTGAACCTGCACTCATGGCACAATCTACCTATAACGCATTTTGCAGAGACGTCCTGCTCGGTTGTCACCCCGGGTGTAGGGGATCGCCTTAGTTCAGCTTGGACGGGCCGCCTTGAATGTGAAGCCAAAGGGCCGCTCCAGCACGTATGCAACCCCGGGAGAGTGAAAATGAAATTTTGGGATTCTTTCTGGCTGATTGCCTCTTTCGTGTTTTATGCTTCCTACCTTATCGTTCTTTTCATGGTAGTACGGGACATCATCTTCGAATCGACGAGTCCCGGGTGGTCTAAGGCACTATGGATCTTTCTTCTAATTTTTGTCCCAGTTTTCGCATCGCTCGTCTACATCGTCATAAATGGCAGGCGCATGAGCCTTCAAACGCAAGATCTGTACAAGGCTGCCTCGAAAGGCACGCCCGGTCCGTTCGAGGGGGCGCCGGCCAAAAGCCCCCTCGATGAAGTGGAGCGTGCTAAACAGCTCTACGACCAAGGGGTTCTCTCAAAGAACGAGTTCGATGCTTACAAAGTAAAAGCTCTTGGCGGGTGACCGCTTCTCTTTCAGAACCTGCATGCACCTTCCAATAAATTGCGTGGGAGCTCGCACGCATACTAGATGCAGGTCGGGGCTCTCCGAGTGGTCCGTCAGCTTTCCAACGCGCTCGGCTTTTTGGCGTGAACCCACCCTACTTCGCGGTTACGGGTAGTTGAGTGCGGCCGCTGTTCTTCACGCCGCAAGGTCCGTCGATGCCGGCATACTTGGCCTTGGCACCATCGCCGGTTCAACCGAAACAGGGAACGCTGCCGGCCCGGTGGTGCTTGAGGGCGAGCCCCTCGGGTCGTTCCGCAACCTTGCAGCGCCATGGGCCGTTGTGATTCGCGGTGGGCGAATTGATCAACCCCAGATCACAAAGATCCCCGAGATCGATACGCAACTCCACGACTTTCAGCACTGCAGAGGAGCAACACACCGAGCGGGCTATTGCGCCTTTCCCCCGGCCCGGCAGGTAGTTGGAAATTAGGTGTTGGCGAGCGCCAGTGGCGCTGTCCGATTCGACGCGCTGTACTTGCAGAGGACGGAATGGGAGTGTGCTTGGCAGATGGGTGAGCAGTGGCTTCCTGATCATCTCGGTCGTGACTTCCAACAGATGACTCTGCCGCTCGGTGACGGCGGACCTGCGACACTGGTGCGCTACAAACCCCTCGATGAGCCGGTTCTCTACGACACAGTGGTTGGCGCAGCCGTCCTATACATTCACGGGTGGTCCGACTATTTTTTCCAGGCGAAGCTCGCCCGCTTCTGGCATCGGCACGGCGCAAATTTCTACGCACTCGACCTGCATTGTTATGGGCGCAGCCTACGACCTGGACAAACGCCGGGATTTGTCACCGATCTCGCGGAGTACGACGCTGACATACGAGCAGCTCTTAATGTGATCGGTATCGATCCGGTCCGCCCGCTGTTCCTCTTCGGGCATTCTACCGGCGGACTTACAGCAAGCTGGTGGGTGCATCGATACCCGGGCATTGCCTCGGGCCTCATTCTCAACAGCCCTTGGCTCGAGTTCCAGGGAACCCGATTGGGACGCCGGGTCATCGCTCCTCTTATACAGTTCGGTGCACGGAACCAACCTCTTGCCCCCCTGCCGACCATGAACCCTGGCATCTATGCCCGTGCAGTATCAGAGAAGTTCGAGGGTGCATGGAGCTACAACTCCACTTGGCGGCCGGAACAGGGGTTCGTAGTCACACCTGCCTTCCTCCACGCGGTGTTCCAAGTGCAGGCGGCAGTCGCCGCTGGGCTGACTATTGACTGTCCAGTACTTGTCATGCTCTCAAGCGACAACTACCTGCACCCACGGTGGTCCGAATCAGCGACGACGGCGGATGTTGCTCTGAACGTAGGGGTCGTCGCTCGCCGTGCCCTTTCGCTGGGAAACGTCGTCGCGGTAGTCCGTATCAGACACGCGATGCATGACATTTTTCTCTCGTCCGATTCAGTGCGAGCTACAGCGTATGCCCAGATTGAACGGTGGCTTCGAGGCTACGGCAAGGAACCCGCTTCGCAAGCGGGTTCCTTGCCGTAGCCTCGCGAGCACGTTCAAGGGCTGCAAGGGTAGGTTTCTTTGGCCTACCCAACTGTTGCGGTTGCAATAGGAACATCCACTGAACCTCGGCCAGAACCGAAGCCCTACTGGAGCGACGAGGTCAATCTAGCGAGGTTGTCCACTGCCTTGAGCCGAGCCGAACGCTGCAACCAGTCCTCGAGTATCAGCTGGTCGCTTTGGCGGCGGTAGCCATCCTCGACTTCATCGAGGCGGGCGACCAGGTTGGGATCCTGCACGAGCACGGAGATCTCCATGTTGAGCGTGAAGGAACGGATGTCCATGTTGCTCGACCCGATCACGGCGACATCGTCGTCGACGCTGAAGTGCTTGCTGTGCAGGACGGCAGGCGCACGGTGAAGCCAGATGCGCACCCCTGCTCTAAGCAGCGCCTCGTAATACGAGCGTTGGGCGTGGTGTACGAGCACCTGATCTCCGATCGCGGAAACGAACAGATCAACGGAAACCCCGCGCACCGCGGCGGTCACGATGGCGAGCAGCAGTGATTCCTCGGGCACGAAGTACGGGCTCGTGATCCGGAGACGGTGACGGGCATTCTGAATAAGGTACACGTACAGCTTCAGGTTGTTCAGGTTCTCGAAGGAGGGCCCGCTGGGCACGACCTGTGCGTCCGTGGTCCAGCCGGGTGAGTCCCGCGGGACGCCATTCTCAGTAGCATCCGTTCCCGATGAAGGATGGTCGGCGGCGTCGCATATTACATCCAAATGCGGCAGGACCTCACCGGTCTCGCTATACCAGTCACTGGCAAAGACTGCGTCGACCTCGGCCACCACCGGCCCTTCGAGCACGATCATCAGTTCCTTCCAGCGGAGGCCGCGAGCTACGTTCTTCTTCTTCAGGTAGGTCGCGGAGATCAGATTCTGTGATCCGGTCATGGCCACGCGCCCGTCGACGACAACAATCTTTCGGTGGTTGCGCATGTCGGGCCTCTGCCACTGATGCTTGAGGGGCTTTAGGGGAAGCATTGCATGCCATTGCGCTCCCATCGACTCCAGCGCCATGCGGGTGGCTCGACGACGGGGCGACAGGAACCCGGACACATGATCGGATAGGACACGCACTAAGATTCCGCGCTCTGTGGCCCGAGCGAGGGCATCGAATACCGGCTGGGTGGAGTCGTCGAGAACGAGAATGTAGAACTGAACATGTACCCGCGTGCGGGCACCGTCGATGAGGGTCACCATTTCCTGAATGGTCCGGTCATAGTCGCCGACCAGACGCGCCCGGTTGCCCGAAGTCATCGGCAGTGCTCCGAGACGCCCGTTGAGCGCCACCGCGGATGCGAGCCAGGGTGGCCATTCATCGCGGTCACCGACAGCGGCAAGGGTCCGTGGACGTTCCATCACCCGCCTATTGAATCGCTCCTGGGCTTCCCTGCGCTCTCGGGGAAGGCGCCCGACTCCTACAAGGAGGAATGCCAGCGCACCGAGGAATGGGATGAAGACGATGGTGAGAACCCAGGCGATTGCTGCAGCGGGTTGGCGGTTCGCCGACACGTATACGGTCGCGACAAAACCCAGGACGACATGAGCGGCCACGACAAACCAGGCGACCACCTCGGATTCCATCACGGCCGGCGTCCTATGGACACGCCCAAAAACACGACCATTGTCACCTGGCTCCCGGTCGACGACGTGGATGCCTCTTCGTGAGCAGTTCCAGCAGCGGCCGCGCGTGGAAGCCTGTGGCCCTGCACGATTTGCGTGCTAGTGGGAGCTGCCACAGGCGCTCGTCGGTCCGTCGTGTAGTTTGGCCGACTATGCCCGCCAGGGCGTCATTTTTCCCGAAGAGCACAGCCGTTCGGATGCCAGGGCTCATCAGTGCGTCACTCATGAGGATCGCGAGCTCGGCAATGGCGTCCGGTCCCTCCTCAGCCAAGATGTGGCTCGCTCCTGTTCGACCGAGAATTCGGGGCCAGTTTCTGTAATCACGGGCCAAACCTCCATGGCGGAGCCTCAAACTGCTGGTCCGGTGCCTCAATGCTACGAGTACTGGTCCGGTGCCGACTGTCGTGTGGATTTGGAAAAAGCCTGGTGCCAACAGCGCCGATCGTCAGCTTCATGCCGTGGGCCTGTTGGGATGGATTGTACGTTCGATAACGTAGCCGTGCACCCTGCCCGTCGGCTCGCGGCTGGGCCTATGATTCGTTGTGCAACGGTCCTGTAACGGCAGTGGCAGCCCCGGGGGCATCATGGCACAGGCAATCGAAAACTCGTCGGACAACGGTACAAAACTCTCGCTACTCACCCTCACTTCTGTGGTCGTGGGGTCGATGATCGGCGCGGGGGTCTTCTCTCTCCCTCGGCGATCCGCGCAAGAGACAGGCGTTGCCGGCGCCCTCATTGCTTGGGCCATCGCAGGCCTCGGCATGCTGACCCTAGCCTTCGTCTTCCAGCGCTTGGCACTTCGGAGACCGCGCCTTGACGCGGGTGTGTTTGCCTACGTAAAGGCTGGGGCCGGGAAGTACGTCGGGTTTCTCTCCGCGGCAGGCTATTGGGCAAGCGCCTGCGTTGGTCTGGCTAAAGGGAGGTGAGCTGTCGCTACTCCTTGTCACGCTAATCGCGGCCCTAACCGGCGTTGCAGGTCTCGTGTCTGGCGCGTTCGTCTTGTAATCAATCATTCGGGTATAACAACCAAGAGGGCAGGAGTCATGCCACCAACTCCCACAACCCCATCAGCTCCGCTTGGCGTGCACTCCGAAGTCGGAAGACTGCGTAAAGTGCTGGTGTGTGCACCAGGGCTGGCACATGAACGCCTCACCCCCACGAACAATGACGAGATGCTCTTCGATGATGTGCTTTGGGTCGAAGCTGCCCAGCGGGACCACCTTGATTTCGTCAATAAGCTCTCGAACAGGGGAGTGGAAGTTGTAGAACTGCATGACCTTCTCGCGCAAACAATGGACATTCCCGAAGCCCGCGCATGGTTACTTGATCGAAAAATTGTTCCGAATAGAGTCGGACTCGGCTTGGTCGCCGGCACTCGGGCTTACCTCGATTCGCTGCCCGGCCGTGTGCTCGCACGCCACCTTATCGGAGGGTTATCGACCCTCGAGTTGCCGGCGGATTATCGTACGGATTATCTTGCTCTAGCGCGCGAGTCTCTCGGTACTCCTGAGTACCTGTTGCCTCCGCTGCCGAACACCCTTTACACCCGCGACACCACCTGCTGGATCTACGGCGGCCTCACGTTGAATCCCCTTTTCTGGCCCGCAAGGCACGACGAAACCCTGCTCATGCAAGTGATCTACACCTTCCACCCCGATTACATGCAAGCCACTATCTGGTGGGGGGATGCCGAACTCGATTGGGGGCAATCCTTCCTTGAAGGCGGCGACGTCATGCCGGTCGGAAACAACACCGTGCTAGTGGGGATGAGTGAGCGCACGTCACGGCAAGCCATCACGCAGCTCGCACAGAATTTGTTCGCCGCCGGAGCAGCGGAACGCGTCGTCGTGGCCGGCATGCCCAAGCTGCGAGCTGCGATGCACTTGGATACCGTGTTCACTTTCGCTGACCGCGACCTCGCTACCATTCACCCGGCGATAGTCGACGGCATCCACGGGTTCACCTTGCGCCCTTCGGACACTGAGCCGGGAGTGGAAATCAGCGACGAGAAGGACCGGCGTTTCGTGGACGTTGTGGCGGATTCGCTGAACCTGAGGGAGCTGCGCATCGTCGAGACGGCCGGCGACGCCTACGCTTCCGAGCGACAACAGTGGGACAGCGGAAACAACGCCGTTGCTCTTGAACCCGGGGTTGTCTTTACCTACGACCGCAACACCCAAACCAACGCCTCGTTGCGCAAGGCAGGTATAGAGGTCATCACTATCGTCGGGTCTGAGCTAGGCAGGGGCCGCGGTGGCGGGCACTGCATGACCTGTCCCATCATTAGAGACTCCGCCGATCGGTGACATGCGATGGATCCCGACACCACTGAACTCGTTGAGGGTATCTGAGAGCGCTACCGTGACTTCACGAATTCTGTGGTCATGACAGGAACCCCTTGTGGGAGGCCATCGCTCTGGCTGTTGCGGACATCAACCTCCTGTCGAAGCCAGCCAGAGCAATGATCAATAAGGCATGGAAGAGTGAGGGGGCAGAGCCAGTTCTACATCGGCCCGACAACACAGGTGCCGGCAAGCGGACGATCGGCCTGAACCCCGCTTTGGTTGATCTTCTAATTTCCTTGGTGGCTCGACGAATAAGCAATGAGCTGCTTATTACGACGCACAAGGGGGGAGGATCGTCGACAAGCTGTACTGTCACCATCACTGGATGCCCGGTGAAGGCCGACCGGGCTCGGCTTACGGAAGATCCCGCGCATTCATGCCCTCCGCCATACGCATACCTCCTGGTTGATTCAGGACGGCCTGCCGATCTTCACTATTTCCCCAGCCCCGGCCACGCGTCCACCCGGACGACTGAGCAGGTCTATGGGCACCTCATGCCCGAAGCGCTGCAGGCTGGGGCGGATGCTACAGCGCCTTCGGGGTCGGCGTTCATGCGCGAAGCCGTAGGGAAATGGCCTCCTCAGGAAAGGAGGCAATTGCGGGCTCCTGGTCCAATCAGCCGGGTGCTCGTTGGTCTGCCGACGGGGGCCGTGGAAGAAGGATGGGAGTTCCGCAAGATCTCACTCAGCGTGGCTCGCAGGGGTCGAAGCTGTCACCACCGCATCGGTTATGCGACTCTAGAAGGCGTGGAGCTCACGGCCAAACAGCTTATGTCGGCTGGGGTGCTGGTCCTGACCGGGATGATTCCGGTCGCTCTCGCGCTTTGGCTTAGCGGACCGGTGCTCGCTCAGGCGGTGTACGTCGGACTAGTTCTGATGAGTTCCGGCGTGCGGGCGCACACTGTGCGCGACCAGGTCCTGGACGGACTGTGGATCGCGCTCTTCTCGGTGATGGGCGCGGTGGTGGGACCGAACCCGCCCCTGCTCGTGAGCGCGATCCTGATCGCCGCTGCTGGACAGGCGTATTTCACCTGTCGCAGCAGCGCGACCGCCGCCGTGGCGCCGGCAATCGTTCTGTACTATGCGCTATTCATTCCGGCTGGTAGCGGCCTTCCCGTCGCTGCGGGAAGCCTGATAGGGGTCGCGTTCATGATCATCACCGCGTACCTGGCCGGCGTCCGACCCGATCCGACCCCGCTGCCGACAACCCAGGCGGTCCTGCACGCAGGCGTGCTGGCTGTTGGATGTGCGGCGTTGTTCCTGCTCGGAGAAGCCGTGGGATTCGGCCGCACGAACTGGGCGCTGCTGGTCTTCTGCCTGGTCCTTCTTCCCGCCGGGACGACCTTGCGCGGCTCGCTGGAGTACCTGACCGGGGCGCTGCTCGGTGCCGCTGTCGCAATAGCTGTTGGGATAACCGCACCGGTGTGGCTCAAGATAGTGGGGCTCGTGTGCCTCGCGGTGCTTACCGTCGCTTACCAGCTCGCAGGCAATCAGCTTTGGGGTGTCACGGCGCTGACCGCCACCGTGATACTGCTCTCGTCGTTTGGAGACGCACGGACGACGCTTGAAGTGGGCCTACAGCGCGGGTCGATGGCACTCGTCGGCGTCGCCGCGGCCGTGCTCGCCAATTTCGGCCTCCAATGGTGGGAGAAACAAGTTGCGAAGGAACAAGCATGAGCCCTATAGCGGTCACCTTTGTCGTTCTGATTGCGGCTGTCGTCCTATTCGTGAGCAATCGTGTACCGCCAGGCATCGTCGCGATCGGCGTGACTGTCGCGCTCTTCCTGGCCGGAGTCGTCGGCCTGGATGAGGCGCTGGCCGGATTCGGCGATCCGATCGTGGTGTATCTTGCCGCGCTGTTCGTCGTCAGCGAGGCGCTCGACGCCACCGGGGTGACGGCATGGGCCGGCCAGCAACTGACCAAGCGTGTCGGCGAGAAGCGGTCTGCCGTCCTCATCGCGATGATGCTGCTCAGCGCGGGTCTGACGGCGCTGATCTCGGTGAACGGAGCCGTCGCGGCTCTGCTTCCCGTGGCCGTGATGCTCGCGACCCGTATCAAGCAACCACCGTCGCAGATGCTGATCCCGCTCGCGTTTGCCGCGCATGCCGGATCGATGCTGACCCTGCTGGGCACGCCCATCAATGTCCTCATCTCTGACCTTTCCGTGGAGGCCGGCGGCCGCGCGTTCGGCTTCTTCGAGTTCGCGCTCGTCGGTATCCCGCTGTTGACGGGGACAATTCTCATCTGTCTCTTACTCGGTCCGTCGCTGCTACCCAAGCGCACGCCCGAAAATGCGCCGCGCGATTTCAGCAGATACGCCGAGACCTTGGCAAGAGAGTACGCTTTGGCACCGGACACCGCGGCTATCGGCTACGAGCGGGGTTTGACAGAGGTCGTGGTACCGCCGCGGTCGTCATTCATCGGCGATCCGGTGTATCCGGGCATGCTCACGGAGTCTGGCGACCTCGTTGTCGTCTCGGTGACACGGTCGGGTGAGGCGCTGGAGCACGCCGACCTGCAGGCTGGCGACATCGTTCTGCTGCGCGGAGAGTGGGATGCGCTCAGCCGGCGCGTCGCGCATCCCGACCTCATGTCTGTGGACGCCCCGGAACGTGTAAGGCGGCAGGCGGTCGAACTCGGCGCGCGCTCCTACGCGGCGATCGCCGTGCTTGTCGCAATGTGCGTGCTTCTGGCGGTGAACGTCGTT
Source organism: Arthrobacter sp. TJ-240 (assembly GCF_058269195.1). NCBI lineage: Bacteria > Bacillati > Actinomycetota > Actinomycetes > Micrococcales > Micrococcaceae > Arthrobacter > Arthrobacter sp. TJ-240. Next base: position 102,854 of record NZ_JBZCNG010000002.1, read on the forward strand.
CCGGCGGCCATTGTCGTCATGATAGCGGCGGGGATCCTCGTGGCGACCGGGGTAATCTCGGTGCGGCAGGCGCAGCGCTCGATCTCGCTGACCACGCTCATCGTAGTGGCGGGGATGATCCCGCTGTCGACGGCGATCCAGACCAGCGGTGCTGCGGCGCTGATCTCAACGACTCTGGTCTCCTGGCTCGGGGGTTCTTCGCCCTTGCTCCTGCAGTTGGGCATCGTCGTCGTCGTTCTGGTGCTCGGTCAGTTCATCAGCAATCTCGCGACAGTGCTCATCGTCGCGCCGATCGCGATGTCCGTCGCCGAGACTGCTCAGTTATCTCCCATGCCGATGCTTATGGGTCTGACGATCGCCGGGGCCGCTTCGTTCCTCACTCCGGTCGCGACTCCGGCCAACCTCATGGTGCAGGAGCCCGGCGGTTATCGATTTGGCGATTATTGGAAGCTCGGCCTGCTGCTGCTCGTGATGTTCGGTGCTGTCGCGACCTTGCTAGTGCCCCTGATTTGGCCGTTTTAAGTCGCCGAACGATTCGTCGGATGATGGCCTGGCTGTCGTTCGGTTGTCCTGTGGTTGACGGAACCGTTCTATCCGTTTCTTCCAGCGATGGAACCGCGCGACAGTCAACCTAGGGATACGGCTAACACGCCCGGACTTGATCGCACCGGCGCAGCGTCGTATCAACGGGAGTCGAGCATCGACTGGAGTGCGGTGACGCGGTTCGCGGGTCCTCGATGTGCACGATGACCAACGCACCGCCCGTGTTGGCCTTGATTCCTATCCGTCGTCCCCGTCAGTCGAGGATGCCGAGTCCTTGTCCAAGGAAGAGTGCGCCGAGAATTACCAGAATCGTGATAGTAATCCCCGTCATGTTCCGTTCGATCCATATCCGTGACTGTTCCAAAGCCGGCGTGAGCCGGACCCCGGCGAACACTACTGCGAGCAAGGGGATCAAGACTCCGAGCGAGGAGATCAGCGCGAAAGCGATCACTGCCGTCACCGCGCCGGCGCTGGTGAGGTCGGCCTCACCGAGGCTTGCGCCGGCGGCGAGGGCAAGGGGGATGTTTTTGATGACGATGATCCCCTGTGCAAGGCCGATACCCAGTGCGCCGAGGATGCTCAGTGAGTCGAGCCGGTCGAGCAGCTTGGGCTTTTGCGGTCCGCCACCACGGGGGCGCTTTCTCCAGGCCACGATCGCGAGGACAAAGAAGAGTGCACCGAACGCCAGTTGAAGGATATCGACACCTGCCTCGGTCCCTTCCTCGTCGACATGTTCGGCGGTGTCCACGAGCCAATACGCGATGGCAGTGAGGACGGCGATCCCGATGAACCATCCCAGCCCGAAAAGCGCAGTCTTGGCCTTGCCTTGCCTGCCGAGCAGGAGGACGATCCCTGTCACGATCGCGAACGGGCTCAACGTCAGCCCCATGGCGAGGGGCAGCGTGTCTCCGATGGCACTCCACATACGATCCTCCTTGCACTGCGGGTCCCAAGGAGATCCGCCGGTGCGCCCATCATGGCGGATTCACCGCCGGCGAAGACCCAACTTCCAGTAGTTCTCTTCCTTTACGCATCGTCTCACCATGGCCGTCTTCGTTCGAGGCGTCTTTCGTCTCCCTGTCCTGAAGTCCTGATCGGTTCGTGGTGACCCGGATACCTTGTCCGTGTAATGTGCTCGGCCTAGATGCCCGCGGCGTTAAGGTGCGCATTTGGCGGGCGGGTCCTCCTTCGTCGTCGAGACCCTCGCCTACCCGATTTTCACGACTGAACCGTACCAAAATCTTCCTCCGTAGGAGGAATTTGTTGCAGGAGTTGTGGGACTACATACGGGACGGTCATGTGTCGAGGTTTTTCGCGAATCAGGATGAATAAGGGAATGCCCCATCCCTGGTGTCCCACTTCTGAGGAAGTAGGTCACTCTCTCCGTGATCCCCCGCCCCTACTTCCCGTACGTCCAGGGCAAGCGCTGTCGAAACCTGAGTGGCCTGCTCGCCGGAGGAAAAGAAGAACATGCGCTTCTGCAGAGACCCGGGTAGGTATACCCGAACCTCGTGTGTAGGTGTTCTGGCCATAGATACCTACTCTTTGGCTTTAGGATTAGATGGAATCAAGGTGTGCGTCGATGTCCTCGTACCGCTCTATATTCAGGCCCTCTACCATTGCTCCCGCTGCAATCACTGCCCGCGGGCGCGATAGGGACCGGATGTCCTCCATAGGGTTTCCATCGACCAGGAGCAGATCAGCGGCCTTGCCCTCTTCGATGCTCCCGATAGTGGAATCCAATCCAAGTAGGCGCGCATTGGACTGGGTGGCTGCGTGCAGAGCATGGGCAGGCGTCAGGCCGCCATGGCGGATGACGTAGTCAATCTCGCGCCAGGTGTTGTAGTGAGTGACGAAGGTCAGGGCAGAATCAGTTCCCATTCCAAGAGTGATTTCATTCTCCACTGCAGACTGGATGCCCTGCAGCATTTCGTCCAGAACCATTCGGGCGTTGATCTGGTTCACTTCACTGACGCCTGTGACTGAGGGATCAAGTTTGACGATTGGCAGACACGCTTGCAGGGTGGGGATCAGAGCTGAGCTGCCGTGCAGTGACCGGGGGTTGTCCTTGAAGAGTTCTATGATTTCCGCTGTCATGCTCGCACCGTGTTCGATGGTGTCGACGCCTGCACGCAATGCAGCCCTTATACCTTCGGGACTCTGTGCGTGTGCGGCCACGAGCACCCCAGCGTTGTGGGCCTCGTCGCAGATGGCTAGCATCTCTTCCTCCGTCATTTGAGGGCGCCCTGCTTCGCCTACGACTTTCGCGTCGGTCACGCCGCCTGTTGCTGAGATTTTGATGGCTTTTACACCGTTGCGTAGATTGATCCGCACGTTCTTCCTGGCTTCCCAAGGGTTGTCGCTGATCAGGGCGATGCCTGGTGCCCCGTGGCCGCCGCTTACTGCCATGAGTGGACCGGATGCGAGAATTCGGGGGCCCAGGTATTTGCCGCGTTCGATCTCGTCGCCAACAGAAACAGCTTCATACCCGGGATCGCCGAGGCTGCGGATGGTGGTTACACCGCTTGCCAGCTGAGTGAGCACGTTGGTCTTGGTGCGGCGCTTGAGCCACCGCTTGCCTACGAAGCTGTGCATGAAGATGGCAACCATCTTTTCCGCCGACTCGCTCAGCAGAATTGGTGGCAGAGGCTTCCCGTCAGAGAATAGGTGGGCGTGGGCGTTGATGAGGCCCGGGAGGAGGAACTTATCCCGTCCTTCGAGGACCTTGTACCCGTCGGGCACGGTTATTTCCTGGGAAGGGCCCACTCGTCCGATCTTGCCGGTGCTCTCGACCAGCACAGTCTGGTCGTGCATCAGAGTTCCGGAACGGTCGCCGGTGATCACAGTAACGTTCGTCAGGGCAAGCGGACTATTCATTGCATCTCCTTGTTGGTGTAAGGGTGTAGTAGTAGTGAAGCTTTCGAATGGCTCCCAGTCCGAATGGCGACCGTCGTTGGGTGTCGGGGAGTGAAGGCACGCTGAGGCAGTCAGCATCACTTGGCAACTGTGGGGTCGGGGATTTCGTGTGGCCGATACCGGGGCAGCTTGCTGGCCGGAAGGATGGCGACGGCGCTCGCGGCCGCCAAGATCAGCAAGCCGGTTTTGAGCGCCCTCAGCCTGGCGTCGGTGTTGATGGCGACGGCGGTCTGCACCTGCGCTTCGGTGGCGCCGGTGTTGTTGAGGACCTCCCTGAGGTCGTCGTTGCTGACGAAGTTGACGTTGTCCAGATTGACCTGTTGCGTGAGCGACCCAGGCAGTTCCACGTTGTTCAGAACTGCCTGGCCAACGTTGAGGCTCAGGATGGTCACGAGCAGCGCGCCTGCCAACGCCGTACCAACAGCCGAGGCAAGGTTCTGGGTGGTGCCGCGGATCGAGCCGACGTCGCCCGCAAGTTCTTTGGGCGCCGCGGTCACGAGGACGTTGAAGACCAAGGTCACCAGGGCTCCCTGTCCAACGCCGAAGACGAACAGTCCCAGAATGGTTGGCAGAGTCTCCCAGTTGTTGGTGACCACCAAGGCCAGCCACGCCAAGGCGGCCGTGGTAAGGACGAACGAGAAAACGGCGATGGTCCGCGGGCTGTACCGCTTGTAGAACCGGACAACGAGGGTGGCTGTGATGAAGACTGTCAGATTGAAAGGCATCATGGCCAGGGAAGTGTCGAACGGGGTGCGGCCCTGGACGATCTGGATATACAGGGGCACGGTGAAGTTCAGAGCAGCCTCGAGGGAGACCACGACGAACATGGCATAGACCGCGGCCCGTTCACGGGATGACCCCAGCACTGCCAGGCTCACCAGCGGCACTTTCCCGTCCTTGGTCCGGCGTTGGGTCCACACGAAGAATGCCTGGCCCAGGATGACGCCGACCAGGATCAGCAGAGGTGCCGGCGATACTCCGAGGAAATCGAAAGGCGCGCCTTCCGCTGCCGCGAGCGGCCCCCACGCGTTGAGGTTGTTGAAGCCGAGGGTGAGCAGGACGATACCGCCACCTATGAGGGCAGCAGCGACGACGTCGATCTTCACATCAGGGCTGCCGCGGTCAGAGCGAAGCTTGAAACTGAATCCGAACACCGCCACAGCAAGCGCCAGCACAATACCGAACACGGGCCGCCAGCCCACCAGAGTTCCCAGCGTGCCACCGATGAGGAAGGCGCTGACACCCGAGATGGCCCGGGCTGAACCGAGTGAACCGATGGCAGTGGCCTGCTGGGAACCGTGGTAGTTCTCGGCGATCAGGGCCACCAACGACGGAACGATAATGGCCGCGGAAGCGCCGGCAAAGGCTTGGGCGGCGATCGCCCAACCAACGGTGGGCGCGAATATCATCATCAATGCCGAAGCGGCGAAAAGCGCAACCGCGGCCCGGAAGATGACCACCCACCCGATGCGTTGCCCGAGCTTGGCGCCCACCATGACCAAGGCTGCCACCACCAGGCCGTATGTGACGATGACGGTACTGACAGTGGTTGGCGGAACACTGAAGTCCTGGACCATGCCGCCCAGCGAGACCGGTAGCGCGGCCACATTGAAGGACATGAGGACCTGGGCGAGGAACAGCCCGATCATGGGTACCCAGGACGCCTTTTGATCCGTGCTGGAGGAGGGCTCCGTACTAGTGGACATCCGTGGGCCTTCCGCTCGGTGCATACGCCTGGGAGGCGAAAATGTTCAGGCCCAGGACCCGGGATAGATAGGCCGTGGCTTGCTGGCCGCGGACGCTGTTGCCCGCAGGATCAAGCCGGGGTGAGAAGGCACCGATTCCAGCCTTGCCGGGTGACACCGTGAGCAATCCGCCGGACACTCCGGACTTACCCGGGAGCCCGATCTCGAACAGCCACTCGCCCGACCTCTCGTACAGCCCGTTGGCCGCAAGAATCGCAAGGGTGTCTCGGCATACTTCCGCTGAGACCACCCGCTTCCCAGTCACCGTATTGACCCCGCCATCGGCAAGAGTTGCGGCCATGATGGCGAGGTCTCGGGTGCTGACCCTCAGTGAGCATTGCTTGGTGTAGACGTCTACGACTTCGAGCGGATCGCGATCAATTCTGCCGTAGCTTTCCAGGAGCCGGGCAATGGCACGGTTGCGGGTATTGGTAGCAGCCTCGGACCGGTAGACCTCCTCATCCAGCGCCAATTCGCGGCCCGCGAAGGCGGACAGTCCCGAGTGGATGGCGGCCCACTGCTCATCAGGCGTCGTGCCGGGCATGAGGGCAGTAGTGGCCAGCGCTCCGGCGTTGACCATGGGGTTCATGGGGTGGCCGTCGTTGAGTTCGATCGCAATCACCGAGTTGAAGGCCAAGCCGGTGTTGTTCACCCCCACAAGATCAGCCACGGCAGCATGCCCGAGTTCCTCGCAGACGAAAGCATAGACGAAGGCCTTGGAGATGGACTGGATGGAGAATTCCACGTCGACATCGCCGGCCGCATGCACTCCGCCGTCCACTTCCGCCACGCAGACGCCGAAGAGTTCCGGTTCAGCGTGCGCAAGAACCGGAATGTAATCTGCCACGACGCCGTCCTTGCACGTACGGTTCCGCTCATGGGACTCAACTACCAGCGAATCAACCTGCTCCCAGCCGGGCAATGTCCCCGTAGAAACGGACTGTTCGACACCCTCAACGTTCGAATCCAACACGACCTCCCCTTAGCTGGTTCGATTGCCCCGGCGGAACTTCGGCTAGCGGCTTCCTTGCAGCTTCCCGCTCTGCCTTCCGTCCTGGATGTATACGGCCAGCTGGCCGTCCTCCTGAATTTTCGCGGTGCGGGATCCCGAGAGCCAGGTGGCCATGCCCTGACGAGCTGTCCGTATGGAGGCAAGACCAGTGAAGTGCACGGTTCGACCCTGTTCAGCAACCGATCCCGAGGACCAGTTACAAGCGTATGTGCTCACCGCGCTGCCATCAGGTTTCGGTTCGGGGGACGGTTCTACGGTGTCCTTGGTTTCGCGCCAGTTGCCCACGAACGACGCTGTGTCATCTTCTTCGCAGCCCGCCAGACGGACGGAAGTCGCACGTGACAGGGAACCGGTGGGGACCATGCTGGTCCGAAACTGAACCATGCGGACATTGTAGACGGTAGTATGGGCCAGTTTCCTAGGTTCCTCGCCGTCCCCCCACGGCCGCTCCGCCGAGATGCCAGCAGGAACTCGAGGCTCGAATTGGAGAGGTGCCATGCATCAGAGCCATAGACAAGAGTTCGTGAGACGGTCACTGTGTCGTCGGTCGCGGAGGACGAGAATCGCAACCCTTCAAGCGTTCAGGCGGAGGAACAATGTCCCCTGAAACCTCCCCGACCTCCGCACCCTCCGATGAGAGCCGGCTCGTCGATCTCGGGGTGCTGCTCGTGAATGCTGGACTTTCCGTGACGGATGTGCGTACGGCTCTAATGTCGGTGCGGGCCACGAACAGCGCTTTTGCCCCGATGTCGTTCGCCGTGCTGCCGTCCGCCGTTTTCGTCAGTCGAGCTGATCGTGGAGGGTCAGTGGTCATGGGCAATGTTGCGCCCGACCAACTCTCTGTCCGTCAGTCCGCGCAAGCGAGCCGGCTTGTGCAGGATTTGGTCGTTCGAAACATTCCCCTCGAATCGACTGATGCCCATATCCGCTCGATCCGGAAGCTGCAATTCCCCCATCGCGAAATCGCGTGGGCCATGGGGAGTGCTCTGGTATCGACCGGGCTTGCCGTGCTCTTTCGCTGCCCTTGGTGGGCGATCGTTGTCGCGGCTGTGGTCGGTTGTGTGGTGGGTGCTCTCACGACCGTGTGGAACCGGCTCGGCCCGGCCTCCGCCATCGTGCCGTTCCTTTCGACCTTCGTGTCTACCCTGCTTGTGGGCACGATCGGCGGGTGGCTGGACACAGGGCCTGTCCCATTGTTCGCTGTATGCGCTCCGATCGCGATCCTCGTGCCCGGTGCCCTCATCACGAACGCCCTGCTCGAGCTCACTGCGGCTGATATCGTGACCGGTTCAGCGCGTCTGGCCTACGGGTTGATCATGCTCGGGTTCATGAGCGTCGGCATCCTCGCCGGCGGCTCGCTGACCGGGCTTCGTGTCGACTCCGGGTCGGCTGCGCTCGTCGGGGAAGCGACCGCGCTGAGGGGCGTCAATGAGGGTTGGGATGCGCTGCCGCCCCTCTGGTTGTCATGGCTGGGAGTGGTCGCGTTGGCTCTCGGGGTCGGTATCGCTTTCGGTGCCGGTTGGCGTCTCACCGCGGGCAATGTCGCGGTGATGCTCGCCACCTATACCGTCCTAGCGCTGCTGACTCCCGTCGTTGGGTCCCCGGTTGCTACAGGAATCACCGCAGCCGCCCTGTTCGTTGCGGCGCGGCTGCTCGAGCGGATGACGTTCGCAGTGCCCGCCACGATCACTTTCCAGCCTGCGTTCCTGCTCCTCGTGCCTGGCACCATCGGATTGGTCGCTCTTGCGACCTTCGACGCGGAGTCACTTACCTCAGCATCGATCGTCTTCGTCAGTCTCTGCATCGGCACGAAACTCGGCTCGGTCTTGGCCGACACATCATGGCCGGTTCTGTTCCGCCGCACCGTCGCAGACCCCGGCCACGGCGATGGGGACCACCTCGCCTGAGCGTCCCTCGACAGCGAGGTGTCGTGACTACATCTGCTCCCGATGTTCGAAGGCGATTGCGGGAACCTGGCAGACCACAGGTCGGGGGAGCGCGGCGATCTGAAACGTGATCATGATCCTAGGGAGACAGGGCAGGAATCTTCACGCCGGCGGCTGCATGCCGTATCCAGCAAAGTTCGGTGCTGGGCGTCCGGACTGCTCCTCCCGACGGAATTTTGGTCTGCACCGTGCCAGGGATTCCTGAATCAGCTCCCGGCCGGTAAACGCCGCCGTGTCCTCCGAGCCGATCCCGCCGGGTTCGAAGCAGTGTGCGTCGGCGGCTTCCTAGGCGGTCCGGAGATTGGTGATGAGGCACCGCATCTCCTCAGAAGGCATAAGGCCCGTGTCCTTCCTGAGCCTTGATTCGTATTCCCCGAACGCACGGAGAGCGGCAGCATTGTTGCCCTGCCGGCGCTCGGTCTGGATGAGGAGCCTCACGGCCGTTTCGTACAGAGGATCCAGTTCCACGGCGGCTTCGGAAGCCTGTAGGGCACTCCGGAGATCGTCCCGCGCCAACGACTCGCGGGCGATCAGGTGAAATGCCTGCAGCCGGTCCCTGCGCAACCTGGCCTGTTCGAACAGCACCCAGTCGTCGTACCAGCCTGGGAGCAGGTCGGCGTCCCGCAAGTCCTGCAAGGGCGAGGAGCCCTTTTCGCCGGTTGTTGCTCGGCCGAGATCGCGGATCCGGGCTCTGACCCTATGAAGGTCGACGTCCACGAGTTCGCTGAGCGAGAGAACGGGGCCGCCATTGACCAACAGGCCGGGGGCCTGCCGCGAGAGGATGTGCACGCTGACGCGAAGGCTTTCGAGGGCCTTGGACTCACGGCATTCGGGCCATAACAAACCGACCAGATAACCCCGTGGGCAGGGACCGTTGAGGGCCAGTGCTGCCACGAGTCTTTGTTGGCGGCCCGCGACGGGCACGACATCGGAACCCCGACGTAGCTGCCACGACTTCAGAAGGGTCAGTTCGAAGTAGCCACGGTCATCCTTGCCCATGGGTACCCCCCAATCCAGCATGTGCCTGAAGAGTTGGGACAGATCTTGCAACGACTCTCCGCACCTACCGGTGCGCTGTCAAGGCTCCGATCGTGTAATTGGTCCGGACAGTCGTCCTACAGGGTTGCTGGACCCTGCTTGCTTCCACTCCCGCCGAGGGGCATGCATTGTGGGGAAGGACGGTAGGTGCGCGCGCCCGATGTCAGCGATCGCGAGGAGGGCCGGATCGTTCTCCATGGCAGCCGTCGCTCAAGGCCGAGGCACCGCCCGGTCACTGCCGCCTGGCTTTCGATGGAAGGGGTAACGGTGCTGTAACGGTCCTTCGTTATCGTGCGAAGTGGCGAGGCGTCACGAGTGGGCATCACTACGCATGGCGATGGAGGTCTTCACGATGAACGGATGGGGCCCGAATGGGTGGCGGCGGTGGACCCCTGCCGACTTCGAGTGGGCCCTCGACCCCACGGATCAGGCGCTTACCGCCAGCAAGGATCGCGTCGACAACGGGGACGGATTGCCGGAGCCTTTTTGTGGCGAACTCGGCCGGCGACTGCTCCTGGCCGAACTGCAGTTCAGCCGGTGGGTGGTCCGGCGCGTGGAGAAGGTCAGCTTCGATCAAGATCGTAATGTGACACGGAAACTCACCGTGGATTTCAACGTGCCGGAGTACGCACCGCTCGTCGTCGACAAGATGGGCGACCGGTTCTGGCTCGTTCCCCTATCGCTCATGCGCAGGCGCACACTGGTCAACATGCGGATCACGGACGAGGACGGCCGCGTCCTTCCGACGCCGGGGATCCGCCTGACGCAGCAACTCGATGAGTCGATCCTCCTGGCCGCCACGGCAACCGTCGCCGCCGAGCTTCCGGAGCGGGAGGAGGTCCGCGCCTTCATCCGCAACCTCGTAGCAGGCTCGCGCCAGCAGACGAAGGATGCCATGGCGCTGTTCGAGGGTAAGAAAGACGCTGCGAAGGTTGAAGTCCCTCTCGACCTGAAGCGCCTGGCTGACAGTTTTCTCGTCCGGGCTGTCGTCCACCTCATCCGGCGGAACTTTTCCCTGTATGTCTTCCTTCCCGCGGAAAAACGGCACCGGCTGATAAACCTCGAGTTCAGCGAACCCACGGGTTGGACGCGGATGACGCCCAGCTTGGAAGCCGACGACGAGGACCACTCGGTGACGCTGTATGCGCACGACGACCGACCCGCCGTAGGCAATAGATCCTTCCCCAAATGGTTGTTTCAACAGGCGGGGCGAAAACTATGGATGGGCTTTCCCTCAGCCTTGGGGTTATGGGCCACCAGGATCCGTCTTCAGGTGCCGGGGGCCGAGCACGCAGCAAGCTATCATCTCGAGCTGACCGCTCCGGAGGGAGTAGAAGTCGTCCGGGCGCGCCTGCTGGCGGATCGACTAAACGATGGCGACCCTCTCCACACCAATGACTGCGTCAAAGGGCACACGGCGACCGTGGGCCTTCACGCGGTCGAGGTCCCCAATGGTTCGCTGTGCCAGGCGCAGGTCGATTTCAGGGTCACCTCGAAGGGCTGGCTTACCAACGCCGTCTTTTCCTGCGGCTTTGTCACGGCGGTGTTGCTCGCGCTCTCCTTGCAGGCGACGGCTGCTGACGTGTCGTGGTCGACGGGGCAGGTCACCAACATCATTGCACTGCTCATCACGACGGCCGCGGCAGTGGGCGCAATTATTGCGCATTCGTCCTTTACCGGCGTCGCGGCCCGTATGGTTGCTCGTCTGCGCGGTTTGGCAGCCGTTGCGGTCGCCCAGCCCGTCGTAGCGGCAGGGGCTCTGGCATTTGCTCCGGAGGTCGATGGTCGCACCTCGACGGTCCGGCTCGACGGCGGCACTATCGCTGTCCTGTGGACGGCGACCAGTGCAGCGGGCGTCGTATTCGCGCTGATCTTCAGCGCCCTCATGTCGAGCCTGTACTGCGAGCGCCGAGGCTACAGGGTGGCGTCTCCCTGGGACCAGACGACGGACGAGGAACGTGAAAAAAAGGACCCACCGGCAACTCTTGATGAGGCTCGCGAGAGATACAAATTCACTCGGTCTGCCATCGGAATACTCTCTGCGGAGGGATGGCACGAGCGGTACGCATGGACCAATGACAAGCAGCGTGCGGCGGTCAGGGCGCTTGAAGGCCTGGCGCCGAAGTCACCTCGGGTGCTTCGGGGGTGCGAGCTGGACCGGCAGTTTCACGCGTGCGGCATGAGCGCTTCGTGTCACACCAGAAGGCCCTCCGTCGACAGCACCCCCTCTTGAACCGACCATGATTCAAGTCGTCGCCTTCAAGGCCCGGCAAGCTCGCGGCGCGGCGAGTCCGCACTCCCGACACCCGCTACAGATGCGCAACCGCCGTCCCGTCGCGGCTCCGCACACCCGGGGTACATTGGGCCCATGGCCAGCGAAGCGATGATCCTCGACGTCGATTCACCGGACGGACCGCGGGCGGTCCGCCTCTCCAGTCCGTCCCGCCTGCTCTGGCCCCGGGCGGGCCTGACGAAGCTCGACCTCGCGCGGTACCTCCTCGACGTCGCGCCGGCGTTCCTGACCGCCAACGGGGACCGGCCTGTCTCTCTGCAGCGCTTCGGCGGGGACGTGGACGGCGAGCACTTCTTCAGCAAGAACCCGCCCAAGGGTGCGCCCGACTACGTCCGCAGCGTGACGGTCACCTATCCCAGCGGCCGCCAGCACCCCCAATTGGTGCTGGACGAACCCGCCGCGGCCGTATGGGCGATCCAGATGAACACCGTCGTCTTCCACCCCTGGGCATCCCGGGCGGGCGCCCCCGATCTGCCCGACGAGCTGCGCATCGACCTCGACCCGCAGCCCGGCACCACCTTCGCGGACGTCGTCGCCGCCGCCCACGAGCTCCGTGCGGTGCTCGGTGAGGCCGGATTGGTGGGCTTCGTGAAGACCTCGGGCAACCGCGGCCTCCACGTGTTCGCGCCCATCGAGCCGGCCCACGAGTTCCTCGAAGTACGGCGCGCCGTCATCGCCGCGGCGCGGGAGCTCGAGCGCCGCATGCCGGAGGCCGTGACGACGGCGTGGTGGAAGGAGGAGCGCGGAGCGCGCATCTTCGTGGACTACAACCAGGCCAACCGGGACCGCACCATGGCCGGCGCCTACAGCCCGCGGGCCCTGCCGCACGCGCCCGTGTCCTGCCCCGTCACCTGGGACGAACTGGACGGCGTCGACCCCGCCGCCCTCACCATCGCCACCGTGCCCGAGCGGCTGCGCAGCCTCGGCGATCCGTGGGAGCATCTCCACGCCGAGCCCGGCAGCATCGACGTGCTGCGCGCCTGGTGGGACCGGGACGTGGAGAACGGCCTCGGCGAGCTGCCCTTCCCGCCGGACTTCCCCAAGATGCCCGGCGAGCCGATGAGGGTGCAACCGAGCCGCGCACGCAACCGCGCCTGATTCCTGCTGTCCTGCCCGCTGTCAACGCTCCGCCCCGGACCGGGCCGCCCTGCGGGGCGCCGTCCTGCTTTGGTAGAACAGGAAGGACCGTTGCCGCGCCCGGCAGGAGCCGGGCCTGACTCCGCGCCGGCCCCGCGCCCGGCCACTGGGAGACCCATGAAGAAGAGCGTGCTGTCAGCCACCGTCCTGGTGCTCCTCGTGACGGGCTGCGGCGGCAACCCCGCCACTGGCCCCGAACCCGCCGGACCCACGCCGAACCCCGCCGAGACCGCCACGGAGCAGGCCGCGGCGCCGTCGGACGCCCCCTCGGTCGAGGGCCTCGCCGACGCCGACAGCGGTACCTTCGCGTTCCTCCTCGACGCCGCGAAGGGCGAGATCGTGCTGCCCGCCGAGGCGCCCGAGGAGGTCGAGGGCCTGCGGACCCAGCTGGGCGAGGAGGCGGTGACCTACGCGCTCGTCACGGTGCAGAACCCTGAGGGCGGTCCGACGCTCGACCTCGAGACGATCACGGTGTCCACCCCGGAGGGCCAGGACCTCGAGCTCAGGCCTGCGTCCACCGTGATCGAAGAGTGGGGTGCGGCGGCGAACGGCGGGGAGTCCTCGCCCGACGTCGTGGGGCTCGTCGAGCAGTACAGCGGAGGAGCGCTGCCGGGTCAGACCAGCGAGCTCCTCATGATCGGCGGGTTCCCCGAGGTACCGGACATCGTGCGCACCGTGACCGTGCAGCCGGCAGGCGGCGGAGAGCCGGTGGAGGCGACCGTCCGTCCCGAGTCCTAGGTGCCTCCCCGGCCGCTGACGCGGCGTGCGCCGGAGTAAACTTGGCCCCATGCTGAGCACCGAGCACTCCCGCACCGCGGTCGTCATCGAGGACGACGACGACGTCCGCGACCTGCTGCACACCGTGCTGACCGGAACGGGGTTCCGCGTCCACACGGCGCCCGCGGGGCTCGCCGGCGTGGAGATGGTCCGGCGCCTGATGCCGGACGTGGTCACCCTCGATGTGGGACTGCCGGACATCGACGGCTTCGAGGTGGCCGAGAGGATCCGCCGCTTCTCCACCACCTTCATCGTCATGCTGACGGCGCGTGCGGACCCGTCGGACGAGAAGCGCGGGCTCGACGCCGGAGCGGACCGCTACCTGCGCAAACCCTTCCGGCCCGCCGACCTTCGCCGGCACATCCAGGAAGGCACGAGGACGGCCGACGCCTGACGCGCCGACCCGTTCAGTGCGAGTGCGCGCCCGCGTCGGTCTCCAACTCCGGCGCGATGACCGCGTCGGACACCAGGCCCGTGACCAGCGCGTAGACGCCCTTGTGCAGGTAGTCCACCACCTTCTCGCCGAAGGGCCACAGGCGCGGGGCAGCTCCTGCTCCCGTCGCGTTCTCGAGCGTCTGGTCGAATGCGAGGCGCACGACCGCATGGGCCGCGGTGGCGGACGGCCCTCTGATGCCCGTCACGGACCAGACGCCCCTGAGCGCCCCGAGGGTGGCGCCGGTCAGCCAGTGCATGGCATGGTTCCAGCCCGGGTAGAGCGCGGTATTGCTGGTGGGCCGGCCGAACAGACTGCGCAGCGTCCGCCCGGGGATGTGCGAGTCGGGGCGGTGCGTGAGGCGCTGCTCCACGAGCTCGCCCGCGGTCATGGCAGCCGTGCCGAGAAGACCGACCGCCGCTCCGCGCAGTGCTGCCCGCGCCAGGGCGGGCCCGCGCCCGGCCACTAGTCGTCGTCCCCGCGGGCGTCGTCGTCGAGATCGGTGTCGATGCCGTTGTTGTCGTCGTAGTTCCCGGTGTCGGTGCCGGAGTTGTCGCTGTCCTGGTTGCCGAGGTCGCAGCCGCCGAGGAAGAGGCTGCCGGCGGCGAGGAGAGCGGCGATGGTCTTCAGCTTCTTGTCAGCCATGGGTCCGTTCCGAGGTGCTCGATCCGTCGGGCGCCGGTTCCGGCGTCCTTTCCCACGGTAGGCAGGGCGCGGGAGTGGGGCAACCGGACGCTCAGGGCACGGCAGTGCTTGCAATCGCGGCCCCCGTGCCCCGTCCGTTCGCCGCTGTCCCGCGCCGCCCCTGCCGGGATCAGCCGCGGACGTCGCGGATCATGTTCGTGATGCGGGCCGTCGAGAGCCTGCGGCCCTGGTCGTCCGTCATCACCACTTCGTGGGTCGTGAGGGTCCGGCCGAGGTGGATGGCCGTGGCGGTGCCGGTCACGAGGCCGGAGTCCGCACTGCGATGGTGGGTGGCGCCCACCTCGATCCCCACGGCCTGCCGCCCGGGGCCCGCGTGGAGCCCTGCCGCGAAGGAGCCGAGGGTCTCCGCCAGCACGACGTGCGCGCCGCCGTGGAGGATGCCGGCGACCTGCTGGTTGCCCTCGACCGGCATCGTCGCGACCACCCGCTCCGCGCTCATCTCGGTGAAGACGATGCCCATCTTGACGGTGAGCGCGCCCACCCCGTAGCGCCCCAGCCACCCGTGCATCTCGGCGGGGACCCCGGCGGCGACCAGTTCGGCCAGCCGGTCCTCGGAAGGTGTGGAGGGGGCGTCGGTCCGGGTGCGGTTGTCTGTCATGGGAACTAGGCTGGCACCTGTGAGTCAAACAGCCAAACCCGCCACCCTGACCGTCGATACCCCTCCGGAGACACCGCTGGAGACGCCGTCGACGCCGGCGGTGCCGGCCCGCCGCAGCGACGGTTCACGCAACCGGCTCCTCGTCATCGACGGTCACTCCATGGCCTTCCGGGCCTTCTACGCCCTGCCCGCCGAGAACTTCTCGACCGACACCGGCCAGCACACCAACGCCGTCTACGGGTTCACGGCGATGCTCATCAACCTCATCAAGGACCAGAAGCCGAGCCACGTCGCCGTGGCGTTCGACCTCGACACCCCGACCTTCCGCTCGGAGGAGTACACCGAGTACAAGGGTGGCCGCAACAAGACGCCCGAGGAGTTCCACGGGCAGGTGGACCTGATCATCAAGGTCATGGAGGCCATGCGGATCCCCACCATCTCCCTCGACGGCTACGAGGCGGACGACATCCTGGCGACCCTCGCCCACCAGGCGGCCGAGGCGGACTGGGACGTGCAGGTTGTGAGCGGGGACCGCGACGCCTTCCAGCTCGTCAACGACCGCGTGACGGTGCTGTACCCGAAGCAGGGCGTGACCAACATCCCGCAGATGGACGCCCAGGCCATCGAGGAGAAGTACTTCGTGCCGCCCCACCAGTACTCCGACCTCGCCGCGCTCGTGGGCGAGAGCGCCGACAACCTCCCCGGCGTGCCCGGCGTCGGGCCGAAGACCGCCGCCAAGTGGATCAAGCAGTACGGCGGGCTCGAGGGCATCCTCGAGAACCTCGACAAGATCGGGGGGAAAGTCGGAGACTCGCTGCGCGCCAACATCGACGACGTCAAGCGGAACAGGCGCCTCAACCGCCTCCTGACCGACCTCGAGCTGCCGGTGGACCTCGACGCCATGGTGTCGCAGCACCCGGACCGCCCGGCCGTGGAGGATCTCTTCGACTCGCTGCAGTTCAACACGCTCCGCAAGCGCCTCTTCGACCTGTTCGGCGAGGAGGAGACCGAGGACGAGGGCGACGAGCAGAGCGCGCCCGCTCACGTGCTGCTCGAGGACGCCGAGGCGCTCACGCAGTGGTTCCGCTCGACCAATCAGGCGCAGGCGTCCGTGGCCCTGGCGACCGAGACGACGGGCGGCACCCCTGACGTCGTCGGCATCGCGGTCGTCACCGGACTTCATGCCGCGTTCATCCCGCTCGAGCCGCTCGACGCGGCGGCCGAGAAGGTCCTCGGGGACTGGCTGTCCGCCACCGACGCCCCGAAGATCGTCCACGACTTCAAAACCGTGTTCAAGCTCCTGTCCGCCCGCGGGTTCCACCTGGCCGGCGAGGTGGACGACACCGCGATCTCCGGGTATCTCATCCAGCCCGACCGCCGCAGCTACGACCTCGCCGACCTCGCGCAGTACCACCTGCGCCTGTCCATCACAGCCTCGGCGAACGACTCCTCCGGGCAGCAGGCACTGGACCTCGGCGGGAACGACGTCGCATCACCCGCCGTCGTCGCCGCCTACGCCGCACTGCGCCTCAGCGAGCACTTCGCCGGCCAGCTCGTCGAGAAGGGTGCCAACCAACTGCTCGGCGGGCTCGAACTGCCGCTCGCCGAGGTGCTCGCCCGCATGGAGCTCACGGGTGTGGCCGTCGACCTCGACGGACTCGACCGGCTGTACGACGACTTCTCGAAGACCATCAGCGCCGCCGGCTCCGAAGCGTTCCGGATCATCGGCAAGGAGATCAACCTCGGCTCGCCCAAGCAGCTGCAGACGGTCCTGTTCGACGAGCTCGAACTGCCGAGGACCAAGAAGATCAAGACGGGCTACTCCACCGACGCGGACGCCCTCACCGACCTGATCACCAAGACGGGCCACCCGTTCCTCGAGCAGCTCCTCGCGTACCGCGACGCCACCAAGCTGCGCCAGACCGTGGAGGGCCTTCGGAAGGCCGCGGGCGACGACGGTCGCATCCACACGACCTACCTGCAGACCATCGCGGCGACCGGGCGCCTGTCCTCGACCAACCCGAACCTGCAGAACATCCCCGTCCGCTCCGACGAGGGGCGGCGCATCCGCGAGGTGTTCGTCGTCGGCCAGGGCCGCGACGGCCAGGCGTTCGAGAGCCTCATGACGGCCGACTACTCGCAGATCGAGATGCGCATCATGGCGCACCTCTCCGGCGACGAAGGGCTCATCTCCGCCTTCCAGGAGGGCGAGGACCTGCACCGGTTCGTGGGCTCGCACATCTTCGGGGTCGCGCCCGAGCAGGTGACCAGCGCCATGCGCTCGAAGGTGAAGGCCATGTCCTACGGTCTCGTCTACGGACTGAGCTCGTTCGGGCTCTCCAAGCAGCTGAACATCTCCGTCGACGAGGCGCGCACCCTGATGCGCGACTACTTCGAGCGGTTCGGCGCGGTGCGCGACTACCTGCGCGGCATCGTGGAGCAGGCCCGCAAGGACGGCTTCACCTCGACGATCGAGGGACGGCGCCGCTACCTGCCCGATCTCTCCAGCGACAACCGCCAGCTGAGGGAGATGGCGGAGCGCGCGGCGCTCAACGCGCCCATCCAGGGATCAGCCGCCGACATCATCAAGAAGGCCATGCTCGGCGTCGACGACGCCCTGACCACGCGGGGGCTGGCCTCGCGCATGCTGCTGCAGGTGCACGACGAACTGGTCCTCGAGATCGCCCAGGGCGAGGCCGAGGAGGTCGAGGCGCTGGTCCGCGAACAGATGGGCAGCGCCGCCGACCTCACCGTGCCGCTCGACGTCTCGGTCGGAACCGGCGCCACCTGGCACGAGGCCGCGCACTAGGCGACCCGACCAGCTGCCCGGGCCTGCCGGGCCGCCCGGGGCAGGTGGTCGGGCAGGATCGCCCCCGCTAGGGTGGTGAGGTGTGAGCCACTACGCACCCGACCTGCAGACCGAAACCTTCACCCTCGGCCCCGACGAGGACGCCACACCGGACGGGCGCTTCGCCAAGTGGCTCGACGCCGAGGGGATCGGCTTCCACGAGGGGACCTTCGACCCCGAGGACGTCCCCCTCTACCTCGCTGCATACCAGGCCGACCGGCGCGTGCTCTGGGGCGTCCACGACCGGGCCCAGCCCGCCGAAGCGCTCGGTGCGGACCAGCCGGTGGCCACCTACGGCACCATGGTCCACGCCCTCAACGTCGGAGCCGCGCAGCTCGACGCGCACCAGATCACCGCTGTCACGGTCCGCACCAGCCACCGGCGCAACGGCATCCTCCGCTCCCTGATGATGCGGGACCTGCGCGAGGCGAAGGAGCGGGGTCTGGCGCTGGCGATCCTGACGGCCTCGGAGGCCACGATCTACGGGCGCTTCGGATTCGGCTGCGCGACCTTCACCCAGAGCATCGAGGTGGACGTGCGCGAACGCTTCGAGGTGACGGCGCCGAGGATCGGCACGACGACGCTCGTGGCCCGCGAGCACGCCATCGGCCTGGCCGAGAGGATCTTCGCGGGCTTCCAGGCAGCGACGTTCGGCTCCGTGGGCCGGCAGTACGCCTACCCGCGCCGCGCCTCGGGCGCCTGGGGCCGCGAGCGACCCGTCGAGGACCGCGCCGTGCGGATGGCCGTGCACTACGACGACGCCGGGGAGCCCGCCGGGTTCGTCAGCTACCGGTTCGCCGGCTGGGACTCGGAGCCCCCGACGATGAAGATCGTGGACCTCGTGGCCTCCACGCCGTCGGCCTACCTCGAGCTGTGGCGCTACCTCGGGTCCCTGGACCTCGTGGAGCGCATCACCTGGGACGGTGCGCGGCTCGACGACGCCCTGCCCTGGGCGCTGCGGGACCGGCGCTGCTACCAGGTCAAGGGCACCGACGACGTGCTCTGGGTCCGGCTGCTCGACGTGCCGGCCGCGCTCGGGAAGCGCTCGTACCGGGGCAGCGGCCGGCTCGTGCTGGAGGTGGTGGACGAGCACGGGCTCGTCGACGGCTCCTACGTGCTGACCGTCGTCGACGGCGCGGCGCAGGTCGAACCCGTCGACACGGCCGCGGCCCCGGACGCCACCCTGACGGCCAACGCGCTCGGCTCGCTGTACCTCGGGGGAGTGGGCGCCTCCACGCTGGCGGACGCCTGCGGTCTGACGGCCCACGCCGACGACGCCGTGAGCCTGCTCGACTCCCTCTTCGGGCGGGCTCAGCAGCCCTACTGCATCACCCACTTCTAGGCGCCGAGCCGCGGGTGAGGGCGCGTTCCGCGTGCCATCCGGCGCCTCTGCGCTGCTTTGACGGTGTTGGAGCCCGCGGCTAGACTAATCAGGCGCGTAGTGCGCTCTGGCAGGTCCCGATGAAGATCGGGCGCCCGCGGGGTGCGCCACTCCTCCTGAATCTTTCGAGGTTCTTTCCATTTCGTCCACATCCGGACATCGGAACCCGCTCCCGGCGCAGCCGGAATCGCGGGGTCCGCCATGACCGGAGCAAGTCATCATCCACAACGGAGCCCCAACTACATGACCATCACCACCACCGAGAAGCAAGGTGCCCCCGTCGTCGCCATCAACGACATCGGCACCGCTGAGGACTTCCTCGCAGCGATCGACGCCACCATCAAGTACTTCAACGACGGAGATCTCGTCGAGGGTACGGTCGTCAAGGTCGACCGCGACGAGGTCCTGCTCGACATCGGTTACAAGACCGAGGGTGTCATTCCTTCCCGCGAGCTGTCCATCAAGCACGACGTCGATCCCGGGGACGTCGTCTCCGTGGGCGATCAGGTCGAGGCTCTGGTGCTCACCAAGGAAGACAAAGAAGGCCGACTGATCCTCTCCAAGAAGCGCGCTCAGTACGAGCGTGCCTGGGGCGACATCGAGAAGGTCAAGGAAGAGGACGGCGTCGTCACCGGCACCGTCATCGAGGTCGTCAAGGGTGGCCTCATCCTCGACATCGGCCTGCGCGGCTTCCTGCCCGCGTCCCTCGTCGAGATGCGTCGCGTCCGCGACCTGGCTCCGTACATCGGCCAGCAGATCGAAGCGAAGATCATCGAGCTCGACAAGAACCGCAACAACGTCGTGCTGTCGCGTCGTGCGTGGCTCGAGCAGACGCAGTCCGAGGTGCGCTCCACGTTCCTCAACAAGCTCGAGAAGGGCCAGGTCCGTCCGGGCGTCGTCTCCTCGATCGTCAACTTCGGTGCGTTCGTGGACCTCGGCGGCGTCGACGGTCTCGTGCACGTCTCCGAGCTCTCCTGGAAGCACATCGACCACCCCTCCGAGGTCGTCGAGGTCGGTCAGGAAGTCACCGTGGAGGTCCTCGAGGTCGATCTCGACCGCGAGCGCGTCTCCCTCTCGCTGAAGGCCACGCAGGAAGATCCCTGGCAGACCTTCGCCCGCACGCACGCCCTGGGCCAGGTCGTCCCGGGCAAGGTCACCAAGCTCGTTCCCTTCGGCGCGTTCGTCCGCGTCGAGGACGGCATCGAGGGCCTCGTGCACATCTCGGAGCTGGCCGTCCGCCACGTGGAACTGGCCGAGCAGGTCGTCTCCGTGGGTGACGAGCTCTTCGTCAAGGTCATCGACATCGACCTCGAGCGCCGCCGCATCTCCCTCAGCCTCAAGCAGGCCAACGAGGGCGTCGACGCGGACAGCACCGAGTTCGACCCCGCGCTCTACGGCATGGCCGCCGAGTACGACGAAGAGGGCAACTACAAGTACCCCGAGGGCTTCGACCCCGAGTCGAACGAATGGCTCGAGGGCTACGAAACGCAGCGCGCCGCCTGGGAGGCCCAGTACGCCGAGGCACAGTCCCGCTGGGAGTCGCACAAGAAGCAGGTCGTGCAGCACGCGTCCGACGACGCCGCCGCAGCGAACGAGCCCGTCGAGTCGAACTCGACGAGCTACTCGTCCGAGCCCGTCGTCACGGACTCCGGTTCGGGTACGCTCGCTTCCGACGAGGCTCTCGCCGCACTGCGCGAGAAGCTGACCGGAGCGTAAGCACCGCGCGTCAGCGGTCCGCTGACGCACAGCACAGGGAGGGTCTCCGCCGGTCGGCGGGGGCCCTCCTTGCGTTTTCGGTGGCCCTGCCGTTGCCGCGGCGTCAGCGGCGCGTCGACACCGCGACGGTGAAACGCGGGGAGCGGTCGAGCTGGCGGGTGGGGCCGACGAGACGCTCGAGGACGGGCCGGTAGCGGAGGTGGCTGTTCCACACCGTCCAGAGTTCGCCTCCCGGGGCCAGCACGCGGTCGCAGGCGCCGAACAGCCGGTGCGCGATGCCCGCGTGGACGGTGCTGCCGATGTGGAACGGCGGATTCAGGACGATCACGCCCGCCGAGGCATCCGGTACCGCCGACAGGGCGTCGTCCCTGCTCACCCTCACCTGGTCCGCCACGCCGTTCGCCTCCGCCGTGGCGAGCGTGGAGGCGGTCGCCGACGCCGACTGGTCCGTGGCATGGACGGTCAGGTGGGCGTCGTTCAGGGCGAGGAAGGCCGTGATCGCGCCGTTCCCGCACCCCAGGTCGATGACCTCCGCCGGCCGGGACGGTCCGGACAGTGGATCCGTCAGGCCACGCAGGTGGGGGAGCAGCAGCTGCGTCCCGGGGTCGAGGGCGGCGCCGCCGAAGGTCGCCCCGTAGGCGCGGAGCTCCAGCGGCGCGCCGAGGCCGACGTCGTACCTCGCGCTCCGGGGGAAGGGGGACGCGGCTCCGGGGCGCGGCCCCGACGCGACGAGGACCCGTGACTTCTGGCGGGCGAGCCCCGCGGAGACGGCCGTGAAATGGCGGGCGAGCACAGCGTTCATGGAGAGTGACATGTGCTTGACCCGACCCGCGGCGAGGACCTGAACATCGGGTGGGGCGTACTGTGCGATGGCCCCGGCGATCTCGTCCAGCTCGTCGAGGGATCGGGGCAGCCGCAGGAGCACGGTGGTGACGCCGTCCAGCAGGGCGGCAGTGAGCGGGAAGGACCGGTAGGTACCCTGCAGCCCCAGGTCCGCCGCGTTCAGGGCCAGGGCCCGTTCGTGCACCACGCCGTCCTGGAACGCGCGGACGGCAACCCCGGACGCCTGCGCCGCGCCGAGCGTGAGGGCGCCGTAGGCATCGTTGACGGTCGCGATGCCGCCCCCCGCACGGAGACGGTCCGCGGCCGTGTCGAGGAGCAGACGGTCGGCGGCATCGACGGCAACCAGTTCCGGTGCCTCCACATCGGGACGGCGGCGCAGGAGGTCGACACTGAACGGGCTCACCCTCTTCATCCTAGGTGGCTCACCGCGCCGCTCAGGAAGCGTCCGGCCCGGTGTCCTCCGGGCGAGGACCATCGGCCAATGTGCCGTCGGGACGGGTGCCGTCCGCGGGCGCGTCCGTGGTCGTCGTGTCGAGGAGCCAGTCCAGCGGACGACCGGTCGGGCCGGCCGGGTCCGGGGCCCACGGCGCTTCCGGTGCCGCGTCCCCGTCCCCGTCGCCGTCCCCGGTACCGGGGACGAGGTCCGTGCTGTACGGGGCCCGGGGCGGCGCGGGCAGGCGGTCGATCAGCTCGTTCGCGGCATGCGCGAGGAGGTCGCGCTGCAGGGGAGGGAGGGTGAAGGATCCGTGGAGGTAGGCCTCCACCTCGTACTCCCCGGCGTCGCCGGCCAGCCCGAAGTAGTGCAGCCACAACTCGCCCGGGTCGATCTGCGCTGCGCGGATCGCTCGAAGGAGGTGGATGCGCTGGTATTCGTGGTCCGGATGGTTCTCCACCTGCTGTGCCTTAGCGGGGGCTGCCGGCGGTGCCGTCGATCACGGAGAGGGCTACCGCCCGCAGGTCCACTCTCGTGGACGACGCCTGCGAGAGCATCCTGCGCATCGCGGCGTCGTTGTCGATCGCGTGCCGTTCCATGAGGATGCCCCGCGCGGTGGAGACGAGGTCACGGGTCGCGATGGCGTCCCGCAGTGCCCGGCTCGCCGCCGCCGCCGAGCTGTCCGCCTGGACGTTGCCGAGCAGTGTCGCCGCCGGGGACGCGAGGAGCTCGAGCTGCTTGCGGTCCTGCGGGGAGAACGCAGACGGGAGCGGCGAGTAGACCTTGAGCGCGCCGATGCTCCTGCCGTCGTAGATCAGCGGGGTGCTGAGGGTGGAGCGCAGCGGGAGGTGACTGACGGCATCCCGCCACAGGGGCCAGCGCTCGTCCTCGTGGATGTCGTCGATCTGCACCGTGACCTCCGCGGCCCAGGCGGTGAGGCACGGGCCCTGACCGAGTTCGTACTGCAGCGCATCGGCTTCGGCGACGACCTGGTCGGTGAATCCGGTGCTGCGCCGTCGGCCCTGCGGGTCGAGGAGGGAGACGCCCGCTCCGAGCGAGCCGGGGACCGACTTCTTGATGGCTTCGGCGAGGTCCTCGACCGCACGCGACGCCGTCTGTTCCGTCAGGAGCAGGCCCTTGAGCCGCGCGAAGACGAACGTCAGTTCTTCCATCGGTGATGTCACGGTTCCAGCCTCGGCAGCAGGGCAAATGCGGTCGGACCAACGCTATCAGGATCCATACGTCGTCCAACGGCATACGGGCCGGGTCTTACGGTTGCGGGGCGGCTCCCGAGCGGGGTGCGGGGGCACCTGCCGGCATCCGCGACCAGTGGCCGGCACCGTCCACGACCTGCTTGCCCCGCGGCGATCCGCGTGTCTAGGGTTGAATTACTAAGCACCCTTTCCAACGAGCCCAGGAGTCGACATGACCGGATCAGGCCACGATGCATTGCCGCTGCCCGACTACGACCACATCCCGCTCGGAACACTGCCGACGCGCATCACGGGCCTCGATGAGAGCGGCCTGCAGGCACTCCTCGACTACGAGGAGGCTCATGGCGACCGCCTGCCCGTGAAGCTCGTGCTGCAGCACAGGCTCGAGGCCGTACAGGGTGGCGCCGAACTGTCCGAGGGCGCCGCCACCTCGATGCCGGAGGTCGGCAGTACGGCCGGCGGGTCGCCCGTGATGCCCGCGACGTCGGGCCCGCCCATCAATCCGCCGTCGCACGGCGACCCGACCAACCCTGCCATGCCGCGCTGAGCCTGCGACACCCTCCGGGCCGCCGTCAACCCGCGCAGCCCGACGCATCGAGCACATGCCCGGTGTCGTGCCGTCCGCCTCAGCCGGCGGACGGCACGGCGGTGAGCAGCTGTTTCTCCTCGACGAGTTCGGTGGAGAGGGTCTTGTAGCCCACGGAGTCGAACAGCACCGTGATGATGCCGTCCTCGTATCCCATGACCGTCCCGCGCCCCCATTCGGGGTGCTCCACGACGGTGTCGACGTCGAAGGGCACGTGCGCTTCCGGTACCGCGTCGCCGGGCTGCTCCGCGAGGGTTCCGGCCGACTCCTGCCGGGAGCAGGTGTCGCAGTTGCCGCAGGCCTCCGGCAGTTCCTCCCCGAAGTAGGAGAGCAGGAACTGACGCCGGCAGCCCCGCGTCTCCGCGTAGCGGCGCGCCATCTCGACGCGCGACCGGTCGATGCGCTCACGGTTCTCCGCCTGCGTGACCGCCGCCTCGACGGCGTCAGCGGTGGACATCTTCCGCGCCCGGTACCCCTTGACGCCGTCCGTGACCGCGCCGGCGGCCTCGAGCAGGTTCAGGAGGCCCGCCAGTTTCCGGGGCGGGAGGCCGGAGAGCTCCTTCAGCTTCTTCGTCTTCACTGGCTTGCCCTGCGCACAGAGGAGGGCGAACAGCTCCCTCAGCTGCGTACGGTTGACGGACTTCGCCGCGAAGAACCGACGGAGCGACAGATCCTCCGGTCGGTAGTGCAGGACGGCCTTCGAGGGGAGCCCGTCGCGTCCTCCGCGGCCGATCTCCTGGTAGTAGCTGTCGAGGGAATCCGGGATGTCGGCGTGGAGGACGAAGCGTACATCCGGCTTGTCGATGCCCATCCCGAAGGCGGTGGTCGCGACGACGACGTCGATCGACCCGTCGAGGAAACCCTCGTGCACCGCCTGCCGCTCCTTCTTGAGCCGGCCGGCGTGATAGACGTCCGCGCGACGCCCGCGCTCCTGGAGGTCGGCGGCAAGCGCGTCGGCGGACTTCTTCGTCGCGACGTACACCAGGCCGGGCCCTTCGAGGTCGAGGACCCGGTCGCGCACGGCGCGTTCCTTCTCGCCGGCCTCCACGTGTTGCACCACCTCGAGGGACAGGTTGGGGCGGTCGAAGCCCTCAACGATTACCGTGGGATCGGCCAGGTGGAGCCGTTCCACGATCTCCGCCTGCACGGGGTGGGAAGCCGTCGCGGTGAGGGCGACCACCGGTGCCCGCAGGTCCCTGAGGAGGTGGCCCAGCTGCAGGTAGTCGGGCCGGAAGTCGTGTCCCCAGGACGCCACGCAGTGCGCCTCGTCGACCACCACGAGCGACACGTCGAGCGCCTTCAGGCGGGCGGCCACCTCATCGCGCGCGATCTGCTCGGGCGCGAGGAAGAGGAACTTCGCCCGCGTCGCCTCGTCGTCGTCTCCTGCAGCCTCCCACGCGGCGTCGAGCTCGGCCTTGCTCACCGCGGAGTTGATGACGTAGGCACGGGTGGACCCTGCGCTCTCGTTGATCGACTCCGCCTGGTCGTGCTGCAGGGCGATCAGCGGGGAGATGACGACGGCCGCCCCGGGCAGCGCCATCGCGGGTACCTGGTAGATGGCCGACTTGCCGGAGCCGGTCGGCATGACGCAGAGGATGCTCCGGCCCTCCAGCACCTCCTTCATGGCGTGCTCCTGGCCGGGGCGCAGGTCGTCCCAGCCGAACGTGGCGGCGGCGGTCGATTGCAGGTCGTGCAGGGTGATGGTCACTGTGCTCCTCACGGACGGTCAGTCCCCTCAGCGTATTCAGGCGCACCGACACCCGGCCGCAGCCACCGCCGGTCCCGGGCGGGGTTGACAGCGGATGCGGGAGCCCGGGCTAGGGTTGGTCCATGCTGCGTGTGGGACTGACAGGAGGCATCGCCGCGGGGAAGTCCGCCGTGGCCGGCCGGCTCGCCGGGCGGGGTGCCGTCGTCGTCGACGCGGACCTTCTCGCCCGCGAGGCCGTGGCGCCCGGTTCCGCCGGCCTCGACGAGGTCGTGTCCGCCTTCGGCCCGCGGGTCCTGGGGGTGGACGGTGCGCTGGACCGGCCGGTGCTCGGGGCCCTGGTCTTCGCGGACGCCTCCGCGCGGGAACGCCTCAATGCGATCGTGCACCCGCGCGTGCGGGCCCTGGCCGCGGGGCTCATCGACGCGGCGCCGGAGGACGCCGTCGTGGTCGAGGACATTCCGCTGCTCGTGGAGACCGGGCAGGCGGCGCGCTTCCACCTCGTCGTCGTCGTCGATGCGCCGGACGAGTTGCGCATCGACCGCATGGTAGGACAGCGGGGCATGGACCCGGCGGACGCGCGACGGCGCATCGCGGCCCAGGCCTCACGTCCGGACCGGCTGCGGGAAGCGGACGCGGTCCTCACCAACGACCGGAGCCTCGACGACCTCCTGGCCGCGACCGATGCGCTCTGGGACGGGCGGATGATCGCGTTCCGGGACAACCTCATGGCGGGTACGCCCGCCGGGGAAATCATCGGCCCGGTCGCTGCAGGGCTTGCCGGGACCACCGGACTCGCTCGGCGCGTCCGGGCGAAGCTCGCCGCGCTGCTGCCGCCCGACGCCTCGATGGAG
Organism: Arthrobacter sp. TJ-240; assembly: GCF_058269195.1. NCBI lineage: Bacteria > Bacillati > Actinomycetota > Actinomycetes > Micrococcales > Micrococcaceae > Arthrobacter > Arthrobacter sp. TJ-240. Next base: position 129,577 of record NZ_JBZCNG010000002.1, read on the forward strand.
ACCCTGGGCGGCGCCGGCGGACAGCAGGACGGGCATGACCCGGCCACGCCGGACCTGCACGACGCCGGGCGCGTGACGGTGCGCGTGACGGTCGCCCCGGACGGCGATCCGGAGGCCGTGTCCGCAGCCGTGCGCGCCGCAGGATTTCCCCGCGCCCTGCGCGCGGACCGCCTTCGGGACCTGTCCGTGGAGGCTGCGGGGGCGGTGCACCGCGCTGCCGATCCGGGGGTCGACGTCACGGTGGTCGTGAGCGCTCCTCCGGCTCCGGCCTGAGCCTCCGCGCCGGCTGCGAGCTGCGTTCAGCCGCCAGCAGATCCGAGGAGAAGTGTCACAGCCAGGGGCTACCGTTAAGCCATGAGTCTTGCGCAGGATATCAAGCGTGTCGTCGCTCCGTTCGAGGTCATCAGCGAGTACCGGCCGGCCGGCGACCAGCCCACCGCCATCAAGGAGCTCGCCGAGCGCATCAACGCGGGCGAGAAGGACGTGGTCCTCCTCGGGGCCACCGGTACCGGCAAGAGCGCCACCACCGCCTGGCTCATCGAGCAGGTGCAGCGCCCCACCCTCGTCATGGTGCAGAACAAGACGCTCGCCGCGCAGCTCGCCAACGAGTTCCGGGAGCTCCTGCCGAACAACGCGGTCGAGTACTTCGTCTCCTACTACGACTACTACCAGCCCGAGGCGTACGTTCCGCAGACGGACACCTTCATCGAGAAGGATTCCTCCATCAACGAGGAGGTGGAGCGCCTCCGGCACTCGGCCACCAACGCGCTGCTCACGCGCCGCGACGTGATCGTCGTCGCCACGGTCTCCTGCATCTACGGACTCGGCACGCCCGAGGAATACATCAACAAGATGGTCACGCTGCGCCGCGGCGACCAGATGAACCGCGACGAGCTCCTGCGGCAGTTCGTCGGGATGCAGTACACGCGCAACGACATGGATTTCCACCGCGGCACCTTCCGCGTGCGCGGCGACACCGTCGAGATCATCCCGATGTACGAGGAGCACGCGCTGCGCATCGAGTTCTTCGGCGACGAGGTCGAGAACATCTACACGCTCGATCCGCTGACCGGGAACGTCATCCGCGAGGAGGAGGAGATGTACGTCTTCCCCGCCTCGCACTATGTCGCCGGGCCCGACCGCATGACGCGGGCCATCAAGGACATCGAGGACGAGCTGCAGCAGCGGCTGGCCGAGCTCGAGTCGCAGAACAAGCTCGTCGAGGCGCAGCGCCTCCGGATGCGCGTCACCTACGACCTCGAGATGATGCAGCAGATGGGCTTCTGCAACGGCATCGAGAACTACTCGCGCCACATCGACGGGCGGGACCCCGCCTCCGCACCGCACTGCCTGCTCGACTACTTCCCCGACGACTTCCTGCTCGTCGTCGACGAGTCCCACGTGACCATCCCGCAGATCGGCGCGATGTACGAGGGGGACTCCTCCCGCAAGCGCACCCTCGTGGACCACGGGTTCCGGCTCCCCTCCGCGATGGACAACCGCCCGCTGAAGTGGGACGAGTTCCTCGACCGCATCGGACAGACGGTCTACCTCTCGGCGACACCCGGCAAGTACGAACTGGGCAAGGCCGACGGCTACGTGCAGCAGATCATCCGCCCCACGGGTCTCGTGGACCCCGAGGTGGTCGTCAAGCCCACCAAGGGGCAGATCGACGACCTGCTGGGCGAGATCCGCAAGCGCACCGCCGTGAACGAGCGCGTGCTCGTGACCACGCTGACCAAGCGGATGGCCGAGGACCTCACCGGGTACCTCCTCGAGCACGGGGTGAAGGTCGAGTACCTCCACTCCGACGTGGACACCCTGCGGCGCGTGGAACTGCTGCGCGAACTGCGCATGGGCACGTTCGACGTCCTGGTGGGCATCAACCTCCTCCGTGAGGGCCTCGACCTGCCCGAGGTGTCGCTCGTCAGCATCCTCGACGCCGACAAGGAGGGGTTCCTGCGCAGCACGACGTCCCTCATCCAGACCATCGGCCGCGCCGCCCGCAACGTCTCCGGCGAGGTGCACATGTACGCGGACCGGATCACCGACTCCATGGAGCGCGCGATCGACGAGACCAACCGGCGCCGCGCCATCCAGGTGGCGCACAACCTCGAGCACGGGATCGACCCCACGCCGCTGCGGAAGCGGATCGCGGACATCACCGACACCATCAACCGCGAGGACGCCGACACCCGGGCGCTCCTCGAGGAGGCCGCGAAGGGGCGGAAGCCGAAGAAGGGCGCCGGGCGGCACGACGGTCTCGCGTCGGTACCGGCCGAGGACCTCACGGACCTCATCCAGCAGCTGACCGACCAGATGCACGCCGCCGCAGCGGAGCTGCAGTTCGAGCTCGCCGGGCGGCTGCGCGACGAGGTCGGCGATCTCAAGAAGGAACTCCGGCAGATGCAGTCCGCCGGCCACGCCTGATCTGCGGCGGTGCGAGGCGGTCGGCCCGGGCCGGGGGCGACGTCGACGGTGTCCTACCGTGTCCTACCGTGTCCTACCGTGCCCGACGATGCTGTCAGGTCGGGCCGCGTCAAGGGTGCAGGCGGGAGACACCACCGATAGCGGGTATTCGTCCGCCGTGCGCCAGCCCGGGTAGCATTGACCGGACGTAGGGGAGTATCCCAAGCGCTACGAACGTCAGCACGCAGGGCACAGTTGCCCTGCCGGGCGTAGCGGCGAGACGGCATCATGCCGCCGCGGAGAGACTTACGGCGATCACCTGCACCCCCGGAAGGTACTTCATGCCCGCTCTGCCCCTGGCATTCGAGATCGGCACGTTCGTCGTGCTCGGGATCATCCTGCTGTTCGACCTGCTCCTCGTCGTCAAGCGCCCCCACGAGCCGTCGATGAAGGAGGCGGGACTGTGGGTCACCTTCTACGTGGGCCTCGCGCTCGTGTTCGCGGCCCTCATGTTCGTCTTCACGGGCGCGGAGTACGGCAGCCAGTTCGTCGCCGGCTGGATCACCGAGTACAGCCTGAGCATCGACAACCTGTTCGTCTTCATCATCATCATGGCGCGGTTCTCGGTGCCCCGGAAGTACCAGCAGGAAGTGCTGATGGTGGGCATCATCATCGCGCTGATCCTGCGCGGCATCTTCATCGCCCTCGGCGCGGCCGTCATCGAGAACTTCAGCTGGATCTTCTACATCTTCGGCGCCTTCCTCCTCTACACCGCCTACAAGCAGGCCACGGACTCCGGTGAGGACGAGGAGGACGCGGGCGACAACAAGCTCATCGCGAAGCTCCGGTCCGTCCTGCCGATGTCCGACTCCTACGACGGCAACAAGCTGCGCACCGTCGTCGACGGCAAGAAGGTGTTCACGCCCATGCTCATCGTCTTCGTGACGATCGGCCTGACCGACCTCCTCTTCGCCGTCGACTCGATCCCCGCCATCTTCGGCCTGACGCAGAGTGCGTTCATCGTGTTCACCGCGAACATCTTCGCCCTCATGGGCCTGCGCCAGCTCTACTTCCTCCTGGGCGGCCTGATGACGCGCCTGATCTACCTGAAGCACGCGCTCTCCGTGATCCTCGCCTTCATCGGCGTCAAGCTCGTCCTCCACGCGATGCACGTCAACGAGCTCCCCTTCATCAACGGCGGCGAGCACATCGAGTGGGCCCCCGAGATCCCCACCTTCGTGTCCCTCGCCGTGATCGTCGCGACGATCGTCATCGCGGTCGTCGCCAGCCTGATCCGTTCGCGGGCCGACGAGAAGGCCGCCGTCCGTTCGGCCTCGACGTCCTCGCCCGCCGTGGCCGACGGACTGGACGAGGCCGCTGACGAGGCCGGCGCGAAGGAACCGCGCCGCTAGACCCGGACGCAGACAGGGAGGGACCCCGCACGCGATGTGCGGGGTCCCTCCCTGTCTGCGTCCGGAGCACGGCGCCGTCCGGGCCGAGCGCGTCCGGTCAGGAACGCGTCATGCCGAGCAGCCGCTCGAAGATCGCCTCGCCGTCGTCGGCGATGCCGTCGTGGTGGAACTCGTCCGTCTCCCACACCTCGAGCCGACGGACGGCGGCTGCCGTGGCGAGGGAGAGCCCCCTGTCCACATAGATGTCGTGCCGGTACACCGCTGCCGCGGCGGGGACGGTGTTCGTCGCGAGGACGTCCCGGTCGTACAGGCTGCCCCAGTCCTCCTTCGCCGCCAGGATGTCCGCGACCTCGCGCAGCGGACGGAGGGCAGGGTCCTCCTCGAAGTACCAGGGGTAGACCATCTCGCCGGTGAACAGGACCTCGGCGGCGTCGTCGCGGAACTGCGGGTACTCCTCGAGCACGCGCCGGGCTGCCCAGTCGGAGGCGAAGCCCTGGCAGTAGATGGACTCGTGCAGCAGCGCGTACAGCGGGTGCGACGCACGGCTGACGACGCCCTGGACCTGTTCGAGGAACCATGCCGACAGGCGGGGCCCGTCCAGCGTGTCGGTGAACGCGTCCTCGAGGAGGTAGTGCAGCCCGTGCACCCTCGTGTTCCCGCCCAGGAAGGAGCCCACCATCTGGAAGCGCCGTACCGTCAGGCGTTCACCGCTGGGCAGGTGCTCCTCGACGGCCTCGAGGTGGCGGGCGATACGCGTGACCAGGTCGCGGTCCTCGGGGTACCACGAGAAGTACTCCCGGTTGCGTTCCTCGACCCGGGCGAACGTGGCCCGGTACACCTCGTCGGGCGGGCCCGCTAGGGGAGCGAGCCCGCCGGTGAGGAGCGCGCGCTCGATCCCTTCCGGGGCGTTCGAGAGGTAGGTGAGGGTGCAGAAGCCGCCGTAGCTCTGCCCGAAGACGGTCCACGGTCCGCTGCCGAGACGGTGGCGGATCAGCTCGGCGTCCGCGACGATCGAGTCAGCGCGGAAGTGGGTGAGGTACTCGGCCCGGGCCTGCGGCGACGGCAGCACCGCGAGCGTCGCGGCGTCGGCGGGCGTGGAGAGCCCCGTGCCCCGCTGGTCGAGCATGAGGATCCGGAACTCCTTCGCGGCGGCCTTCATCCAGCCCGAGAGCTGCGTGGTGCGGACACCCCGGCCACCGGGTCCACCCTGCAGGAAAAGGAGCCACGGCAGGCGGGCGGTGTCCTCGTCGCTGTGCTCGAGCGAGGAGTACTCCCGGGCGAACACGTCGATGTGGGGGGACGCCGGGTCCCCGTGGTCGAGCGGCACGCGGAAGGTGTGGCCCGTGGCGCGCAGCCCGCGCATGAGGGCGGTCCGGCCGACGACGTGACCGTCGGCGTCCGTCGCGGACCCGGCAGCGGTCCCGGCGGCCGGGGGTGACGCGGGCGGTGAAGCGGGCTGTGGAGCGGGGGCCGATGGCGGCGTGGACGGCGTCGTCACAGCGCGGCCACCTCGGCGAGGGCGCTGCCCGTGAGCCGGAAGGTGCTCCACCCGGTCTGGGGGCGGGCGCCGAGCTGCTGGTAGAAGCGGATGGACGGCTCGTTCCAGTCGAGCACCGACCACTCCACGCGGGCGTACCCGCGCTCGGCGGCGATCCTCGCGAGGTTGGCGAGCAGCGCCTTCCCGTGCCCCGCTCCGCGCGCCTCGGGGCGCACGTACAGGTCCTCGAGGTAGATGCCGTTGACGCCCTCCCAGGTGGAGTAGTTGAGGAACCAGAGCGCGAATCCCTGGACCTGCCCCTCGGCCTCGGCGACGTGGGCGAAGATCGTGGGGCGGTCGCCGAACAGGGCGTCCTCGAGGGACCCGACGGTGTTCCTGACGGCGTCCGGCTCCTTCTCGTAGAGGGCGAGATCGTGGATGAGCTGGAGGATGACCGGGACGTCCGCCGGCCGTGCTTCGCGAATCGACATGCCCCAAGACTAGCGAAGCGCGCGTGGCGGCTCAGGCGGCGATGGGCGCCCCGACACCGAGGATCCGTACCACCGGGCTGCCCGCCTCGTCCGACGCCGGGAGGTCGATCTCGGCGTTGATGCCCCAGTCGCCGTTCCCCTCGGGGTCCTTGAGGATCTGGCGCACCCTCCACACTCCCGGTGCCTTGGTGATGAGCAGCAGGGCCGGCCCCCGGGCCTCGGGGCCGTCGTCGATGTCCTCGTAGTCCCCGAAGTAGCCGTCGAGGGCCTCGGCCCAGCGGTCGGCGGTCCACCCCGAGTCGGCGTCGAGGGCGCCGAGCGCCTCGTCCCGTTCGTCGGCGAAGAGTTTCACGCGCTGGAACATCTCGTTGCGGACCATGACCCGGAAGGCGCGCTCGTTGGACGTGACCGAGGGCGGTTCCTCGGGGAGGTCCACGGCGTCCCCCGGGGCCGGCGTGAGACCGGCGGAGAGCTGGGTCCACTCGTCGAGGAGGCTGCTGTCGACCTGCCGCACCAGTTCGCCGAGCCACTCCATGATGTCGCTGAGGTCCTCGCGCAGGGCTTCGACGGGCACGGTGTGGCGCAGGGCCTTGTAGCAGTCTGCGAGGTAGCGCAGCAGGATCCCCTCGGAGCGCGTGAGGGCGTAGAACGCCACGTACTCGCCGAAGCTCATGGCCCGCTCGTACATGTCGCGCACCACCGACTTGGGGGCCAGCTCGAAGTCGTTGAGCCACGGCGCCGACGTCCGGTACACGTCGAATGCCTGCTGCAGCAGCTCCTCGAGCGGCTTCGGGTAGCCGATCTCCTCCAGGCGGGCCATGCGCGCGTCGTAGTCGATGCCCTCGGCCTTCATGGCGGCGACGGCCTCCCCGCGGGCCTTTTTCTCCTGGGCGTTGAGTACCTGCCGGGGCTTTTCCAGCGTGGCCTCGATGACCGAGACGACGTCGAGCGCATAGCCCGGCGCCTCGGGGTCGAGGAGCTCGAGGCTCGCGAGGGCGAACGGGGAGAGGGGCTGGTTCAGGGCGAAGTTGGCCTGCAGATGGACCCGGAGCCGCACCTGCCGGCCGTCCGGCTCGGGCACGGGCAGGCGCTCGACGATCCCGGCGGTCACGAGCTCCCGGTAGATCCCGATGGCGCGGCGCATGAGCCGCAGCTGGGAGGCGCGTGTCTCGTGGTTCTCGGTGAGCAGCCGCTTGACGGCGGTGAAGGGGTCCCCGGGCCGCTCCAGCAGGTTCAGGAGCATGGAGTGGCTGACGGAGAACGACGACGTCAGGGGATCGGGGATGCTCTCGACGAGCCGCTCGTAGGTGGGCTTGCCCCACGACACGAAGCCCTGGGGCGGCTTCTTGCGCACCACCTGGCGCAGCTTCTTCTGGTCGTCACCGAACTTGGAGACCGCCTTCGCCATGGCTCTGGTGTTCTCGACCACGTGGTCGGGCGCCTGCACGACCACCGTGCCCGCGGTGTCATAGCCCGCCCGCCCGGCGCGTCCGGAGATCTGGTGGAACTCGCGCGCGTTGAGCAACCTCGTGCGGACGCCGTCGTACTTGCTCAGGGCCGTCAGGAGCACGGTGCGGATCGGCACGTTGATGCCGACCCCGAGGGTGTCGGTGCCGCAGATGACCTTCAGCAGCCCGGCCTGGGCGAGCTGCTCGACGAGGCGCCGGTACTTCGGCAGCATGCCGGCGTGGTGCACGCCGATCCCGTGGCGGACCAGCCGGTTGAGGGTCTTGCCGAACCCCGAGGAGAACCGGAACGTCGCGATGAGGTCCGCGATGCGGTCCTTCTCCTCGCGCGTGCACACGTTGACGCTCATGAGGTTCTGCGCCCGCTCGATCGCTTCCGCCTGGCTGAAGTGCACCACGTACACGGGCGCCTGCCGGGTGGAGAGCAGTTCCTCGAGGGACTCCTGCACCGGTGTCTCGACGTAGTAGTAGTGCAGGGGGATGGGCCGTTCCACGGACGTGACCGTCGCCGTCGGTCGGCCCGTGCGCTCGGTGAGGTCCTTCTCGAAGCGCGTGACGTCGCCGAGGGTCGCGGACATGAGCAGGAACTGCGCCTGCGGCAGTTCGAGCAGCGGGACCTGCCACGCCCAGCCGCGCTGCGGGTCCGAGTAGAAGTGGAACTCGTCCATGACCACGGTGTCGACGTCGGCCAGGGCGCCCTCCCGCAGGGCGAGGTTCGCGAGGATCTCCGCGGTGCAGCAGATGATCGGCGCGTCCTGGTTCACCCCGGAGTCACCGGTGATCATGCCGACGTTCTCCGGCCCGAAGATGTCGCAGAGCGCGAAGAACTTCTCGGACACGAGGGCCTTGATCGGCGCCGTGTAGTAACTCGTCCGTCCGTCCGCGAAGGACTTCAGGTGGGCCGCGACAGCGACCAGTGACTTCCCGGAACCGGTGGGGGTCGCGAGGATCACGTTGTTGCCTGAGACGAGCTCCATGGCGGCCTCGTCCTGCGCGGGGTAGAGGGCCAGGCCGCGCGCCGTCGCCCACGCCGTGAAGGCCTCGTAGACCGCGTCCGCGGTGAGTCGGCCGTCGTCGTGCCGGGGCAGGTGCTCTTGGATCCTCATGGTCCGTTCAGCCTACCGGTGGGCGCGTTAGGGTGGATCATGCGCTGGGACCCTGGACTGTATGCCCGCCATGCCGGTCATCGCGGGCGGCCGTTCTTCGACCTCGTGGCGCGGATCGACCACCCTTCTCCGCGGAGCGTCGTCGACCTCGGCTGCGGCCCGGGGGACCTGACGGAGGCGCTCGCGCGGCGGTGGCCCGACGCGACGGTGCGGGGGATCGACGCCGGCGCCGACATGATCGACGCCGCCCGCCGCCGCCCGGCCCTGCCGAACCTGTCCTTCGAGGAGGGCGACCTCCGCGGCTACCGGCCGGGATCCGACGACGTCGTCGTCACCAACGCGGCCCTCCAGTGGGTGCCCGGCCACCAGGACCTCGTCTCGGCCTGGGCGGACGGGCTGCCGGCAGGAGGCTGGCTCGCGCTGCAGGTCCCCGGCAACTTCTCCGCACCGTCCCACGTCCTCATGCGCGAGCACGCAGCCAGTCCCCGCTGGGCCGGGACGCTGCAGGGTGTGCTCCGCCACGACGACGCGGTCGGCGCCGACTACCTGCAACTGCTCCTCGCCGCGGGCCTCGACGCCGACGTGTGGGAGACCACCTACCAGCAGGTGCTGCCGGGGGAGGACGCCGTGCTGGGCTGGGTGCGCGGCACCGCGCTGCGGCCCGTGCTGGAGGTGCTGGGGGCCGGGGACGCCGCCGGGTTCGAGGCCGGCTACGCGGAGCTGCTCCGGACGGCCTACCCGCGGGGCGAGCACGGCACGGTGTTCGGCTTCCGCCGGATCTTCGCCGTCGGGCACCGCCGCGCCTGAGGCGGCCCGGTTCCGGCCGGCCGCAGCCGGCCGCAGCCGGTTCTTGTTCCTACCAGCCGCGCTGCTTCCACTCCGGGAGGGAGCCCCGCTCCGCGCCGAGCGTGGTGCCCTTGCCGTGCCCCGGGTGCACGACGGTGTCGTCCGGCAGGCGGTCGAAGATCCGGGTCACGACGTCGTCGTACAGGGACGCGAACCGCTCCGGGTCGCCCTGCGTGTTGCCCAGCCCCCCGGGGAACAGGGAATCGCCCGTGAACACGTGCGCCGGCCCGTGGGGATCCCGGTAGAGGATCGCGACGGAGCCCGGCGTGTGGCCCCGGAGGTGGATCGCCTCGAGGTCGAAACCCTCGAAGGACCCCACGTCGCCGTGCCGCAGCGGGACGTCCGTCGGTACGGCGATGTCCGTGACGTCTTCCTCGCCCGCGGCGGTGCGCGCCTTCGCGACCTCCGCGACCTCGGCGAGCGCCCGGACGTGGTCCCAGTGCGAGTGCGTGGTGATGACGAGGGCCACGCGGGCCTCGGCGTCCGTGTCCTCCTGCGCGTCCGCGAGCAGGCCGAGGATCGCCGGCGCGTCGTCCGCGGCGTCGATGACCACCTGCGCGCCACTCGACTTCGAGGTGAGGACGTACACGTTGTTGTCCATCTCGGACACTGCGATGCTGCGGATGGTGAGCTCGCTGAGGTCGTGCAGGGGGCCGGTCATGAGCACAGTGTAGACACGGCGCGCACGGGCGGGCACGGGGGACGCGAACCCGGCGGGTAGGGTGTCGAGGACACCGCGGCTTCCTCCGGCCCGGCGGCAGATCCTCCCGGAAAGGGGCAGGGCGTGGAGCAGGACATCCCCCGGTGGCTCAAACTCGATCCGCAGAGCGCGGTACCACCCTTCGAGCAGGTCAAGCAGGCCGTCCTGGCGGCCGCCGCCTCGGGAAAGGCCGCCGTGGGGACCCGACTGCCGCCGGTCCGCGCGCTCGCGGCGCACCTCGGCATCGCTGCCAACACCGTCGCCCGGGCGTACCGCGAACTTGAGCAGGCAGGGGTCGTGGAGACCCGGGGCCGGGCCGGCACGGTCATCACCGCAGGGGGAGACGAGGCGCGCCGTCGGGTCGCCGTTGCGGCGGATGACTTCGCCGCCGTCGTCCGGTCCTCGGGGCTGTCCGAGCGCGACGCCGTCGCCTTCGTGCAGGCCGCATTGCGCCGAGCGTGAACGGCGCGCCGCAGGCCGCGGCAACCACGCGGAAAACGCACCATTCGAATATGTCTTCGAAGGCCTTTTCACCTACAGTGGATGGGTGTCTATTGCAAATTCCCTCGAGCAGCACGCCCACAATCCGGAGCCGGCCCCCCAGGACCTGTCCCGGCTGATCGTCAAGGGCGCGCGCGAGCACAACCTGCGCAACGTCGACCTCGACCTGCCGCGCGACGCCATGATCGTGTTCACGGGCCTCTCCGGCTCGGGCAAGTCGTCGCTGGCCTTCGACACCATTTTCGCGGAGGGCCAGCGTCGCTACGTCGAGTCCCTCTCGGCGTATGCCCGGCAGTTCCTCGGCCAGGTGGACAAGCCCGACGTCGACTTCATCGAGGGTCTCTCACCGGCCGTGTCGATCGACCAGAAGTCCACGAGCAAGAACCCCCGGTCCACCGTGGGCACCATCACCGAGATCTACGACTACATGCGCCTCCTCTGGGCGCGCGTCGGCCGCCCCCACTGCCCGGTCTGCGGTGAGCCCGTCGCGAAGCAGACACCCCAGCAGATCGTCGACCAGCTCCTCGAGCTCGACGAGGGCACGCGCTTCCAGATCCTGGCGCCCGTCGTGCGGGCCCGCAAGGGCGAGTTCGTGGACCTCTTCCAGGAGCTCACCGCCAAGGGCTACTCGCGTGCCCGCGTGGACGGCAAGCTCATCCAGCTCAGTGATCCGCCGAAGCTCGGCAAGCAGTACAAGCACACCATCGAGGTCATCATCGACCGCCTCGTGGTCAAGGGCGGTATCCAGCAGCGCCTCACCGACTCCGTCGAGACCGCCCTGAAGCTCGCCGACGGCCGCGTGCTCGCGGAGTTCGTCGACCTGCCCGAGGACGACGCGAAGCGCCTCCACGCCTTCTCCGAGCACCTCGCCTGCCCGAACGAGCACCCGCTGGCCATCGACGAGATCGAACCGCGCTCGTTCTCCTTCAACAACCCCTTCGGCGCGTGCCCGGCCTGCACCGGCATCGGCAGCAAGCTCGAGGTCGACGAGGAGCTCGTGGTCCCCAACCCGGACCTCAGCCTCGCCGAGGGTGCCATCGCCCCGTGGTCGCTGGGCACCGCGACGCTCGAGTACTGGACCCGCCTGCTCGAGGGGCTCGCGTCGGAGCTGAGCTTCGACATCACCACCCCCTGGCGGAAGCTCCCCGACCGCGCCCGCGAGGCCGCGCTGTACGGCAAGGACCACAAGGTCGTGGTGCAGTACAAGAACCGCTTCGGCCGGGAACGCAAGTACAGCACCGGCTTCGAGGGAGCCATCCAGTACATCCAGCGCAAGCACGCCGAGACCGAATCCGACAACGCGCGGGACCGCTACGAGGAGTACATGCGGGAGATCCCGTGCCCCACCTGCGGTGGCGCACGCCTCAACCCCGCGTCGCTCTCGGTCCTCATCAACGGCCGCTCCATCGCCGAGGTCTCCGCCATGCCGATGCGCGACTGCGCAGAATTCCTCGACAACCTCGTGCTGACCGGCCGTGAGGCGCAGATCGCCAACCAGGTCCTCAAGGAGATCCAGGCGCGCCTGACCTTCCTGCTCGACGTCGGCCTGGAGTACCTCAACCTCGAGCGGGCCTCGGGCACGCTGTCCGGCGGGGAGGCGCAACGCATCCGCCTCGCCACGCAGATCGGCTCCGGCCTCGTCGGCGTGCTCTACGTGCTCGACGAGCCGTCCATCGGGCTGCACCAGCGCGACAACCGCCGGCTCATCGAGACCCTCACGCGCCTGCGGAACCTCGGCAACACGCTCATCGTGGTCGAACACGACGAGGACACCATCGCCGAGGCCGACTGGATCGTCGACATCGGACCGGGCGCAGGGGAGCACGGCGGCCAGGTGGTGCACTCGGGCCTCCTCGAGGACCTCCTCGCCAACGAGCAGTCCCTGACCGGCGACTACCTCTCCGGGCGCCGGAAGATCGAGATCCCGGCCAAGCGCCGCAAGATCGACCGGTCCCGGCAGCTGAAGGTCGTCGGCGCGCGCGAGCACAACCTCGTCAACGTGGATGCCAGCATCCCGCTCGGCGTACTCACCGCCGTCACCGGCGTGAGCGGCTCCGGCAAGTCGACCCTCGTCAACGACATCCTCTACAAGGTCCTCGCCAACAAGCTCAACGGCGCCAAGCAGGTCGCGGGCCGGCACAAGCGCATCGACGGCCTGGAACACCTCGACAAGGTGATCCATGTCGACCAGAGCCCCATCGGGCGTACGCCCCGGTCCAACCCGGCCACGTACACCGGTGTCTTCGACAACATCCGGAAGCTCTTCGCGGAGACCACGGAGGCCAAGGTCCGCGGCTATCTGCCCGGCCGGTTCTCCTTCAACGTCAAGGGCGGGCGCTGCGAGGCGTGCTCCGGCGACGGCACCCTGAAGATCGAGATGAACTTCCTGCCGGACGTGTACGTGCCGTGCGAGGTGTGCCACGGCGCCCGGTACAACCGCGAGACCCTCGAGGTGCACTACAAGGGCAAGACCATCGCCGACGTGCTCGACATGCCCATCGAGGAGGGCGCGGAGTTCTTCGCCGCGTTCAGCCCAATTGCCCGGCACCTGAACACGCTGGTCGAGGTGGGCCTCGGCTACGTGCGCCTCGGGCAGCCCGCCACCACGCTGTCCGGCGGCGAGGCGCAGCGCGTCAAGCTCGCCAGCGAGCTGCAGAAGCGGTCGAACGGCCGGAGCATCTACGTCCTCGACGAACCCACCACGGGTCTGCACTTCGAGGACATCCGCAAGCTCCTGCTCGTGCTGCAGGGCCTCGTGGACAAGGGCAACACCGTGGTGACGATCGAGCACAACCTCGACGTGATCAAGAGCGCCGACTGGGTGATCGACCTCGGCCCCGACGGCGGCTCCGGCGGCGGGCAGATCATCGCGACGGGCACGCCCGAGCAGGTCGCCCGGAACGAGGCGAGCTACACGGGGACGTTCCTCAAGGAGGTCTTCGAGAAGGCGCAGTAGCCGGACCCGCCGGTCCGGGTATGCCGGGCAGGGTATGCATGGCGCGTGCCCTGCCCGTGCTATGGCAAGCTTGCCCGGTGGCATATATGCATTCGCTGATACTCTTCGACCTCGACGGAACGCTCGTCGACCCGGCGGGAGCGATCACCGAGGGTATCGCGGACGCCCTGCGCCGCCACGGCCTCCCCGTGCCGGGTGACGACGCCCTCCGGGCCATGGTGGGCCCGCCCCTCGTCTCCTCGCTGACCGAGCGTGCCGGCGTGCCCGTCTCCCGCGTGCAGGACGTCCTCCACACCTACCGCACGGGGTACGTGGACACGGGCATGGCACGGAGCCGTCCCTACCCCGGGATCGCCCGCTGCGTGGAGGCGCTGGCGCGTCGCGGCGCGGTGGTCGCGGTCGCCACCCAGAAACCCGAGTGGCTCGCCGAGGAGCTCCTCACCGCGCAGGGGCTCCGGCACCTCTTCGCCTCGGTGCACGGCTCCCCACGGGACGAGACCAGGGCCGCTGCCGGGAAGGCATCGATCATCCGGGCGGCCCTCGAGCGGCACCCGGGCGCGGCCGGCTCCGCGGTCATGATCGGCGACCGGCGGCACGACGTCGAGGGCGCCGCGGCGAACGGCCTGCCGTGCATCGGCGTCCGCTGGGGCTTCGCGGCACCGGGCGAACTGCAGGGCGCCGGGGCCACGGCCGTCGTCGAGTCCGCGGACGAGCTCCTGGAGGTGCTCGGTGGGAGTCTATGACCTGACGCGCAGCACCACCCGAGGGCTCATCGCAGGTCTCTGCCGCCCCACGGTCGAGGGACTGCACCACGTCCCCGCGGACGGTCCGTTCATCGTCGCGGCGAACCACCTGTCCTTCCTCGACAGCGTCCTCGTGCAGGCACTCATGCCCCGCCCCGTGGCCTTCTTCGCCAAGGCCGAGTACTTCACGGGCACCGGCGTAAAGGGCGCCCTCATGAAGTCCTTCTTCGAGGGCGTGGGGTCCATCCCCGTCGAACGCGGGCAGCAGGCCGCCAGCGTGCAGGCCCTCAAGACCCTCCTCGACCTGCTGGAGAAGGGCGACGGCGTCGGCATCTACCCGGAGGGGACCCGCTCCCGCGACGGGAGGCTCTACCGGGGACGGACCGGCGTGGGCTGGCTCGCGCTCACCACCGGCGCCCCCGTGGTGCCGGTGGGACTGATCGGCACCGATGCCCTGCAGCCGGCCGGGAAGAAGGGCGTCCGGCCGCAGCACTTCACCCTCCGGGTCGGCCGGCCGCTGGTCTTCGCGAAGACCGGCCCCGGGCACCCGCTGCCCGCCCGGCGCAACGCCACGGACGCCATCATGGACAGTATCGCGGCGCTCACCGGCCAGGACCGGGTGCCGCACTACAACCAGAGCCCCGCCGCCGAGTAGCCGGCTCGCGGCGGGCACCCGGCGGGTCGGGCGTCAGCGGTGAGCGGAACCGGGCGGCCCGCGTCGGGGCGTGTCGGCGTCCGCACCTAGGATTGACGTGTGGCGAATCCAGTGACATACCGGCCGAAGACCGGCGAGATCCCGCTCGATCCGGGGGTCTACCGGTTCCGGGACGAGCACGGCCGCGTCATCTACGTCGGCAAGGCGAAGAACCTGCGCTCCCGCCTCAACTCCTACTTCGCGAACCCGCAGGGGCTGCTGCCCAAGACCCGCAGCATGGTCTTCACCGCGGCGAGCGTCGAATGGACGGTCGTTGGCAGCGAGCTCGAGGCGCTGCAGCTCGAGTACACGTGGATCAAGGAGTTCGACCCGCGGTTCAACGTCATGTTCCGCGACGACAAGACCTACCCCTACCTCGCCGTCACCATGGGGGAGAAGTACCCCCGCGTACAGGTCATGCGCGGCGACAAGAAGAAGGACACGCGCTACTTCGGGCCGTTCTACCCGGCGAAGGCGATCCGCGAGACGGTCGACACCATGATCCGCGTCTTCCCGGTCCGTACCTGCAGCGCCGGGGTGTTCAAGCGCGCCGAACGGACCGGCAGGCCATGCCTTCTCGGATACATCGACAAGTGCTCCGCGCCGTGCGTGGGCCGCATCAGTCCCGAGGACCACAAGGCCCTGGCGGGGGATTTCTGCGACTTCATGTCCGGTGAGGCCAAGAAGTTCATCTCCGGGCTCGAGAAGAAGATGGCCGAGGCCGTCCAGGAACTCGACTACGAGTCCGCGGCGCGTCTCCGCGACGACATCGCGGCCCTCCGACGCGTCTTCGAACGCAACACCGTCGTGCTCAGCGAGGACACGGACGCCGACATCTTCGCGATCAGGGAGGACGAGCTCGAGGCCGCGGCCCAGGTCTTCCACGTCCGCGGCGGGCGCATCCGCGGCCAGCGCGGCTGGGTGGTGGAGAAGGTCGAGGACATGGACACGCCGGACCTCGTGGAACACCTGCTGCAGCAGGTCTACGGGGAGGGCAGCAGCAGCAACGAACAGATCCCGCGCGAGGTCCTCGTCCCCGTCCTGCCGAGCAACTCCGACCAGATGCTCGAGTGGCTGCGCGGTCTCCGCGGCGCCCGCGTGGACGTGCGCGTGCCGCAGCGCGGTGACAAGGCCACCCTCATGGGCACGGTGGAGCAGAACGCCGCCGAGGCCCTCCGCCTGCACAAGAGCCGCCGCGCCGGCGACATCACCACCCGGTCCACCGCGCTGCAGGAGCTGCAGGAGGCCCTCGACCTGCCCCAGCCGCTCATGCGCATCGAGTGCTTCGACATCTCCCACGTGCAGGGCACCAACGTCGTGGCGTCGATGGTCGTCGTCGAGGACGGGCTGCCGCGCAAGTCCGAGTACCGGAAGTTCTCCATCACGGGCGACGCCGCCCGCGACGACACCGCCTCCATGTACGACGTCATCCACCGCCGGTTCCGCAACTACCTCGCGGGGAAGGCGGGCCCGGCGCGGGACGCCGCTGCCCCCGACCCGGAGACCGACCCCGTCGACGACGACGCGTCGGTCCTCGCACACCCGGCCGTGGACGAGCCGTCCGACGATGGCCCGCTGCAGGACACGACGACGGCGATCACCCGCAACCGGTTCGCCTACCCGCCGAGCCTCGTGGTCGTCGACGGCGGTCCGCCGCAGGTGGCCGCCGCGTCGCGGGCGCTGGCCGATCTGGAGATCGACGACGTCTTCGTGATCGGACTCGCCAAGCGGCTCGAGGAGGTGTGGATCCAGGACAGCGAGTTCCCGGTGATCCTCCCGCGCGCCTCGGAGGGGCTGTTCATGCTGCAGCGCATCCGCGACGAGGCGCACCGCTTCGCCATCACGTTCCACCGGCAGAAGCGCGGCAAGTCGATGACCGCCTCGGCGCTCGACGAGATCGCCGGGCTGGGCCCCGCCAAGCGCAAGGCCCTGCTCAAGCACTTCGGGTCGGTCAAGAAGATCCGGGCGGCCACCGTCGAGGAGCTCGTCGAGGTACCCGGCGTGGGCCCCACGCTCGCCGAGACCATCCGCACGTCCCTCGCCGTCGCCCCCGAGGACGCGCCCGCCCCGGCCGTGAACATGGCCACGGGCGAGATCATCGAAGATTAGTTAGGCTGAAGGCGCGGCCGCAGGTGCCGCGCCACCCCCAGGGCAGGCCGGGAGACCGGATGCCCCGTCGAGCCGGAACGGATGCACCACGATGACTGAGGCCACGAGCCTGACTCCGGTCGAACCCGCCGAATCCGAGCTGCTGGTGGTGACCGGCATGTCGGGGGCCGGCCGCAGCACGGCCGCGAACGCCCTCGAGGACCACGGGTGGTACGTGGTGGAGAACCTCCCGCCACAGATGCTCACCACGCTGACCGAGCTCGTCGCGCGGACGCCCGAGACCATCCCCAAGCTGGCCGTCGTCGTCGACGTGCGCGGCAAGGAGCTGTTCCGCGACATCCAGGCGTCCCTCGCGGGCCTCCGCTCCGCCGGCGTGAAGTACCGCGTGCTGTTCCTCGACGCCGACGACGCCGTGCTGGTGCGGCGCTTCGAGCAGGGCCGCCGGCCGCACCCGCTGCAGGGCGACGGCCGCATCCTCGACGGGATCGCCGCCGAACGCGAGGTGCTGAAGGAACTGAAGCACTCCTCGGACGACGTCATCGACACGACCGACCTCAACGTGCACGCCCTGGCCACCAAGGTCACGGAGCTGTTCTCCGAGTCCGGGCCGATCGTGCTGCGGCTCAACGTCATGAGCTTCGGGTTCAAGTACGGCCTCCCCGCGGATGCCAACTACGTGGCGGACGTCCGCTTCATCCCGAACCCCCACTGGGTGCCGGCCCTCCGTCCCCAGACGGGGCTCGACGCGCCGGTCAGCGACTACGTGCTCGGGGCGCAGGGCGCCGGAGACTTCATCGAACGCTACGTGAACGCCCTGATCCCCGTCCTCGACGGCTACCGCCGCGAGAACAAGCACTACGCCACCATCGCCGTCGGCTGCACGGGCGGCAAGCACCGCTCGGTGGCCGTCACGGAGGAGATCGCGCAGCGCCTGGCCCAGCTGCCGGGAGTGCAGGTCGCCGCGCACCACCGCGACCTCGGTCGTGAGTAGTGGGACCGTTCTCCGGGCCGCTGCCCCTCGTCCCGCCGTCCGCGCGCCGGCAGGGTGACTCCGGCGCCGGGCCGTCCGTCGTCGCCCTCGGCGGCGGCCACGGACTCTCGGCGTCCCTCTCGGCCCTGCGGCTCCTGACCCAGGAACTGACCGCGGTGGTCACGGTCGCCGACGACGGCGGCTCCTCCGGCCGCCTCCGCCACGAACTCGGGGTGCTGCCGCCCGGGGACCTGCGCATGGCCCTCGCCGCCCTGTGCGACGACACGGACTGGGGCCGCACGTGGCGCGATGTCATGCAGCACCGTTTCACCGCGCGCCACGGCGTCGAGAGCCCGCTGGACAACCACGCCATGGGCAACCTGCTGATCGTCACACTGTGGGAGCTGCTGGGGGATCCGGTGGCGGGCCTGCAGTGGGCCGGCGCCCTCCTCGGTGCACGCGGGCGGGTCCTGCCCATGGCCAGCGTCCCGCTGACCATCGAGGGGGACCTCCTCAGCGAGGTACAGGGAACCCTGCGCGTCACGACGGTGACGGGCCAGGCGAAGCTCGCCGTCGCCTCCGAGACGGGCAACGTGAGCAATGTCCGGCTCCTCCCGCCTGCCGCCCCGGCGTGCACGGACGCCCTGGATGCCATCGAACTGGCCGACTGGGTGATCCTCGGGCCGGGCTCCTGGTACACCTCCGTGCTGCCGCACCTGCTGCTGCCGGAGCTGCGGGACGCCCTGTGCCGCACGTCCGCGAAGCGGTGCCTCACCATGAACCTCAGCAACGACACCAAGGAGACCCAGGGCATGAGCGCCGTGGACCACCTCCACGTGATCTCGCGCTACGCACCGGATCTCACGGTCGACGTCGTGCTCGCGGACCCGTCCGTGATCGCCGACCGGGACGAGTTCGAGCAGGTCGTGGCGGGAATGGGCGGACGCGCCGTCTTCGGTACAGTGGGAGCTTCGACCGGTAGGCCCGTCCACGACCCGCTCCGGCTGGCGACGTCCTACAACGACATGTTCGGAGAGAACTAGGAGTGCATCTGTGGCCCTGACCGCCGACGTCAAAGAGGAGCTCTCGCACCTCGACGTCAAGAAATCCTCGGTCCGCAAGGCCGAGGTGTCCGCCCTCCTGAGGTTCGCGGGCGGCCTCCACATCATCTCGGGCAGGATCGTCATCGAGGCCGAGGTGGACCTCGCCTCGACCGCCCGCCGGCTTCGCGCGGCCATCGCCGAGGTGTACGGCCACAACAGCGAGATCATCGTGGTCAGCGGCGGCGGACTCAAGCGCGGCAACCGGTACGTGGTCCGCGTGGTCCGCGACGGCGAATCCCTGGCCCGCCAGACGGGCCTCCTCGACAGCCGCGGCCGCCCCGTGCGGGGCCTGCCCTCCGCCGTCGTCAACGGCTCGACGGCGGACGCCGAAGCCGTCTGGCGCGGTGCGTTCCTGGCGCACGGCTCGCTCACCGAACCGGGCCGGTCCTCCTCGCTCGAGGTCACCTGCCCCGGCCCCGAATCCGCCCTCGCCCTCGTCGGCGCCGCACGCCGCCTCGACATCTCCGCGAAGGCGCGGGAGGTCCGTGGCATCGACCGGGTGGTCATCCGCGACGGTGACACCATCGCGGCACTCCTCACGCGCATGGGAGCCCACGACGCGCTCATGGTGTGGGAGGAGCGCCGCATGCGCAAGGAGGTCCGTGCCACGGCCAACCGCCTCGCCAACTTCGACGACGCGAACCTGCGCCGCTCCGCGCAGGCCGCCGTCGCCGCCGGAGCGCGCGTGGAGCGCGCCCTCGAGATCCTCGGCGAGAGCGTGCCCGAGCACCTGCGCTACGCGGGGGAGCTGCGCGTGGCCCACAAGCAGGCGAGCCTCGACGAACTCGGGCGCCTCGCCGACCCTCCCATGACCAAGGACGCCATCGCCGGGCGCATCCGCAGGCTCCTCGCGATGGCCGACAAGCGGGCCTCGGACATCGGGATCCCCGGGACGGACGCGAATGTGACCGCGGACATGCTCGACGAGTGAAGAAGTGCATAGGATGGAACAGCAAGCCCGCTTCCGATCGATCGGGCCGCCTGCCCTCCGCACCCCGGGGACGACGGTCCGCGCGGGCATCTGGGACCACACCTGAGATCGCATCTGAGATCACTACATGGAGGACTACGTGAGCGAATACGTACTGCCGGATCTTGACTATGACTATGCAGCCCTCGAGCCGCACATCTCGGGCCGGATCATGGAGCTCCACCACTCCAAGCATCAGGCCACCTACGTCAAGGGCGCCAACGACGCCCTCGCACAGCTCGCCGAAGCCCGCGCGAAGGGCGAGTTCGGCACCATCCCGAAGCTGTCCAAGGACCTCGCCTTCCACGTCGGCGGGGTGATCAACCACAGCATCTTCTGGAAGAACATGTCCCCCGAAGGGGGCGACAAGCCCGACGGCGAGCTCGCCGCGGCCCTCGACGACGCCTTCGGGTCCTTCGACGCCTTCCGTGCTCACTTCACCGCCGCCGCCACCTCGCTGCAGGGGTCGGGCTGGGCCGTCCTCGCGTACGAGCCGCTGGGCAGGAACATCGTCATCGAGCAGCTCTACGACCAGCAGGGCAACGTGCCGGTGGGCACCATCCCGCTGCTCATGCTGGACATGTGGGAGCACGCCTTCTACCTGGACTACGTCAACGTGAAGCCGGACTACGTCAAGGCCTGGTGGAACCTCGTCAACTGGGCGGACGTCCAGACCAGGTTCCAGGCAGCACGCACCGGCGCCTCCGTCCTCATCACGCCCGGCGCCTGACAGTCCGCGGACGGGCACGGCCGGCATCACGGCCGCCCGTCCGCGGCAACCGGCGTCGGCCGGTCGGCGTCGGCCGGCCGGCGTCGGCCGGCCGGCGTCCCGGATGCGTGCGACACGCCGTGCTGAGTAAGGTGGGAGCCGGGGGGCCCCCGGCCCCGCCGCAGGACCCGAAGAACCGCTCCGCGAGGAGCCCGCAGGACCCGAAGAATTTCGGCACGAAGGTGTGCCCGGTACCAGATGTATACGTCGCCGGACTCGCCCGAGAAGGGTCAAGCAGGCGGCACCACCTATGAAGGAGATGGAAACCAGTGACTACTCGTGTTGGCATCAACGGCTTCGGCCGCATCGGCCGCAACTACTTCCGCGCCGCTCTCGAGCAGGGCACGGACCTCGAGATCGTTGCCGTCAACGACCTCACGAGCCCCGAGGCACTCGCCCACCTGCTGAAGTACGACTCCGTCACCGGACGTCTGAAGGCCTCCGTGGAGGTCGACGGCGGTGACCTGGTGGTCGACGGCAAGCGCGTCCGCGTGCTCGCCGAGCGTGACCCCGCGAACCTGCCCTGGGCCGACCTCGGCGTCGACATCGTCATCGAGTCCACCGGTTTCTTCACGAAGGCCGCTGACGCGCAGAAGCACATCGACGCCGGCGCGAAGAAGGTCCTGATCTCCGCCCCCGCCTCCGACGAGGACCTCACCGTGGTGCTCGGCGTCAACGACGGCGACTACGACCCCGAGAACCACCACATCATCTCCAACGCCTCCTGCACCACCAACTGCCTCGGCCCCCTCGCCAAGGTGCTGCACGACTCCTTCGGTATCGAGCGCGGCCTGATGACCACGGTCCACGCCTACACCGCCGACCAGAATCTGCAGGACGGCCCCCACAAGGACCTCCGCCGCGCGCGCGCAGCAGCCATCAACATGGTCCCCACCTCCACGGGTGCGGCCAAGGCCATCGGGCTCGTGCTGCCCGAGCTCAAGGGCAAGCTCGACGGCTACGCCATCCGCGTGCCCGTCCCCACCGGTTCCGCGACCGACCTCACCGTCACCGTGAGCCGCGAGGTCACGGTCGACGAGGTCAACGCCGCCTACCGGGCCGCCGCGGCCGACGGCTCCCTGAAGGGCTACCTGTCCTACACCGACGCCCCCATCGTCTCCTCGGACATCGTGACGGACCCGTCGTCGTGCATCTTCGACTCCGGCCTCACCAAGGTCCTCGGCAACCAGGTCAAGGTGGTCGGCTGGTACGACAACGAGTGGGGCTACTCGAACCGCCTGGTGGACCTGACGGAAATCGTCGCCGCCAAGCTCTCCTAGGCCGGTCCGCCCATGGCTTACGCAACGCTCGACGATCTCCTGGCCGAAGGGGTCCGGGGCCGCCGCGTCATCGTGCGCTCCGACCTCAACGTGCCCCTCGAGGGCGAGGTCCCGTCCCTGACGGTGACCGACGACGGCCGCGTGCGTGCCTCGCTGCCCGTCCTGCGGAAACTGAGCGAGGCCGGCGCCGCCGTCATCGTCCTCGCCCACCTGGGGCGGCCCAAGGGCGCGCCCGAGGAGAAGTACTCGCTGAAGCCCGCCGTCGACGTGCTCCGCGAGCTGGCCGACTTCCCGGTCACCCTCGCCCCCGACACCACCGGCGACGGTGCGCGCGCTGCGGCGGCCGCCCTCGCCGACGGCGAGGTGCTCGTCGTCGAGAATGTGCGCTTCGACGCGAGGGAGACGAGCAAGGACGACGCCGAGCGCTCGGCGTTCGCCCGCGAGCTGGCCGACCTGGCGGGCGCCGACGGCGCCTACGTCGACGACGCCTTCGGCGCGGTGCACCGCCGGCACGCGAGCGTGTACGACATCGCCGCGCTGCTGCCCGCCTACCAGGGCGACCTCGTGCGGGACGAACTCGTGGTCCTCGAACGGCTGACGAAGGACCCGCAGCGGCCCTTCGTCGTCGTCCTCGGCGGCTCCAAGGTGTCCGACAAGCTCGCCGTCATCGAGAACCTCATCGGCACCGCCGACCGGATCCTGGTGGGCGGCGGCATGGTGTTCACGTTCCTGGCCGCCCAGGGGCACCATGTCGGCGCCAGCCTGCTCGAGGAGGACCAGATCGACACGGTCCGCGGCTACCTCGAGCGCGGACCGCGCGACGGCACGCAGTTCGTGCTGCCGACGGACATCGTGGTCGCGGAGAAGTTCGCCGCCGACGCCGGCCACAGCGTGGTCGCCGCCGACACCATCGAGTCCGGCACCTACGGCGCCACGGGGATCGGGCTCGACATCGGACCCGCGACGGGCGAGGACTTCGCGGCGAACATCGCCGAGGCGAAGACCGTGTTCTGGAACGGCCCCATGGGCGTCTTCGAGTTCGACGCCTTCGCCGGCGGGACGCGTGCCGTCGCCCAGGCACTCACCGACGCGCAGGCCGGCGGCGCCCTGACCGTGGTGGGCGGCGGTGACTCCGCGGCCGCGGTGCGCGGGCTGGGCTTCGCCGACGACCGGTTCGGGCACATCTCGACGGGCGGCGGCGCGAGCCTCGAGTACCTCGAGGGCAAGGAACTGCCCGGACTGACCGCCCTGGCCCGCGACTAGCGGGACGGCCGGCAGACGGTGCCGGGCCGTCCCGACCAGCCGCCCGACACGGGCGCGCCGGAACGGCGGGATCCGCGGGGCCTCGGACCCGCGGATCCCGCGTCCATGACACGAACAGATGGAGTACGACGATGACCACCTCGACCAACGGCGCCTATGATCGCCGGCCGCTCATCGCGGGCAACTGGAAGATGAACCTGGACCACATGCAGGGCATCACCTTCCTGCAGAAGCTCGCCTGGACCCTCGACGACGCGGGCCACGACTTCTCGCGGGTCGAGGTGTCCGTCTTCCCGCCGTTCACCGACCTCCGGGGCGTCCAGACGCTCGTGAAGGGCGACGACCTGCAGCTCGTCTTCGGCGGGCAGGACCTCTCGCCCGAGGACTCCGGCGCGTACACCGGCGACATCTCCGGCCAGTTCCTCGCGAAGCTCGACTGCACCTACGTGCTCGTGGGCCACTCCGAGCGCCGCACCCTGCACGCCGAGTCGGACGAGCTGCTGAACCGCAAGGTGCACGCCGCCTACCGGCACGGCCTTGTGCCGGTCCTCTGCGTCGGCGAGGGCCTCGAGGTCCGGCAGGCCGGGGCGCACGTCGAGCACACCCTCCAGCAGGTGCGGGCCGGCGTCGCCGGGCTCACGAACGAGCAGGCGGCGTCGCTGGTCATCGCGTACGAACCCGTGTGGGCCATCGGTACCGGCGAGGTCGCCGGCCCCGGTGACGCGCAGGAGATGTGCGCCGCCATCCGCGCGGAGCTCGGCTCGCTGTTCGATGCCGCCACCGCCGGGAAGACCCGTCTCCTCTACGGTGGCTCGGTCAAGGCGGCCAGCGCCGCGAGCATCCTCAGGGAGCGCGACGTGGACGGCGTCCTCGTCGGCGGTGCGAGTCTCGACGTGTCCGAGTTTGCTAGTATTGTCAGGTTCGAACAGCATCTGGTGACAGACTAGTTCCGTGCGCCGGCCGCGTCAGACAGCGGCTACTCAGCCTTGAAAGGGCCCCGTGGAAATCCTTCGTATCATCCTGCTCGTCCTGCTCGGGATCACCAGCCTCCTGCTGACCCTGCTGATCCTGCTCCACAAGGGACGCGGCGGCGGCATGTCGGACATGTTCGGTGGCGGCATGACCTCGAGCATGGGGTCCTCGGGTGTGGCCGAACGGAACCTCAACCGGTTCACGGTGGCCCTCGGGCTCGCCTGGGGAGTCGTGATCGTGGCCCTCGGCCTGATCCAGCGGTTCGCCGGCGAAGCGTAGACACCCGGCACCCCCGATTCGACGAAGCCCCCGTTCCCTGCAGGGAACGGGGGCTTCGTGCGTCCTGACCGTCCGGCCCGCGCAGGGATCGGCTGTCAGCCGGCGGGCTCGTCGTCGTGGTCGAGGAGTCGGCCGGGCAGCTTCTGGGCGGCGTCCTGGTCGATCAGCCACAGGGTCTTCTTCACGCCGCGGGCCCCGGCGGCAGGGACCTGGACGTGGCCGGCACCGGCGAGGGCGAGGCCCACGGCGCCGGCCTTGTCGCTGCCGCTGACCGAGAGCCACACCTCCTGCGCCGTGTTGATCGCCTCGAGGGTCAGGGAGATGCGCTGCGGTGGCGGCTTCGGCGCGTCCGGCACGCCCACCGTCGTCGCTCCCTTGGTACGGATGCCCGACAGCTCCGGGAACAGCGATGCGACGTGCGCGTCCGGGCCCACACCGAGGAGGAGCACGTCGAAGCGGGGGAGCCGGGCATCGGCCTGGGCCGCCTCCGGGTCCGCGTCGAGCTCGGCCCGCGCCGCGGCCGCCAGCTGCTCCGCGTAGTCCGCGGCGGCGGCGTCCTCGTCGGGGAACTCGTCCTTGGACCCGAACTCGTGGATCTTCACCGGGTCGACTGCGATCCGGTCGAGCAGCGCCGCACGCGCCTGGACGGCGTTGCGGTCGGGGTCCTCGGCGCGCAGGAACCGCTCGTCACCCCACCAGAAGTGCACGTTGGCCCAGTCCACGGCGGTGTGAGCGGGTGACTCGACGACGGCCTGCAGGGCGGCCGTGCCGATCGAACCGCCCGTGAGGACGATGGTTGCCGTACCCCGGTCGCTCTGCACGTCGACGAGGCGCGTGATCAGCCGTGCCGCCACCGCCGCCGCGAGCGAGGCCTGGGAAGGATGGATGCTGACTTTCGGTTCAGCGCTCACTCGTGCGCACACTCCTTAGGTTGGTCCGGGCCAGGCCCTCCGTGATCACTTCTCCGAAGACCTCGTCCGGGTCGAGGCGCCGCAGCTCCTCCGCGAGGCAGTCCCGCAGGCTCCGGCGGGGCAGCGAGATGTGCTGGACGGGCTGGTTCGGCTGGTGGAGCTCGGCGACGTTCTTGTCGGGACGCTGCAGCTCGATGTCGCCTCCGCTCCGCGTCAGGCGGACCCGCTTCAGGCCCGTCCCGACCTGCCCGGACACGATGCTGACCGGGGCGTCGAGGGCCTTCGTCAGCCATGCCGCGAGCAGCACCGTGCTGGGGGAGTCGGACGCACCCTCGACCGTGATGGCCGTGATGGGCTGACTCCCCTCGAGCTGGTCGAGGACAGCGGCGAGCTGGATGCGCCAGTTGGTCAGGCGCGTCCAGGCGAGATCCGTGTCGCCGGCCGCGTACGTGCTGCTGAGGTTGAACAGTGCCGCCGTCGGATCCGCCTCGTTGGCGGAATCGGTGATCCTGCGGTGCGCGATGCCTCCGATCGAGGTCTGCGACGCCGCTTCGGGCACGCCGTGCGGCCACCAGGCCACGATCGGGGCGTCCGGGAGGAGGAGGGCGGAGACGAGCGACTCGTTCTCGTCGGAGAGGTCACCGTAGCCGCGGAGGACCACGACCTCGGACGCGCCGGCGTCGCCGCCCACGCGGATCTGGGCGTCGAGCCGCGTCTGCTCGTCCGCCGATCCCTCGGCCAGGACGATGATGCGGCACGGGTGTTCCCGGCTCGCTTCGTTCGCGGCGTCGATCGCCGCCTCCTCGTAGCCGGACCGGGTGATGACAACCAGCGTCAGCACACGTCCGAGCGCGACGACGCCGCCGCGGTCGCGCATGGCCATGAGTTCCTTCGACACCCTCGAGGTGGTGGTGTCGGGCAGGTCCACTATCAAGGTCGCCTCCAGGTGCGTCCGTCGGCGGCGAGCAGGGCGTCCGCCGAGGCGGGCCCCCAGCTGCCGGGCACGTAGGGTTCGGGTTGGCCGGCGAGGGACGCCCAGTGTTCCTCGAACGGGTCGAGGATCTTCCAGGACAGCTCCACCTCCTGCTGCCGGGGGAAGAGCGGCGGCTCCCCGAGGAGCACGTCGAGGATGAGCCGCTCGTAGGCCTCGGGGCTGGACTCGGTGAAGGAGTGGCCGTAGCCGAAGTCCATCGTGACGTCGCGGACCTCGGCCTGGGTGCCCGGCACCTTGGAGCCGAACCGGATGGTCACGCCCTCGTCGGGCTGAACGCGGATCACGACGGCGTTCTGGCCGAAGTCCTCGTCGTCGTGCGAGTGGAACAGCAGGTTGGGGGCGCGCTTGAAGACGACGGCGATCTCCGTGACGCGCCGACCCAGGCGCTTGCCCGCCCGCAGGTAGAACGGCACGCCGGCCCAGCGTCGCGTGTTGATGTCGAGCCGGAGCGCGGCGAAGCTCTCCGTCGTCGAGTCGTCGGGGATGCCCTCCTCGTCGAGGAAGCCGTTCACCCGCTCACCGCCCTGCCAGCCGGCCTCGTAACGTCCGCGCGCCGAGCGCCCCGAGAGGTCGTCGGGCAGGGTGACGGCCGCGAGGACCTTCTCCTTCTCGGTGCGCAGGTGGTCGGCGTCGAACGAGATGGGCTCCTCCATGGCCGTGAGGGCGAGGAGCTGCAGCAGGTGGTTCTGGATGACGTCGCGGGCGGCGCCCACGCCGTCGTAGTACCCGGCCCTGCTGCCGATCCCGATGTCCTCCGCCATGGTGATCTGGACGTGGTCCACGTAGTTCGCGTTCCACAGGGGCTCGAAGAGCTGGTTCGCGAAGCGCAGGGCCAGGATGTTCTGGACGGTCTCCTTGCCCAGGTAGTGGTCGATCCTGAACACGGCGTCGGCAGGGAAGACCTCCTCGACGATCGTGTTGAGCTCGCGTGCGGACTCGAGGTCGTGCCCGAAGGGCTTCTCGATCACCACGCGGCGCCACTGGCCGTCGTCTGGCTGCGCGAGGCCGTGCTCGGAGAGCTTCTGGCACACCGCCTCGAAGGCCTTCGGCGGGATCGAGAGGTAGAACGCGGCGTTGCCGCGCGTGCCCCTGCTCTGGTCCAGTCCGTCGAGGCTCTCCTTCAGCTGCTTGAAGGCGTCGTCGTCGTCGAAGTTGCCCGTGACGAAGCGGATGCCCGCCGAGAGCTGCTCCCAGACGGTCTCGTTGAACGGCGTCCGCGCGTACTGGGTCACGGATTCCCGGACCTGCTCCACGAACTCGGCGTCGCTCCAGTCGCGGCGGCCGAAGCCGACGAGGCCGAAGCTCGGCGGCAGGAGCCCCCGGTTCGCGAGGTCGTAGATGGCGGGCATGAGCTTCTTCCGGGCGAGGTCGCCCGTCACCCCGAACAGGACGAGGGAGGAGGGCCCGGCGATGCGGCTCAGGCGCCGGTCCCGCGGATCCCTCAGGGGATTGGCGTTGCGCGCCCCGGTGCTGTCGGCCACGGCTCAGCCGATCCCGTGCGCCGACCGCCCGGAGGCGGTGAGGGAGGCGATGACACCGCGCAGCTGCTCGACGCCGGCCGCCCGGTCCGTGAGGTGGAGGCGGAGTACGGGGCGGCCGTGGTCGGCGAGGACCTGGGCGTCCCCGGCGGCCTGCGCCGAGATCAGCTCACCGAAGGTGAAGGGCAGGCCCGGGATCGCGAGGTCGGTGCTGCTGGCCCCGGTGAGCTGGAGGTACGCCCCGATCGGGGAGCCGCCCTTGTGGTACTGGCCCGTGGAGTGCAGGAACCGCGGCCCCCAGCCGAACGTGACCGGCCGGTCGGTGGCTGCCGCGAGCGGCGAGCGGATCTCCTCGAGGGCCGCCTGGCGGTGGCGGTCGAGGTACGCCTGCACCGAGAGGTAGCCGTCGGCCGGGATGGCCGCCAGCAGGGCCTCCAGCGCTTCGGCGACGGTGGCGGACGAGCCGAGCACGCCCGCGTCGCCGCGCACCTCCACGGCGCCGTCGACGAACGCGGCCGGAGCCGGCTCCGGCCGGGCGTCGAGCAGGCCGCGGGCGGCCTTCTTCGCGGCCTCGACGTCGGGCTGGTCGAAGGGGTTGATGCCCAGCAGCCGGCCGGCCACGGCGACGGCGTACTCCCAGACGAACAGCTGGCTGCCCAGCGTGCCGCTGACCGTGACCCGGGTCCCGCCTGTCATCTCGTCGCTGGGGGCCTCGTCGAACGGTGCCAGCAGCACGGGCAGGACGTCGTCGGCCACGGCGGCGAGTTCGGGGGCGCCGCTGGAGGCGACGACCGGCAGCAGGCCGGTACCGAGCTTCCCGGTGGACTCCGCGATGAGCTGTTCGGCCCAGTCCGCGAAGCCCGGGAGGCCGGACCCGGCGTCGGCGAAGACGATCTTGTCGCGCAGCGGAGCTGTCCCGCCGAGGACGGCGCCGAGCTGCAGGCCGACGTTGTCGTCGACGTCGTCACCGAGGAACTCGGCGGCGTCCTCGGCGTCGTCGAGGAGCGCCGCGATGTCCGCTCCCGCGAGTCCCGAGGGCACGAGGCCGAAGGCCGTGAGCGCGGAGTAGCGGCCGCCGACCTCGGGGTTCGCATTGAACACCTTGCGGTAACCGGCCTTGCGTGACGCCTCGTCGAGCGGGGAGCCCGGATCGGTCACGATCACGATCCGGGAGGCGGCGTCGATGCCGGCGTCGGTGAATGCCTGCTCGAACAACCGCCGCTGGGAGTCCGTCTCCACCGTGGATCCGGACTTCGAGGAGACCACGATGGCGGTGCGCTGCAGGTCCTCCTCGAGGGCCGCGCGGACCTGCTCCGGGTCGGTGGAATCGAGCACGACGAGCTCGACGCCGGCCTCCTTCGTGATGACCTCGGGGGCGAGCGACGAGCCGCCCATGCCGCAGAGGACGATCCGGTCCACGCCTTCTGCGTGGAGATCGGCCCGCAGGCCGGCGATGTCCGGTACGAGGGCGCGGGAGCCCTCGAAGAGGTCGATCCAGCCGAGCCGGATCGAGGCCTCCGACTCGGCGTCGGTACCCCACAGGCTGGGGTCCTTCGCCATGAGGCGGGAGGCCACGCGGTCGTGCACGAGCGCGGGGACGGCCGACTCGACGGCGGCGAGCGCGTCTCCTGATGCTGTGATGGCGAACGATCCCATGGGTATCAGCCCTTCGCGGCGTCGAGGGCGGCCTGGACGGTCTCGAGGAGCTCCGACCAGCTGGCGACGAACTTGTCGAGGCCCTCGGTCTCGAGCTGGTCGACCACCTCGTCGTAAGAGATGCCCAGGGCGTCGAGCCGGTTCAGGACCTCGTTGGACTCGTCGTAGGTGCCGGTGACCGTGTCGCCCTCGATGACGCCGTGGTCGGCTGTCGCGAGGAGCGTCTTCTCCGGCATGGTGTTCACGACGTTCGGGGCCACGAGGCCCGCGACGTAGAGCGTGTCGGGAAGGTCGGGGTCCTTGACTCCCGTCGACGCCCACAGGGGGCGCTGGGCGTTCGCGCCCGCCGCCGCCAGGACCTGCCAGCGCTCCGAGGCGAACTGCTCCTCGAAGATCTGGTAGGCGAGGCGCGCGTTGGCGAGCCCGGCCTTGCCCTTGAGCGCGGACGCGTCCTCGGTGCCGATCGTGTCCAGCCGCCCGTCGATCTCGGCGTCGACGCGGGAGACGAAGAAGGAGGCGACGGAGGTGATCTTCGTCAGGTCGTGCCCGTTCTCCTTCGCCTGCTCGATGCCGAGCATGAACGCGTTGATGACGGCCCGGTAGCGCTCGAGGGAGAAGATCAGGGTGACGTTGACGCTGATGCCCGCGGCGATCGTCTCGGTGATGGCCTCGAGTCCCTCGACCGTGGCGGGGATCTTGATGAGCACGTTGGTGCGCTGCACCTTGGCGTGCAGGCGCTTGGCCTCGGCGATGGTGCCCTGGGTGTCACGGGCGAGGCGGGGGTCCACCTCGATGGAGATACGGCCGTCGGCGCCGTTGGTGCGCTTGGCTTCGGCAGCGAACAGGTCGCAGGCCTGGGCGACGTCGTGCGTGGTGATGTCGAAGACCGCCTGGTCGACGTCGGCGCCCGCCTCCGCCAGCGCCCCGACCTGGGAGGCGTAGGACTCGCCGTTCTTCAGTGCCGCGGCGAAGATGCTCGGGTTGGTCGTGACGCCGACGACGTTCAGGTCCTCGATGAGGTGCTTGAAGGCGCCCGAGTTGATGCGTTCCCGGGAGAGGTCGTCGAGCCAGATGGATACTCCGGCGGCCGAGAGGTCGGCTGTGGGTGATGCGGTCATGATGTGCTCCTTATCCGCTTCCGCGGAGATGTGTCGTGAACGGATCGGTCGGATCGAGAAGAGGTGGAGGGCCGCTCCCGGGCCGGGGGCCCGGGAGCGGTGCGGGCTACTGCTGGTCGCCGGTCTCCGTGGCCTGGTGGCCGGAGGGCATCGCGGCCGTTCCGTTGGGTGCCAGGGGGTCGGCGGCAACGGCCTCGAGCGAGTCCTTCGCTGCAGCCACGACGGCGTCGGCCGTGATGCCGAACTCGCGGTAGAGCGTCTTGTAGTCGGCGGAGGCGCCGAAGTGCTCGAGCGAGACGCTCCGGCCGGCGTCGCCGACGATCCCGTGCCAGCTCTGCGAGACGCCTGCCTCGACCGAGACGCGGGCGCGGATGGTGCGCGGAAGGACGCTGTCGCGGTAGGCGGCGTCCTGGGCGTTGAACCACTCGAGGCACGGCATGGAGACGACGCGCGCCGAGATGCCCTGTGACTCGAGCTGCTCGCGGGCCTCGACGGCGAGCTGCACCTCGGAGCCCGTGCCGATGAGGATGACATCGGGGGTGCCGCTCTTCGCCTCGGCGAGCACGTACCCGCCCTTGGCGACGCCCTCGGCCGAACCGAACGTGTCACCCGTCGCGGCGCCGTCGCCCCGCTCGTAGGTGGGGATGTTCTGGCGCGTGAGGACGATGCCCGCGGGGTTCTCGGTGTTCTCGAGGATGGTGCGCCAGGCGATCGCCACCTCGTTCGCGTCACCGGGCCGGACCACGTCCAGTCCGGGGATGGTCCGCAGCGAGGAGAGCTGCTCGACGGGCTGGTGCGTGGGGCCGTCCTCGCCCAGGCCGATGGAATCGTGCGTCCACACGTAGATCGCCGGCACGCCCATCAGGGCGCCGAGGCGGACGGCGGGACGCTGGTAGTCGCTGAAGATGAGGAAGGTGCCCGAGAACGCGCGCGTGCTGCTGTGCATCACGATGCCGTTGACGATGGCGGCGGCAGCGTGCTCGCGGATGCCGAAGTGCAGCACCCGCCCGTACTGGTTGCCGGACCAGGACTTCGTCTGCCGGCTCTCCGGGATGAAGGACGGGGATCCCTCGATGGTCGTGTTGTTCGACTCGGCCAGGTCGGCGCTGCCGCCCCACAGTTCGGGGAGCACGGGGCCGATCGCCGTGAGGACCTTGCCGGACGCCGCCCGGGTGGACACGTCCTTGCCGGCCTCGAAGCTGGGGAGGCTGGACTCCCAGCCCTCGGGGAGGGTGCGTGCCTGGATCCGCTCGAGCAGGGCTGCCTCCTCGGCGTGGCCCGCCTTCCAGGCGTCGAAGCCCTCCTGCCAGGCGCTGTGCTCCTCGGCGCCGCGCTGCACCACACCGCGCGCATGCTCGAGGACCTGCGGGTCGACGTCGAAGTGCTGCGCAGGGTCGAAGCCCAGGGCTTCCTTCAGTGCTGCGACCTCGTCCGTGCCGAGCGCCGAGCCGTGGATCTTGCCGGTGTTCTGCTTGTTCGGTGCGGGGTAGCCGATGATGGTGCGCAGCGAGACGATGCTCGGGCGGGAGGTCTCGTTCTTCGCGGCCAGCAGTGCCGTGTACAGCTCGGCGACGTCCTCGACGTACTCGCCGGTCTTCGTCCAGTCGACGCGCTGCGTGTGCCAGCCGTACGCCTCGTAGCGCTTCAGCACGTCCTCGGTGAAGGAGATGTCGGTGTCGTCCTCGATGGAGATGTGGTTCTCGTCGTAGAGCACCACGAGGTTACCGAGCTGCTGGTGGCCCGCGAGGGACGAGGCCTCGGAGGTGACGCCCTCCTGCAGGTCGCCGTCCGAGGCGATGACCCAGATGGTGTGGTCGAAAGGGCTGGTGCCGGCCGGGGCGTCGGCGTCGAACATGCCGCGCTGGCGGCGCTGGCCGTAGGCGAAGCCGACGGACGTCGCGAGTCCCTGGCCCAGGGGGCCGGTGGTGATCTCCACACCCTTCGTGTGGCGGTACTCGGGGTGTCCAGGGGTGAGCGAGCCCCAGGTGCGCAGGGCCTTGAGATCGTCGAGCTCCAGGCCGTAGCCGGACAGGAAGAGCTGGATGTAGAGGGTCAGCGAGGTGTGGCCGGGGGAGAGGACGAAGCGGTCGCGTCCGGTCCACTCGGGGTCCGAGGGGTCGTGCCGCATCAGCTTCTGAAAGAGGAGGTAGGCGGCCGGTGCGAGACTCATCGCCGTGCCCGGGTGTCCGTTCCCCACCTTCTCCACGGCATCCGCCGCGAGGATGCGCACGGTGTCGACCGCCTTCTGGTCCAGTTCGGTCCAGGTCAGTTCCTGCTCTTGCGTCTGTGGCACGTTTCCGGGCCCCTCTCTGTCCGGAACGGCACCCTAGCTGGCGACGGCGTACCTCGGGGCACGCCGTCGGGCTGGCCGTTCACCGTTGAATCCTGCGAAGTTAGGCTCCGACCGGGGACAGCACTGAATTCGGACATCATGGTCCGGAGGCGCTTCCACAGCGGGCTTTCGAATCCACACTATCCCTTCCGGACAGCGTTGCACCGTGGGAGGCGAAGAATGTCCTTCCTCACATTCCGGGGTTGCACTGCTGCGGCCCGGTACGCCGTCCGCCGGTGCCCGGCGGGGACCGCTCGTCCTGTCGGACCGTGGGCGCGGGCGTCCCGTGCCCCGTCCGCGGGCGGCGCAGACCGGGACGGGCACGGTCGAGCGACCGTCCCCGCGGTTCGCAAGGGCCGCGCTGCCGTGATCCGGCGCCGATTTCTACACGGCGTAAAAGGGTATGATGGCGTTGTCTTTTACTCCGGAAGAATCGAAAGTGTTGCCTCGTGAAGACCCAGCAGGCTCCTGCTCCGGCACGTTCCCCGCAGGCCCGTCAGGGTTTCGGGCGCAAGGCGAAGGCCTACCTCGCGCTGACGAAGCCCCGCGTGATCGAGCTTCTCCTGGTGACCACCCTTCCCACGATGATCTTCGCGCAGGGCGGCTTCCCGCCCCTCGGACTGATCCTCGCCACCATGGTCGGCGGTGCACTCGCGGCCGGTAGCGCGGGCGCGTTCAACTGCTATATCGACCGTGACATCGACAAGCTCATGCACCGCACGGAGAACCGCCCGCTCGTCACGGGCGAGGTGACACCGCGCGAGGCTCTCGCCTTCTCGTGGATCCTCGGCGTCGTGGCGATCGCCGTCCTCTGGTTCGGCGCCAACCCGCTGGCCGGGATGCTCGGGGTCGCCGCGATCTTCCTGTACGTCGTGGTCTACACCCTGGTGCTCAAGCGCCGCACGTCGCAGAACATCGTCTGGGGCGGGGCCGCCGGCTGCATGCCCGTGCTCATCGCCTGGGCGGCGGTCACCAACTCGATCGAGTGGCCCGCCGTCGTGCTGTTCCTCATCATCTTCCTGTGGACGCCGCCGCATTACTGGCCGCTGTCCATGAAGTACGGCGACGACTACCGTGCAGCGAGCGTCCCGATGCTCGGTGCGATTGCCGGCGCGCGCGTGGTGTCCGTGCAGGTGGTCCTGTACGCATGGGCCATGGTGGCCTGCTCGCTCCTGCTGATCCCCGCCGGCGCCGGGTGGGTCTACTCCGTGGCTGCGCTCGTCGGCGGCGCCTGGTTCATCCGCGAGTCCCACCGCCTGTACTCGCTGGCGCAGCAGGGCGAATTGAGCAGCAAGGCCGCGATGAAGGTCTTCCACGGCTCCATCAGCTACCTGACGGTGCTGTTCCTGGCCCTCGCGATCGACCCCTTCGTCGGATCGGCCGTCCTCGCCTGATCCCGGCACGGCGGTACCTGTCCATCCGCTTAGGCTTGCTGCCATGGACTTCACCGGCCTCATCGCCTACCCCGTCACCCCGTTCGCCGCCGATGGTTCCGTGGGCCGGGACGATCTCCGTGGCCTCGTGGGCCACCTCGCCACGACGGCGGTCGACGCCGTCACGGTGCTCGGGTCCTCCGGAAGCTTCGCCTACCTCGACCGCGCGGAACGCTCCCTCGTGGCCCGGACGGCCATCGAGGCCGTGGACGGACGGGTGCCGGTGGCCGTCGGCATCAGTTCCGTGGGGACGCGTGAGGTGCTCGACGCCGCCGCCGACGCGCAGGCGGCCGGTGCGGACGGCCTCGTCCTCTCGCCCGTCTCGTACGTCCCGCTGACCGACGACGAGGTCGTGGCACAGGTGCACGCCATCTGCTCGGCCACCGACCTGCCGATCTGCCTGTACAACAACCCGGGCACCACGCAGTTCGACTACTCGCTGCAGGTGGTCGCCGAACTGTCCGCGCTACCGCAGGTCGTCGCGTTCAAGGACACTGCCGCCGACGCCGCGACATTCAACGCGCGGCATGCACGGCTCGCCCCACTCGTCCCCGAGGGCTTCAGCCACGGCGTGAGCGGCGACCTCCTCATGATGACCGGGGAGGTCGCGGCCGATGCGTGGCACAGCGGCCCCGCGGCGCTCCTTCCCGCGTACTACGCCCGCCTCCGCGCCGCCGTCGTCGCCGGCGACCGGCACGCGATCGACCGCGTGCGGCATGTCCTCGAACCGCTGGTCGACCATGTGGCGGGACTGCGGAAGATCAGCGGGCTGCACCTGCTGGCGCGTGCGTGCGGCATCGCCGCAGGAGACCCCCGCCCGCCCCTGCTGCCGAGCCCCGGGTCCGAGCTGCGCGAACTCGGTCGCCTGCTCGACGTGCTCCAGGCGGAGTTCGACGACGACTGAGGCAGGACCGACAGGGGACCTCGCCGTCGTTCCCGGCTCCTACGCCACGGACTCCCGCACTCCGGCACGGACCGTCGCGCCCGGCAGCGGTTTCGTCGTCGTCCCGACGTAGAGCGCGTGGACCGCGGCCGCCATGAGCAGCGACGCCCCCAGCATGTGCAGGGCCACGAGGGCGATGGGCAGGTGCAGGAAGTGCTGCGTGTACCCGATGGCGCCCTGGACCACGACGACGACGGCCAGCAACGTGAGCGCCCTGCGCAGCGTCCCGTGGACGCCGCTGCGGTACGCGACGACGACGGCGAGCGCCACGGTGGCGACGAGCAGGTACACCGGGAGGGCGTGCAGGCGGGTCACGAGAAGGGCGTCGAGCCCGTTCCGGGCTGCGCCGTGGTCGCCGGCGTGGGGACCGGACCCCGTCACCACCACGCCGAGGAGTATGGCGACGGAGGTCAGCACCGTCGCGGTGACGAGCAGCTGGCGCAGGAGGGGCGAAGCGGCCGGTGCGCGCCGACTCCGGTACTGCTCCGTGGTCAGCCGCGCACGGTCGACCAGTACCGTCGCGAGGGCGACGAGGATCATGGACACGACGAAGTGCAGGCCCACGACCCAGGGGTTGAGGTCCGTCCAGACCGTGATGCCACCGATCACGGCCTGCGCCGGGATGCCGAGGAAGAGCCCGATGGACAGCCGGAAGAGATCCTTGCGTTCCCGCCGCAGGCCGAGGACCGCGACGATCATCGCGAGGGCGATGATCACCAGGACGAAGGTCAGGAGCCGGTTGCCGAACTCGACGACGCCGTGGAAGCCCATCTCGGGGGTGGTGATGATCGAGTCGGGCGTGCAGCGCGGCCACTCGGGGCAGCCGAGACCCGACGCCGTCAGGCGCACCGCGCCGCCCGTGACCACGATGGCGATCTGCGAGACGAGGGACGCGACGGCCAGTCTGCGCACGAGCGGCGTGGTGTCGCGGGGGAGGGCCCCGCGGACGCGGGACAGGACGGGGATGGTCATTCGGTCAGCTCCATTTGAACCAGCGGATGGCCGCGAGGCCGGCGAGGGCGGCCCAGGCGAGGAGCACCAGGCACGCGATGGGATCGAGGATGCCGTCCGCGAGGGCGCTCCGCAGTCCGTCGCCCAGTGCGGCGGACGGGAGGACGGCGACGAACGGTTCGGCGGCGGCGGGCAAACTCGCCGCCGGGATGATGACCCCGCCCGCCGCGGCGAGCAGGATCCACACGAGGTTGGTGACGGCGAGCGTGGCCTCGGGGCGCAGGGTCCCGGCCACGAGCAGGCCGAGGGCCGTGAAGGCTGCGGACCCGACGAGCAGCAGCAGGACGGCCGGGAGCAGTCCCTCGGCCCGCGGCGACCAGCCCATGAGCAGCGCGGCACCGCCGATGACCACCAGCTGGACGGCGAGGACGGCGGCGACGGCGACGGCCTTGCCGAGAATGAGCCCGGATCGGCCGAGCGGGGTGGTCGACAGGAACCGGAGGACGCCGTAGCGGCGGTCGAAGCCCGTGGCGATGCCCTGCCCCGTGAAGGCGGTGGACATGGTGCAGAGGGCCAGGACGCCGGGCGCGGCCACGTCGATGCGGCTGGGCCCGTACGCGTCCAGCAGCGGCGTGATCACCAGGGCTGTCAGCGCCAGGAGCGGCAGGACGATCGCCAGGACGAGCTGCTCGCCGTTGCGGAGCATGGCCAGTGCCTCGTAGCCGCCGTGCCGCAGCACGCGCGCCACGAGGGGTGCCGCCGTGCCGGGGGCGGGGGAGGATGCCGCGCTCATCGGATGCTCCTTCCGGAGATGTCGAGGAAGACGTCCTCGAGGGAACGCGGTGCCATGGAGATCGCCGTGGGCATGACGCCGCAGGCGTCCCACCAGCGGGCGAGGTGCGCGACGTCGGCGGCCGTGAGGGCGCCCCGGAGGACGTACTGTCCCGGCTCGTCCTCGCGCTGGTGCAGGTGGGGGAGGAGATCCGGCGGCAGCGTGAGACCGGGCACCGTCTCGAACCGCAGCTCCCGCATGCCGTCGGCGTCCTTGTCCGCGGTCAGGGCGGCGACGGTGCCCTCGGCGACGGTCCGGCCCCCCTCGAGGATGTAGACGTAGTCCGCGAGCCGCTGGGCGTCGTCGAGCAGGTGCGTGGTCAGGATGACGGCGAGGCCGTCGGCGCGCAGCTCGCGGATCAGCTCGAACACGATGGTGCGGGACTGCGGGTCGAGGCCCGCGCTCGGCTCGTCGAGGAACACGACCTCGGGCCGCCCCACGAGGGCGCACGCGAG
The DNA here is from genome assembly GCF_058269195.1 of Arthrobacter sp. TJ-240. Lineage (NCBI taxonomy): Bacteria > Bacillati > Actinomycetota > Actinomycetes > Micrococcales > Micrococcaceae > Arthrobacter > Arthrobacter sp. TJ-240. Next base: position 167,196 of record NZ_JBZCNG010000002.1, read on the forward strand.
GGCCAGACGCTGCTTCTGCCCGCCGGAGAGCCTGCGGATGGACACGCTCCCGAACTCGTCGAGCCCGAGGCGCTCGGCGAGGGCATCGACCGGCAGCGGCGAGCTGTACATGGAGGCGACGTGCCGCAGGAGGGCCATGGGGCGCACGGACGGCGGGAGGCCGCCGTCCTGGAGCATCACCCCCACTCTCGCACGCAGGTGCGGCGACGCGCGGTACGGGTCCTCGCCGAGGAGACGCACCGTACCGCCGTCGGCGCGCTGGAGTCCCTGGGCGCATTCGAGCGTCGTCGTCTTGCCCGCTCCGTTCGCTCCGAGGAGGACCGTGACGGCGCCGCGGGACGCGCTCAGGCTCACGCCCTCGAGCACGCGCACCATCCGCCCGTCGAGGGCGCCGACGGGACCGAAGTCCTTGATGAGGCCGTCGATCTCGAGGGCTGGGGGAGGTGTCGGCACGCCCTTATTCTACGTCAGGTAGTAATCGAGCCGGGGCTGCCGATGGGTAGCCTGGCCTAACTGGTGGCGCGGAATACATTAGGTCATGCTTGTGTTGTCTAATGTGTGCCGACAGTGAGGAGTGGACCGTGACCGCAACATCCCGCGCTGACGCCCAGGCTCCTGCCGACGCCCCCGCCGACCGGACGGCGCAGATCGTCTCGCCGGACCCCGACGAGCGCACCCGCGACCGCGTCCTGTCCGCCGTCCTCGAACGTGGCCCCGTCAGTGCGGCGGAGCTCGGTGACGGCCTCGGCTTCACCCCGGCTGCCATGCGCCGCCACCTCGACGCCCTGTCGCAGGACGGGCTGATCGAGGTCAAGCGCTCCCGCGCCTCGGCGACCGGCGCCGGCCGTCCCGCCCGCCGCTACGTCCTCAGTCAGCGCGGCCAGGCCAAGATGGGCAACGACTACCTCGACATCGCTACGGCCGCCCTCGCCCAGCTGGGTGCAGCGGCCGGACCGGCGGCCATCGAGGAGTTCGCCCGCACGCGGTTCGCCGGCATGGAGGAGCGCTACCGCCCCATCGTCGAGGCTGCGGGGCCTGACCTGGAGGCACGCGCGCGGGCCCTGGCCGCCGCGCTGACCACGGACGGCTTCGTCGGCTCCACCAAGGCCGTGGGCCTGCCGCAGGGACGCGGCGCCCGGAGCGTCCCGCGCGCCCGTCCGGTGATGCTCAGCGTCCAGCTCTGCCAGGGGCACTGCCCCATCCAGGGCCTCGCCTCCGCCTTCCCCGCCTTCTGCGAGCAGGAGACGGGCGTGTTCGCCCGCCTGCTCGGCGTCGACGTGCGCCGCCTGTCGACGCTCGCCGCCGGCGGCCACGTCTGCACCACCCATATACCCCTGGGACGGACGACGGCGGTGCCCCCACCGGGCACCCCTGACGCCTCCGGGCCCGCCGCGACACCGGATGATCCGGCAGCAGCGACCCCCGGCACCCCAGCAACGCTATCCATCCATCAGCAAGGAAGGCCATGATGACGGATCAAGTAGACCGCAAGCCAGTCGCGTCGGCAGTGCCGGAGTCGGTGATCACCGACATCCTGGAGAAGAACCCGGAGCTCGAGGGCATCGGCACCTACCAGTACGGCTGGGCCGACAAGAACGAGGCCAGCGACAATGCGCGCCGTGGCCTGAGCGAGGAGGTCGTCCGCGACATCTCCGCCAAGAAGAACGAGCCCGAGTGGATGCTCGATCTCCGCCTCAAGGGCCTCAAGTACTTCGACCGCAAGCCCATGCCGGCCTGGGGCGCGGACCTCTCCGGCATCGACTTCGACAACATCAAGTACTTCGTGCGCTCCACGGAGAAGCAGGCGAACACGTGGGAGGACCTCCCCGAGGACATCCGGAACACGTACGAGAAGCTCGGCATCCCCGAGGCCGAGCGTGCCCGCCTCGTGTCCGGCGTCGCCGCCCAGTACGAGTCCGAGGTGGTGTACCACCAGCTCCGTGAGGACCTCGAGCGCCAGGGCGTCATCTTCCTCGACACCGACACCGCACTGCGCGAGCACCCGGAGATCTTCAAGGAGTACTTCGGCACGATCATCCCCGTGGGCGACAACAAGTTCGCCTCGCTCAACACCGCGGTGTGGTCCGGCGGCTCGTTCGTGTACGTTCCGAAGGGCGTCCACGTCGAGATTCCGCTGCAGGCCTACTTCCGGATCAACACCGAGAACATGGGCCAGTTCGAGCGCACGCTCATCATCGCCGACGAGGACTCCTACGTGCACTACATCGAGGGCTGCACCGCCCCGATCTACACGTCGGACTCCCTGCACTCGGCCGTCGTCGAGATCGTGGTCAAGAAGGGCGCCCGCGTCCGCTACACCACCATCCAGAACTGGTCGAACAACGTGTACAACCTGGTGACCAAGCGCGCCATCGCGCACGAGGGCGCCACCATGGAGTGGATCGACGGCAACATCGGCTCGAAGGTCACCATGAAGTACCCGGCCGTGTACCTGGTCGGCGAGCACGCCAAGGGCGAGACGCTCTCGATCGCCTTCGCCGGCGAGGGACAGCACCAGGACACCGGATCGAAGATGGTGCACATCGCGCCGAACACCAAGTCCTCGATCATCTCCAAGTCCGTGGCACGCGGCGGTGGGCGAGCCGCCTACCGCGGGCTGGTCCAGGTGCGCGACGGCGCCAAGCACTCCGCGAACACGGTGCGCTGCGACGCGCTGCTGGTCGACACCATCTCGCGCTCGGACACGTACCCGTACGTGGACATCCGCGAGGACGACGTCACCATGGGCCACGAGGCCACCGTGTCGCGCGTCAGCGAGGAGCAGCTGTTCTACCTCATGTCCCGCGGGCTCCCCGAGGACGAGGCCATGGCCATGATCGTGCGCGGCTTCATCGAGCCGATCGCCCGCGAGCTGCCCATGGAGTACGCGCTCGAGCTGAACCGGCTGATCGAACTGCAGATGGAAGGGGCCGTAGGCTAGTAATGGCTGAGACCACCCACACGGACATTTCACCCACCACCGACCCCGAGGGCGAGGTCACCGATCTCGGGGACCTCGACGAGAAGGCCCGCCTGGGCGCCCCCTCGGGTGCCTCGGCCGCCATCGACGGGTTGACGGAGGAGGGCGAGAGCCTCTCCGCCCGCAACGAGGGCTCGGAGCAGTTCGGCCTCAAGAAGCACAGCCACGGCAACGCCCCCGTGGTGCCCGAGGCATCGCGGGGCGAGCGGCGCAGGTCCTTCGACCTCGCCGACTTCCCGACGCTCACCGGGCTCGAGGAGGACTGGCGCTTCACGCCGCTCAAGCGCCTGCGCGGACTGCACACCGACGCCCTGACCGGACCCGCGCCCGCCGTCGAGGTCACCGGTGCCGGGAACGTCACCGTGGAGACGGTGGAGCGTACCGATGCCCGCCTCGGCTCCGCGGCGACGCCCGAGGACCGCGTCTCCGCCGCAGCGTGGAACGCGTTCTCCCACGCGACCGTGATCACCATCCCGAAGGAGACGGTGGCCGACGGCGAGGTCATGGTCGGTGTCGTCGGATCGGCCGCGGACGCGGCGGCGCAGCACATCCTCATCCACGCCGAGGCCTTCTCCAAGGCCGTCGTCGTCCTGGACCACTCCGGGTCGGTCACGCTCGCCCAGAACGTCGAGATCATCGTGGGCGACGGCGCGGAGCTGACCGTCGTCAGCGTCCAGGAATGGGACGACGACGCCGTGCACGTGTCCTCGCAGCAGGCCAAGGTGGGCCGCGACGCCCGCTACAAGCACGTGGTCGTCAGCCTCGGCGGTGACCTCGTGCGGCTCACGCCGTCGTCGATCTTCACCGCCACCGGCGCCGAGGTCGAGATGTACGGGCTGTACTTCGCCGACGCCGGCCAGCACCTCGAGCAGCGCCTCCTCGTGGACCACGCCGTCCCCAACTGCAAGTCGCGCGTCACCTACAAGGGCGCGCTGCAGGGCGCCGACGCGCACACCGTCTGGGTCGGCGACGTGCTGATCCGCAAGGCCGCCGAGGGCACCGACACCTACGAGACGAACCGCAACCTGATCCTCACGGACGGTGCGCGCTCGGACTCCGTGCCGAACCTCGAGATCGAGACGGGCCTCATCGAGGGTGCCGGCCATGCCAGCGCCACCGGCCGCTTCGACGACGAGCACCTGTTCTACCTGATGGCCCGCGGCATCCCCGAGAAGGCCGCCCGCCGCCTCGTGGTCCGCGGCTTCCTCACCGAGGTCATCCAGCAGATCAAGGTCCCCGCCCTCGAGGAGCGCCTCTCCGAGTCAGTGGAGCGCGAGCTCGCGGCAGGTAACCTCTGATGGCCGACGCGCCCCGTGGCGAGCTGATCTGCAGTGTCGACGACATCCAGGTCAAGCAGGCGCTGCGCGTCCTGATCGACGACTACCCCGTGGTCGTCGTCCGCGACTCCGACGGCGAGATCCACGCGCTGGGCGACACGTGCTCCCACGCGGACATCTCCCTCTCCGAGGGCGACGTCGAGGGGTGCGCCATCGAATGCTGGGGCCACGGCTCCCAGTTCGACCTGCGCAGCGGCGCCCCGCTGCAGCTCCCGGCCTACGAGCCCGTCCCGGTGTTCGCCCTCGAGATCCACGACGGCGACGTCTACGTGGACGTCGCGACGGTCACCAACGGAGCACCCGCCCCGCAGCTCGGCTAGCAGCCGCCCCCTCCCGTCCCCCTCCCTGCCCAGCAGGCGACGAAGAAAGAACACCATGAGCACACTTGAAATCAAGGACCTGCACGTCAGCATCGACACCGAGCAGGGCAACGTCCCGATTCTCCGGGGCGTCACGCTGACCATCAACACCGGCGAGACCCACGCCATCATGGGCCCGAACGGCTCCGGCAAGTCGACCCTGGCGTCGACCATCGCCGGCCACCCGCGCTACAAGGTGGACAGCGGTTCCATCACGCTCGACGGCGAGGACGTCCTGTCCATGAGCGTCGACGAGCGGGCCCGCGCGGGTCTCTTCCTCGCCATGCAGTACCCCGTCGAGGTCCCCGGCGTGACCATGACCAACTTCCTGCGCACCGCGAAGACCGCGCTCGACGGCGAGGCCCCGAGCCTCCGCCACTGGACCAAGGACGTCAAGACCGCCATGGCGCAGCTGCGCATCGACGCGGATTTCGCCCAGCGCAACGTCAACGAGGGCTTCTCGGGCGGCGAGAAGAAGCGGGTGGAGATCCTCCAGCTCGAGCTCTTCCGCCCCAGGTTCGCCATCCTCGACGAGACCGACTCCGGCCTCGACGTCGACGCCCTCAAGGTCGTCTCCGAGGGAGTCAACCGCGAGCACTCCAAGGGTGGGATGGGCACGCTGCTCATCACCCACTACACGCGGATCCTGCGCTACATCAAGCCGGACTTCGTGCACGTCTTCGTCGCCGGGCGCATCGCCGAGGAGGGCGGACCGGAACTCGCGGACCGTCTCGAGGAAGAGGGCTACGATCGTTTCACGGCGCAGTCCGCGGTCGAGGCCTAGGACCACGTTCTCCGGCGTGGACGCGCGCCGACAGTTTGAAGATGGCTTGACCATCGCCTGAAAGGAAGAGTCGCATGAGTGATGTGCAGCAGGCGCCGACCGCGCTGGATGACATCGAGGAAGCGCTGCGGGACGTGATCGACCCGGAGCTCGGCGTGAACATTGTCGACCTCGGTCTCCTGTACGGCCTGAACTACGCGGAGGACGGCGCCCTCCTGATCGACATGACCCTCACCACCGCCGCCTGCCCGTTGACCGACGTGCTCGAGGAGCAGGTGGGCCAGGCGCTGGACGGCGTCGTCGACGAGTGGCGGCTCAACTGGGTGTGGATGCCGCCGTGGGGTCCCGAGCGGATCACCGAGGACGGCCGCGACCAGATGCGGGCCCTCGGCTTCAACATCTAAGCACCAGCACCAATAGCAGCACCAACGGTCGAAGGGCGGTTCCGGCATGCGCCGGGGCCGCCCTTCGGTCATCCCGGGAGAGCTGACTCCCGGCGGGCGGTCAGGGCCGGCTCCCGCCCCCCGCGTCCTGCCCGTGGTCATGCCCGTGGTCCTGCCCGTCGTCGTGCCCGTCGTCGCCCAGACCCCGCGCCGCGAGGGCCTCGCCCGTACGGTGCGCGTACGCCACGGCGCCGACCACCAGCGGCGTCACCGCGACGCGCGGATTGCGCTCCAGTCCCCGCGCGCGCGCCGCGTCGCGGACGTCGACGAACAGACCCGCGAGGTACGGGGTGCTGCGCAGCATGATGGACAGCGCGAGAGCGAACCGCTCCGGGTCGGCACCCACCGCGCGGAAAGGCTCCGCGAGGCGCGCCACGCCGTCGAGCAGGTCCTGCAGGGGCGTCGTGAGGGTCACGGCCCGCGCCGCGAGCAGGCACGCCGCGATACCGCCCACCACGGCCACCGCCTGCGGCCAGCCCTGGGTCACGCCCTGGTACACCGCGAGGATCCCCAGCACGGGGAGCGCCGGCAGGAGCATCCGGAGGACGCGTGCGGGGGAGCGGCGCGCGCCGACGGTCAGGGCCCCGAGCGCGAGCACGAGGGCGACGGCGCTCGTCGCGGGTGAGCGCCACGCGATCACGACGACGGCGCACGCGAGGGACACGACCGCCTTCGGCCACAGTGGCACCCGGTACAGGAAGCCCGAGCCGGGCCGGTACAGCCCGAGCGTGCTGCCGAAGCCCCTCACGTCGCGTCCGCTCCCGACGCCGGCGCGGATGCTGCAGCGACCGCGCGGTAGCGGGCCACCGCATCGGCCGGCGGCCCGTCGAAGACGATCCGGCCGTCGTCGACCACGAGCGTCCTGTCGCTCTCCAGGGCGAAGTCGAGGTTGTGCGTGGTGAACACCACCTGCTGGTCGAGGCCCGCGATGAGCGACCGTACGCGGGCGTCGTTCCGGAGGTCCAGCAGGGTGGTGGGCTCGTCGGCCACGAGGATGCGCGGCTCCACGGCCAGGACCACGGCGAGGGCGAGGATCTGCCGTTCCCCGCCCGAGAGGTCGTAGATGCTGCGGTCGGCCAGGTGCTCCACGCCGAAGCGGCGCAGGACGGCCTCACCCTGCCGCCGGCGCTCCGCCGCCGGCAGCTTCCGGGATCGCAGGGACAGCTCCACGTCCTCGCGCCCCGTGGGCAGAACGAGCTGCGAGAGCGGATCGGTGAACACGAAGCCGACGCTGCGCCGGACGGCGTGCCCCTCGGACCGGGTGTCCCGGCCGAGGACGGCGACGGACCCCCCGGAGGGCACGAGGAGGCCGTTGACGAGGCGGAGGAGTGTCGACTTGCCGGACCCGTTGGCCCCGATCACCGAGATCCGGTGCTCGGTCAGGGTCAGGCTGAGCGGGTGGAGGAGCGTCCTTCCGCCGTCGGCGCGGACGCTCGCGCCCCGGAACTCGATCACGCGTCCGCGCGCCGCCCGCCGAGCAGGCGCGGGAACGCCCGGTGGACGGACACGGCGAGCACCGCCGCCAGGAGGTTCTTCAGGACATCCCCGGGGAGGTAGGCGGCGTCGACGACGATCGCGTCCCGCAGGGGCAGCCCCGCGTTCACGACGAGTCCCGCGATGCCGAGCGGATGGACAGTCGTCAGGCTCGCAGCGAGGCAGGCGAGGAACAACAGGACCGTGCGGAAGCGCTCGGCCCTGCGCAGGACGAGGACGGCCAGCGACCCGGCGACGAGGGCGGCCAGCGGGAACGCCAGGAGGTACCCGGCCGACGGCCCGGCGAGGACGCCGAAGCCTCCGCTGAAGCCGCTGAACACCGGCAGGCCGATCAGCCCCGCGACGAGGTAGAGCAGGACGGCGGCCGTGCCGCGGCCCGGCCCGAGCACCACGCCGGCGAGCATCACGCCGAGGGTCTGGAGTGTGATGGGCACCCCGAGCGGGCCCACCGGTATTCCGGGTAGGATTGCCAGGGCGGCGATGAGGGCGGCGAAGACCGCGACCAGCGAGAGATCGGTGGTATCCCACCTCCGGCGGGACGACGGCCGGCGGCTGCGGGCCGGTCCTGCATCGGCTGTTCCGGCTGGCTGCATGGGACATCCTCCTTCAGCGGGCCGGAGTCGCACCGGCCACTCCGGTGATATGTCGGTTCCCTCCAGCCGCACCTGCTTCTGTACCGAGACTAGCGCCGGTCATCCGGGACTCCCTTGTGGGATTCCTACAACAAACGCCGTCTCCGGCACCATCGAAAGGCCCACCCGTGATTAGCGTATCGAACCTGGAGCTCCGGGCCGGAGCCCGCCTGCTCATGGACGAGGTCTCCTTCCGTGTGGACAGGGGCGACAAGATCGGGCTCGTGGGGCGCAACGGCGCCGGCAAGACGACGCTCACGAAGGTGCTGGCGGGCGAGTCGCTGCCCGCCGGCGGCACGGTGACCCGCTCGGGGGAGATCGGGTACCTGCCCCAGGACCCCCGGACGCCGAACATGGAACAGCTCGCCCGGGACCGCATCCTCTCGGCCCGCAACCTCGATGCCGTCGTCGGTGAACTGCGCCAGGCGCAGGAGGACATGGCGAGCGAGAAGACGTCCGTGCGCAACAAGGCGATGGCGCGCTACGACCGCATCGAGGCGGCCTTCCTCGCCGGCGGCGGCTACGCGGCGGAGGCCGAGGCCGCGTCCATCTCCTCGAACCTCTCGCTGCCCGAGCGCATCCTCAACCAGCCGCTCAAGACTCTCTCCGGCGGCCAGCGGCGACGCGTCGAGCTGGCCCGCATCCTGTTCTCCGGGGCCGAGACGATGCTCCTCGACGAGCCCACGAACCACCTCGACGCGGACTCCATCGCGTGGCTCCGCGACTTCCTCAAGAACCACCAGGGCGGGCTGATCGTCATCAGCCACGACGTCGAACTCCTCGAGGCCACCGTGAACAAGGTGTTCCAGCTCGACGCCAACCGCGGGACGATCGACATCTACAACATGGGCTGGAAGCGCTACCAGCTCCAGCGCGAGACGGACGAGCGGGCCCGCAAGCGCGAGCGCGCCAACGCGGAGAAGAAGGCCCAGGTCCTCATGGACCAGGCGAACAGGATGCGGGCGAAGGCGTCCAAGGCCGTCGCCGCCCAGAACATGGCCAAGCGTGCCGAGCGGCTGCTGGGCGGGCTCGACGCCGTGCGCGCGTCGGACCGTGTCGCGGCCCTGCGCTTCCCGGAACCGTCGCCGTGCGGCAAGACCCCCATGACGGCCGAGGGCCTCAGCAAGTCCTACGGTTCGCTCGAGATCTTCACCGACGTGGACCTGGCGATCGACCGTGGCTCGAAGGTGGTGATCCTCGGGCTCAACGGCGCGGGGAAGACGACCCTGCTGCGCATGCTCGCCGGGGTGGACAAGCCCGACACGGGGCAGGTCATCGCCGGCCACGGCCTGAAGGTCGGCTACTACGCGCAGGAGCACGAGACGCTCGACACCGAGCGGACCGTCCTCGAGAACATGAAGTCCTCGGCGCCGGACATGCAGGACGCCGAGGTGCGCGGCATCCTCGGGTCGTTCCTGTTCTCCGGCGACGACGTCGACAAGCCGGCCGGGGTGCTCTCCGGCGGCGAGAAGACCCGGCTCGCCCTCGCCACGATCGTCGCCTCCTCGGCGAACGTGCTGCTGCTCGACGAGCCGACGAACAACCTCGACCCCGCCAGCCGCGCCGAGATCCTCGGGGCGCTCAAGAACTACAGCGGGGCCGTGGTGATGGTCAGCCACGACGAGGGCGCGGTCGACGCCCTCGACCCGGAGCGCGTGGTCCTGCTTCCCGACGGCGTCGAGGACCTCTGGAACCAGGACTACCTGGAGCTCGTCACCCTGGCCTAGCCTCGACGGGACGGAGCGGCCGCCATCCCCGAGGCTGCTCGTGGCCGGCCGGCTGCCGCTAGGGTGATGACGTGGACTTCGACTGGCTGCGGACCTCGTGCCTGTCCTTCCGCGGCGCCTACGAGGACTACCCCTTCGGCCCGGACATCGCGGTGTTCCGGGTTCGGGCGGACCGGTGGAAGGGCTCCGGCATTCCGGGCAAGATCTTCGCCCTCGTCCCGGTGGACGCCGACCCGCCGTCGGTCTCGCTCAAATGCGAGCCGGCGCTGGCCCAGCAGCTGCGCGCCGCCCACCCCGAGGTCACGGGTGCCTGGCACCTGAACAAGAGGCACTGGAACGGGGTACGCCTCGACGGGGATCTTCCGGACGGGACCGTGCGCGACCTGATCGAGGACTCCTACGACCTGGTGGTCGCGTCGCTGCCCGCCGCGCACCGCCATGCGTTGGGCTGGCCGGGAGGCGCCCCGTGAGGGTTACGTGCGGTCAGCGGATGCCCTGCGAGTCGAGGATGGCGTCCTCCTCCTCCTCGGAGGAGGGTCGACGGCGCGGGCGGACAGGCCGGTCGGGAGCCGTGCCGTCCCGCTCCGCATCGCTCCTGCGCTGCATGCGCGCGGCATACCCGAGCCCCACGAACGCCAGCACACCGAACGCGAACCACTGCATGGAGTAGGAGAGGTGCGCGCCCTCGTCGATCGAGGGTTTGGGCGCCGCGACGGGCGTCTCGGCTGCCGCCGGCCGCTCCAGGGCGAGGAGGCCGTACGCCGCGTCCTGCACCGGGTAGTCGAGCCTCCCGGCGAGGGCGGGCAGGTCGATGGAGGCCACCTGGCCCTCGGGGGCGCCGCGGTTGACGGCGGGCTCGCCCGGCTTCGTCCTGGCCGTGACCTCGACCCGGCCGGGAGGCGGGGCGGGGATGGTGTCCGGGCGTCCCGCCTCGGCGTTGCCGATGGGCAGCCAGCCGCGGTCGATGATGACCGCCGTGCCGTCGTCGAGCCGCAGTGGTGTCAGGACCTCGTAGCCCGGCTGCCCGTTCAGCGGGCGGTTGCGGACCACCACCTGGTTCCCGACGTCGTAGGTCCCGGTGAACGTGACGGGCGTCCACTCACGGCTCGGGTCGTAGCTGTCGAAACCGTTCGTCCCGGGCACGTAGCGCTCGGGGGCGGCGTCGTAGTTCGCCTCGATCCGCTGGATGTTCTGCACGACCTCTTCGCGCCGGTCGAGCTGCCAGCGGCCGAGGCCCACGCAGCCCGCAGCGATCACGGCCACCACGGCGAGCCAGCCGAGCCAGCGCGCGGAGAAGAGGAAGCGGTACACCTATCGGGTCTCCATCGGTCGATCTGCGGTCAGGGGGAGGGTCTGCTTCCAGAGGCCGCGGTCCCGCAGGTACTCCTCGAACCATGCCACGTGGTCCGGGCACGACGCCCACGCCTTCCGGCGCTCGGGCGTGTGGATGCGCGGGTTGTTCCAGAGCAGCTGCCACTCGGCATCGTTCCGGCAGCCCTTGCGTGAGCACACCGGGGCTTCGCCGGCCGTCCGCCGGGGTGCGGCGAACAGCGCGAGACCGGCCGTCGATGCGGGTCCCGGAAGCGGCGATGCGTCACGCATCGGGCGTGCCGCGGCCGGCGGCGTGGGAGCCGTGCTGCGCCGGGTTCGGCGCGTCGTCGATGATCTCGCCGCTCAGGACGGTCTCGCCGTCGTCCGGGTCGGAGGCGAGGACCTTCGCCTCGATCTCGCGGACGGGGGCGCGGTCGATCAGCGCGTCGCTGTGCCGGATGTTGCTCGTGTCACTGCCGCCATTGGCCACGATCACGGCGAAGTACGGCAGGAACACCGCTCCGGCGATCATGACCCACTGCAGCCACACGTAGGGGACCACGAAGACCAGGACGAAGCAGACGAGACGGATGCTCATCGACACCGTGTACCTGATCATGCGCGTGCGCATCTCGTCGCTGTGACCGACACGAGCGTCGGAGATGCTGTGGACGTCTGTGTTGTGCTTCGATTTGTTGCTCATCACACTCCAAAAAGACTCCCTCAATTGTCTCACTCCGGGTCCCGTTCCCGAAGTCGAGGGATGCGCCGCTAGGATCGTCTTCGATAGTTTGACGGGAATGGCGTGGGCCGGTCCCGGCCCACAGACAGAGGAGTTTCCCCTTGGCACCTGGTGCAGACAGCACACCGACGGCGACCGGTCGGAGCGTCCTGATCACGGGCGGCAACCGGGGCATCGGCCTTGCTATCGCAAAGGTATTCGTAGCCAACGGCGACAAGGTTGCCATCACGTATCGAAGTGGCGAAGTGCCCGAGGGGATGCTCGGCGTCAGGGCCGACGTGACGAGCGAGGAGCAGATCGACGCGGCCTTCACGCAGGTGGAGGCGGAGCACGGCCCGGTGGAGGTCCTCGTCGCCAACGCCGGCATCACGCGGGACGTCCTGCTCCTGCGCATGACCGAGAGCGACTTCACCGACGTCATCGACACCAACCTCACCGGGGCGTTCCGGGTGGTCAGACGCGCGTCCCGAGGCATGATCCGACTCCGCCGCGGCCGTGTGATCCTGATCTCCAGCGTCACGGGGCTGTACGGCGCCCCGGGCCAGATCAACTACTCCGCCTCGAAGGCCGGCCTCGTCGGCATCGCGCGCTCCCTCACGCGGGAGCTGGGCTCGCGGGGGATCACCGCGAACGTGGTCGCCCCCGGCTTCATCGACACCGACATGACGGCGGAGCTCCCGGAAGAGACCCGCAAGAGCTACCTCGCCACCATCCCGGCCGGCCGCTTCGCGTCGCCGGACGAGGTGGCCGGCGTCGTTTCCTGGCTTGCCGGCGACGCCGCCGCGTACATCTCCGGCGCGGTCATCCCCGTCGACGGCGGCCTCGGCATGGGCCACTGACGCCCCGCCCGATCCGGCACCAGTACCGACACCAGTACCAGTACCAGCACCAGTCCTGATTCTGAGCAGAAGGAGCACCATGGCCACCCTCGAGGGAACCACAGCGATCGTCACCGGATCGTCCCGCGGCATCGGCGCCGACGTCGCGCAGCTGCTCGCCGGGCAGGGCACGGCAGTCGTCGTGAACTACCGGCAGAAGGCGCCGCGCGCGAACAAGGTGGTGGCCGGCATCGAGGCGTCCGGCGGCAGGGCCGTCGCCGTCGGCGCGGACCTGACCACGCCCGAGGGGCCGGCGGCGCTGGTCGACGCCGCGGTCACGACCTTCGGCGGGCTCGACCTGCTGGTGCTCAACGCCTCGGGCGGCATGGAGACGTCGATGGGGGAGGACTACGCCCTCCGCCTCAACCGCGACGCGCAGGTCGCCATGCTCACGGCCGCCGTCGAGGTCATGCCCGCGGGTTCCCGCGTGGTCTTCATCACGAGCCACCAGGCGCACTTCATCGAGAAGGTGGAGACGATGGACGCCTACGAGCCGGTGGCCCGCAGCAAGCGGGCCGGTGAGGACGCGCTGCGTGCCCTCATCCCGCAGCTCGACGAGAAGGGCATCACGCTCGTCGTCGTCTCCGGCGACATGATCGAGGGCACCGTCACAGCGACCCTGCTCGACCGCGCGACCCCGGGCGCCCTCGAGGCCCGCCGCCAGGAGGCCGGGCGCCTCTACTCGGTCGCCGAGTTCGCCGCCGAGATCGTCCGCATGGCGACCGCCGATGTCCCCACCGGACACACCGAGTACGTGGGCGGCGCCCAGGACTTCCTGGCCAAGGGCTGAACCGCCGGCGCCGTCGGGCGACGACGGCGCCTGCGGGCCCGGTGGAGGGGTTCGCCAGGGCAGCGGCGCCGTGTGCGCCACCTGGACGATGCTCAGAGGCCGGAGAAGTAGCGCACCACGTCGAGGTCGGGCAGGTCCAGCGCGGCGTCGGACGCGGCCCTCACGGCGGGTTTCGCCCTGAACGCCACACCGAGTCCCGCCGCCGCGAGCATGTCGAGGTCGTTCGCGCCGTCGCCCACGGCGATCGTCGCCACCAGCGGCACACCGGCGCTCCCGGCCTCGGCGCGGAGGACGCGTTCCTTCTCGCGGCGGTCGACGACGGCGCCGGCCACGCGGCCGGTGAGCACACCGCCATCGATCTCCAGGTCGTTCGCCCGCGCGAAGGAGAGGCGGAGGCGGGCGGCGAGAGGCGCCAGGACCTGGGAGAAGCCGCCCGAGACGACGCCCACCCGGTGGCCCGCGTCCAGGTACGCCGAGACGAGCTGCTCCGCGCCGTCGCTGAGTTCGATCCGCGCGACGACGTCGTCGATCACCGATGCGGGCAGGCCCGCGAGGGCGCGGACGCGGTGGTGCAGGGACTGGGCGAAATCGAGGTCGCCGCGCATCGCGGCCTCCGTCACGGCTGCCACCTCGGCCTCGCGCCCGGCGTGCGCGGCGAGCAGTTCGATGACCTCCTGCCTGATGAGCGTGGAGTCGACGTCCATGATCAGCAGCTTCGGGCCGGGTGCGTACACCGCAGCCGGGACGAGGGCCGCGCCGATTCCGGTCGCCGCGCTCCAGCGGGCGAGACCTACGCGCACCGGGGAGGACGCCCCGAAGGGGAGATCGACGTCGAGGGTCAGGACGTCATAGGTCGCCGCCTCCGCCGCGGACGCATCCCGCAAATCGGCCCCGAGCCCGCCTAGGGCCGCCGCCAGGTCGTCGCGGTGCCCGTCGTCGAGGTGCCGCGAGTAGGCGACCACCCTGGCCTGGTCCGGCATGTGCCACTCCTGTCCGCGCCGTGTCCGCGCTGTGTCCGCTCCGTGATCGGCGTCGTCGTCCCGTACCCGCGCGGCCGCCGCCGGGGTGGGGACGGCCGGGGCAAGGCGGCCACCGCCCGCAAGGCCCCACGGTTTCGCCACGGGGCCGTTCCTTAGCCTAGTGTCTAGGACCATGTGCAACGTTCTGGAACTGGCGGGAGTGAGCCTCGTCAGGGGCGGCAAGACCCTGCTCGATGACATCGACTGGCAGGTACGGGAGGGCGAGCGCTGGGTGGTCATGGGCCCCAACGGAGCGGGCAAGACCACGCTGCTCCAGCTCGCCGGAGCGCGCCTGCATCCCACGCGCGGCGTCGTCGGGATCCTCGACGAGGTCATGGGCGCCGTCGACGTCTTCGAGCTGCGGCCGCGGATCGGCCTCGCCTCCGCAGCCCTCGCATCCCAGGTGCCGGACCACGAGACCGTCCTCGACGTCGTCGTCACCGCCTCCTACGGCGTGACCGGGCGCTGGCGCGAACAGTACGAGCGCCTCGACGAGCGCCGGGCCTTCCGCCTGCTCGACGCCTGGGGCGTGTCCCGCTTCCTGAACCGCCGCTTCGGCTCCCTCAGCGAGGGGGAGCGCAAGCGCGTGCAGATCGCCCGGGCCCTCATGGCCGACCCGGAGCTGCTGCTCCTCGACGAACCCGCCGCGGGCCTCGACCTCGCCGGCCGCGAGGATCTGGTGAAGCGGCTCACCGAGTTCGCCCGCGACGAGGACGCGCCCGCGATGGTGCTCGTCACGCACCACCTCGAGGAGGTCCCGCCCGGATTCACGCACGCGCTGCTGCTCCGCGACGGCGCCGTCGTCTCCGCCGGACCGATCGGCGAGGTGCTGACCGAGGAGAACCTGGGGACCGCCTTCGACGTCGCCCTGAAAGTCACCGAGGAGAACGGCCGCTACAGCGCCGTCGCCCGGGCGTGAGCACGGTCACCTGCGCCCGCGCGGCGGACCAGGCCGGCCGCTGATGCCGCTCGTCGAGCTCCACGCGGCCGAGGATCCGCGGATCGCCGACTACCGGAACCTGACCGACGTGCAGCTGCGCCTGGCACGCGAGCCCGCCGAGGGCCTGTACATCGCGGAGAGTTCCAAGGTACTGCGCCGCGCCGTCGACGCCGGCCACACACCACGCTCCTTCCTCCTGGCGCCGAAATGGCTGCCGGACCTCGAGGACGTCCTCGGGCGGTTCCCGTCGGTGCCCGCCTTCGTCGCGCCGGAGGCGGTGCTCGAGGCCATCACGGGGTTCCACCTCCACCGCGGCGCCCTGGCCGCGATGCAGCGTCCCGCACCGCTGTCGCTGGAGGAGATCCTGGCGTCCGCCCGGCGCGTCGCGGTCATCGAGGACATGGTGGACCACACCAATCTCGGCGCCGTGTTCCGGTCCGCCGCCGCGCTCGGGATCGATGCCGTGCTGATCAGCCCGCGCAGCGCCGATCCGCTCTACCGTCGCGCCGTGCGCGTCAGCATGGGCAGTGTCTTCCAGGTTCCGTGGGCTCGGCTCCGCTCCTGGCCGGAGGACCTCGCCGCCGTCCGCGCCGCGGGGTTCACGCTCGCGGCCCTCGCCCTAACGCCCGGCGCGGTGGCGCTCGGCGCGTTCCCCGCCCGGGACCACGAGCGGCTCGCCCTGCTGCTCGGCACCGAGGGGGACGGCCTCACGGACGCGGCCCTCGCCGAGGCCGACGTCGCCCTGACCATCCCGATGCACGGGGGCGTGGACTCCCTGAACGTCGCGGCGGCTGCCGCCGTCGCCTTCTGGGAGTGCCGGTACGACAGCACGGCAGGAACGAGGGGCACCGCCGCGGTTTAGCGGCGGTGCGGCTCCTGGGCTAGTATTGGTAGCTGGCGCTGACGCCAACCTTTCCATCCCCCGTGCCTGGCAAAATCCAGGCAACCAGAGAAGGTAGTCCCGTGAAGTCTGATATCCACCCCAAGTACCAGTCCGTCGTGTTCCGCGACCTGGCCTCCGACAAGGCGTTCCTGACCAAGTCCACGGTCGGCTCCGCCAAGACCATCGAGTGGGAAGACGGCAACACCTACCCCCTCATCGAGGTCGAGATCTCCTCGGAGTCCCACCCGTTCTACACGGGCAAGCAGCGCATCATGGACTCCGCCGGTCGCGTCGAGCGCTTCAACGCCCGCTTCAAGGGCTTCGGCGCCAAGAAGTAGTCCAGCTCCGCACGGGGCACGAGCCTGTTCTCGAGGAAAAGCCACGCCCACCCGGCGTGGCTTTTCCCGCTTAAGGCAGCCCCTGACGACATTCGGTACGACACCCGGCAAGACATCACCCATCACGACACCGATGCACCCGGCGGCGGGCGGCACGGAGAGGTCCGGCAATGACCCAGGAACGCGGCACGTCCCGCCTGCACGGTGAGTTCAAGACGCCCGGCGGCAAGCTCACGGCCGTGGATCTCTCGGTCCGCGACGGGCGCCTCGCCGACGTCTCCGTCAACGGCGACTTCTTCCTCGAACCCGACGAGGCCCTCCTAGACATCAACGCGGCCCTCGAGGGGCTGCCCGCCGACACGGCCCCCGGGGAACTCGCCGCAGCCGTCACGGCGCGCCTGGACCCGTCCGCCGTCCTGTTCGGGTTCTCGCCCGAGGCGATCACCACCGCCGTCCGTCGCGCGCTGGGCCGGGCCACCGGCTTCGCCGACCACGTGTGGGAGATCATCCCGCCCACCCCGCTGTCCACGGCGATGCACGTCGCCATGGACGAGGTCCTCACGCACGACGTCGGCACGGGCGCCCGCAACCCCGTCCTGCGGTTCTGGGAATGGCAGTCGCCCTCCGTGGTGATCGGCAGCTTCCAGTCCATGCGAAACGAGGTGGATCCCGACGGCGCTGCCCGTCACGGCGTCACGGTGGTCCGGCGGATCAGCGGCGGGGGAGCGATGTTCATGGAGCACGGCAACGCCATCACCTACTCCCTCTACGTGCCCCAGTCCCTCGTGGACGGCATGAGCTTCGCCGACTCCTACCCCTTCCTCGACGCGTGGGTGATGGAGGCCCTGCAGGAGCTCGGCATCTCGGCCTGGTACCAGCCCCTCAACGACATCGCCACCGAGCTCGGGAAGATCGGCGGTGCCGCGCAGAAGCGGCTCGCCAACGGCGGCATGCTGCACCACGTGACCATGAGCTACGACATCGACGCGGACAAGATGCTCGAGGTACTGCGCATCGGCAAGGAGAAGATGTCGGACAAGGGGACGCGGAGTGCGAAGAAGCGCGTGGATCCGCTGCGCCGCCAGACCGGGCGGACCCGCGAGGAGATCATCGACGTCCTGATGTCCACCTTCCGCCGGCGCTACGGTGCCGTGGACACCACCCTGTCCGAGGACGAGCTCCGCCGGGCCGGGGAGCTCGTGGAGACCAAGTTCGGCACCGACGAGTGGCTCTACCGGGTGCCCTGAGCCTGGGCCCTCAGCGACCGCACCAGGTGGTCGCGTTCCTCGACGATGATGCGGCGCAGCGCCGCGGGTGCGTCGGCGTGCTCGGCGAGCCATGCGTCCGTCCGCACGACGACGGGGTGCCGGTCGGGTGCGCCGTCGAGGTCCTGGTGCCCCGGATACAGCCCGCGGACGATCCTGCTGGCCATCTCGATGCCGCGCGTGGCCCAGACCCCGCGCACGGCCTCGAAGTAGGGCTCCTCGTACCGCCCCAGGAGATCACGCGGACCGATCATGAAGCCCTCGATCGCGGCGCCGAGCAGTTCGTTGGACAGCCGCTCGCCCCGGACGGCCTCCGCCCAGGTGGCCTGCTTGATGGCGGCGTCGGGGACGGCGGCCGAGGCCAGGGTGAAGCCCACGCGCCCCGACGCCGTCGGGTCCTCGCTGCGCTGCGCCTCCAGCTCCCCGGGGCGTACCCGCTGCTGCGCGGCGAGGCCCTGGAGCAGGAACCAGCGCAGCTCGGCGTCGAGGCGCAGGCCGCCGATCACCTCGTCGCCGTCGAGGATGGACCGTGAGACGTCGGCCGCGCGCGGAGCGGTCCGGGCGGAGTCCGCGAGGGCACGGGCCCACGCGAGCTGCAGGTCGGACCCGGCCTCCGCGGCCCGGAGGCCGGCGGCGAGGAAGTCGCTCAGGCGGTCGCGGAGCCCGGCCCGTCCCTCCGCGGGGGCGAAGCGCTCCACCGCGGTCCGCGCGTTGGCCAGCAGGACCTGCAGCACGCCGACGCCGGTCTCCGCCGGGGCCGCGAGCATCACGGCGTCGAGGTAGGACGCTGCCGGCATGCCCGCGTCCCGGGTCGAGGACCACAGGGCGGTGAGGCAGGTAGCGCGGGCGAGGGGGTCGCGCAGGCGGTGGATCGACGCCAGGAGGGTCGCGAGGGACCGGTCGTCGAAGGAGACCTTCGCGTAGGTCAGGTCGTCGTCGTTGACCAGCAGCAGGTCGGGCTGCGCGGCACCGGCGAGCCCCGGCACCGGCGTGCGGCCGCCCTCGACGGTCACGGCCTCGGTCGCCGAGCGGACCAGCCAGCCGTCGTCGTCGAACGAGTACAGGCCCAGCCGGATCCGGTGCGGCCGGGGCTCGTCCCGCCCGGTCACCGGGTCGACGGCGTCCTGCACGATGGTCACCCCGCGGAGGACACCGTCCTCCGCGGTCACCTCAGGGCGCAGCGAGGGGACACCCGAGGTCTCCAGCCAGGCGCGGGACCAGCCCGCGAGGTCCTGGCCCGTCGCGTCCACGAGGACGTCGAGGAGATCGGCGAGCGTCGTGTTCCCGTACTCGTGCCTCCGGAAGTACTGCCGCGCGGCGGAGGTGAAGGCGTCCCTGCCCACGAAGGCCACCAGCTGCTTCAGTACCGAGGCGCCCTTGGCGTAGGTGATGCCGTCGAAGTTCTGCTTCGCCGCCTCGAGGTCCGGGATGTCGGCGACGATCGGGTGCGTCGTCGGGAGTTGGTCCTGCACGTACGCCCAGGTCTTCCGGCGGTTCGCGAAGCTCACCCACGAGGTCTCCCACCGCGTGGCCTCGGCCACCGCGAGGGCACCCATGTAGTCGGCGAAGGACTCCTTGAGCCACAGGTCGTCCCACCAGGACATCGTCACGAGGTCCCCGAACCACATGTGCGCCATCTCGTGCATGATCGTGTTCGCGCGTGCCTCGCGCTGTGCCTCGGTGGCGGCGGACTGGAACACGTAGTTCTCCGTGAACGTCACGAGTCCCGGGTTCTCCATGGCCCCGAGGTTGTACTCGGGCACGAACGCCTGGTCGTACTTGCCGAACGGGTAGGGGTAGTCGAAGAGGTCGTGGAAGAAGCCGAGGCCGCGCCGGGTGGTGTCGAAGATCTCCGGGGCGTCGAACGACGGCGCCAGGGACCGGCGGCAGTAGAGGGCGAGCGGGACGACGAGCCCCTCCGCCGACGTCCCGGGCGCCCCGGTCCACACGTCCGTCTCCCGGTGGTACGGGCCGGCGAGCACCGTGGTGATGTAGGTCGAGATGCGCTCGGTCGGCGCGAACGTCCACCGCGCGATGCCGGCGGCCCCGTCAGTGGCGCCCGTGGCATCCCTGGCGTCCGTGGCCGCGGCGGCCTCCACGGCCTCGACCGCTTCTTCAGTGCCGTTCGAGGCGACCGTCCAGTCGGCGGGTGCGAGGACGCTGAAGGAGAAGGACGCCTTGAGGTCGGGCTGCTCGAAGCACGCGAAGACACGGCGGGCATCGGCGGGCTCGAACTGCGTGTAGAGGTAGGTCTCGCCGTCCGCGGGATCCACGAACCGGTGGAGCCCCTCACCGCTCGAACTGTAGCGGGCCAGCCCCTCCACCCTCACCGTGTTGCGTGCGGCGAGGTCGTGCAGCGCCACCCGGGCGCCGTCGGCCGCCGCAGGGTCCAGCGCCTGCCCGTTGAGTTCCAGCGCCGTGACGTCCCCGATGAAATCGAGGAACGTGGAGCTGCCCGGCTGCCGGCAGGAGAAGACCACGGTGGTCACCGTGCGATAGGTGGCGGCCTCCGGGTCGCGCGCCGCGGAGAGGTCCAGTTCGACGGCGTAGCTCTCGGTCCGCAGCAGTGCGGACCGGGCGGCCGCCTCGTCGCGGCGCAGATTCTCGTTCTCCATCCGGCCATTCAATCACGCAGCCGGGACGCGATGTTTCCGGCGGATTAACTGCGCGTGTACCGGTGTGTGCGCGTGTGTACCGAGGGGTGATCCATGGCACTGTTGTCCCATGTCCGAGCTTTTCGCTGACTATGCAGCCGCCGCCCGCAAGACGCCCGCGTTCGATGAGATGTTCGGCGCCGGGCAGCTGCCGCGCACCGAGTACGGCCAGGTCGCCGCAGCGCTGGACGAGCTCAACCTCGCGGCCGTCACGGCGCGGGCCGACTCGATGGCCCGCACGTTCCTGGACCGCGGCGTCACCTTCGACTTCGCCGGGGAGGAGCGGCCCTTCCCGCTCGACATCGTGCCGCGGGTCATCGCCGGGGACGACTGGGACGTCCTCGAGCGCGGTGTCGCCCAGCGCGTGAGGGCGCTCGAGGCGTTCCTGGACGATGTCTACGACAGGATGGCGGTCGTGTCCGACGGCGTCATCCCCCGCCGGCTGGTCACCTCCAGCGCACACTTCCACCGCGAGGTCGCCGGCTTCGCGCCCGCCGGCGGGGTCCGCGTCCACATCTCCGGGATCGACGTGGTCCGCGACCAGCAGGGCACCTTCCGCGTGCTCGAGGACAACGTCCGCGTCCCCAGCGGCGTCAGCTACGTGCTCGAGAACCGCCGAGCCATGGCCAAGGGCCTGCCCGAGGCGTTCGGCCAGCAGCGCATCCGTCCCGTCGAGGAGTACCCGCGCCGCCTGCTCGCCGCCCTCCGGAAGACCGCACCTCCCGGTGTCGAGGACCCCACCGTCGTCGTGCTGACGCCGGGCGTGTTCAACTCCGCGTACTTCGAGCACACGCTGCTCGCCGGTCTCATGGGCGTGGAGCTCGTCGAGGGCCGGGACCTGATCGTCCGCGGGAACCGCGTCTACATGCGGACGACGGCGGGGGAGCAGCGCGTCGACGTCATCTACAAGCGCATCGACGACGAGTTCCTCGACCCGCTGCAGTTCCGCGCGGACTCGGTGCTCGGGTGCCCTGGGATCGTCAACGCGGCGCGCGCGGGCATGGTGACCATCGCGAACGCCGTCGGCAACGGCGTCGCCGACGACAAGCTCGTGTACACCTACGTGCCCGACCTCATCCGGTACTACCTGGGCGAGGACCCGATCATCGCGAACGTGGACACCTACCGGCTCGAGGACGCCCCGGCCCGCGAGGAGGTCCTCGACCGCCTCGACGAGCTGGTCGTCAAGCCCGTCGACGGCTCCGGCGGGAAGGGTCTCGTCATCGGCCCGGACGCCACGAGGGCCGAGCTCGAGACGCTCCGCGCGAAGATCCTCGAGGACCCGCGCGGCTGGATCGCGCAGCCCGTCCTGCAACTCTCCACCGTGCCCACGATGTCCGGCGGGCAGTTCAGCCCCCGCCACGTGGACCTGCGCCCCTTCGCCGTGAACGACGGCGAGGACGTCTGGGTGCTGCCCGGCGGCCTCACCCGCGTCGCCATGAAGGAGGGTTCCCTGATCGTGAACTCCAGCCAGGGCGGGGGGTCCAAGGACACGTGGGTGGTCGACGGGGAGGTCCGCGCGCCGGTGGAGGGCGCAGCGCCCCCGGAGCGCCCTGTCGTGACGGTCCGCGAGCGCACCAGCGTCTGGCCGATCGAGACCAACTGGCAGGACAAGCAGTCGGAGCAGCAGCAATGACGACCCCCACCACCGACCTACGGGAAGGCAGCACCCATGCTCAGCCGCATCGCTGAATCCCTCTTCTGGATCGGCCGCTACGTCGAACGGGCCGACGGCACGGCGCGCATCCTCGACGTCCACCTCGAACGGCTCAACCAGATGCCCCTGCCCCAGCAGCGGGAGACCTCCCGCCAGCTCATGGGGGTGATGGGCAGCAGGCCCGAGAAGGAGGACGCCGAACTGTCGGATCTCCTGCAGGCCCTCGCCTACGACCGCACGAGCGCCACCTCCATCGCCGGCGCCCTGGGGGCCGCGCGGGAGAACGCGCGGCGGGCCCGCGAGACCGTCTCGAGCAGCGTCTGGGAATCCCTGAACACCACCTGGTACGGGCTGACCCAGCACCGCAAGGACGTCGTCGGCACCTACCGGTTCTGCCACTGGGTGGTGGAGCGCACCGCCATGGTGCGCGGGCTCTCGGACACCACCATGAGCCACGACGAGTCCTGGCAGTTCCTCGTGCTCGGACGCAGCCTGGAACGGGCCGACATGACCGCCCGGATGCTCTCCACCCACGACGTGCATGCGGCGGGACTCTCCTGGGTCAACATGCTGCGCTGCGCGGGCGCCTACGAATCCTTCCTGCGGACGCGCCGGGCGTCCTTCGGCGACCAGCAGGCCGCCGAGTTCCTGCTGCTGGACCGCCTGTTCCCGCGCTCGATCGTCTACGCGCTGAGCGACGCCGAGAAGTGCCTGACGCAGCTGAACCCCGCGTACCAGCGCGTCGGCTTCATCAACGACGCGAGCCGCATCGTCGGGCAGGCGCGGACGTTCCTGGAGTTCCACCAGACCCGGGACCTGATGTCCGAGCTGCCCGAGCACATGGACCGCGTCCAGAAGGCCTGCGCCAGGGCCTCCGATGCCGTCTCCCGCACCTATTTCTCCCAGGCCGACGAGCTGTCCTGGGTCGGAGAGGTCTCATGACACGCCTGCTGATCGAACACCGCACCGGCTACGACTACCTGCGCCGCGTCTCGCTGTCCTACAACGAGGCGCGCATGACGCCGCTCACCGATCCGCAGCAGGTGGTCCTCGAGTCCACGCTGAAGGTCAGTCCCTCGAGCGCGGCCGTCGCCGCCTACCGGGACTATTGGGGCACCCGTGTCACGTCCTTCGACGTCCACGTGCCGCACGAGCACCTCGAGGTCACCGCCGTCTCCACCGTGGAGGTGAGCCGGATCGAGCGTGTGCCCGGTGAGGGTGACATCCTCTCGTGGCAGGACCTCGCCTCCCCGGAGATCTCCGACGCGCTCGCGGACTGGCTCGGCCAGACCTCCCTCAGCGAACCGGGCGAGGAGGTACGGGACCTCGTAGCGGGTGTGGCACGCGGCCTCGACCCCCACGAGGCCGCACGGGCCGTGTTCGGCTGGCTGCGCACGCAGATGGACTACGTCCAGGGCGCCACGGGCGTGCAGACGAATGCCCAGGACGCCTGGGCGGAGCGCAAGGGCGTGTGCCAGGACCTGGCCCACGTGGCCATCGGGGCCCTGCGCAGCCTCGGCATACCCGCCCGCTACATCTCCGGCTACCTGCACCCGCGGCGCAGCGCCGGGATCGGGGAGACCGTCGCCGGCCAGTCGCACGCCTGGGTGGAGTGGTACGACGGCGAGTGGCGGGGCTGGGACCCGACCAACAGCGGACCGGTCAGCGACTTCCACGTCTCCGTGGCGCGCGGCCGCGACTACCGCGACGTCTCACCGCTCAAGGGCATCCTGTCCGGCGGCGGAGGCTCCACGCTCAACGTGACCGTCTCGATCACGCGCGTCGCGTAGCAGCGCTGCCGGGCCTGCCCGGCAGTGTGTCAGGCGGCGCCTCAGCTGACGTCTCCCGGACGGACAGGAGGCCCCGGCGCACCGCCGGGGCCTCCTGTCCGTCCCCTGGAACGTGGTCCCCGTCAGTCAGGGGCGACGGTCTGGCCCTTGCTGACGATCGTCAGTCCCGAATCCGTCACGGAGAACCCGCGGCGGCGGTCGAGTTCCGGGTCCACCCCGATGGTCGCCCCCGCAGGGATCCGCACGTTCTTGTCGATGATGGCGCGCCGCACCACGGCCCCGGGTCCCACGTTGACCTTGTCGAGGAGGACGGACCCGGTGACCTCGGCGGATTCCGCGATGTAGACGTCGGTGGCCAGCACGGACTTCCGGACCGCTCCACCGGTGATGACCGCGCCCGCCGAGACGATCGAGTCGTGGGCCTCGCCCGGCTGCCCCGAGGAGCTGCGGACGAACTTGGCCGGTGGTGAGACGCTCTGCCGCGTGTAGATGGGCCACTGCAGGTTGTAGAGGTTGAACAGCGGCAGGGGTGAGATGAGGTCCATGTTGGCGTCGTAGTACGAGTCCATGGTGCCGACGTCGCGCCAGTACTGGCGGTCGCGGTCGGTGGCTCCCGGGATGTCGTTCGTCGTGAAGTCGTACACCGCGGCGTCGTTGCGCTCCACGAAGTAGGGGATGATGTCCCCGCCCATGTCGTGCTTCGTGTCGAGCCGCGCGGCGTCGTCCTCGAGCGCCTTGACGAGGGCGTCCGTCGTGAACACGTAGTTGCCCATCGACGCGAGGAAGCTGTTCGGATCGTCGGGCAGGCCGGGTGTCGTCGCCGGCTTCTCGACGAACGCGGCGATCCGGCCGGGGTCGTCCTGCGCCGTCTCGATCACACCGAACTGGTCCACGAGGTTCATCGGCTGGCGGACGGCGGCGACGCTGACGGACGCCCCGCTCTTCACGTGTGCGTCCACCATCTGTTCGAAGTCCATGCGGTAGACGTGGTCCGCGCCGATCACGACCACGATGTCCGGCTGGGCGTCGTGGATGAGGTTCAGGGACTGGTAGATGGCGTTCGCGCTGCCGAGGAACCAGCTCTTGCCCCGGCGCTGCTGCGCCGGCACGGAGGCGATGTAGTTCTGCAGCTGCGTGGACATCCTCCACGTCTCGGAGATGTGCCGGTCGAGGCTGTGGGACTTGTACTGGGTGAGCACCACGATCTGCAGGTACCCCGAGTTGACGAGGTTGGACAGCGCGAAGTCGATGAGGCGGTAACTTCCGGCGAACGGTACAGCCGGTTTGGCCCTGTCCGCGGTCAACGGCATCAGCCGTTTGCCTTCTCCGCCTGCCAACACCACGGCAAGTACTTTCTTCGGTGCCACTTCTGACCCCCCGCTCTTCCTTGAGTGTTCTGCGTTCCCGATGGACGGTCGATCACGCGTGGATCCACGTATCCCGGAACCCTTCCGGTTTCCTCACACTAGAGGACTCCGACGCACTGCACTACGTTGGGGTGGTGCGAATAGACATTGTGACCAAGGAGTTCCCGCCCGAGATCTACGGTGGCGCAGGAGTGCACGTCGCCGAGCTGAGCCGGGTTCTCGCCCCGCAGGTCGACCTGCGCGTCCACGCGTTCGGCGCTCCCCGCCCGGAGGACTACCACGGCGCCTCGGTGCTCTCCTACGGCGTGCCCGCGGGCCTCACGGCGGCGAACGCCGCGGTGCAGACACTCGGCACGGACCTGCAGATGCTGGAGGGGATCGGCGGCGCCGACCTCGTGCATTCGCACACCTGGTACGCCAACATGGCCGGGCACCTGGCCTCGCTCCTGCACGGCATCCCGCACGTCCTGAGCGCCCACAGCCTCGAGCCGCTGCGCCCGTGGAAGGCCGAGCAGCTCGGCGGCGGGTACGCGCTCTCCTCCTGGGTGGAGAAGACCTCCTACGAGGCGGCCGCCGCCGTCATCGCCGTCTCCGCGGGCATGCGCGCGGACATCCTGCGCAGCTATCCGGATGTGGACCCCGGGCGGGTGCACGTGGTGCACAACGGCATCGACGTGTCCCTGTGGTCGCGCGACGAGGACGACGACGCCCTCCGCGCCCACGGCATCGACCCGGATCGGCCGAGCGTGGTGTTTGTGGGGCGCAACACCCGGCAGAAGGGCGTGCCCTACCTCCTGCGGGCGGCCGCGCACCTGCCGGCCGACGTGCAGCTGGTCCTCTGCCTGGGCGCCGCCGACACCCCGGAGCTCGCGGCGGAGACGGAGGTGCTGATCTCGGACCTGCGGGAGAAGCGGGGCTCGGTGGTGCTCATCGAGAAGATGCTGCCGCGCCGCGAGGTCGTCCAGATCCTCAGCCATGCCACGGTGTTCGCCTGCCCGTCCATCTACGAGCCGCTCGGCATCGTGAACCTCGAGGCCATGGCGTGCGGCGCCGCCGTCGTCGCCTCCGCGACCGGCGGCATCCCCGAGGTGATCGACGACGGCGTGACCGGCACCCTCGTGCCCCTCGAGCAGGTCCAGGACGGCACGGGCACGCCACTGGACCCGGAGAGGTTCGTCGCCGATTTCGCGGCGGCCGTGAACGCCCTCGTCGCGGATCCGGCCAGGGCCGCCGCCATGGGCGCGGCCGGGCGGGAGCGGGCGGAGCGGCACTTCGGCTGGGACTCGATCGCCGAGACGACCCTCGGCGTGTACCGCAGCGTCCTCTAGCAGCACCCATCGCCGCCTCGACGTCCACCTCGAGGCGGACGGGAACAGGAACGGGAGCCGGGACGCTTGTCCCGGCTCCCGCTCCTGCGTGGACGATTAGCGCTGCGCGCGTACCTTGGCGGCCTTCTTCGCCTTCTTCTCCTTGGCCTGGCGGGCCAGGAGCGTCTTCTCGTCGATCGGGGCGTCCCCGCTCGCGCGACGGCGGCGCAGGTACTCCGCCGCCTCCTCCTGGCGCTGCTGCTCGGCACCGCTGGCGACGACGGACCGCAGGTGTTCCGGACCGTAGCCGAACGCCTCCACCAGGTCGAGCGCGTGCGGGCGGATCTTCACCAGCAGCCGGTTGATGTAGCCGTCGAGGGTCCGGGCCCGCTGCGAGGACAGCCGCCCGTTCATCAGGAACCAGGCCAGGTCCTTCTCGATCAGGCACAGGCCGAACAGGTCACGGAGGCGCGTGAGGACCTCGCGCGTGCCCGGATCCTGGAGCTTCCGCAGGCCGCGCGTGAACGCCTCCCACTGCAGCAGCTCGGCGTGGGCGTGGGCCACCTCGATGAGCTCGTTCTGGTGCTCGTTGAAGAGCGCGGCGGACCGCTCCTGCGACATGCCCTTCGCGCCCCGCAGCACGGCGGCGACGTCGGCAACGCGCGCCTGCACGCGGTCGGTCAGCAGCTCGCGCTGCGTGTCCTCGTCACGGAGGGCGATCGCGGACTTCTTGCCCGATCCCGTGTCCGCCACCGTCTGCGCGACACGGCGGAGCCCGGAGCGGTGCAGGGTCTTCCCCGCGGCCTGGGAGACGGCATAGCGGGCGAGCACGCCGAAGTCCACGCCCTTGAACTCCTTGGCGTAGTCGGTGAGCAGGCGCTTGGCGACGAGCTGCAGCAGGACGGTGTTGTCGCCCTCGAACGTCACATACACGTCGAGGTCCGCGCGGAGCGAGGCGAACCGGTTCTCGATGAGGAACCCCTGACCGCCGGTCGCCTCGCGGCATTCCTGCAGCGTGTCGAGGGCCAGCCACGTGCTGAGGGGCTTGAGGGCCGCGGCCAGGGTCTCGAGGTCCTGGCGGTCCTCGTCGGTGTCGAGCTCGCCCGAGAACACGCCGTCGAGCTTCTCGAGGAGTTCCTCGTGCGCGAAGGCGGCCGCGTAGGTTGCGGCCAGGCGGGGCAGGAGCCGGCGCTGGTGCCGCTGGTAGTCCATCAGCACCTCCTCGCGGAGGTTCGAGGACGCGTTGAACTGGCGGCGCTGGGTCGCGTAGGTGATGGCGGCGGTGAGGGCCAGCTTGCTCGCGGCCACGGCTGCCCCGTCGAGGGAGACGCGCCCCTGGACGAGGGTGCCGAGCATCGTGAAGAAGCGGCGGCCGGGGGAGGCGATGGACGAGCTGTAGGTGCCGTCCGCGGCGACGGCGCCGTAGCGGTTCAGCAGGTTGGTCCGCGGTACCCGGACGTCGGTGAAGTGCAGCCGACCGTTGTCGATGCCGTTGAGGCCGCCCTTGATGCCGTCGTCCTCCCCGCCCACGCCGGGCTTGAAGGAGCCGTCCTCGTTGCGCAGTTCCACGTAGAAGCCGTGGACGCCGTGGTTCACGCCGTTGGTGATGAGCTGAGCGAAGACGACCGCGGCCCGCCCGTCGATGGCGCCGTTGCCGATGTAGTCCTTCCATGCGGCACGGAAGGGGGTGTCGATGACGAACTCGTCCGTCGCCGGGTCGAACGTGGCGGTCGTGGCGATGCTGGCCACGTCGCTGCCGTGACCGGTCTCGGTCATGGCGAAGCAGCCCGGGATCTCCATGTTCATGATGCCCGGGAGCCACGCCTCGTGGTGCTGCTCGGTACCGAGGTGCAGGACGGCGGACCCGAAGAGGCCCCACTGCACGCCGGCCTTGATCTGCAGTGAGGGGTCGGCCACGACGAGCTCCTCGAACCCGGCGATGTTGCCGCCGTTGTCGCCGTCGCCCCCGAAGGCCTTCGGGAAGGCGCGGTGCACGGCCTTCTGGCCCACGAGGTAGTGGAGCTGGTCGAAGCAGCGCAGGCGGTGCTCGGTGTGGGTGAGGCCCTCGATCTTGTGCAGCTCGGGGCGTCCCGCGAGCTCACGGGCCACACGGCGGACGTGCGCCCACCGGCCGAGGAGCAGTTCGCCGAGCTCGGCGATGTCGATGGCGGCGCGGTCGTCGTCCCGGATATCCGCGGTGGCGGGAATCTGCTGGGGCCTGGAGAGGATGTCGGTCATGGCGTGTCCTTCGCTGATCGGCGGGTGGCGGGGTCAAGCGGGGCGGCCGGTACGAGGTCCTCGTACCGGCTGATGCCGTCGAAGAGCCAGCCCGTGATGTGGCGGGCCATCTGCTCCTCACTGGGTCTGTCGGGGCCGTCGGGCGTGGAGAGCCAGCGCTCGCCGGCGGCCCGGACCATGCCGATCGCCGCCGCGGGCCAGTAGTCGGGTGCGGCATCGTCGGGGCCGGCGGGGCGGTCGGGGGAGCGCAGGAAGGCGTGCATGGGACGCGAGATCATCTCCGTGATCGCGGCGAGGAAGTGCGCGAGGGTGTCCTGCGCGTCGTCGTCGGTCGTCGTGGACTCGGCGATCCCCACGCGCGTGACGAAGGCGTACACGTTGGGGGAGGTCTGGGCCATCTGCAGGTAGGCGAGCACCATCGAGTACAGGCCCTCCCGCGGCGTCGACGCCGCCTTCGCCGCGTCGAGCACCTTCTGCTGCATCTGTCCGATGACCACCTCGGCCATGGCCCGCTGCAGCCCGGTCTTGTCGCCGAAGTAGCGGTAGTAGACCGACTTGGACGTGTCGGCGGCCGCGGCGATGTCCTCCATGGACGCTCCCGGCCCGAGTGCGCTGACGGCCCGTCGTGCGGTCTTGATGAGCTGCCGCCGCCGCTCCGCGCGGTGCTGCTCCCAGCGGCTGGACCGGCCGTCGGACGCGGTCTGCGTGGAGGCGCTCTTCAGGGCGGCGGCGAGCTTCATGATACCCAGCGTATCAGGTACGCTTGGTATCGGTAATCCACCCTCTCGCACCAGGAGCATCTCCATGGCAGATCAGGCCGGAGCGCAGACCACTGCCTCCCCCCGCACCGCAGTCGTCATCGGCGGCAACCGCATCCCCTTCGCGCGCTCGGGCGGCGCGTACGCCTACTCGTCCAACAAGGACATGCTCATCGCGGCACTGGACGGCCTGGTCGCCCGGTTCGGCCTGCAGGGCGAGCGCATCGGTGAAGTCGCCGCGGGCGCCGTCCTCAAGCACTCCCGCGACTTCAACCTGACGCGGGAAGCCGTCCTCGGTTCCGCCCTGTCGCCCGCGACCCCGGCCTACGACCTGCAGCAGGCCTGCGCCACCGGCCTCGAGACCGTGGTGGGTCTCTCCAACAAGATCAGGCTCGGGCAGATCGAGTCGGGCATCGCGGGCGGCGTCGACTCCGCGTCGGATGCACCGATCGCGGTGAGCGAGGGGCTGCGGCGCGTGCTGCTCGACCTCTCCCGCGCGAAGACGACGCAGCAGAAGCTGAAGACCCTCGCCACGCTCCGACCGAAGGACCTCTCGCCCAACGCCCCCACCACCGGTGAGCCCCGCACGGGCCTGTCCATGGGCGAGCACCAGGCGCTCACGACGGCGGCATGGAAGATCACGCGGGAGGCACAGGACGAGCTGGCCTACCGCAGCCACCACAACCTCGCGGCAGCCTACGAGCGCGGATTCCTCTCCGACCTCATGACGCCGTACCGCGGTCTCACCAGGGATGCCAACCTCCGCGCCGACACGTCGCCGGAGAAGCTGGCGGCGCTCAAGCCCGTGTTCGGCAGGTACCTCGACACTCCTGCGACGATGACTGCAGGCAACTCGACGCCCCTGACCGACGGCGCCGCCCTCGTCCTGCTCGGCAGTGAGGAATACGCCACCGCCAACAACCTCCCGATGCTCGCGAACATCGTCGATGCCGAAGCGGCCGCGGTCGACTTCGTCCATGGCGAGGAGGGCCTGCTCATGGCGGGCGTCCACGCCGTACCCCGCCTGCTGGAGCGCAACGGGCTCACCTTCGACGACTTCGACTTCTTCGAGATCCACGAGGCCTTCGCCGGGACGGTGCTCAGCGCACTGGCCGCCTGGGAGGACGAGGACTACTGCAAGCGGATCCTGGGGCTCGACGGTGCCCTCGGCAGGATCGACCCCTCGAAGCTCAACGTCAACGGCTCCTCGCTCGCAGCCGGGCACCCCTTCGCGGCGACCGGAGGCCGCATCGTCGCGTCGCTCGCCAAGACGCTCTCGGAGCAGGGCGGACGAGGCCTCATCTCGATCTGTGCCGCCGGCGGCCAGGGCGTCGCCGCGATCCTCGAGGCGAGGAACTGATGGCCGACAAGTATCTGGACCTGGTCAATACCCCGCTGCCAGGAAGACTCGCCAAGGCCCTCGGGCTGCCTCGCCCCTCGGTACTCCGCCGCTACACGCCGGGCGAGGCCATCGCATCCCGGCCCGTCCTGGTCGCGGGCTCCGGCGCCGGGGCGGATGCGCTCGCCGACGTGCTGCTCGGTTGGGACGTCGAGGTGCGGCGCCATGTCCTGCCCGGCGAGAAGCTGAGCGCCGCCGTCGTCGTCCTCGACGCCGCAGCCGCGCCGGCGGACCTGGCAGCTCCCATGCTGGAGCTCGGGCAGGCGGTGAAACTGCTGGTGCCGGGCGGGCGCGTCGTCGCGCTCTCCCGCTCGGCCGCGGACACCACCGATCCCGCCGAAGCTGCCGCCCGGCAGGGCATCGACGGCGCCGTCCGATCTGTGGCGCACGAGGTGCGCGGGGGCGCGACGGCGAACGGCATCGTGCTGCGCGGGGATGCGACGACCACGGACCCCACTACCCTCGGCGCCCTCAGGTTCCTCCTCTCCGGCAGGAGCGCCTACGTGGACGGCCAGTTCATCGAGGTGTCCGCCACTCCTGCCGAGAGCATCGCGGACCTCGCCGCCGCGACGACCGCGGTGGGGGAGGGCGTGCCCGACCAGCCGCTGGCCGGCAGGACCGCGGTGGTCACCGGGGCCGCGCGCGGCATCGGCGCGAAGATCGCCGAGGTCCTCGCCCGTGACGGGGCCCGCGTGGTCGCCGTCGACGTGCCCGCGGCCGGCGAGCAGCTCGCCCGGGTGGCGAACACCGTGCACGGCACCGCCCTGCAGCTCGACATCACCGCGCCCGACGCCGCGGAACGCATCCTCGAGCACGTGGGGCAGCGCTACGGCGTCCTGGACATCGTGGTGCACAACGCGGGCATCACGCGGGACAAGCTGCTCGCCAACATGGACGCGTCCCGCTGGGACTCCGTCATCGCCGTGAACATCGCCTCGCAGCTGCGCATGAACGAGCAGATCCTGGCCTCCCCGGTGTTCTCCGGCACCGGTCGCATCATCAGCCTCGCCTCGACGAGCGGCATCGCGGGCAACCGCGGGCAGAGCAACTACGCCGCGTCGAAGGCCGGGGTCATCGGCATGGTCCGGGCGCAGGCGGCGGCGTTCGACGGCGACGGCCGCACCATCAACGCCGTGGCGCCGGGTTTCATCGAGACGGACATGACGGCGAAGATCCCGCCGCTGACGCGTCAGGTGGCACGACGTCTCAGCAGCCTGCAGCAGGGCGGTCTCCCCGTCGACGTCGCCGAGACGATCGCGTTCCTGGCCTCCGACGCGGCGGCCGGGATCAACGGCCAGGTGGTCCGCGTGTGCGGGCAGAACCTGGTGGGCGCGTGAGTGGCGCGCTCGCGGCAGACGTCACCCTGCCCGGGAGGCCGGGCCTCCCCGCGCTGTACCGTCAGGCGATCCTGCTCGCCGCGGAGCGCTCCGTCCGGCGGGCCGGCCCGCCGGACGGTCTGCCCGCCGCCCGCCACCGCGTGGATGGCATCGTGGCGGAGCTCGGCGCGCTGACGCGCTTCCAGCAGCTGCTCGGCTCCGCCGCCCGCGACGTCCTCCCATCGGCGTATGTGCATACGCTCGCCTTCCCGGTGGCCATGAGCATCCTCGCGCGGCCGGACTTCCCGCTGCCCCTGCTCGGCATGGTCCACCTCAGCAACGAGGTGCACCAGGGCCGGCAGATCGGCGCGTCCGAGGCCATCGACGTCGTGGCCTGGGCCGAGGACCTGCGCCCGCACGCGGCCGGCACGCAGGTGGACCTCGTCACGGAGGCCTCCGTCGACGGCGAGCGGGTCTGGATGGGCCGGTCGGTCTACCTGGCTCGGGGCGTCCGCGCCGCGGGCAGCGCCGGTACGGCGCCGGTCCCGCGCGACGACGAACGGCCCGTCTTCTCGGCGCCCACGCCGACGGGCCTCTGGCGGCTCGGCGCGGACACGGGACGGCGCTACGCCGCCGTCTCGGGCGACTGGAACCCCATCCATCTCAGCGGGCCCACTGCACGGATGCTCGGCATGAAGACGGCGATCGCGCACGGCATGTACCTCGCCGCGCGCATGGTCGACGAGGCGGTACCCGCCCCACAGGGCGCCCTGGCGTGGCGCATCGACTTCGCGGCTCCGGTCCTCCTGCCCGGGACCGTGACGATGTCGTTCGCGCGCGCGGTGCGCAGTGACGGCCGTGTGAGTGACGGCAGTGTGAGCGACGGCAGTGACGTCGAGGTGGTCGGATGGTCCGCGAAGCGCCGGCGGCCGCACTTCACTGGCTGGGTGCGGGCGGAATAGTTGCATGGCGACGCGGCCCTGTCCAGAGTGCCGACGATTTTCAGGGTGAGTTCCCCCGAAGTCGTCCTTTGCACTGGCAGGGCCGCCGCCCGCAGGGCACACTCCAGGGACCAGCCCACGAGGGCTGACCCACAGTATGGAAAGAGGAGTGTCGTGAACTCTCGAGGTCTCAAAGCCGGCCTGATCGCGGCGTCGGCCCTGATGGCATCAGCGCTGATGGCAGCAGGTCCCGTCCAGGCAGCACCCGCCGGGCCCTCCGTCGTCGCCGTCGTCGCCGGTACCCCCAGCACCCAGTCCCACACGCAGGACGAGAGCCAGGCGGCGCTCGACGCGTACTGGACCGCCGATCGCATGAGGAGCGCCAAGCCGGCGAACACCATCAAGTCCGGCTGGGCCGCCGAAGGGCGCTCCGTTCTGCCGAAGGCCGGCCAGGAAACGGTCGCGAAGGCTCCCGGCGAGCCCGTCGTCCAGCCGCGGGCCATCTCCCAGCCTGCCGTCTCGCGCATCGGCAAGGTCTTCTTCACGCAGGCCGGGCAGAACTACGTCTGCTCCGCCAACTCCGTACAGAGCGGCAACCAGAGCACGGTCGCCACGGCCGGCCACTGCACCTACGACGTCGCGACGGGCTGGGTCACCAACTTCGTCTTCGTCCCCGCCTACAACAACGGCGCGGCACCGTACGGCAAGTGGACGGCCCGCTCGCTCCACGCCGCCACCGAGTGGGTGTCGCGCGGTGACATCAACTACGACGGCGCCTTCGCGGTCGTCAACACCCTCGGCGGCAGGACGCTCGCCGCGACCGTCGGCGCGTCGAGCATCGGTTTCAACCTGGCACGCAACCTCACCTACACCGCGTACGGTTACCCCGCGGCGGCGCCCTACAACGGCGAGCGCCTCTTCAGCTGCTCCGGCACGTCCTCCCGGGACCGCGTGGGCGGCACCCAGTCGCAGGGCATCCCGTGCGACATGAACGGCGGGTCCTCGGGCGGCCCCTGGTTCGTCGGCTCCGGTGCCGCCGGTACGCAGAACTCGGTCAACAGCTTCGGCTACTCCACGCAGGCGAACGTGATGTACGGCCCGTACTTCGGCACCTCCATCCAGGCCGCGTACTCCACCGCGGCGAGCCGGTAGGCCGGCGGGACGTCCCACAGCACGACGGCACGGGCGGTCCCCTCGCGGGACCGCCCGTGCCGTCGTCCGGGCACTGCGCCTTCGCGGGCGACGCGGAGGCGCCCGCCTAGACTGGGGCCATGACCGGCTCCACCCTCGCCGCGCGCGCGGCAGACCTCGACACCGCCGACCCGCTCGCGCACCACCGCAAGCTCTTCCTCGGCGCCGACGCCGTGCAGTCCTACCTCGACGGCAACTCTCTCGGCCGCCCCCTCGCGAGCACGGTGGACAGCCTCACCTCTTTCGTGGAGGAGCAGTGGGGCGGGCGCCTGATCCGGGGCTGGGACGAAGGCTGGCTCGAGCTGCCCCAGCGGATCGGTGACCAGCTCGGCCGCGTGACGCTCGGTGCCGACGCCGGACAGTGCATCGTGGCCGACTCCACGAGCGTCCTGCTGTACAAGCTGGCGCGCGCGGCGGTGGCTGCGCGCCCGGACCGCACCGAGATCGTGATCGACCGCGACAACTTCCCCACGGACCGCTTCATCGTCGAGGGGATCGCACGGGAGCGCGGACTCACACTGCGCTGGATCGACGTCGCGTACGACGGCGGCGCCACCCCCGCGGACGTCGCCGAGGCTGTGGGGCCGCGGACCGCGCTCGTGCTGCTGAGCCATGTCGCCTACCGGTCGGGGTTCATCGCCGACGTCCCCGCCATCACGGCCATCGCGCACGACGCCGGAGCCCTCGTCCTGTGGGACCTCAGCCACTCCGTGGGGTCGGTGCCCGCGGAGCTGGACGCCTGGGGCGTCGACTTCGCGGCCGGCTGCAGCTACAAGTACCTCAACGGGGGGCCCGGCGCCCCCGCCTGGGCCTACGTGGCGCAGCGCCACCTCGCCGCCCTCGACCAGCCGATCCTCGGCTGGCTCGGCAGCGCGGATCCCTTCGCGATGGGCTCCGCCTACCAGCCCGCGGACGGCATCCGCCGGCTGGTCTCGGGGACTCCGCCCATCCTCGGGATGCTGGCCATGCGCGAGATGCTGAACCTCATCGAGGAGTCAGGCATGGCAGCCGTCCGCCGGAAGTCGGAACTCCTGACGGCGTTCGCCGTCGAGGCTGTCGAGGAGCGGCTGGCCCCGTACGGCGTCGTCCTCGCCTCGCCGCGCACCGCGTCGGAGCGGGGCGGCCACATCACCATCGACCATCCGGCGTTCTCCGCGATGGTGCCCGAGCTGTGGCGGGAGGGCGTCATCCCCGACTACCGCAACCCCGATGGGATCCGGCTGGGCCTGTCACCGCTCTCGACGTCGTTCGCCGAGATCGCGGTGGCGGTCGACGCCATCGCGGCACGCCTGGCGGACGCAGGCGGGCACGTCGGTGAGGACACGCCCGGCACCCAGCGGCACAGCGGGCCGGCTGTGGGCCGGTAGCGCCGGTGGTGCCTCCCGACCCCGCCCTGCTCTGGGACCGGATCACCGACGGCTTCACGCGCGGGATCCCGCCGGTGGTCGGAGTACCCGGGCTCGTCGCGATCGTGCTGGTGGCCGTCGCGCTGTCCGTGCCCCGCCGCTCATGGCGGATCTTCGGGCTCTTCGTCACGGTGGTGCACGAACTCGGCCACGCCGCCGCGGCACTCCTGACCCTGCAGCGCGTCACCGGGATCACGCTGCGCCTCGACCATTCCGGCACCACCACGAGCAGGGGGCGCCGCGGCTGGCGCGCCGCCTTCACGACGTTCTGGGGCTACCCCGTGCCCGCCGTCGTCGGCGCCATCCTTGTCTGGAGTGCCGCCACCGGCTGGGCCGCGGCGGCACTCTCGGCCGGCGCGCTGGTGCTGGTGGCAGCGCTCGTCCTGGTCCGCAACGCCCAGGGCATCCTCATCCTGGGGGGCAGCGCCGCCGCGTCGCTCGCGCTCGTCTGATTCGGGGGGCCCGTGACCGCCGGCTACGTTTGCCTCGTCCTCGGCCTCGCGCTGCTGGTAGGCTCCTGCCGGGACTGGGTCAAGGTGGTGCGCGTCCATGTGCGACGCCGTGACCTCAGCTTCTCCGACGCGTTCCTGCTGCAGGGCGCCACACGGGTCCCGTCACCGGTCTGGCTCGGTGCGTTCGCGCTCGTGATCGGGGCAGCGCTCGCGCAGTCCGTGGAGCCGCTGGCGCTCATTGCAGAGCGGTCTGCACGCGGCTGACGCGTCCGGTGTCCGGCGACCGGCCTGTGCGGCGGCGGATCAGTCGCAGTGCCGGGTGTGGCCCGAGCTGTACGGCGCGCCCCGCTCGCGGCACAGGTCGTCGAACAGTTCGTTGACGGCCTGGGAGATGCAGTCCCGCTCGTGGTCGGGCAGCTCGATCAGGCCGTGCAGGTACGCATTGACCTCGTACTCGTCCACGCCGCCGCCCATGCCGAAGTAGTGCATCCAGAGCTCGCCGGGGGAGATGTTGGCGCGCTTCATCGCGTCATACGTTAGGGCGTACTGCTCCTGGTCGGGGTTCGTCTCGTCCACGTCGTCCAACTCCATGCACTCGGGCGCCGTCCGGCCGGCGCTTCGGCGGTGTTGAAAAACAGCATACGCACGCCCCGGGCGCCGGAAAGCCCCGCGACGCGATGTCGTGCCGGTTGCCACCGGGACGACGACATCGGCCCACCCCCGGCGCCGGCCGATTCAACAACCGGGCAGGAGTCGTGCTAGAGTCTTTCTCGTTGCTTTCACCGGTTTATACGGTGAAAAACCACCCGCGCGGGTGGCGGAATGGCAGACGCGCTAGCTTGAGGTGCTAGTCCTCTTATTGAGGGTGGGGGTTCAAGTCCCCCTCCGCGCACAAAGAAAACCCCGGTTCGCCGGGGTTTTTTTGTGCCCTCGATCACGGGATTGCTGCTCGACCACGCGAGTGCCGAGTCCCGCCGGCAGTGGCCCTGCGGTTCGCAGCGTGATCTGCAGGACAGACCCAGGAAGAGGCCCCGCAAGAACGGCCGGACGGCCTACCTCCGGCCCGCAGGCAGCCCGTCGAGGTCATGCCATCGAGTTCTGCTTCCGAGAACGAGCCTGCCCGCCGGCTCACGGTGCAGTCGTCGATGGCGGGAGGTGTGGCGCGGATTCGGGGGTAGGTGGTGCTGGTCTTCATGATGCTGTCGCTCGCGTTGCTGCTGTCTCCGTAGTGGTCCTGGTGGTTGTCATGAGGCGGGGTCCCTGAGGCGTGGGTCCAGTCCGTATTGCCCGGGGGCGCCGAGGTGGTCGCGGAGCGTGGTGCCGTCGTAATCGTGGTGGTAGATGCCGCGGTCCTGGAGGAGAGGGACGACCTCGTCGACGAAGGTGTCGATGCCGTCTTCGTTGATGTCGATGGAGACCCAGAACCCGTCGCAGGCGCCGGCGTCGAACCATTCCTGCATATGGTCCGCGGTGACGGATGCCTTCCCGACGGGGGTGGGGTGGTAGTCGATGACGCCGTGGGCGAAGATGTCGCGGATGGTCCATCCTTCGCGCGCGACCTCCAGCGCCCGTGCGGAGCGGGGGTCGAACGGGCTCGGGGATGCGACGGCCAGCTGGGCGGGTGTGAGGGGTTGGTCGAGCTGCCCGGCATCGAGCTGGAGGTTCAGCATCGAGCCGAGGTAGGGGACACGGGATGCTGCTGTGAACCCACCCAGCTGGATACGTCGGTCCAGGGCGGCACGTTTGGTCCTGCCGATGGCGGGCATGACCCCGGCGAAGAACTTGATCTCATCCGGGTTTCGTCCTGCCCGGCGGGCGTCGTCACGGTAGGCCTGGCGTTGCTTGCGGGCATCGTCGATGGTGAACGTGGCCCCGATGACCCCGTTGGCGTAGCGTCCGGCCAGGTCGAGACCGTTCGCGCCTCCTCCGGCGGAGAAGATGACGGGCTGGCCCTGTTCCGATGGCGGGATGGGCAGCGGCCCGCGGGAGGCCACGTACTCGCCCTGCATGTTGATGGGCAGGATCTTCTCGGAGTGGGCGAACCGACCGGTCTTCTGGTCCTTGACCCATGCGTCCTGCTGCCAGCTCCCCCAGAGGGCCTGGGCGATCTGGATGGTTTCGTGGGCGCGCTGGTATCGCTGCGGCCGGGGCGCGACGGCTTGGCCGAAGTTCGCTGCCGCGCCAGGATCGCTGGTCGTGACCGCGTTCCATCCGGCACGGCCGCGGCTCATCACATCCAGGGCCTTGAACTGGCGGGCGATGTTGAAGGGCTCGTTGAAGGTCGTGGAACCGGTGGCGACGAGGCCGATGCGCTCGGTGGCCCGGGCGATCGCCGCGAAGGTCATCATGGGATCGAGCGTGATCTGTGGTGCCTCGTGGTCGACGTCGGCCATCAGGCCGGGGAAGTCCGGAAGGAACAGGAAGGCCATTTTCCGCGTTCTGCGGCCTGCGCGTAACGGACCTGCGCATCGAAGCTCGCGTAGTTCGCCGGATCGACGCCGGGGGCGCGCCAGGCTGAGCTCTGTGATCCGTATCCGTTGCCCAGGTGCATACCCAGGATCATCTGTGGCTTGGTCATTGCTTCTCCTCGTCCTGCTGTCGTTCGTGAGCGGTTCTGTTGTCGGTGCCGCTCCCGGTGCAAGCCGACACTGCCGTTCCTGATCGCTTGGCCGATCTCAACATTGCCATTAGTGTGAAGGTCCAACCCGTGTGAAGCATCGGGACCCAGGAGGTCGTATGCGTATTGGTGAGCTGGCGACGATGACCGGGGTTCCTTCCCGGATGCTGCGGTATTACGAGGAACAGGGCCTGATCTCACCTCGTCGCCTGGAGAACGGGTACCGGACATATGACGAGTACCTGGTCGATCGGGTGCGGAAGATCCGTGGGCTGGTCGATTCCGGGATCCCGACGCGGATCATCTCGGACATCCTGCCGTGCCTGGACCAGCCGCAGGCCATCGTCGTGAGGAACGCCGAACCCGGGTTGCGGGAGCTGCTGGTGACGGAGCGGGACCGCATGACCGAAAAGATCGACTTCCTGATCCACAACCGGGACTCGATCACCCGGTACATCGAAGCGATCGACAGTGCCACCGTTTCTCCACGCCGGACGTCCAAGGCCGGCTAGCTTTCGTCTGGTGCGGATGGGGCCTTGCTGACGAACAGGGTGCCGATGACTGCACCGAGGGCGAGGATCGCGGCGACGGTGAAGGCGGCCTGTCCGGCGTCGATGCTCTGCGTGATGCTGAGGGCACCTGCCTGGGTGACGTTCGCGCCGATGGTGAAGGCGGAGATGAGGATCGCGCCTCCCGCGGCTCCGGCCAACTGCTGGACGGTGGAGAACGCTGCCGTGCCGTGGGCGTACAGCTCGGTGGGCAGTGAGCCGAGGGCCGAGGTGGTCATGGAGGCCCACATCAGTGCCTGCGTTCCGGTGATCACCAGGTAGGTGCCCAGGGCCAGCCAGACGCTGGTGTTCTCGTCGATGGTGGTCAGGAACCAGATGGCCGCCGCCCAGATGATCGAGCCGGGGATCGCCAGGGGCTTCGGTCCGACCCTGTCGTAGATGCGTCCGCCGAGCGCGGAGACGATCGCGATCATCGCCCCGCCGGGGAAGAGGAACAGGCCCATCTGCAGGGTGTCCAGTCCGAGGACGGCCGTGAGGATGAGAGGCAGGACGAGGACGACGCCGAAGCCGTTCATCGCGACGAAGGTCATGACGATCGTGGGTAGGACGTAGGAGCGCGTCCTGAAGATCCGCATGTCCAGGAAGGGGTCCCGGTAGCGCTGCAGGCGGACCTGACGGTGGACGAACACGCCCACGCCGATCAGACCGATGAGGATCGGGATGGCGGGGGAGACCGGTGCGTGGCCGGAGACGGATTCGCCGATGGCTGCCAGCCCGAAGACCAGTCCGCCGAACCCGATGATCGACAGCAGCACGGACACCACGTCCAGGGTCACCCGCTCAGGCACGGTGACGTTCCGCAGCTTCACGGCCGCGAGAACCAGTGTCGCGACGATGATCGGCAGCATGAGGATGAACAGCCACCGCCAGGAAAGCTGGGACAGGATCAGCCCGGAGAGTGCGGGCCCGACGGCCGGCGCGATCGCCGGGACCGCCGTGACGAGGGCCATCATCCTGCCCCGCCGCGAGACCGGCACCAGGCGCATGGTCGTCGTGATCAGCAGGGGCACGAACACCGCAGTACCGATTGCCTGAATGATCCGGCCGGCGAAGAGCACGCCGAAGCCAGGAGCGATCACAGCGATGGCCGTCCCGATCAGGAACAGCGTCATGGAACCCAGGAAGATCGTGCGGGTGTGGAACCTGCGCATCACGAACCCGGTGGCGGGAATGAGCACGGCCAGGGTCAGCAGGTACCCCGTCGTCAGCCACTGACCGGTCGTCGGAGTGATGTCCAGATCGTTGATCAGTGTCGGCAGGGCAACGCCGAGCATCATCTCGTTCAGCAGGACGACGAAGGTCGAGACCATCAGCAGCCCGATGATCATCGCGCTACCCGGGGCCAACCGGCCATCGGACGGAGCCGCAGGGGTGCCGACGGCCGCCCCGGGAGAAACGGATTCCCGCGCGGACTCGTTCGGACTGGCTACCGACATTGGGCTCTCCTGACAATTGGATGGGGAAGTTGCCAGATCATCGTGCAACCTTGCCACTAGTGTGAAGGTCAAGTTCACCGGGCGGCTGTGACGGACTGCACTCTGCGGCGTGTGGTGCTTTCGGTGTCGCTACTTGACCCTGACACTGCTGGAAGGTCGGACACTTGGAGGGCTCAGTCACTCCACGGAAGGATTCTCATGAGAATCGGCATTCTCGGCGCAGGCTCAATCGGTTCGACGCTGGCGCGCAAGCTCGCTGCAGCAGGCCACGAGGTCAAGGTCGCCAACTCGCGCGGGCCGGAGACGATCGACTCCGACGTCCTCGCGACACGCGCGACTGCAGTCGAAGCGTCCAGCGTGGTGCACGACGTCGAGGTCCTC
This sequence comes from Arthrobacter sp. TJ-240, assembly GCF_058269195.1. Classification (NCBI taxonomy): domain Bacteria; kingdom Bacillati; phylum Actinomycetota; class Actinomycetes; order Micrococcales; family Micrococcaceae; genus Arthrobacter; species Arthrobacter sp. TJ-240. The sequence continues at coordinate 208,597 of NZ_JBZCNG010000002.1, forward strand.
ATCACTTCGATCCCGCTCAGCGCCATGCCGGCGATCAAGGACCTCGTCGCAGAGCTGCCCGCGGATGTCGTCGTCATCGACACGTCGAACTACTACCCAGCCAGGGACGGGCGGCTACAGGCCCTCGATGAGGGACAGGTCGAAAGCGTCTGGGTCGCCGAGCAGATCGGCCGTCCCGTCGCGAAAGCGTGGAACTCGATCCTCTCCGGGACCTTTGATGCCAAAGGGCTTGCAGCAGCACAAGTAGGCCGTCTCGCCATCCCCGTCGCAGCCGACCACGAGGCGGATCAGCAGATCACGCTGCGCCTGGTGGAGGAGACCGGTTTCGATGCCGTCTACGCCGGTAGCCTTGCCGATTCCTGGCGCCAGCAACCCGGTGCGCCCGCCTACTGCACCGAACTCACCCGTGACGAGCTTCCCGGCGCCCTGGCTCGCGCGGACAGGGACCTCCTGCCCGGTCGGCGGGATCAGGCGATGGCGACCATCGGCGAGAAGTTCGACTCCCTCACCACCGACGACATCGTCGTCCTCAACCGAACGACCTACGCCTGGAGGGGCTGACGGGCTTCGCTGCAGCTCGCCGCCGTGATCACGGAGGATCTGGGTGACAGAACACCGATCCTGCGACCTTGTTCTCAGGAATCGTATGGTCCGGTCGGTAGATCATCTGCGCAAGATCCGGTGGTGGAATGAAGTGGCTGCCGGTGGGGACTCCAGGATGTACGGTGCACTCAGGACCTGCTGGTCTGCGGCCTCTCGTGCTGCAGATGCGCCAGGGAAGTGCTCGTCCTTCGCCCCGCGGAGGATCCCGTTCTAGAGATCGGTGGGTGTCATGGATTCGGCATTGTCTGCTGTGCGCGATCAGGTGTTCCGGCGTAACCCGGGTGAGACGGAGTTCCATCAGGCTGTGGTCGAGGTCTTCGACTCACTGGGGCCGGTGTTGAGAAAACACCCCGAGTTCGTCGATGCGGCGGTGCTGGAGCGGTTGTGCGAACCCGAGCGGCAGATCATCTTCCGGGTTCCCTGGGTCGATGATGCCGGGACCGTGCAGATCAACCGCGGGTTCCGGGTGGAGTTCAATTCCGCGCTGGGACCGTTCAAGGGCGGCCTGCGATTCCACCCCTCGGTGTACCTGGGGATCGTGAAGTTCCTCGGTTTCGAGCAGGTCTTCAAGAATGCGCTCACCGGGATGCCGATCGGCGGGGGAAAGGGCGGCTCGGATTTCGACCCCAAGGGCAAGTCGGATGCGGAGGTCATGCGGTTCTGCCAGTCCTTCATGACGGAGTTGTACCGGCATATCGGCGAATACACAGACGTCCCCGCCGGTGATATCGGGGTCGGCGGACGGGAGATCGGTTACCTGTTCGGGCAGTACAAGCGGATCACGAACCGGTATGAGTCAGGGGTGCTGACCGGCAAGGGGATCAGTTGGGGAGGATCACTGGTCCGTCCGGAGGCGACAGGTTACGGAGCGGTCTTGTTCGCTCGTGAGATGCTTCGGGCGCAGGGACTCGACTTCGAGGGACAGCGGGTCATTGTGTCCGGTTCGGGCAATGTCGCTGTTCACGCCATTGCGAAGGCACAGCACTTCGGTGCGAGCGTCGTCGCCTGTTCGGACTCCTCCGGATATGTCGTAGACGAGGCGGGCGTCGATGTGGACCTGCTGCGCGAGGTGAAGGAGCATGAGCGCGGACGGATCTCCGAGTACGCGCGGCGGCGAGGATCTGGTGCGCACTTCGTAGCGGGTGGGTCGATCTGGGATGTAGGTGCGACCGTCGCCCTGCCGTGCGCGACGCAGAATGAACTCGACGAAGCAGCAGCAGGGGCGCTCATCCGCTCCGAGGTGCTGGCGGTTGCAGAAGGGGCGAATATGCCGTGCACTCCTCAGGCCGTCGAAGCCTTCCAGCAGGCCGGTGTGCTGTTCGGTCCCGGCAAGGCTGCCAACGCCGGTGGTGTTGCAACCTCCGCACTGGAGATGCAGCAGAACGCCAGCCGCGATTCCTGGACCTTCGAGCACACCGAACAGCGCCTCACCGAGATCATGGTGGGCATCCATGACAGGTGCGCGGCGACAGCGGAGGAGTACGGCCTCCCGGGGGACTATGTAGCAGGTGCCAATATCAGCGGCTTCGTGAAGGTCGCGGACGCCATGCTCGCACTCGGTGTGGTTTGACGTCGCCGGGTCCATCCAGTCCGGCAGGGACCGGACGAGGATGTCAGGAGTTCGTGCAGTACATCGTTCGGTGACCTCCTACAGGATGAAAGCAAAGCGTTACAGTCGCGTGACATTCGGACTGCAGGTTCGCGGTGTGATTGCCTTCACAGGCCGAACGCGGTTCAGTTGACGAATGCACATTCAGATCACACTTCCCAGGACGACGGTTGCCGAGGACGTCGGGTGGCTCGCAGCCATCGATGAGGCAATCAACACGGCTTTCGCGAAGCCCACCGAGATCTTCTCCAGCATCGTGTTCTTCCCGATCACGATCGGGGATGTCAGTTTCCCCGCCGTGGTGGCGTGGCTCATCCTCGCCGGCATCATCTTCACGATCTACTTCGGGGTCCCGCAGCTGCGCGGCCTCAAGGTCGGGTACGAGGTGGTCCGCGGTCGCTACTCCTCGAAGAACGACCCAGGCGAGGTGCCCCACTTCCAGGCGCTCACATCGGCGCTCTCCGGCACCGTCGGGCTCGGCAACATCGCCGGCGTGGGTGCGGCGATGGCCCTCGGTGGCCCAGGGGCCACGTTCTGGATGATCTGTGCCGGACTCATCGGCATGGCGACGAAATTCGCCGAGTGTACGCTCGGCGTGAAGTACCGCGAGGTGCACGAGGACGGCACTGTCAGCGGCGGTCCCTTCAAGTACCTCCCCATCGCCTTCCACAAGCTCGGCCGCATCCCGGCGAAGATCCTCACCGGGATCTTCGCCGTCGCGATCCTCATCTTCGGCATCGCCGGCGGCAACATGTTCCAGGCCAACCAGACGTTCGCTCAGGTGCAGAACGTCACGGGTGGTGCCGACGGCTTCCTTGGCAGCGCCGGAGCCGCCCTCATCTTCGGGCTGGTTCTCGCCTTCTTCGTTGCCATCGTGATCCTCGGCGGCATCAAGTCCATCGGCGCCACGACGTCGCGTCTCGTCCCGGCGATGGGCGGCATCTACGTCCTGGCATGCCTGTTCGTCATCATCGTCAATATCGACCAAGTACCTGCCGCGATCGGCGCCATCATCGGCGGCGCCTTCAATCCGCAGGGCATCGCGGGTGGCATCCTCGGCGTGCTGATCGTCGGTTTCCAGCGGGCGTCGTTCTCCAACGAGGCCGGTATCGGTTCCGCGGCCATCGCGCACTCCGCCGTGAAGACCCGCCGTCCGGTCAGCGAGGGCTTCGTGGCTCTCTACGAGCCGCTGGTCGACACCGTGCTCATCTGTACCATGACGGCGCTCGCGATCGTCATCGCGGGAGCCCCCAGCTTCCAGGCCGGTATCGACCAGGTGCAGGGCGGAGGAGACGTGCCCGACGGCGTGATCCTCACCTCGGACGCGTTCGCCACCGTCCTTCCCTGGTTCCCGATCGTCCTCGCCATCGCGGTCGTCCTCTTTGCCTACTCCACGCTGATCACCTGGTCCTACTACGGGCTCAAGGCGTGGGAGTTCCTGTTCGGTCGCGGAAAGACGGCGGAGATCACGTACAAGATCGTCTTCCTGTTCTTCACCGTTGCGGGCTGTGTCCTCACGTTCAGTCAGGTCATCAGCTTCGCCGATGCCGCACTGTTCGTCTGCGCATTCGTGAACCTGCTCGGCGTCTACTTCCTGCTCCCCGTCATCAAGCGGGAGATGCGTGAATACCTCGCCGACCGCAAGAGCGGCAAGCTCCTCATCCTCGGAATCGAGAACGACGAGCTCCAGGCGGAGAAGTAGGCATCGCCTGGTCGGTGAAGGGTGTGTGACGGCCGTTGGGGTCGACGACTGTAGAGCAGAACGCTCTGCCCAGATCGCCCTGCGCCGGCCCCGCACCGGACATCAGAGCCGCGCGACACTTACACCGGCGATGAACAGCCCGACCACCATGAGGGTGACGCCGGTGATCGTCTTGCTATGACGCCGCAGCCAAGCATTGAGCCGGGTCAGCATCGCGTCCGCGCGCTCGGGCCTGCGCATTTGGAGGAGGATCGGCACGAGGATCTGTGACTGAGCAACGAGGACATAGCCGAGAACCACCAGCGTCCCGGCCGGCAGCGGAAGGCCCTGAAGGCCGATGAGGGCACCTGCGGTCAGCGAGAGCAGGATCGCTTTCGGCCGCAGGTTCAGGGCGACACCCAGGGCGACGAACTCCCACGGGCGGGCCGAGGCGACCCGGGTGCGCAGTCTGCCCAGCGCGGCGCTGTTCGTCGTGCTCCTGCCCGACAGGACGTAGACGGCGTAGGCGATCACGAGAACTGCCACGCCGAGGCCGATCAGGGCCAGCCGGACGTGCTGGTCCACGCTCTCCCTGAGCGGCGGGAAGCGCAGTCCCATCGCCGCACCGCCCACCAGCAGGACGGCGCCGATGACGCTCCCGACGAGGAACGACAGGGCGCCCCGTTGGGCCTTCGGGGAGAGCAGGATGATGATGGTCATGCTGGCGGGTACCGTGCTGATCGCCCCCGCCAGTGCGACCGGCACGAGGCTGATCAGCAGACTCAGCATGCGGGACTCGGGCGGTACCTGTGGTGTCCAGGGGGAGACATCATGCCTGCTCCTCGCGGGGCGAGGGACGTGGCGCGCCCCTCTGGGCCCGCCGGGTCCTGATCTCGCTCTCCTCGTCCTTGAGGATCTCCTCGAGAGCTGTCCTGTCCCCGGTCATGCCCATATCGTCCCATCCTGCTTACGCTCCGAGTAGTACCTGTCATCTCACAGAGGCGAGGTGTTCGGGCAGTACGGCGCCGATACCTTCACCGACCTGGGGGCGCTCCACGACCACACGGTCGAGCGCCTCGCCCTGCAACTGGGCTTCAGCGCCGGCGCCGAAGGCGGCTGGGGCGCCGGCAGGAGAACCTGAGCCGTGCGTGGTGCCAGAGTCGATGTCGACGATCAGGGGTGCAAACCTTCAGCGGTTGCAGGCGCTGGCCTGGTGATATCGCATGCGTCCGGGCCTGGCCGGGGCCTTGTCGTCGTCTCCCGCCAGGAGCCCGACGGCGCGTCGCGGCACGCGGCACGCGGTACACAACCGCACGCGGTGGGCACGAACCTCAGTAGGCTGGGAGAAACCGCAACCCAGGAGGACCACGTGGGCATCTCACCCGACGATGAAGTTGTCAGGATCTGCCAGGAACTGATCCGGATCGACACCTCGAACTTCGGGGACAACGTGGGGCCGGGGGAGCGCAGGGCCGCCGAGTACACGGCGGGCCTGATCGAGGAGGTCGGGCTCTCCACGCAGCTCTTCGAATCCGCCCCGGGCCGTACGTCCGTCGTCGCGCGCATGGAAGGCTCCGACCCGTCGCTGCCCGCACTCGTGGTCCACGGCCACCTCGACGTGGTGCCGGCGCAGAAGGAGGACTGGACGGTCGACCCGTTCGGCGGCGAGGAGAAGGACGGCCTGATCTGGGGCCGCGGGGCCGTCGACATGAAGGACATGGACGCCATGATCCTGTCCGTCCTGCGGTCGATGCAGCGGGACGGCGTCAAGCCGCAGCGCGACCTCATCTTCGGGTTCTTCGCCGACGAGGAGGCAGGCGGCGCGTACGGGGCCTCCTGGCTCGTCGACAACAAGCCGGAGGTGTTCGAGGGGGCCACGGAGGCCATCTCCGAGGTCGGCGGTTTCTCGGCGACCATCGGGGGCCAGCGGACGTATCTGCTGCAGACCGCGGAGAAGGGCATCTCCTGGCTGCGCCTCGTCGCCCACGGCCGCGCGGGCCACGGGTCGCAGATCAACACCGACAACGCCGTGACCGCGCTGGCCCGCGCCGTCACCCGGATCGGCGAGCACTCCTGGCCCATCGAGCTGACGCCGACCACGCGCCAGTTCCTCGACGGCGTCACCGAACTCACCGGCGTCGAGTTCGATCCGGACAACCCCGACATCATCCTCAAGGAACTGGGGACCGTGGCGCGCTTCGTGGGGGCGACCCTGCAGAACACCGCGAACCCGACCGTCCTGAAGGGCGGCTACAAGCACAACGTCATTCCCGGCACGGCCGAAGCGCTCATCGACGTGCGCACGCTGCCGGGCCAGCAGGACCAGGTCCTGGAGATCATCCGCGGGCTCGCTGGCGAGGGAGTGGACGTGAGCTACGAGCACAAGGACACCTCGCTCGAAGTGCCGTTCGCCGGCAATCTGGTCGACTCGATGATCGATGCCCTGCAGGCGGAGGACCCCGGGGCGAAGGTGCTGCCCTACACGCTCTCGGGCGGCACGGACAACAAGTCGCTGAGCCGCCTGGGCATCACCGGCTACGGCTTCGCGCCCCTGCAGCTGCCCGACGAGCTCGACTTCACGGGCATGTTCCACGGCGTCGACGAACGCGTGCCGACGGATTCCCTGCGCTTCGGCGCCAAAGTGCTCTCCCGACTGCTGACGACCTACTGAGCGGGCCGGGATGACGGCGACGACGGATGCGGGCGGACTGCTGCCCGCGGACCTGCTGGAACGCTTCCGGGCACGCGCGGCCGGCTACGACGCGGCGAACACGTTCTTCGCGGAGGACTTCGCCGACCTCCAGGAGGCGGGCTACCTCCGCATCCTGGCGGACACGCGGCCGGGGGACGCAGGCGGCATGGCCGGCGCCGCGGCCGCCCAGCGCCGGCTCGCCGCGGCCGCCCCCGCGACGGCCCTCGGCATCAACATGCACCTGGTGTGGACGGCGGTCGCGGGCCTGCTCGCGGACCGCGGGGACCTCTCGCTGGAATCGGTCCTCAACGAGGCGGGGCGGGGCGAGGTGTTCGCCTTCGGTGTCTCGGAGCCCGGCAACGACGCCGTCCTGTTCGATTCGCTGACCCGCGTGGACCGCCTGCCCGACGGCGCGTACAGCTTCACCGGCACCAAGGTCTTCACGAGCCTGTCGCCGGTGTGGACCCGCCTCGGGATCTTCGGCAAGCTGGACGGACGCGACGGCGACGACGTGATCCTCCATGCCTTCGTGCCCCGCGGGACGCCCGGGGTGGAAATCGTCGAGGACTGGGATCCGCTCGGCATGCGCGCCACGCAGTCCCACACGACGCGGCTCTCCGGCGTCCGCGTGCCGGCCGATGACGTGTTCCGGCGCGTCCCGGTGGGACCGAACGCCGACCTCCTGGTGTTCGGGATCTTCGCGGCGTTCGAGACCTTCATCGCCGCGGTGTACCTCGGGATCGCGGACCGGGCGCTCGACCTCTCGGCGCAGGCGCTGAGCCGGCGGCGGAGCATGGTCGCCGATCGCCCGCTGTCCGACGATCCGGTCCTCCGGAACACGCTCGCGGCGGCAGCGATGCAGCGCACCGCGGCCGAGGCGCAGCTTCGCGGCGTGGTGCAGGATCTGGACGCCAGGGTCGATGAAGGGCCGGCGTGGTTCTCCCGCCTCGTGACCCTGAAGACCCACGCGGTGGAGGCGGCGGTCGCTGCGACGAGGACTGCGCTGCACGTGGGCGGCGGATCGGGTTTCTCGGCGTCGTCGGAAGCGGTGCGCCTGCACCGCGACGCCCTCGCCGGGCAGTTCCATCCCTCCACCGAGGAATCGGCCCGGGCCACGGTGGCCACGGCCCTCCTCGGGCCGCCCTCGGGCTGAGTCGGCCCACCCGCGTCCGGAGTGGAGGCATCCTGCCGGTGCGGCGCTACGCCGTGCGTTCGACCCGGAGGACCTTGCGCCGCAGCCAGTACCGCCTGCCGCCGCCCATGTAGATGCAGCTGCGTTCGAGTTCCCACTTGCCGTACTCGGCGTGCTCGGTGAGCAGTTTGCGGGCCGCGGGCAGGGGTTCACCTGCGCTCACGGTGAGGACGAGGTACTCGTACTGCCGCCCGTAATCACGCTCGCGGACGGCGGTGGCATTCAGAAAATGTTCTCGCATATCCCTCCAATTCTGATCACTTTACCGATAACGTCTAGGCCATGAGCATAGATCCGCGTGTCGCGCTCCAGTCCCTCGTGACGGCCCTCGAAGAGCACCTGGCGGCCGCGGCGTCACCGCGGGACGACAACGATCCCGCGGTGGAAGCGGCGTACCTCGGGATCGCGGATGCCTTCGAGGTCTACGAGGAAGCCCTCTACGACGCCTTCGGTGAGGTCACCCCGCTCGAGATCTACGAGGACACCGACGAGGAGGATTCCGACGAGGACTCCGACGAGGATCCTGACGACGAGGACTCCGATTACGCCTCCGATCTGGTCGATGCCGAAGTGGAGCACTGACCGGACCGGACCCGTCCGCCGGGAGGAACGGCACCACGTTCCGGAGCAGGGCGTCAGAGCAGGGCGGAGACCTCATCCAGGACCTCGGCGATGGGCTCGGCCACCGGGGCGCCGCTCGTCTGCAGGATCTCCTTGAGTTGCTGCGGGGTCCGTGCGCCCACGATCGCGGCGGCGACGCCGGGTCGGTGGAGGAGCCAGCGCAGCGCGAGTTCGTGCGGCTGCAGGTCGAGGCCCCGCGACGCTGTGCACAGGGCCTCCGTGATGCGCTGCGGTTTCCCCGTGAGGTACGGCTCCACGTAGGGAGCCCACACATCGGACGCGCCACGGGACTCCGACGGGATCCTGCCGCGGTACTTGCCGGTGAGGACGCCCCGGCCCAGCGGACCCCACGCCAGGATCGCCGCGCCGACTGCCTCCGCGGCCGGCAGGACATCGCGCTCGGCACCACGGCTGACGAGCGAGTACTCGACGTCGTTCACCAGCAGCGGGAACGACGCCGTCGCCGCCGCCCGAGCGAACTCCCAGCCCGCGTAGTTGGAGACGCCCACGTAGCGTGCGCGGCCGCTGGCGTATGCGACGTCGAGCGCGCTCAGGGTCTCCTCCAGCGGAACGGACGCATCGGGAGAGGGCGCGAGCCACACGTCGACGTGGTCCGTGCCGAGCAGCGACAGGGATGCGTCGAGCGAGTCCAGCAGTCCCCGGCGTGAGCTGTCGAGGCGCCGGCTGCCCGAGCGCGTCGTGCCGCCCTGCACCACCAGCACGAGCTCCGAGCGCGCCACGGTGTCGCCGATGAAGCCGCCCAGCATCGCCTCGGCCTGGCCCTCGCCGTAGCGGGCCGCGGTCTCCACGAGCGTGCCCCCGGCGTCGGTGAAGAGGCGGAGCTGCTCGCGGGCGGCCTCCTCGCTGACTTCCTGCCCCCAGGTCATGGTGCCGAGTCCCAGCGCCGAGACGGTCAGGCCGCTCGCTCCCACGTTTCGCCGTTGCATGGAGCCAAGCCTAAAGCCTGAGCCCGGCCGCATGGCTTAGGGTCGTAAGGGTGCATTGGATAGAAGCAGTCGTCCTGGGGTTCGTCCAGGGTCTCACCGAATTCCTGCCCATCTCCTCGAGTGCGCACCTGCGCATCGTCGGCGAGCTCCTGCCGAACGCGCAGGACCCGGGCGCGGCGTTCACGGCGATCACCCAGCTGGGGACGGAGACCGCCGTCGTCGTCTTCTTCTGGCGGGACATCGTCCGGATCATCAAGGCCTGGTTCGGCGCCCTCGCGGGCAGGATCCCGCGGAACCACCCGGATGTCCGCATGGGCTGGCTGGTCATCCTCGGCAGCGTGCCGATCGTGCTGCTCGGGCTCCTCTTCCAGGACCAGATCGAGAGCACGTTCCGCAGCATGTGGCTCGTGGCGACCATGCTGATCGTGTTCGGGCTGTTCCTCGCCGTCGCCGACCACGTCGGACGCCAGACGCGCGACCTCCAGAGCCTCACCTACCGGCACGGCATCCTGTTCGGACTGGCGCAGGCACTGGCCCTCGTCCCGGGCGTGTCGCGCTCGGGCGGGACCATCACGGCGGGCCTGCTGATGGGCTACACCCGTGAGGCGGCGGCCCGCTACTCGTTCCTCCTCGCCATCCCCGCCGTGTTCGGCAGCGGTGTGTACCAGCTCGTGAAGAGCTACGACGAGGCCGGGCCGTACTCCCTGCCGGAGACGGCCCTGGCCACGGTGGTCGCGTTCCTCGTCGGCTTCGCGATCATCGGCTGGTTCCTCCGGTACGTCACGACCCGCGGCTACGGGCTCTTCGTCTGGTACCGCATCCTGCTCGGTCTCGCGCTCTACGTGCTGCTCGGACTCGGCGTCATCAGCGCCTGACGCCGGGCCGTAAGGTAGAACGTGTGATTGCGTGGAACTCGACTCCTGTCCCAGAACTCGACGGCACCCAGTCGGACATCACCCTGTTCGACACCGCCCGCCAGGAGCCGGCACTCCTTCCCAGACGTCCCGAGCAGAGCCTCTACGTCTGCGGCATCACCCCCTATGACGCGACCCACCTCGGCCATGCGGCCACCTACGTGGCCTTCGACCTGCTCAACAGGACCTGGCGCGACGCCGGGTCAACCGTGCACTACGTCCAGAACGTCACCGACGTCGACGACCCCCTCCTCGAACGTGCGACAGCCACCGGGGTGGACTGGCGCGACCTCGCCGCAGGCCAGATCGCCCTCTTCCGCGAGGACATGGAAGCCCTGAACGTGCTGCCGCCGGAGCAGTACGTGGGAGCGGTCGAGGCGATCGACTGGATCGTCCCCGTCGTCGAGGACCTCGTGGCACGCGGCCTCGCCTACTCCGTCCCCGGCGTGGACGGCGAGCCCGACGGCGACGTCTACTTCTCCCTGGACGCCTGCGCCACGCTCGACGAGGCCGACGAGGCCCACTGGTTCCTCGGCCAGGTCTCGCACCTGGACGGCGGCACGATGCTCGAGCTCTCGGCGGAGCGCGGCGGCGACCCGGCCCGCCCCGGGAAGCGCAACGCCCTCGATCCTCTCCTCTGGCGGGCCGCCCGCCAGGGCGAGCCCAGCTGGCCCGGCGGGTCGCTGGGCGACGGCCGGCCCGGCTGGCACATCGAGTGCTCGGTGATCGCCCAGCGCTTCCTCCCGTCCCCCTTCACGGTGCAGGGCGGCGGCTCCGACCTCGTGTTCCCCCACCACGAGATGAGCGCCTCCCACGCCTGGGCGGCCGCCGGCACCCCGCTCGCCCGGCACTACGCCCACGCAGGCATGGTGGGCTACGACGGCGGGAAGATGAGCAAGTCCCGCGGGAATCTCGTGCTCGTCTCCGTGCTGCGCCGCTCCGGCATCGACCCCGCGGCCATCCGTCTCGCTATCCTGGCGCACCACTACCGCGGGGACTGGGCGTGGACCGACGGCGTCCTGGACCGGGCCGTCGACCGCCTCGCCACCTGGCGTGCGGCCGTCGGCGGGGCGACGCAGGACGACGTCGACGCCATCCGCGAACAGATCCGGGCACACCTGGCGGACGATCTCGACGCGCCGTCCGCCCTGGCCGCAGTGGACGCCCGGGCGGCGGAGATCCACCGGCGGGCGGCCTCCGGGGGGCCTGCGGAGGTCCCCGCCGACGGGGAAGCTCGGCGCGGCCTGGCCGACGTCGTCGACGCCCTGCTCGGCGTCCGGCTCTAGCCGGACGGCGCCCCAGGGATGTCCGGGCGGGACCGGTGTCCGGCCCGACGGGTCGTCCCCGGGCGCCCGCCGCTCCCGGACTACTGGAGCACGACCCTCAGGATGCCGAACACCAGCGCGGCCACGCCGAAGATCGTCGCGATCCAGCCGAGGACGCGCCCGGCGCTGGAACGCTCGCCGAGGCGCTCGGCCTTGTTGGCCTGCATGATGGCGAGCGGCCCGAGGACGATGCCGAGGAAGAAGATCCCGACGATGCCCAGGACGAGGGACGCCGTCCTCGCCTTGCCCGCCTCCGGGGGAAGCGGTCCGGCACCGGATGTGTGCTCGTATGGCTGCTGTGACACGGGGGCCTCCGATCAGCCCGGCCGGCACGGATCCCGGCGCGGGGCGGGTGGGTGGGTGCTGGCGCGGCGGTTCGTCCGCGCGCCCTGCCGCGACTCTACTCCGCTCCGCCGCTCGCGCCACCTGCATCCGGCGCGCCTGGCGGTTCGCGCTCACTGCTCGCGGCGGCGCTTCTTCAGGTAGCGCTCGAACTCGCGAGCGATCGATTCGCCGCTCGCCTCCGGCAGGTCCACCGTGTCCTTCGCCTCCTCGAGCTGGCGCACGTAGGCGGCCACCTCCGGGTCCTCGGTGGCGAGCTCGTCGACGCCGCGTTCCCAGGCTTCCGACTCCTCCGTCAGGACGTGGGTGTCCACCGTGATCTGCAGGATCTCTTCCAGCTTGTTGAGCAGGGCGAGCTGCGCCTTCGGGGAGGGGGACTGCCCCACGTAGTGGGGGACGGCCGCCCAGAGCGACATCGTGGGGATGTCCGCGAGCAGCCCCATCTCCGCCAGGACGCCCACGATCCCGATCGGCCCCTCGTAGGTGGAGGGTTCCACGTCCAGGCTCTCGCGCACGAGGTCGTCGTCCGAGGTCACGGTCACGGGGATGGGACGGGAATGCGGCACATCCGCGAGCAGGGCACCTACGAGGACGATGCAGTCCACGCTCAGCTCCTTGGCGAGCGCGACCAGTTCGGCAGTGTACGCACGCCACTTGTACGACGGCTCGACGCCGTTGACGAGGATCAGGTCCACATTGGAATCAGGGACCACCGTCTTGCTGATGCGGGTGTTGGGCCACTTGATCCGGCGCTGGCCCGTGGAGTTGCGCTTGATCATGGGGCGCGTGAACTGGAAGTCGTAGAACTCGTCGGCGTCGATCGTCGAGATCCGCTCGCTGCCGAAGAACCGGCCCATGTACTTCAGCGCATCGCTGGCGGCCTCGCCGGCGTCGTTCCAGCCCTCGAACGCGGCGAGCAGGATCGTGGTCCGTCGCTCGGGCTCGCCGGCATCCTGGAAGATGTCCTGTATGCCGTTCGGCTGGTTCTCTTCGAAGCTGTCCACGCTCTCACCCTAAACCCCGGCGCGCGGGCATGTCAGGCAGGCTTCAGCCGCTACGCGCACAGCTGACGTACGGCCCTCCCGGGGCTCCACCGTAGACTTGAAGGTATGGCCTACCACCCCACCGGCACTGTCCGCACCCTGTCCCGCACGGACCCCGACGGCGACGGCCGGGCCCCCGGAGGGAACCTCCACGGGCTTCAGGGCGTGCTGTGGGACATGGACGGGACGATCGTCGACACGGAGCCGTACTGGATCAGGGCCGAGAAGGACCTCGTCGAGTCGCACGGCGGGACGTGGACCACCGAGCAGGCCACGGCGCTCGTGGGCCAGGCGCTCGAGTACTCCGCAGGGCGCCTCCAGGAGGCAGGCGTGGCGCTGGGCATCCGCGCCATCATCGAGCACCTCACCGAGCGGGTGGCGGCGGACGTGCGCGCCGCCGTCCCGTGGCGCCCCGGGGCCAGGGAACTCCTGGCCGCGCTCCGCGAGGAGGGCATCCCGTGTGCGATGGTGACCATGTCCGAGACCCTGCTCGCCACGGCCGTCGCCTCCCGGCTCCCCGAGGGCACCTTCCAGCACCTCGTGACGGGCGACCGGGTGAGCGCCGGCAAGCCCGACCCCGAGGCCTACCAGCTCGGATTCGACCTGCTCGCCGCCGACCACCCGGGCCTGAGCAAGGACCGCGTGGTCGCCGTCGAGGACTCACTGCCGGGCGTGACGTCCGCGCTCGCCGCCGGGCTCGTCACGCTCGCGGTCCCGCACTTCGTCCCCCTGCCCCCCGATGACCGCCGCACCGACTGGGACACCCTGGCCGGCCGCACGGCGGCCGATCTCGCGGCGCTCCTGCCCCCCATGGCCGGGACGGACGCCGGGCACGACGCCGGGACGAACACCGGACGAGGCGACCTGCGCGAGGGGGGAGTGGCGGCGCATGAGTGACGCTGAGCAGCCGGTCCGGACCGAGCCGAGGCCCGGCCTGTCCCTCGGCCGGATCGCCGGTATCCCCGTCGTCCTGGCCTGGTCCTGGTTCATCATCACCCTCTTCATCGTGGTGGTGTTCGGACCCCGCGTCGCCGATGCCTTCCCCGGGATCGGGGCCGGCGCCTACGCCGTCGCCCTGGGCTACGCCCTGCTCCTCGCCGCCTCGGTGCTCCTCCACGAGCTCGCACACGCCCTCACGGCGCGCGCCTTCGGGTGGCCCACCACGCGCATCGTGCTCAACCTCTGGGGCGGCCACACGCAGTTCGCGAGCTTCAACGCCTCACCCGGGCGGTCGCTCCTCGTGGCCCTCGCCGGCCCGGCGGCCAATTTCGTCCTCGCCGCGATCGGCTGGGGTGCCCTGCAGGCCATGAACCCCGGGTCGGTCGCCTACCTCCTGATCACGATCCTCGTGTGGGCGAACCTCCTGGTCGCTCTCTTCAACGTGCTGCCGGGCCTTCCGCTCGACGGCGGCCGCCTCGTGGAGAGCGCGGTCTGGAAGGCCACCGGGAGCCAGGAGAAGGGGACGGTGGCGGCCGGCTGGGCCGGCCGAATCATCGTGATCCTCCTCCTCGGCGTCGTGGTCGGGATCCCGCTGGTCCGCGGGCTGCAGCCGGACCTCACGGTCATCGTCATCGCCGTCGTCATGGGCGCCTTCCTCTGGATGGGCGCGTCGGCGGCCATCGAGAATGCGCGCATGCGCCTGCGCCTCCCTGCGATCAGCGCCGGACGGCTGCAGCAGCGCGCCATCGGGCTGCCCGCGGGTACGAGCATCGCCGCTGCCCGCCGCCTGCTGCGCGAGAACCCCGGTGCCGCCGTGGTCGTCACCGGTGCCTCGGGAATTCCGGAGGCCGTCGTCGACGAAGCCGCGCTGCTCGCCGTCCCCGAGGAGGCCGCAGGCACGACGCCGGTCAACGCGGCCGCGCGGCGCCTCGCCGCAGGCGCCTACGTCCCCGAGTCGGCGGAGGGGCAGGAGCTCGTCCAGTTCCTCGCGCGGCTCGAGGGCAACGAGTACGCCGTCATCAACCGGCAGGGCGCCGTCACCGGACTCCTGCACCAGCGGACCGTCGTCCATGCCATCACCGGCAAGGGCACCCCCGGTCCCTGACGGCAGCCCGGCGCCCCCGAATCACAGACTCCACGCCCCGTTCCCACCTGCTTCCACCGTTCGCCCCACCCGTTCGCCCCACCGCCTGTTCACGCCGGTTCCGCCGGCCCCTGCCGAAGGACCTCCATGAGCACCGTCCCCACGTCACCCGCCCCCGAGACCCCTTCCACACCGCACGGAGCGGCGGCCCGGCGTGGCCCGTTCCGGGCGGGGGAGCGGGTGCAGCTGACCGACGAGAAGGGGCGGATGAACACGATCACCCTGACGCCCGGCGGCGCGTTCCACACGCACAAGGGATTCCTGCAGCACGACACCCTCATCGGCGCCACCGAAGGCACCATCCTCGAGAACACCACCGGGCAGCTCTACCAGGCGTTGCGGCCCCTCCTGTCCGACTTCGTGCTGTCCATGCCGCGCGGCGCGGCCGTGGTGTACCCGAAGGACGCCGGACAGATCGTGACCATGGCCGACATCTACCCCGGCGCGCGCGTCGTCGAAGCCGGCGTCGGCTCCGGCGCCCTCTCCATCTCGCTCCTGCGGGCCGTCGGCGACGCCGGCTCCCTCCATTCGTTCGAGCGTCGTGAGGAGTTCGCGGACATCGCCCGCGGCAACGTGGAGACGATCTTCGGCGGACCCCACCCGGCCTGGCAGATCACGCTCGGCGATTTCCAGGAGCAGGTGCTCGAGCACGAGGAAGCGGGCACCGTGGACCGGGTGGTGCTCGACATGCTGGCCCCGTGGGAGTGCCTGGACGCCGTCGCCACCGTCCTCGCCCCCGGCGGCGTGTGGATCAGCTATGTGGCCACCGTCACGCAGCTGTCCCGGACGGCCGAAGCCATCCGTGCGGACGGCCGCTTCACCGAACCCGAGGGGTGGGAGTCCATGGTGCGCGGCTGGCACCTCGAGGGCCTCGCCGTCCGCCCCGACCACCGCATGGTCGCGCACACGGGGTTTCTCATCACCACGCGCAGGCTCGCCCCCGGCGCCACGGGCTTCACCCCGAAGCGCAGGCCCTCGAAGACCGGGTTCAGCGAGGAGGATCTCAATGCCTGGACGCCCCAGGCCGTGGGGGAGCGCGACGTCTCCGACAAGCGCCTCCGCCGGGTGGCCCGCGACGCGGCATCCACCATCCAGCGCGGATCCCTGCCCCCGGAGGAGGCCCAGGCCCGGCGCGACGCGATCGCCGACGGCGGTTCCGTCGAGTAGGCGCGGGCGGGTAGCGGGGGCGCCGCGGACAACGGGTCGGTCTCACCGCGTGCGCCCCACGCCGATGCAGTCCTGGATGCAGTATCAACAGCGGGATCGACTGCGGGTCGACTGCGGGATGACATTGCATCGGAAGACTCCGGACGGAACTCGGCAGACCGGGGGCCCGGCTCTGCGCTAAGGTCGAAAGACAGCCGAATGTCGATCACGAGGTGGCGAACCAGAATGCCGGAATCAGACGACTACGCTCCTGCCGCCGACCAGGGCGGCCCCAACCCGCCTGCCGCCGAACTCCCCGCCGACCGCTCGATCACCCAGCGCCAGCTGAACGTGCTGCGGGACAAGCTCCGCCATATCGACCGGCAGCTCGCATCGGCCACGCAGAACAACGCCAAGCTGGTCTCCGCGCTCGAGTCCGCCCGCACGGAGATCGTCCGGCTGAAGGCGGCCCTCGAGAAGGAGGGTGCCGCCCCGTTCAGCTTCGCCACCGTGATGCAGGTGAACCCGAAGCGCCCGTCCGAGCCCGGGACCACCACCGAGGCGACAGTGCAGGACACGGCCGACATCCTGCAGTCGGGGCGCAAGCTCCGCGTCACTGTCAGTCCTCTCATCAACGTCCGCCAGCTCGCTCCCGGCCAGGAGGTGCTGCTCAACGAGTCGCTCACCATCGTCGCCGCGCTCGGCTTCGAGCGGGCCGGGGAGATCGTCACCGTCAAGGAGCTCCTCGGCGCGGACCGCGCGCTCGTGGTGGGCCGCACCGACGACGAGCGCGTCATCAGGCTCAGCGGGCCGCTGCGCGCGGAGAAGATCCGGGTGGGCGACGCCCTCGCCGTCGACACGAAGTCCGGATACGGTCTCGAGAAGGTCCCCCGCAGCGAGGTGGAGAACCTCGTGCTCGAGGAAGTGCCCGACATCGCGTACGGCGACATCGGTGGGCTCGGCCCGCAGATCGAGCAGATCCGCGACGCCGTCGAGCTGCCCTTCCTGCACCCCGACCTCTACCGCGAGCACGGGCTCAAGCCGCCCAAGGGGATCCTGCTCTACGGCCCGCCCGGCTGCGGCAAGACGCTGATCGCCAAGGCTGTGGCCAACTCGCTCGCCGCGCGGGCCGCCGAGCGCGCCGGCGTCGAGCAGATCCGCAGCTATTTCCTCAACATCAAGGGACCGGAGCTGCTGGACAAGTACGTGGGTGAGACGGAACGCCACATCCGGCTCATCTTCGCCCGGGCGCGCGAGAAGGCCTCCGACGGCAGCCCTGTCGTCGTGTTCTTCGACGAGATGGACTCGCTCTTCCGCACCCGTGGCACCGGGGTGTCCTCCGACGTGGAGACCACCATCGTGCCGCAGCTGCTGAGCGAGATCGACGGCGTCGAGAAGCTCGAGAACGTGATCGTCATCGGTGCCTCCAACCGTGAGGACATGATCGACCCGGCCATCCTGCGCCCGGGCCGGCTGGACGTGAAGATCAAGATCCAGCGGCCCGACGCGGAGGGCGCTGCGGAGATCTTCGCGAAGTACGTCACCGCCGACCTCCCGCTGCACGCCGACGACCTCGCCGAGAACGGCAACGATCCGCAGAGCACCATCGCCGAGATGATCCGCCGCACGGTGGAGCAGATGTACTCGACGGACAAGTCCAACGAGTACCTCGAGGTGACCTACGCGAACGGCGACACCGAGATGCTGTACTTCAAGGACTTCAACTCCGGGGCCGTCATCCAGAACGTGGTGGACCGCGCCAAGAAGTACGCCATCAAGGACCTCCTTCTCGACGGCAGCCGGGGTCTGCGCATCGAGCACCTCATGCGGGCCGTGGTGGACGAGTTCCGCGAGCACGAGGACATGCCGAACACCACGAACCCCGACGACTGGGCGCGCATCTCCGGCAAGAAGGGCGAGCGCATCACGTACATCCGCACGATCGTGCAGGGCAAGGCGGGCCAGGAACCGGGCAAGTCCATCGAGACGGCGGCGAATACCGGCCAATACCTGTGATCGGAACCGGGGGACGACGCACCGCTTCGGGGGCCGCGCTGCCCGCCGTCGGTGAGGGGATCTCCGTGCACCGCGTCATGGGGACGGAGACGGAGTACGGCATCATCGCGCCGGCCCTGCCGTCGGCGAACCCGACGTTGCTGTCCTCCCAGGTGGTCAACGCCTACGCAGCCACCCTGCGCGAAGGACTCGGCAACCTCGCGGGCACGCGGTGGGACTACACGGACGAGACGCCGCTGACGGACGCCCGGGGCTTCCGGATGGACCGCGAGAGCGCACACCCGAGCCAGCTCACCGACGAACCGCCCGAGCTCAGCGCCGAGCAGATCGCGCTCGAACGCGGGGAACCCACCGAGACCGCCGTCCTCATGAACCTCGTCCTCAACAACGGGGCGCGGCTCTACGTCGACCACGCGCACCCCGAGTACTCGTCGCCCGAGGTGACCAATCCCCTCGACGCCGTCCTCTGGGACCGGGCGGGCGATCACGTCGCCGTCACTGCCATGCAGCGGATCAGCGCGATGCCCGGCTTCTCACCCGTGATCCTCTACAAGAACAACACGGACAACAAGAGCGTCTCCTACGGATCCCACGAGAACTACCTCGTGCCCCGCACGGTCCCGTTCTCCAAGCTTGCCGAGGCGCTGATCCCGTTCTTCGTCTCCCGCCAGGTGATCTGCGGTGCGGGACGCGTGGGCCTCGGACCGCTGAACCAGGAGCCGGGGTTCCAGATCAGCCAGCGCGCCGACTTCTTCGAGAACGAGATCGGCCTCGAGACCACGGTCCGGCGGCCCATCATCAACACCCGCGACGAACCACACGCGGTCGCGGAGAAGTACCGGCGGCTGCACGTGATCATCGGCGACGCGAACCTCAACGAGGTGTCCAACTACCTGAAGATGGGCACCACCGCCCTCGTCCTCTCCCTCGTCGAGCAGGGCGTCGCGCCGGTACCCGTGCTCGAGGACCCGGTCGGGGCGCTGCACGCCATCAGCCACGACCCCTCGCTGCGCACCACGGTGCGCCTCACCGACGGGCGCAGCGTGACGGGGCTGGACCTGCAGGACCTGTACTGCGAAGCCGTGCTCGCAGCCCTTCCGGCGGACGCCGACGAGCAGACGCGTGACGTCGTCGACCGATGGCAGGCGCTCCTCGCGACGCTGCGCCGCGACCCCTCGGACGCCGCCCGGCAGGTGGACTGGATCTCGAAGCTGAAGGTGCTGGAGGCGTACCGCGCACGCGACGGGCTCGCCTGGACGGACCCCCGCCTGGCGCTGATCGACCTGCAGTACGCCGACCTGCGGCCCGAGAAGGGTATCTACCAGCGGCTCGCACGCAGGAACGACGTCGACCTGCTCGTGCCGCCCGCCGAGGTGGCCCGGGCCGCCGTGCACCCGCCGAGGGACACCCGCGCGTATTTCCGGGGCCGCTGCATCGCGGAGTACCCCGCGGAGGTGGTCGGTGCGAGCTGGGACTCGCTGATCTTCGAGCTCGCGGGGGAGCGGCGGCTGCAGCGCGTCCAGACACGGGAGCCGCTCCGGGGAACGGCGGCCCTGACCGAGGAGTTGTTCGAAGTAGCAGCGGACGCCGAGGATTTCCTCGCCCGATTGTTGAGCGGGCCTGATCGGCGCGTGGCACCATAGGATTGCGATCCCACAACGGATCACGGACACGGGAGGGGAGCCATCATGGCGACGCAGGACCGCAGGAACACCAGCGGATCGGCAACGGAGGCGGAGGAGGAGGCACCTGATCCCACCCCCGCCACCCCGGAAGCCCAGGGCTCCGCGCAGACGCAGGGCGTGGACGACCTCCTCGACGAGATCGACGGCGTGCTGGAGTCCAACGCCGAGGAGTTCGTCCGTGGATTCGTGCAGAAGGGCGGCCAGTAGCGGATGCTCCCGGACGATGCAGCAGCAGCGGTTCCCCGGGCCGCCTCGACCTCCTTCGCCGACTACCTCGACGTGCACCACCCCGGACTGCTGCCGTCCAACCGCACGCTCGGGTCCGTGAGCCCCTCCGCCGATGCAGGCCACCTCGCCCCCCACGCCACGACGATCGTCTCCCTGACCTTCCCCGGCGGCGTCCTGATGGCGGGGGACCGCCGTGCCACCATGGGCAACGTCATCGCGAGCCGCCACATCGAGAAGGTCTTCCCGGCTGACCGCTCCTCGGTGCTCGGGATCGCGGGGAGCGCCGGCATCGGGCTGGACCTGACCCGGCTCTTCCAGGTGGAGCTCGAGCACTACGAGAAGATCGAGGCCACGATGATGAGCCTCGACGGCAAGGCCAACCGCCTCGCGGCGATGGTCCGGCAGAACCTCCCCATGGCGATGCAGGGCCTCGCCGTCGTGCCGCTCTTCGCCGGGTTCGACGCCGACCGCCACGTCGGTCGGATGTTCTCCTTCGACGCGACCGGCGGACGGTACGAGGAGCAGGAGCACCACTCGGTGGGCTCCGGATCCGTGTTCGCCCGCGGGTCGCTCAAGAAGCTGTGGAACCCGCGCCTGGACGAGGCGTCTGCGGTGCGCGTGGCCGTGGAAGCCCTCTATGACGCGGCCGACGACGACTCCGCGACGGGAGGCCCCGACGCCGTGCGTTCGCTGTGGCCCGTGGTCTACGTGGTGGACGCGGCCGGCGCGCGGCGCGTCCCCGAGCGCGAACTCGAGGCCGTGGCGCACGCCATCATCGACGCCCGCTCCGCCGCGGGCCGGGAGGCCTAGGCCATGACACAGCAGTTCTACGTCTCCCCGGAACAGCTCATGAAGGACCGCGCGGACTTCGCGCGGAAAGGCATCGGCCGCGGCCGGTCGGTCGTGGTCATGAGCTGCCGCGACGGGATCGCCCTCGTCGCGGAGAACCCCTCGCCCTCGCTGCACAAGCTGGGCGAGATCTACGACCGCATCGCGTTCGCCGCCGTGGGGAAGTACAACGAGTTCGAGAGCCTCCGGCAGGCCGGCGTGCGCTACGCCGACGTCCGCGGCTACTCCTACGCCCGGGAGGACGTGACGGCCCGCGGTCTCGCCAGCGTCTACGCGCAGAGCCTCGGCGCCGTCTTCACCGCGGAGAGCAAACCCTTCGAGGTCGAACTCGTGGTCGCCGAGGTGGGCCGCAACCAGGACGCCGACCACCTGTACCGGCTCACCTTCGACGGCTCGATCGCGGACGAATCCGGGTTCGTGGTCATGGGCGGCGCGGCCGACGTCGTCGTCGACGCCCTGCAGGGCACCTGGTCCGCGGAACTGGGCCTCCCCGAGGGCGTCCGGGCCGCCGCGCGCGCCCTGCGGAACGGTGGGACCGCCGGCACGACCGCAGAGGGTGACCGGCCCGGCGCCGCACTCGACTCGTCGGTCCTCGAAGTCGCCTTCCTCGAACGCGATCCCGACACCCTGCGCGGCAGCCGCCGCGCATTCCGCCGCATCGGCGGACCCGAACTCGAGAACCTTTTGCAGCACGGACAGGACACCTGATGGACCGGCGCATCTTCGGAGTCGAGACCGAGTTCGGTATCTCCTACTCGGGCCCCAACTCGCGCCCGCTCTCGCCGGAGGAGGTGGCCCGGTACCTGTTCCGCAAGGTGGTCAGTTGGGGGCGTTCCTCCAACGTGTTCCTGACGAACGGCTCGCGCCTGTACCTCGACGTCGGCTCCCACCCCGAGTACGCCACCGCGGAATGCGACGACCTCGCCCAGCTCGTCGCCCACGACCGCGCGGGTGAGCTGATCCTCGAGGACCTCGTGTCCGAGGCGCAGCGCAAGCTGGCCCAGGAGGGCTACGACGGCAAGATCTACCTCTTCAAGAACAACACCGATTCCGCGGGCAACTCCTACGGCAGCCACGAGAACTACCTCATCCCGCGCAAGCTCGAGTTCGCCCGGCTCGCCGACATCCTCATCCCGTTCCTCGTGACACGGCAGCTCCTCGTCGGGGCCGGCAAGGTCCTGAAGACGCAGACCGGCTCCATCTACGCCTTCTCGCAGCGCGCCGACCATCTGTGGGAGGGCATCTCGTCGGCCACCACCCGGTCCCGCCCCATCATCAACACGCGCGACGAACCGCACGCCGACGCCGAGCACTACCGCCGGCTGCACGTGATCGCAGGCGACTCCAACATGTCCGAGACCACGATGCTGCTGAAGATCGGCTCTGTCGACCTGCTGCTGCGCATGGTCGAGGCAGGCGAGGTGATGCGGGACTTCCGGTTGGAGAACCCCATCCGCAGTATCCGCGAGATCTCGCACGACCTCACGGGCCGGCAGGTGCTCAAGCTCGCGAACGGCCGGCACATGACGGCGCTCGAGATGCAGCGCGAGTACCTCGCGCGTGTGACGGCGTTCGTCGGCCGGCACGGTGCGCACAACGACCACGTGCCCGCGATCCTCGACCTGTGGGAGCGGGTGCTCGACGCCGTCGAGACCGGCGACACCTCGGGCATCGACACGGAGGTGGACTGGGCCATCAAGAAGAAGCTGATCGACCGCTACCTCGCCCGCTCCGGCGGCGACCTCGATTCCGCCCGGGCGGCCCAGCTCGACCTGACCTACCACGACATCTCCCGTTCGCGCGGACTCTTCTTCCTGCTTCAGGCCCGCGGGGAGGCTGCACGCGTCGTCGACGACACCGCGGTGAAGGAGGCCGTCGACGTGCCTCCGCAGACCACGCGCGCACGGCTGCGCGGGGAGTTCGTCCGCCGGGCCAAGGAGGCGAACCGCGACTACACCGTCGATTGGGTGCACCTCAAGCTCAACGACCGCGCCCAGCAGACCATCCTCTGCAAGGACCCCTTCACCTCGGTCGACGAACGCGTCGAGGCCCTGCTCCAGCAGCTCTGACACAGCTCGGACCTGACCGTGGCGCGGCAGGACGCCGTGTCATCCGGTGCTACCCCGTGTTTCCCGGTCGCCGCGGGCACGGGCCCGCCCGTCAACGGCGCAGGCGCAGGAGAAACCGTGCGGCCCGAGCCGTTAGGCTTGTCAGGGCCCTTTGTTTCGCGGGCAGCCCGACCTGGACACCAACCTGAAAGTGGTTCTGTGCGAAAAGTACTAGCAATCCTTCTTCCGCTGCTGTTGCTGCTGCTGACGGCGTGCGGCGGCCCCACGACGGACTCCTTCGAGGGAGACGCGTCGGGGAAGTCCGCGGGAGCCGCCGAGATCTTCGACACCGTCGAGGTCAGCGGAGGCTCCGACGAGGAGGCGCCCACCGTCGAGTTCGACGAGCCGCTGGACACCAGCGCCGCTGCGGCCAAGACGGTCCAGGAGGGCGACGGCGACGAGATCCAGGAGGGCGAGCAGATCCGCGTGCAGCTCGTGGCACTCAACGCCGAGGACGGCTCGGTGCTCGGTGAGACGTACAGCCAGGGCGAGCCGCAGGTCCTGCCCCTGGACGACACCTTCAAGGGTGAGTTCCCCGAACTGTTCGAGGTCCTCATCGGCACGAGGGTCGGGTCCCAGGTCGCCTTCGCGGCGCCCGCCCCGGAACAGGGCGCAGGAGCGGCCGAGAGCCCGAAGCAGATCCTCGTCCTGAAGGTCATCTCCGCCGAGCAGCCCCCACCGGAGCCCGAGGTGATGTCCCCCGAGGACGTCAAGAAGCTCGACGACGAGGGGCAGCTGCCGACCTTCACGTTCGATGAGAAAGGCGCCCCCGAGGTCACCATCCCCGAGAACGACCCCTCCGACGACCTCGTCGTGAAGGTGCTCGAGGAGGGCGACGGCGAGGTGCTCGCCGAGAGCGACACCATCACCGCGAACTACACCGGCTGGACCTACGCCGACGGCGAGAAGTTCGACTCGAGCTTCGACCGCGGCGAGCCGGCCAGCTTCCCCCTGAACGGCGTCATCACCGGCTGGACCAAGGGACTCGCAGGCCAGAAGGTCGGCTCCAAGGTGATGCTGGTCATCCCCGAGCCGTGGGCCTACCCCAACGCCGCCCAGGGCCAGCCGTCCGGCACGCTCGTGTTCTACGTCGAGATCGTCAGCAAGGACGCCGCCCAGTAGTACCGGGAACACCCCTGCCGCCGGATGACCCGGCACCCTTCCAACGCCCTTTCCACGAGAGGAAAACCATGTCCTTCGGACAGCGCAGCTTCGACCGGCAGAAGCCGGAGATCGACTTCCCCGCCCACGACGCCCCCACCGACCTCGTCATCGAGGACATCATCGAGGGAACCGGCGACGAGGCCAAGCCCGGGAACACCGTGTCCACGCACTACGTGGGCGTGGCGTTCTCGACGGGCGAGGAGTTCGACGCGTCCTGGAACCGTGGGGCGCCGCTCGACTTCCGCGTCGGCGTGGGCCAGGTCATCCAGGGCTGGGACCAGGGCCTGCTCGGCATGAAGGTCGGCGGACGCCGCCGCCTGGAGATCCCGTCGCACCTCGCCTACGGACCGAGCGGTGCGGGTTCGGCGATCGGCCCCAACGAGGCGCTGATCTTCGTGGTGGACCTGCTCGCCGTCCGCTAGCACCACGCGGGCCGGAGCGTCTGCTCCAGCCCGCTCGCCCAGCAGCATCGTCCAGGAGGGACGCAGGTCAGCCCCGGTTGGCGTGCGTCCCTCCTGCCGCTCCGAGGAAAGGTAGGGTTTCACCGTGTCCGCAAAACGTACCGAACGCCTCCTCACCCTCGTGATCATGCTGCTGTCGAGCCGCCGCGGGTTCACGAAGGATGAACTGTTCGAGGAGATCGACCTGTACCGCGAGGCGACGTCCGTGGCAGCACGGGAGAAGCTCTTCGACCGGGACAAGGCAGCCCTCCGCGAGCAGGGGATCCCGCTCGAGTCCTTCAGCGAGGACGCCCTGTTCGACAACGACAACACGGTGCAGCGCTACCGGATCGACGCCGAGGACTACCGCCTCGGCGGGGTCACCTTCCAGCCCGAGGAATACGCCGTCCTCAACCTCGCCGCCGGCGTGTGGGACCAGGGCTCCCTCGACTCCGCGGCATCCCGCGCCCTGCGCAAGCTCAGCTCCCGCAGCACCGACGGCGGGATCGAACTCACGCCCCTCATCCAGCCGCGCATCACCACCGACGCACCCTACTGGGACGTCGTGTGGCAGGCTCTCACCTCCCGGGCGCCCCTCCGCTTCCCGTACCGCGCGGCCAGCACCGGGCGCGAGGAGGTCCGCACCGTCCACCCGTGGGGGATGGGTGCGCGCTTCGGCCACTGGTACCTGGTCGGCTTCGACACCACACGCGACGCCGAACGCTTCTTCCGCCTCTCCCGCATGACCGGCGAGCCGGTGATCCTGCCGGGGACGTTCGACGTCCCGGCGTCCTTCGACATGAACCAGACGCTCTCCTCGCTCTCGCGCCGCGAACCCGACCGCACGGCCGTCATCGCCGTGCGGCCCGGTTCCTGCCAGGTGCTCCGGGTCCGGAAGGACACGGAGGTCCTGCAGACGGGGGAGGAGTGGGACGTCCTGCGGGTACCGTACGCGGCGGCCAGCCCCATGGCGGCCACGGTCGCGGGGCTGGGCACCAACGCGAGGGTGCGCGAGCCCCAGGAGCTCGCCGTGGAGGTCGGACGGCTGCTCGACGGCGCCTACGAGGCCGCCGTCGCCGCACCGCACGGCCTCGAGATCACTGAGGGCGTGCGGCCGGCGCCGCGGCGGAAATCCTCCGCCCAGGACCATCTGCTCCGCCTGCTGGACCTCGTGCCCTACCTCCTGGCTCACCCGGGCGCGGAGGTGGGCGAGACGGCACGGAAGTTCGACGTCAGCGAGAGCCAGCTGACCAAGGACCTCGACCTGCTGTTCGTCAGCGGGCCGCGCCATTACCCCGACGGCCTGATGGACGTGAACATCGAGGACGGCCGGATCTACCTCACCAACGCACGCGACCTGGCGGAGCCCGTGAAGCTGAGCATGGACGAGGCCTGCTCCCTGATCGTCGGGCTCCAGGCACTGCGCGAGCTGCCCGGCATGCGGAACAACGAGGCGATCGTCAGCGCCCAGACGAAGCTCACCGCCGCCGCGGGCGACGCCGCCCGCATCGGCACCGCGGTGGCGACGAAGCTGACGGAAGACGACATCGACCCCACACTCGAGGTGCTGCAGGCCGCCCTGCACTCCCGGGTCCGGGTGGAGGTCGACTACTTCGTGCCCACGCGCGACGAGATCACGCACCGCCTCCTCGAGCCCATCCGGATCTTCCTGCACCAGGACACCTGGTACCTCGAGGCGTGGAGCGTGGACTCGGACGGGCTGCGCAACTTCCGCCTGGACCGCATCCAGAGCGCGGCGCTGACGGACCAACCGGCCACGGCTCTGGTGGACGAGGAGTCCCTCGCCCGGGACCGGCGCGCGGTCCTGCCCTACCGTTCGGGCGACACGGACCAGGCCGTCACGCTCCTGCTGGAGCCGCGCGCGCGCTGGATCGCCGCCCAGTACAACGCGGACGCCGTCGAGGAACTCGGCGAGGACCGCCTCGCGGCGCGCCTGAAGGTGGCGTCGAGCGCCTGGATCCCCGGCCTGGTGGCAGGACTCGGCGGGTCCGCCGCCGTCGTCGCACCGGACCACCTGCGCGAGGAGACCGTCCGCTGGCTCGAGGCAGCCAGGGCGCACCAGGCCCTGGCCTAGACTGGACCCATGCTCTGGTGGATGTGGATCGTGCTCTGGGTGGCACTGGTGGCGGTCGGTGCGATCTTCCTGGCCGTCGTCGGGTTCCGCGTGTTCCGTCGTGGAATGCGAACTCTCGGTGAATTCGGGGAAGCGATGGACCGCCTCCAGGTGGACGTCCCGCCCGACGACGCCGTCGCCGCGAGCTCATCGGGAGTACCCGGGATCCCCGTGCCCGCCGTGTTCTCCCGGCCCGAGGACATCCGTGCCGCTCGTGAGCTCGCCCGGCTGCGCCGTGCCGACGACCGACGCAGCAGGCGTGTCGTCAAGCGGGCCCGTCGCGGACAGCCCCAGCTCCTGCAGGACATGCCCCACCTGTGACCTAAACTGGTGGGGGGATCAACGAGAGGAATTGGCATGAGGCTCGAAGGCTGGCATATCGTCATCATCATCGTTCTTGCAATCGTCCTGTTCGGCGCGCCGAAGCTGCCGGGCCTGGCGCGCAGCGTGGGACAGTCACTGCGGATCTTCAAGTCCGAGGTGAAGCAGATGAAGGACGAGAACAACACCCCGGACGCCGGGACCGATCCCGTCGAGGGCCGCGTGGTCACCAACCCGACGCCGCAGACGTACGCGCCCACCTACCAGACGCCCGTGCAGCACCCGGGGCAGCCCGGGCAGGCACCCCACCAGGGTGACGGCCGCGCTGACGGCCGTGCTGATGACACCCCGGCCGGCCCCTCGCAGCACGGCAGTTCCCCCTCGACCAACCAGTAGGCCGGGAGGCCCCGGTGTCACCAGCCAAGGTCCGCCCGCGCGGCAGGAAGGCCAACCCCGAGGGGCGCATGGCCCTGAAGGAGCATCTGCGCGAGGCGCGCAACCGTCTCTTCAAGTCCGCGATCGCGGTCATCCTCGCAACCGTGGCCGGGTTCTTCGTCTACGAGCCGGTCCTGCGCGCCCTGGCCGCACCGATCATCGCGATCAACACCCAGGACGGCCGGACGGCGTCGCTGAACTTCGACAGCGCCGCCTCGCCGTTCGACCTGCTCATCCAGGTCTCCGTGTTCCTCGGCCTGGTCCTCTCCAGCCCCGTCTGGCTGTACCAGCTGTGGGCGTTCATCACCCCGGGGCTGAAGATCAAGGAGCGCCGGATCGCACTGGCGTTCATCGCCGTCGCCGTCCCGCTGTTCCTGGCGGGCATCTACCTGGCCTGGCTGATCCTGCCCAACGCGGTGCGCGTGCTGACCGAGTTCACCCCCGAGGACTTCTCCAACTACATCAGCGTCACCGTGTACTTCACGTTCGTGCTGCGGCTCATGCTCGCGTTCGGAATCGCGTTCCTGCTGCCGGTGGTGCTGGTGGGCCTGAACCTGGTGGGCCTGGTATCCGGCAGGCAGATCCTCAAGGCGTGGCGGATCACCGTGTTCCTGGTCTGCCTGTTCGCCGCGATGGCCGCACCGGGCGGTGATGCGCTGAGCATGTTCTACCTCGCGGTGCCGCTGCTGCTGCTGTTCTTCGTCGCCATCGGGCTGTGCCTGCTCAACGACAAGCGCCGCGCCCGGCGCAACGCCGCCCGTGAAGCCTCCGTCGAGGCCACCGCCGACACCGCGTCCCCCCTCGACGCCCTGTAAACCGCCGGGCCCCGCGCCGGACGGACCCCCGGAAGCGCCACGGCCAGCCGCCCCGTCCGAAGGACACGCTCCGGCCCCTCCTGCAAGCACCACCGGTGCCCGGACGGTGTCGACAGGCTCGGCGTGCCCGCTCCGGGCCGACCGTCTAGGGTGGACGAATGACCACCCCCGCGGAGAGATACGCCGCTGCAAAGGCCCGGACAGAGCGCTCACGGACCCAGCTGTTCCAGTTCGCGCAGACCCTCGGCTTCGAGCTCGACCCGTTCCAGCAGGAGGCGTGCACGGCCCTCGAGGCGGGCCGGGGAGTGCTCGTCGCGGCGCCGACGGGCGCCGGCAAGACCGTGGTGGGCGAGTTCGCCGTCTTCATGGCGCTGCAGCAGGGCCTGAAGGCCTTCTACACCACGCCCATCAAGGCCCTCAGCAACCAGAAGTACTCGGAACTGGCGGCGGTGCACGGTGCCGACCGCGTGGGGCTGCTCACGGGCGACACGAGCATCAACGGCGACGCCGACGTGATCGTGATGACCACCGAGGTCCTGCGGAACATGCTGTACGCGAACTCGGACGCCCTCGACAACCTCGGCTACGTGGTGATGGACGAGGTGCACTACCTTGCCGATCGGTTCCGCGGGGCGGTGTGGGAGGAAGTGATCATCCACCTGCCCACCGAGGTCAAGCTGGTCTCCCTCAGCGCCACGGTGTCCAACGCGGAGGAGTTCGGCGCCTGGCTCGACACCGTCCGCGGGGACACGGACGTCGTCGTGTCCGAGCACCGCCCGGTCCCGCTGTGGCAGCACGTCATGGTCGGGCAGAACCTCATCGACCTCTTCGCCGGCGACGTCGCCTTCGACGAGGCGGCACCCGCCGGGGCGGGGAGCGGAGCGCGGGACCAGTACGACGTGAACCCCGAGCTGCTGGAACTGGCGAGCAACGAGATCCGGCTGAACCAGCGCGCGAACTGGGGCGGCGGCGGGCGGCGCGGCCGGCAGCGCACCGGCCGCGGCGGGCCCCCGCAGGTGAGCGCGGTACGACGCGCCACCCGGCCCCAGGTGATCAGTGCCCTGGACCGCGCGGACCTGCTGCCCGCCATCACGTTCATCTTCTCCCGGGCCGGGTGCGAGGCCGCCGTGACGCAGTGCCTGCACGCCGGGCTCTGGCTGACCACGGAGGACGAACGCGACGAGATCAGCGAGACGATCGACCAGGCCACGCTGGACATCCCGCGCGACGACCTCGAGATCCTCGGGTTCTGGACCTGGCGCGAGGGCCTGATCCGCGGCTTCACGGCGCACCACGCCGGGATGCTGCCCACGTTCAAGGAGATCGTCGAGCGCCTGTTCGCCGCAGGGCTTGTGAAGGCCGTGTTCGCCACCGAGACACTCGCGCTCGGCGTGAACATGCCCGCCCGGACTGTCGTGCTCGAGAAGCTCGACAAGTTCAACGGCGAGGCGCATGTGGATGTGACGGCGGGGGAGTACACGCAGCTCACCGGCCGCGCCGGACGCCGCGGCATCGACGTCGAAGGCCACGCGGTCGTCCTGTGGCAACCGGGCACAGACCCCGGCGCCGTCGCAGGGCTCGCCTCACGGCGCACCTACCCGCTGAACTCGAGCTTCCGGCCGACCTACAACATGAGCATCAACCTCATGGCGCAGTTCGGGCAGGAGCGCTCACGCGAGATCCTCGAGACGTCCTTCGCCCAGTTCCAGGCCGACCGGTCCGTCGTCGGGCTCGCCAAGCAGGTGCGCAGCCGGGAGGAATCGCTCAAGGGCTACGAGAAGTCAATGACCTGCCACCTCGGGGACTTCCGCGAGTACGCGAACCTCAGGCGCGAGCTGACCGACCTCGAGTCGCGGGCGTCGCGGGACCGGTCGCGGACCCTTCGCTCCGCCGCCGAGACCTCGCTGGAGGCCCTCCGTCCGGGCGATGTGATCGACGTCCCGGGCGGGCGGAGCCAGGGCTACGCCGTGGTCCTGGACAGCGATACGTCCCGGGAACCGCGGCCCACGGTGCTCACCCTCGAGACGCAGATCCGACGCGTCGGTGTGCAGGACCTCGACGGGCCCGTGGAGGTCCTCTCACGCGTCCGCATCCCGAAGCACTTCAGCGCGCGCAGCCCCAAGGACCGCCGCGACCTGAGCTCTTCCCTGCGCAACGCGCTCGAGGAGAAGCGACCGCCACGCCGGGGCGCCGACCGGGTCTCGGCCGGCCACTCCGCGTCCGCAGCCGCCGAGGAGCGCGCCATCACGGACCTCCGTCGGCGCCTGCGCGCCCACCCCTGCCACGGGTGCAGCGAGCGGGAGCAGCACGCCCGCTGGGCCGAGCGGTGGTGGAAGCTGCGCCGGGAGACCGACAACCTCGCGGGCCAGATCCGCGGGCGCACGAACACGATCGCCAAGACCTTCGACCGCGTCTCGGAGGTCCTCGGCCACTACGGGTACCTGGAGTACACCGATGACGGGGTGTCCGTCAGCGCATCGGGCCAGAAGCTTCGCCGCATCTACGGTGAGAAGGACCTCCTGATCGCGCTGTGCATCGAGCAGGGCGCGTTCAGCGACCTCGACGCCGCCGAGCTCGCCGCCCTCACCACGGTGCTGGTCTACCAGGCGAAGCGGGAGGAGCGGGGCGTGCGGCCGGTCATGCCGAGCGTCTCGCTCGAGGGCTCCGTCGAGACGATCATCCGCCAGTGGTCCCAGCTCAACGACGTCGAGGAGCAGCACCGGCTCCCCGTCACCGGCGAGCCCGAGCTGTCGCTCGTCTGGCCGATGTTCAAGTGGGCGCAGGGCCGGTCCCTGCAGGCCGCCCTGAGCGGCACCGAACTCGCGGCCGGCGACTTCGTGCGCTGGTCCAAGCAGGTCATCGACCTCCTCGATCAGATGGCGAAGGTGCCGGACCTACCGGGCAACCTGCAGCAGACCTGCGTGCGGGCCATCAGCCTGGTGCGCCGCGGCGTGGTGGCATACTCGAACATCAGTGAGTAGTCCCCGCCCCGGACCCGCCGACCACAGAAAGCCGCCCAGCGCCCCCATGCCCAGCCCCCGCCCCGCACCCGTCCTCTACCGCAACGGCTCCGTCTACAGCCCCGCCGATCCTTTCGCCACCGCCATGCTCGTCGATGGCGGCACGATCGCCTGGGTGGGCACCGAACACGCCGCAACGAACCTCGAGGGGCCCGACGTGCGCAGCGTCGACCTCGACGGCGCGCTCGTCACGCCCGGCTTCGTGGACGCGCACACGCACACCACCGAGACGGGCATCGCCCTCGGGTCGATCGACCTGACAGGATGCCGATCGCTCGAGGGACTGCTCGACGCCGTGGCCACCGCGGCCGCCACCGGGTCCGCGACCGTCCTCGGTTTCGGCTGGGACGAGTCGCAGTGGCCGGAGAAGCGCGTCCCCACGGCCGCGGAGCTGGACCGTGCCGGCGGTGGCGCCCTCGTGTACCTCGTGCGGGCCGACATCCACTCCGCCGTGGTATCCGGCACGCTCGCCGCAGCGCTCGGCCTCGCGGCCCTCGATGGCTGGGACGACGGGTTCGTGGTCCGTGCGGCCCACGAGGCGTCACGGCAGGCCACACGCAGTCTCACGCCGGAGCAGCGCGGCACCTACCAGCGCGCCGCGCTGCTCCACGCCGCGAGCCGCGGATACGTGGCCGTCACGGAGATGGCCGCGCCGCACATCGCCCCGCGCGAGGACCTCGAGACGCTGCTGTCCCTCGACGGTCCCGGCCACGACGTCCCCCTGCCCGAGGTCATCCCGTACTGGGCTCAGCTGACATCCTCGCGTGACGAGGTGCGCGAGCTCATGCAGGGCTTCGGGGGCCGCCTCGCGGGCCTCGCCGGTGACCTCAACGTGGACGGTTCCATCGGCTCTCGCACCGCCGCCCTCCGTGAGCCCTACAGCGACGATCCCGGCAACCGGGGCACGCTCTATCTCGACGCGGACGCGGTCGGAGCACATCTGCTCGCCACCACCGCCGAGACCGTCCAGGCCGGATTCCACGTGATCGGGGATGCCGGGCTCGACGTCGTCCTGCAGGGCCTCGACGTGGCGGCCCGTGAGCTCGGCGTGGAGGAGGTCCGCCGGGCGCGGCACCGGCTGGAACACGTGGAGCTCGCCGACGACGCCGCCATCGCGGCGCTGGTGCACTACGGCGTCGCCGTGAGCGGGCAACCGGCGTTCGACGCCCTGTGGGGGGTCGAGGACGGCCTCTACGGGCAGCGACTGGGGGAGCGCAGCGCCGGCATGAACCGCTTCGCCTCCCTGCTCTCCGCGGGCGTCCTCGTGGCGCTGGGCTCCGACAGCCCCGTGACCCCCCTCGACCCCTGGGCGTCCGTCCGCGCGTGCCTGCAGCACAGCAACCCGGTGGAGAACATCTCCGCCCGGGCCGCGTTCATCGCCCACACGCGGGCGAGCTGGCGCCTTTCCGGCCGCAGCCCCATGATGGGCCAGCTCGCGCCCGGGACCCCTGCGTCCTACGCTGTGTGGAAGGTCGACGAGCTGATGGTGCAGACCCCGGACAACCGGGTGCAGTCCTGGAGCACCGATCCGCGCGCCGGAACACCGCTGCTGCCCGCCCTGGACACCGAGAACGCCCCGCTCTGCCTCGAGACCGTCCACGACGGGCGGCGCCTCTACGCCGCCGAGGGCTTCGTCACGGCCTAGCGCCGGACGCGGGATGCGGTCATCGGAGGACAGCCCAGACGTCTTCCCACGCCGTCCTGACCTGCGACGGAAGACGTCGTCGCAGGTCAGACGGCCGTTGACTCTCACTCCACAGCACGTAAGCTTTTGCGTTACGGGTTGGATGCCCTCCCCCGGGAGGGCACCTGGCTGGTCTCCTGAGCGCAATGCATCGGCCTTCTGAATGGCGCGTGTTGCCCATCTAGGCGGAGCTGGCACTCAAGGGCAGGTCCACGTGTCGTTAGAAAACGGCGCCGCCATCCGTGCCGACGCCGGTACGAAGGTGCGTGGATCTGCCCGCCCGTCCGTCGCCCGTCCGCCGCCCGTCCGCGGTTGTGGCCGGCGTGGGCCTGCCGTGGAGCGCGGGGTCGGTCGCCTATGCTTGGACACTGGCTCCGGTGTGTGCGGGGCGGTCCCTGCGCGTTGCGCACCCTCTGATGGAAAGGCCCTAGCTGCGTGCGAGTCGTCACGATCATTCCCACCTACAACGAGGTCGAGTCCCTGCCGCGGACCCTGGCCCGGCTGCGAGCGGCCGTGCCGGCCTCGGATGTCCTGATCGTCGATGACAACAGCCCCGACGGTACCGGTGATCTCGCCGACCGTGCCGCGGCCGCCGACGCGCAGGTGCACGTGCTGCACCGCACCGGCAAGGAGGGTCTGGGCGCGGCGTACATCGCGGGGTTCCGGTGGGCGTTGGAGCGCGATTACGACGTCCTGGTGGAGATGGACGCGGACGGCTCGCACAGGCCCGAACAGTTGCAGGGCCTGCTGGATGCCGTGGACCGGGCGGATCTGGTGATCGGCAGCCGTTGGGTGAGCGGCGGCAGCGTGGTGAACTGGCCGGCGCACCGCAAGCTCCTCTCGCGCGCGGGCAGCACCTATTCGCGGCTGATGCTGGGTCTGCCGGTCCGTGATATCACCGCCGGGTTCCGGGCGTTCCGGCGCTCCACCCTTGAGGCCCTGGATCTGTCCGCGGTCGAGTCGGTGGGCTACGGCTTCCAGGTGGATATGACCTTCCGGGTCGCCCGGCTGGGCCTGACCATCGTGGAGGTGCCGATTACGTTCGTGGAGCGCGAGCTCGGGGACTCGAAGATGAGCGGGAACATCGTGCTCGAGGCGATCGCGAATGTCACACGCTGGGGCCTGGGCGCCCGCTGGAAGAAGCTCACCGGCCGCGCCTAGCAGACACCGGCAGACACCGGCAGACGCCGACAGACCACGTCAGCCGGCAGCGGCACCACCCCGGCACCACACCGGCACCACACCAACGACGAAGGCACCCGCCGGACGGCGGGTGCCTTCGTCGTATCCGTGATGCGCCTGGAGGTCAGGCGGAGCGGCGCTCCCCGCGACGCTCGCGCAGGATCGTCAGGCGGTCCTGGAGGATCTGCTCCAGTTCCTCGACGGAGCGGCGCTCGAGCAGCATGTCCCAGTGGGTGCGGATGGGCTTGTCGTTCGAGGTGTCGGGCTTCTCCCCGTCGACGAGGAGAGCTTCCTTGCCGGTCTTGGAGACCCAGGTCGCCGGGATCTCCGCTTCGGAGGAGAAGGTCACGAAGACCCGCTCGCCGTCCTCGCACCGATACTCGACCCGCTGCCGGGGAGCGGGCTCGACGCCGGATTCCGTCTCCATCGACTGCGCTCCGAGGCGCATGCCGCGCAGGCTGCGATCGCTCATGATGATCTCCTCATTCCCATGGCCCGTGGGGCCGTTGCCGCTGGTGTTCACCGGAGGTCTGGGCGGGCCGTGCCGCCGATACGCCCGGTGCCTCTCCCGCCGAAGGGACGGAAGGGAAGCTGTCGGTATAACACCGTCCGCCGCAGGGATGTTCCCGCGGGCGGAGGGGTAAACACCTAAGTATACAGGGCCGCCCACTGGGCTCCGCGAGGGGCCGCGGACGGCGATGGGCCGCCACCGGAGCGGTGGCGGCCCATCATTGTCCGGCAGGCGCGGCTCAGGACCGCGACACCATCTCCGGCCCGTCCGACGGCGAATCCGGCGTGGTGGTGCCGAGGACGTTGCCGATGCCCTTCAGCGCCTCGCCGACCTCGCTCGGGATGATCCAGAGCTTGTTCGCCGAGCCGTCGGCGAGTTTGGGCAGGGTCTGCAGGTACTGGTAGGCGAGCAGCTTCTGCGTCGGGTTGCCCTTGTGGATCGCGTCGAACACCTTGTGGATGGCCTGCGCCTCACCATCTGCACGCAGGATCGCAGCCTTCGCGTCACCCTCTGCAGCAAGGATGGCGGCCTGGCGCTGGCCCTCCGCCGTGAGGATCTGCGACTGCTTGGTTCCTTCCGCCGTCAGGATCGCGGCTCGGCGATCACGCTCGGCACGCATCTGCTTCTCCATCGAATCCTGGATGGAGTGGGGCGGATCGATCGCCTTGAGCTCCACGCGACCTACCCGGATACCCCAGCGGCCCGTGGCATCGTCGAGCACTCCGCGGAGCTGTCCGTTGATCTGGTCACGGGAGGTGAGCGCCTCCTCGAGGTTCAGCCCGCCCACCACGTTACGGAGGGTTGTCGTGGTCAGCTGTTCGACGGCCTGGATGTAGTTGGCGATCTCGTAGGTCGCCGCCCGGGGGTCGGTGACCTGGAAGTAGACCACGGTGTCGATGGACACCACGAGGTTGTCCTCGGTGATGACGGGCTGGGGCGGGAAGGAGACAACCTGCTCGCGGAGGTCGAGGAGCGGCAGCAGCCGGTCGACGAACGGGATCAGGATCGTCAGCCCCGGGTTCAGGGTCCGCTGGTACTTGCCGAGCCGCTCGACGACTCCCGCGCGGGCCTGCGGGATGATCCGCACGGACTTCACGAGGATGACGAGGACGAAGATGATGAGGGCGATCAGGACTACTGCGAGTCCGATCGTTCCGGCGGAGCCGTTCATGAATCCCCTTTATTGTGGTGGTTGCTCTCCGGCCGGGGTCGGTCGGGGAGCGGGAAGCGGGACGGTCGGCGCTAGTCGCCGGCAATCGGCGCGATGCGGTCGGTGTCGGGCCCGGCGGGCTCGACGACGGCGGTGGCACCGTCGATCCTCGCGACGGACAGGCGGGTGCCGGCGGGCAGCGCGGCGCCGTCCGACGAGCGCGCCGTCCAGGTGTCACCGCCGATCTTCACGGTTCCGGAGTGGGCCGTGACCGGCTCCAGGGCGAGGGCCGACGCGCCGACGAGGCGGTCGATGTTGTCGAGCTGGTCCCGTGGACCCTTGCGCAGGTGCCGCACTGCCACCGGCCGGACGAGCAGGATCATGAGCAGCGAGACGACGGCGAACACGACGACCTGCAGCACCAGCCCCGCTCCGACGAACGTGGCGACCAGTGCCGCCAGGGCGCCGACCGAGAGCATCAGGAAGAGCAGGTCCAGGGTCAGGGTCTCCACTGCCGCGAGCCCCAGGAACAGGACCAGCCACAGGATCCAGCCGTTGTCAAGCAACCACTCCATCGGGCATCCCCTCGTCTGCGTGCCGCAGGAAGCGGCCGTCGTTCCCATTCTGGCAAAGGGGTCCGACAATACCTAGGTGCCGGGCCGCATACCCGCGAGTTGTTACCCTTCCGTGCCGTCCGCGCCCGGCCCCGAACCTGGCGGCTCCTTGCCTGACGGTGGTCAGGGGCGGGTCAGGACCTGGACGGTGAAGCGTGCCGCGACCTCCAGCGGGGCAGCGCCGGCCACCTCCGCCACCTCCGCCACCTCCGCCACCTCCGCCACCCGTGCGTGCCGCGCCGCGGGTCCCATGACCAGGGCGGAGCAGGCGAGGTCCCGCGAAAGGGACAGGGAGTAGTCCAGATCCTCCCGCCCGGTCTCCACCAGCGCTCCCTCGAAGGATGCGAGGACGTCGTCGGCCTTGTGCGCCGGCACGGACAGCAGCGGACCCACCGCCTCCAGCCCGGCGAGGTGTCCGGGCCGCGGAGTGACGACGACGAGGCACCCGCCCGGCGCGAGGACGCGCACGAACTCGCCGGGGTTGCGCGGCGCGAACACGTTCAGGAGCACGTCGACCGACCCGTCGGCGAGCGGGAGCCGCCGCCAGATGTCCCAGACCAGGCTGATCCCACCGGGCAGCCTGCGGGCGGCACGCCGCAGGGCGATCTTCGAGAGGTCGAGCGCCACGGGATAGCACGCGGGCGTCTCGGCGACGAGCCCTTCCAGGTAGTAGCCCGTGCCCGCGCCGGCGTCCAGGGCCACTGCGGGGTCCGCCGTATGGCCGAGGATGGACCGGACCACCGCCCGGCGCAGCGGGGCGTAGGCGCCCGAACCGAGGAACTGCTCCCGCGCGTTGACCATCTCGGCCGTGTCGCTCTCGAAGGGCGACCCCTTGCCGGTGAGCAGGTTGATGTAGCCCTGGCGGGCGGCGTCGAAGCGGTGCCCGAGCGCACACGCCAGCGACCGGTCCCCCTCCTCGAGCGCGGAGGAGCAGACGGGGCAGACGAGGAGGTGATGGGGGAGGGCGGACACCGTCCCATCCTAGGGAGAGGACGCCCTGCACCGTTGACTCAGGCCACTATTTCGGGTCTGATCGGGAGGGTGAAACCAGACCAGATCGAACTCCTGACCACCACCGGCACACCGACGCTCCATCCGGACGGCTCCCGCCTGGTGGTCGCCGCGACCCGGCCCGACCTCCGCGCCGACAGCTATGTGGGCCAGCTGTGGGAGATCACGCTCGACGGCGAGCGACGCCGATTGACTCGCGGCTTCCGCGACACGGCGCCCCGGTACTCGCGCGACGGCGCGCTGCTCGTCTTCCTCCGGACGGCGCCGGGCGGCAAGCCGCAGCTGTTCGCCGTGCGCGCCCCGGGCGGCGAACCCATGCAGCTCACCGACCAGCCCCTCGGCGTCGCGCACTTCGACATCTCCCCGGACGCGGCGACGATCGTCTTCGCGGCACGCGTACCCGAGCACGGGCGCTACGGCACCGTCGACGGCGTGGGCAGCGCACTGGAGGATCCGCGCCTGATCACCGGGTACAAGTACCGGATGAACGGCCTCGGCTACACGACGGACAAGCGCTCCCACCTGTTCAGCGTCCCGGTGCCCAGCCTCGACGCGGAGCCGTACATCGCCGCCGTCGGCCGGATGAAGCAGGAGCACGCGGACGGCCCGGGCGCGCTCGAGGAGCAGGGAGCGGTGCCACCCGCGACACAACTGACGACGGCGGACGCCGACCACCTCGAGCCGGTGTTCTCCCCCGACGGGCAGCGCATCCTCTTCACGGCCGCGCTCGCGCAGGACGCGGACTCCACCCTCGTGTCCGACCTCCATTCGATCGCGCTCGACGGCGGCGACCACCGCACGCTGACGAACCTCGGCGGCGACACGCGCCTCGGGTGCAGCGCACCTCGGCCGAGCACCGACGGCGCGTGGCTGTTCTTCCTGGCATCGGACCTCTCGCCCTCGGGCCTGGACTTCGTGGCCCGCAACACGGCCCTCCACGTCCTGCCGATCGGGGACCCGCAGGACGTGCGGCGACTCACCGACCCCGAGACCGTGGACGTCGGCGATGTCCAGGAGATCGTCGCGGACGGGCCCGCCTCCGTGCTCGTCGTCAACCGCTCGCGCGGCATGGGTGAACTCCTCCGCGTCTCGGCCGCAGGGGAGATCGAGACCCTCGTCACCGGGCCCACCGTGGTGACGGGAGCCTCGGCAGCCGGGGGCGGCGTCGTCGTGTCCTACACCGACCCGACCACCTCCGGCGACGCCGCGGTCGTCGAAAGCGGCGAGCTGCGTCCAGTCTCGGACTTCTCGGCCGCCCTCCGCGACGACACACGCGTGGCGGAGCCGCAGGAGCGCACCTACCCTGCGCCCGACGGGACGCCCGTGCACGGGTGGGTCGTCCTGCCCGAGGGAGAGGGTCCGCACCCGGTGCTGCTCGTCATCCATGGCGGGCCCTTCGCCCAGTACGGGTGGGGCTACTTCGACGAGGCCCAGGTTTACGCCGCCGCGGGCTACGCGGTGCTGCTGTGCAACCCACGCGGCGCCGCCGGCTACGGGCAGGCACACGGCCGCGTCATCAAGGAGGCGATGGGTACGGTGGACCTCGACGACGTCCTCGCCTTCCTCGACGGCGCGCTCGCCGAGTACGACGTCATGGACGACGAGCGGCTCGGGGTCATGGGCGGCTCCTACGGTGGCTACCTGACGGCGTGGACGATCGCCCACGACCACCGCTTCGAGGCCGCGATCGTCGAGCGCGGCTACCTGGACCCGCCGTCGTTCGTGGGCTCCTCGGACATCGGGTGGTTCTTCTCCGAGCAGTACACCGGGACGGACCCGGCGAGGGTGGCGGAGCAGAACCCGTTCGCGAAGATCGGGCAGGTGCGGACGCCTGCGTTCGTCATCCACTCGGAGGAGGACCTGCGGTGCCCCATCGAGCAGGCCCAGCGGTACTACACGGCCCTGAAGAAGCAGGGGGTCGAGACGGAGCTGCTCGTGTTCCCGGGCGAGACCCACGAACTGTCGAGATCGGGGTCACCGTGGCACCGCAGGCAGCGCTTCGAGCACGTCCTGCGGTGGTGGGCACGTTATCTGCCCACGGAAGCGAATCCCGCGCACTCTCCCGCGCAGTAGCGGATCCGGTCGCCGCGCGGCGGGGTCAGAAGCCGAGACCCTGCCGTGCGGCGTCGACGGTCGGTTGCGCCCATCGGTGGTGCTCGGAGTCGGCCGTGAGGGACCGCAGGACGGCGCGGTCCAGGTACAGCTGCCCGTTCAGGTGGTCGGTCTCGTGCTGCACGATCCGGGCGGGCCAGCCCTCGAACCCGGTGGTGACGGTGATGCCGCCGGGCTGCGTGAAGGTGGCCGTGATGCGGGCGTGGCGCTCGACGACGGCCTGGTAGCCGGGCACGGAGAGGCAGCCCTCGTAGAACGCCGCCAGGGCAACGTCCGCGGCCTCGTAGCGGGGGTTGATGAGCACGGTGAACGGCAGGGGAGTGCGGCCGCGCGCCTCGGCGACGCTCGGGTCCTGGACACCGCGGTCCTCGAGCACGGCGATCCTCAGCGGGATGCCGATCTGCGGTGCGGCGAGGCCCACACCCGGCGCCTCCTGCATCACGCGCCGCATCGTGGAGATCAGTCGACCCAGCGTCCCGTCGTCGAGCTGGCCGTCGAAGTCCTGGGCCGGTCGACGCAGAACCGGGTGCCCCGCGCGGACGATCGCGGGCAGGTCCTGGGCCAGCACGGCCTCGACCCGCTCCACGAGGGCCCCGGGTGGGAGCATCGCGGGGACATCGTCGGCTGGAGCAGCTGCAGTCATCCCTCCAGCAAAGCACAATCGCGGACAGGAACGGGTGCGCGCCCCATTGCCGCCTGCCGGGCGACGACGGAGAATCAGACGTGCTGCCCGCGGCCGGATCCGCGGCGGTATCCCGGACGCACACCGGCTGCTCGCGAGGGCGGGAGGCCGGAGGATGGAGGCACGATGAGCACGGCCACGACGGACGCCGAGCAGGGACAGGCACATGCCGCGGACAGCCATGACCTCATCAGGGTCCAGGGTGCGCGGGAGAACAACCTGAGGGACATCACGATCGACATCCCGAAACGGCGGCTCTCGGTGTTCACGGGCGTCTCGGGGTCCGGTAAGAGCTCGCTCGTCTTCGACACCATCGCCGCCGAGTCGCAGCGCATGATCAACGAGACGTACAGCGCCTTCGTGCAGGGCTTCATGCCGACCCTCGCCCGCCCCGAGGTGGACGTCCTCGAGGGTCTGACCACCGCGATCATCGTCGACCAGGAGCGCATGGGCGCCAATCCGCGGTCCACCGTCGGCACGGCGACGGACGTCAACGCGATGCTGAGGATCGTGTTCTCGCGTCTCGGCCAGCCGCAGATCGGATCCCCGCAGGCCTTCTCGTTCAACGTGGCGTCGATCAGCGGAGCGGGTGCCGTCACGATCGAGCGTGGGGGGACCACGGTCAAGGAACGGCGCAGCTTCACGGTGACAGGCGGCATGTGCCCGCGGTGCGAGGGCATGGGGTCCGTCACCCACATGGACCTCACGCAGCTCTACGACGAGGCGAAGTCGCTGAACGAGGGAGCGCTCACCATCCCGGGGTACAGCATGGAGGGCTGGTACGGGCGCATCTACAGCGGCACAGGGTTCTTCGACGCCGACAAGCCCATCCGGGACTTCACGAAGCGCGAGCTGCAGGACCTGCTCTACAAGGAGCCGACGAAGATCAAGGTCGACGGCATCAACATCACCTACGAGGGCCTGATCCCCAAGATCCAGAAGTCGATGCTCGCCAAGGACCGCGAGGCGATGCAGCCGCACATCCGCGCCTTCGTGGACCGGGCCGTCACCTTCACCACGTGTCCGGAATGCGACGGGACGCGCCTCAGCGAGGCGGCCAGGTCCTCGAAGATCGACGGCGTCGGCATCGCCGACGCGTGCGCAATGCAGATCAGCGACCTCGCGGCCTGGGTCCGCGGGCTCGCCGAACCATCCGTGGCGCCGCTGCTGACCGCGCTGGGGGAGACGCTCGACTCGTTCGTGGAGATCGGGCTCGGCTACCTCAGCCTCGACCGCCCCTCCGGCACGCTGTCCGGGGGCGAGTCCCAGCGGACCAAGATGATCCGGCACCTCGGATCGTCGCTGACGGACATCACCTACGTATTCGACGAACCGACGATCGGGCTCCACCCGCACGACATCCAGCGTATGAACGACCTGCTGCTGCGCCTGCGCGACAAGGGGAACACCGTCCTCGTGGTCGAGCACAAACCCGAGATGATCGCGATCGCCGACCACGTGGTGGATCTCGGCCCGGGGGCCGGGACCGCGGGTGGCACGGTGTGCTTCGAAGGGTCCGTGGACGGACTGCGGCGCAGCGGCACGCTCACCGGCCGGCACCTCGACGACCGGGCGGCGCTGAAGGCCACGGTGCGCGGCCACCGTGGCGAGCTGGAGATCAGGGGAGCGACGTCGCACAACGTGCGGGACGTCGATGTGGACATCCCGCTCGGCGTGCTGTGCGTGATCACCGGCGTGGCCGGATCGGGCAAGAGCTCACTGATCCACAGCTCGGTATCTCCCCGGGAGGGCGTGGTGGCAGTGGACCAGACCGCCATCAAAGGCTCGCGCCGCAGCAACCCCGCCACCTACACCGGCATGCTCGAGCCCATCCGCAAAGCATTCGCGAAGGCCAACGGCGTCAAGCCGGCCCTGTTCAGCGCGAACTCCGAGGGCGCCTGCCCCACCTGCAACGGCGCCGGCGTCATCTTCACGGACCTCGCCATGATGGCCGGCGTCGCCACGACCTGCGAGGTCTGCGGCGGCAAGCGGTTCATGGCCGAGGTGCTGGAGTACAAGCTCGGCGGGAAGGACATCAGCGAGGTCCTGGCGATGCCCGTCACCGAGGCCACCGAGTTCTTCCGGGTCGGCGAGGGCAAGGTGCCCGCCGCCCACGCCATCCTCAGCCGGCTGTCCGACGTCGGGCTCGGGTACCTGAGCCTCGGTCAGCCCCTGACCACACTGTCCGGCGGCGAGCGCCAGCGCCTCAAGCTCGCCACCCACATGGGGGAGAAGGGCGGCATCCTGGTCCTCGACGAACCCACGGCGGGCCTGCACCTGGCCGACGTCGAGAATCTGCTCGGACTGCTCGACCGCCTGGTCGACGCCGGCAAGTCTGTGCTCGTCATCGAACACCACCAGGCCGTCATGGCGCACGCGGACTGGATCATCGACATCGGACCCGGCGCGGGGCACGACGGCGGCAAGGTCATCTTCGAGGGAACGCCCGCGGACCTCGTCGCCGCACGGTCGACCCTCACGGGCCGGCACCTGGCCGAGTACGTCGGCGCCTGAGGGCCCTCCGTGGAGCGGTCGCCCGACGCTGGACGACGTGTCGGCGGCGTTCCGGACGCTGTCGGAAGCTCCGGCGAGGTTGCCCGCTGGAGCGGTGTGTTCGCGGCCCCCAGACCCCCTTCTGGAGAGGCCAGCTAATCGCCGATAATCTACATTATGTCAACTAGCTTTGACGAGCACCCCTCCTCGGCACTGCCCGGACCGTCAGGTCGGCTCCGCCTACAACGAAACCGAACTCCTGCGTATCGGAGCCGCGTTCGGAGACGAACCTGACGCCGAGGACGGTCCCCGCCCGCACCCCGCGCCTCGACGGAGATATCTCGGCGAGGTGGAAGGTCGAGCTGGAAGCCGTGGACAAGCAGGACCGATGGACCGCCCTGGACGTCGGTGGGACTTCGCCACTTAGCCGAGAACCGCGTTGGCGATGAACAGGAGCGGGATCGAACCGACCCACACCGCCGTTGTGATGCCCGACCAGCCCTTGAGGGCTGCGACGCCGTCGAGTCCGGCGAAGCGGGTCACAACCCAGAAGTAGGAGTCGTTGAAGTAGCTGAATACCATGGATCCAGCGGTGCAGGCCATCGCCGCGACGATCGGGTCGATGCCGAGTGAGCCGACCAGCGGCGCGGTCACCGATGCGGCGGTGATCATGGCGACCGTTCCGGAGCCTTGGGCAAGGCGCACCAGTGTGGCGATGAGGAACGGCACGAGGAAGGCCGGCAAGGAGGTGCCGGCTATGGCCTCAGCAAGGGCATCGCCCACGCCTGAGCTCCGCAGCACCTGACCGAGGGCGCCACCGGCGCCGGTGATGAGGAGGATCAGGCCGGCGGACGCCGCGGCCTCGGCGAACCAGCCCTGCACCTTCGAACGCGGGGTCCAGCGCGGCAGCAGGATGTAGACGGCCAGGATGACGCCGATGACCAGCGCGACGACGGGGTTGCCGACGAAGGCCAGAGGAACGGCCCATGCCGACGGCACGTACTCCCCCGTGCCGACGACGCCCTGGTTGTTCTGGTCGATCGCGCCGCTGACCGTGTTGAGGATGATGAGGAGCAACGGAACCAGCAGCGGCAGCGATGCTACGAAGGCGCCGACCCGGTGCGGTGCGGCGCCCTCCGGAGGGGTGCCGAGGGTGCTGTTGTCGACGTCCATCGAGGGAGCATCATGATCGGCGCCGTCGACGGCGCCGGTCCCGGCGGGCCCGCCACGGTCCACGACAGCGGTACCGCCCCGGTGCCCGGACTGGGCCTGAGCCGCGCCGTAGACGACCTCGCGCACGCTCTCGTTCATGGATGGCTCGATCTTCGGGCCGATCCACTTGGCGTAGACGACGACGATCGGCAGCAGCAGGACCGTGAACACGAGACCCGCGAGGATCAATGCTCCGAGATCCGCTCCGAGGATACCGGCGACGGCCAGCGGGCCGGGGGTCGGTGGTACCAGGTGATGGGTCAGCGTCATGCCGCACCCGAGCGCCAGTGCAAGGGTGATATAGCCGGCGCGCTTGACCCGGGCGATCGAACGGGCCAGTGGATTCATGATGACGTAGCCGGAGTCGCAGAACACCGGGATGGACACCAGCGCGCCCACACTGCCGAGCGCCCAGGGCTCACGTCCCTTGCCGAAGAGTTTGAGGAAGGCCATCGCCAGCGAGTTGGCGGCACCCGACACCTCGAGGATCTTGCCGATGCCGACCCCCAGGCCGATCACGATGCCGATCGAGGCCAGAGTGTTGCCGAAGCCCGTCGTGATCGCCGTGACGATGTCCAGCGGCGCCTGGCCGGCGACGATGCCGGTGACGAGCGCGGCAATCAGGAGGGC
This sequence comes from Arthrobacter sp. TJ-240, assembly GCF_058269195.1. NCBI lineage: Bacteria > Bacillati > Actinomycetota > Actinomycetes > Micrococcales > Micrococcaceae > Arthrobacter > Arthrobacter sp. TJ-240. The sequence goes on from NZ_JBZCNG010000002.1 coordinate 253,291, forward strand.
GACGAAGGCATCGAGCCGGGTCCTCAGCACCAGCACGATGATGGTGGCGATGCCCAGGACGAGCGCCAGAAGAAGTCGAATATCCACGTACTGCTCCTCGGTCACTGAGCAGGCCTCGTTGCCATCTCAGGGGTAGCACGGACCTGGCCGGTACTTTGACGGGAAATGTGCTGCCTGTCACACTAGCACTGGACATATGACATCTGACAAGACCCACGGGCGATGACCAGTAGTGAAGGTGCGGATCAGTGATACTCGAGGAAGAGTTGCTCGGCCCCTATCCAGCTGTCCGGCCCGTGGAACCGGCTACCATCGCGGCCACCGTTCGTGCTTCCGGTCGGATCCTGGTGGTTCTCGACGACGACCCCACCGGCACCCAGTCCGTCGCCGATCTGCCGGTGCTCACCTCCTGGGAACCGAACGACTTCGCATGGGCCTTCGCCCAGCGGATCGACGGAACGGCCGCACCGGCGGTCTACGTCCTGACCAACACCCGCAGCCTCGACCGGGAGACCACCGCGTCGCGCAATCGGGAGATCGTCACGAACTCGCTCCGGGCCGCCCGCGATGCCGGCGTCACCGTCGGGTTCGTGAGCAGAGGCGATTCGACCCTCCGCGGCCACTTCCCGCTCGAGACGGACGTCATCGGGGAAACCCTGCTGGCACTCGCGGGCATCCGAACCGACGGCGTCGTCATCGTCCCGGCCTTTCCCGACGCCGGCCGCATCACCATCGGCGGCACCCACTACCTCCGGGGTGACGGTGGCACCGTCGTCCCGGTCGGGGACACCGAATTCGCCCGGGACGCCACGTTCGGGTTCACGTCATCGGACCTGGGCGACTACGTGGCGGAGAAGAGCGGCGGTACGGCCGACGCAGTCATCCGGCTCGACCTCTCGATCATCCGCTCCGGAACGGAGGGCATCGCCGACGCGCTGGCCCACGTGACCAACGCCGTCCCCATCGTGGTGGACGCCGTCACCGAAGACGACCTCCGGGCACTCGCCCTGGGCCTCGAAGAATCCGAACGCCGCGGCAAGAAGCTGCTCTACCGCGTGGGCCCGCCATTCGTCCGCGCCCGGATCGGCCAGAACGAGCGCGCGCCGCTGACGGCCGAGGAAGTCTTCGCCGACCTGGACGCCCCCACCGCGGGCGGACTGATCGTGGTGGGCTCCCACGTGGGACTGACCACCCGGCAGCTTGACGCCCTGGTCGCCCGGCGACCCGAGGCCAAACTCGTCGAGCTCGACGTCGAAGCCGTCCTCGATCCCGATCGCCGGCAGATCGAGCTGGCCCACGCCGTGCAGGCCGTCGTCCACGGGCTCCCCACGGGCGAGGTGATCCTGCACACGAGCCGCCGCCTGATCCGGACGGACGACCCGGAGCAGAGCCTCGAGGTCGCCCGCACCATCTCCCGCTCGGTCGTCGACGTCGTCCGCACCACCCTTGCCGCAGCGCCGGTCCGCTTCGTCGTCGCCAAGGGCGGCATCACCTCCTCCGACGTCGCCGCCCACGGACTCTCCATCCGCCACGCGCTGGTGCGCGGACCGATGCTTCCGGGCATCGTCTCCCTCTGGCAACCGGCGGACGGCCCCGCCCGCTCCGTGCCGTTCGTGGTCTTCGCCGGGAACGTGGGCACGGACGACTCCCTCGCGGACGTCGTAGACATCCTCCGCTCCCCCGCGACGGATCGCACAGCATCGGCCGGTGCCACCCATGACGCCAGCCGCCTCCGTGTCGCCGTCCTGGGCCTCGGCGCCATGGGTCTACCGATGGCAACCCGCCTGGCCAGTGCCTTCACCGTCACCGCTTACGACCCCGCACCGGCCTCCCGGGACAAGGCCGAGCAGGCCGGAATCAGCTGCGCAACGTCGGCCACCGACGCGGTGGCCGACGCCGGGATCGTGCTCCTCGCGGTCCGTGACGCCACCCACGTGGAGAGCGTCCTCTTCGGCGGGCACGGGATTGCCCCCGCACTCGCACCGGGCGCCGTCGTCGTGATGACCAGCACCGTGGGCCTGGACGCCGTCGCGTCCTGGACCGCGCGGCTCGCTGAGCTGGGCGTGGTACTGGTCGACGCACCCCTGTCCGGCGGCCCCGTACGAGCCGGCGAAGGCGATCTGCTGATCGTCGTGGGCGCCGAACCGCGTGCCCTCGACGCAGCACGCCCCGTTCTGGAACGGCTCGCCTCGACCCTGACCGTGGTCGGGACGAAGGCAGGTGACGGTCAGGCCATGAAGACCGTCAACCAACTCCTCTGTGGCGTGCACATCGCGGCGGCAGCCGAGGCCCTCGCCCTCGCGGATGCCCTCGGGCTGGACCGGCGACAGACGCTGGCCGCACTGGAGGCGGGGGCGGCGTCGTCGTTCATGCTGTCCAACCGCGGACCGCGCATGGTGGAGGGGTACGACCACGCCGCCGAGGTGCTGAGCCGCCTGGACATCTTCGTCAAGGACCTGGGCATCGTCGGGAATGCTGCCCGGGCCGCAGGACTCGCCGCCCCGGTGGCCGCTGCAGCCGAACAGCTGTTCCTCCTGGGCCAGGCGCAGGGTCTGGGCACCGCGGACGACTCCGCGGTCATCAAGGTGATCGCTCCCCGACGACGCAGCACCGAGGGGGACACGGATGGCGCGGAAATCCCTCGCTGAGTCAGTGTTCGACGACCTGCTCGAACAGGTCATCGACGGCACCTACGCGCCCGGCTCGGCCCTCCCGCCCGAGAACGACCTCGCCGCGTCGAGCGACGTGAGTCGTCTGACGGTGCGGGAAGCGCTCAAGCGGCTGCAGGCCCAGAACATCGTGCAGATCAGACGGGGCCTCGGCACGTACGTGAACCCGGCGGCCCAGTGGACCGATCTGCGGGCCATCCTCCGGTACGCGTCGACCACGGCCGACTCCCCCGGCGTGGCGCTGCGTCTGCTGGAAATCCGCCGGATGGTGGAGACTGGCGCCGCCGAGCTGGCGGCGCTCCACGCCACGGACGAGGACCGCGCACGCATGGAGGAGGCGAACATCGCGCTGCGGGCCGCCCACGAGGCCGGCGACCTCGACGCCGTGACCGCCTCGGACATCGCCTTTCACGACGCGATCTTCCGGGCCTCGGCGAACCCGTTCCTCCCGGTGATCCTCGCCCCGCTCAGCCAACTGCTCTACACCATGCGACGCGCGACCTCGTCCTTCCCCCAGGTACAGGAACACGCCATCGCACATCACCAACTGGTCCTCGAGGCGATCCGCACCCGCAACCCGGAGGTCGCGCGCAAGGCGATGCAGGCCCACATCAACCAGACCTACGACGACTACGAGCACTTCATCCACCAGCAGCAACGACACCAGGAGACCACGTGAGCTTCCCGACAGAACGCACCGCAGTCCTGACCGGCGCGGCCTCGGCCCGCGGCATCGGCCGTGCGACAGCCGACCGGCTGGCCCGCGACGGCTGGTCGATCGCCATCCTCGACATCGACGGCGCCGCGGCCGAGGAAGCCGCGGCAGCCATCGCGGACCGCCACGGCGTTCGCGCGGTCGGTGTCGCCGCCGATGTGTCCGACGAGGCGTCGGTGGACGCCGCGATCACCACGGTCGAGGCGTCGGTGCCGCCGATCGTCGCCGTCATCAACCTGGCCGGCATCAGCTCCCCCACCGAGTTCATGCAGGAGACCAGAGCGGCCTGGGACAGGGTCTTCGCCGTCAACATGACCGGCACTTTCCTTGTCACGCAACGCGCCCTGCGCGGGATGATCGAACGCAAGCTCGGCCGCGTCGTCAGCATCTCCTCCATTTCCGCCCAGCGCGGCGGCGGCACGTACTCGAAGGTGGCCTACAGTGCATCGAAAGCGGGCATCATCGGCTTCACCCGTGCCCTCGCGCGAGAGATGGGTGAACACGGCATCACCGTCAACGCCGTGGCACCCGGCCCCGTCGATACCGACATCATGGGCGGAACTCTCACGGAGGACCGCAAGCAGGACATGTCCAAGGACATCCTGATGGGACGCGTGGGCACCGTCGACGACATTGCCGCCCTGATCTGCTTCCTGGTGGGACCCGACGCGGGCTACATCACCGCCGCCACCTACGACATCAACGGTGGCCTACAGATCTCGTAAACACCCGCGATGGTGGCACAACCCCCTGTGCGTGACGATGAGCGCGCCGCTCCCGCCTTGATGTGCGAGCACATCCGGCGGCGCAGGGGATTACAACCAACCCGTCGGCAGCGGAACCCGCCGAGAGCACCCATCCCTACCCGCGTGCGGTGGTGGTGATCGATAGTTTGCCGGATCGGCAAGAAGCCTTGGCGCTGCCGAGGGTGATGAGTGAGGCTTTCTGTATGGCTACGGACAAGTGTCTGGATTCGATCATCAGCAGTGATGGTGCATCCAGGTCAAGTGCGGCTACCTCCCCTGCGCCGCCGGGTGCGGAACTCGAATCAGCAACCATGAAGGCGTGAACATCAGGTGAGCACCCACAGCACGGCAGATACTCCGACTCCGTTCCTATTCTGGGAGAACCGGTACCAGGAATCCGGCGTCGTGTGGTCAGGTCGCGTCAACGCAACGACAGCCGACGTAGTCCGCGGACTGCAGCCGGGGCGAGCCCTGGATCTCGGCTGCGGCGAAGGCAGCGACGCGATCTGGCTAGCGCAGCAGGGCTGGGACGTAACGGGTGTCGACATCTCCCCCACTGCCATCGCTCGGGCAGGAACTGCAGCCACCGCTGTCGGCCTTGGGTCAGCTCCGATCGAATTCGAGGTGGTCGACCTGGACAGCTGGTCAGGCAGTGGTGAGTACGACCTTGTTACCGCGTCGTTCTTCCACTCCCCCGTCGCCTTGGCCAGGACATCAATCCTGCGTCAGGCAGCATCACGTGTGGCCGCCGGCGGTCACCTGCTCATAGTGACCCATGCGGCAGTGCCGCCCTGGGCGCCGCGTGAGGCGCACACTGCTCACACCTTTCTCACCCCCGACCAGGAGATCTCCGAGCTAGGACTCGACCCAGACCGGTGGAAGGTGCGCATCGCTGAAGTGCGCGCCCGAGAAACAACTGGGCCGGACGGCCACGCCGCCACACTCGACGACGGGGTTGTGCTCCTATGTCACCAGGGGTCCGGCGCATAGCTCCTGCCCGGCAGGAAGTGAGGCATACCGTCGCCCCCGTGGGGTGATGCAGGCATGGCTGGGGGTGATTGAAATTGAGATGTGCACCATAATCGTCCCGGTATGCGACGTCCCTGGACAGCCTTGGCCGCCAGTCATCACGTCCCTGGCGAGTTGACCGCCTCCGTTTTCATGTTGGGAGCGGTAGTTATTGCACGCGTGCACGGCACGAAACGCCGGCCGATCGTGGAAGCACCGACGCGGCGGCTACGTCGCTGGCCGTATGGTGCGGTTCGACGGCGCTGAGCAGGGGGTAGCGGTCTGGCTCTGGGCCTTCACGATCAGTGGCCTCATCGGGCTCGCGGTTGCCGTTGTCATCCCACTGGTCGGAGCCATATTCGTAGATGAGGCCGGCATGCGCTTCCACCGGCGGGTCGATCACGGCTGGTAGCAATTACTACGTCGACCTCCACACCGGCCGCGCCGGGAAGATGCAGGTGCCGACCGGAACAAGGCTGAACTAGAGCATGTACGACGGAGGCACTGCCGAGAGGGTCGTTCCATCTCGCACGACAAGGCCCTGAAAATCTGCCTCCGAAGGTTCGGGCCATCCCGTGCCGGCGCAGGGACACACCGGACCTGAAGTGCATTGCGGATTCGCCAGGCAGGGCCAGCTCCTGCCGTGGACTCCCCTGCCAGGGCCCGAACGGGCACTCGTGGTGGCAGGTGACTTCTTATAATAAGCTCGCTTACTTATGCTGGGAGCTGCCGCTTCATACGAGAGTCATCACCGAAGGTAGACACCATGGAATCGCCGCGCAGGTTCGACACGATCACGATCATCTTCAACCCGAACAGCACCGGCGATGCGCCGAAACTGGCCGCGGAGCTCCGGGATGAACTGGTGCCCGCCCTGCCGGAGACCGACGTACGACTCACCCCCACCGAGCACGCCGGTCATGCCATAGACCTCGCCCGCGAGGCCGCATCATCGGGAAACGCCCTGGTCGTCTCGGTCAGCGGTGACGGCGGGTACAACGAGGTGGTCAACGGTGTCATGGCCAGCGGCGCGGACGACGTCGTCTGCGCAGTCCTGGCGGCCGGCAACGCGAATGACCACAGCCGCGTCACGGGACGCAAGCCGCTCGGCGAGGCCATCGTCGAGGGGCAGGTGCGAAGGATCGACCTGCTCCGCATCAGCATCGCCGGGACGGACGCCGTGCCCGCTGCGGAGCCGGTGTACGCGCACTCCTACATCGGCTTCGGTCTGACCCCGATCATGGCGATCGACCTCGAGAAGGGCAGCAAGGGTGCCATGAAGGAGATGTTCTCCGTCGTCCGGACCTTCCGCAAGTTCAAGCCCTTCGAGATCCGGCAGAGCGACGGCAAGCGCCGGAAATTCGACAGCCTCGTGTTCGCGAACATCTCCCAGATGGCGAAGTACGCCACCCTCAGCGAGGCCGACGATCATCCCTCCGACGGCAAGTTCGAGGTCATCACCTTCCCCCACATGGCCAAATGGAAGATCCTCCTGACCGCCCTGCGCGCCTCCACGAAGGGACTCGGCGACCAGCCCAGCTACTCCCAGTACCGCTTCTCGACGCTCAAGCCACTCCCCTACCAGATCGACGGCGAAGTGAAGGACGTCGACGCGGGCACGGACATCACCGTCGACAGCATCCGCCAGGCCCTCGCAACCCTCGGCTGACGCACGGCCGACCGCCCCCGGCAGGAGCGGAGGTAGGGCCGAAAGACCCTAGGTCATCGGACGGATTCCCTGAAGGGTGCTCACAGCAGGTTCATGTTTCCGCAACCAGAGGGAGAAGCGCCATGAGTCCCACCCCCGCAGCCCAGATCGTCGTCGGCGTGGACGGGTCGGGGCCGTCCATCGCGGCGCTGCGCTACGCCGAGAGACTGGCGCCCGTCTTCGACGCGAGCATCCGTGCCGTCGCTGCATGGGACGACCCCGCCGAGTACCCCGCGTACATTCCGCTCGGCCGCAGCGAGTACACGGACGTCGCCCGTAAGCAGCTGGACGAGGCCGTCACGGCCGCGTTCGGGGAGAATCCCCCGCTAGGACTGGAAAAGGCGGTGGTGTTCGGGCACCCCGTGAAGACCCTCGTGCGGGTGTCCCATGATGCGGCCCTCCTCGTCATCGGCGGGCGTGGCCACGGCACGTTCAGGGGGCTGCTGCTCGGGTCCGTCAGCAGCGCCTGCGTGGCCCACGCACACTGCCCCGTCCTCGTCGTCCGGAGGGCCTCCGACCCGTCATGAGCTGACCCACGCCTGGTGAGGGCGACGACGGGGGTCAGGCGACGCCCGTGGTCCCCACGAGGACGCCGGCGCCGCCCGGTCCTTCCAGGGCTACTTCTTCCGCAGTGGCGAGGGGATGTACTTCCATTCATGACGAAAGCGGGCTTCGGCATCGAGCGCCGCCGCCTGTTCCAGACCGTGCAGCCGACCGTAGGTGAAACCGTTCTCACCCTCCTGGAAGGCCTTGCTGCCGATCCGTCGCAGCAGGTCGCGGGTCACCAGGCTGTCCTGGTGCTCGCCGAGGACTTTCTGCAGGACCTGCGCGGCCTCCGCGATGCGGGCGACCTTCTTGCGGCCGATCGGTGAGGCGGCCTCCGCTGCGTATCGCAACCGCTTGGCGTCCTTCCGCGCCTCGTGCAGCGCAGGGTGGTCACCGATCCCCGCGCGGTGGTTCCTCGCGTCATGCACCGCTCTGCTCAGGCGCTTCAGGTCCCGGTTGATCAGGCCCGGGACCACTTGACCGGCGGGGTCTGCTGCGCGGGGCGTCAGCGCGGGCGCAGTCACGAGGGCGTCGAGTGAGTCCAGGAGGCGGAAGTACCGCTGCCCGTCCAGCGACTTGACGGCCCGGGTGTGGAATTTCCGGTAGTCCCCTCCGAGTTCGATCTCGAGCCTGCGCTGCACCGGGCCGAGCAGGAGTTCGGGAGGTTCGTCGGCGAGCATCTGCTGGAGCCGTGCGTGTATCACCTGCGCGTCCCGCGCTGTGCCGAGCACCCCGGCGAGCCACCTGAGCTCTCCCCGCAGGCGTCCTATGCCCTCGACGTCGTCGAGCAGCGTCCGGTAGGTCGCGAGGACCGACCTGATGCGCCGGATGGCGACCCTCATCCTGTGGATGGCTTCGGAGCCGTCGATGCGGACCTGCGGGTCCTGCTGCTTGAGCGCCGCCACCTGCTCGCGCAGGTAGGCGAGGAGGACATCGCCTGCCGGGCCCTCCGCCGAGGGCTCCGTCACCCTCGCCGCGTCTGCGGGGAAGCCGGTGACGAGGGCGCGCTCCAGTTTCGATCGGTGAGCTGCGGGACGGACGCCTGCGGCGGCGATGATCTCCGTCACCGCGTCCAGCACGTCCCTGGAGCCGCTGACCAGCTCGATCTCCCATTCCCGCCAGCGCAGGCTGGACGGCTCGGGGTGGAGTGCCTCTGCTTGCACGCGGTCGTCCATGAACTCGGCGAGGACCCCGTCCTGACCGCGCAGGCGGTGCACGACGCGCCGCGTGTCCAGCCGGGCGACCGGCACCAGCGCGCTGTCCCTCGTGTGCACCCGGATCAGCTTCAGGAGCGGCTTCGGCACCACCGAGGTCCGGCCCAGTGGCGCATGGTGTTCGTGGCGCTCGTCGGCACCGGCCGGCAGCTTCAGGTGCCAACCGGCGTCCTCGCCGCCGGTCCGGCGTCGCAGGGTGATCCGCTGGGACGCCAGCCTCAGGTCCTCCGTATCGAAGTACTCGGCCTCGAGGTGGAATTCGACGGGCGCATCCACACCTCCGACCCCGGGGACGTCCTCGAGTGCAGGAGGCGGGGTGTCATCCTCGACGTCGAACTTCCGCTCGATCTCCACAACAGGCTCAGCGCGCATAGGGCACTGTATATCCTCGCCCGGGCGGGCGTCACCAGATCTTTGCCGGCCGACGACCCCCTTCCGGTGCGCGGTGGGGCCGAAAGACCCTAGAGGGATGCGCCGATCCGGTGCACACTTGCGGAACTCGAGGACCGACACGAGCCCTGGGTCGACGAAGGCGCGCGTCGACCACCCACCGTCGGACCATTCGTCGCGCGCCCTTCCCACCGAAGGAGACCGCCATGACCACAGAACAGTCGGAGCCCCGACCCGTGAGTCTGCCTGCCACCGCTCCCCCCTCAGGGGAACGCATCCAGCGCGGCGCACCCGCGCTGTCCGAGTCCGACCTCAAACGCCAGTGCGAGCGTCGCCGTGAAGCGGAGCGGAAGCTCGCCCTCCACATCCAGCGGTACAGGGAGACGCACCCTCTTCCTCTGAGCCACTGACACCCGTCCCGGCGGAAGCGTTCCCGGTTCCGCCGGGATCGGGAACGCTTCCGCCGGGGTCGGGACCCGTACGCTCTCTCCATGGACGCACGCCTCCACTTCGTCACCGTCGCCGCGCGGGACCTCGACGCTGCGCGGACCTTCTACAGCGAAGGGCTCGGGTGGACGCCGGCTCTCGACGTGCCCGACGAGGTGATCTTCTACCAAGTGGCTCCGGGAGTGCTCCTCGGGCTGTTCCTCGCCGATAAGTTCGCCCAGGACCTCGGGCTCGACGCCACACCGGTACCGTCGGGCATAGTGCTGTCCCACAATGTCGACGGCCCGGAAGAGGTCCGCGCCGCCGTCGCTGCCATGATGCGTGCCGGCGGCACCCCTGTCCAGGAGCCGCAGGAGAGCGCCTTCGGCGGCATCTTCCGCGGGCTCGTACGCGATCCGAACGGCATCGTGTGGGAGATCGCCCATAATCCCGGGTGGCGCATCCTCGACGACGGCACCGTCACCCTTCACTGAAATGCACCGCAGGACATTCCGTCCGGTCCACGGCAATTCGCGCTGTGTCATATTTCTTTTTATTGGTCGGACGCCCAGGGCATCTGCCTATAGTTGTTCCAGCTTCAAGAGACGCGATCGTAAAGCTCCGACTGGATCGCGCGCCAACCCCATGTTCCTGGGTGGTTCGGATGACGAAGCGGCCTTCTCCTCGGCACACAGTGCCGGTCCGGTGCGGGCAAGAGCACTCCGAAAGGCACTCATCGTGAGCTGTACCGCCCTCCCCTAGCAGGATCCCGGCGCCCTCGGTGCGTCTTCTCCCTTCATTCTCCTTTTCATTCTCCTTCCGGACGCAATATGCTCCGCGCTGCGCCGGAACGCCTCTTGAGGAATTTCCCATGAACGCACCCTTAATTCGTCCTGCCCGAAATCGAAACCGCTCCGGGCACGCCACGGCCCTGTCCGCGGTGGGCCTCCTCGTCCTCCTGGCCGGCTGCGCCGGGCCGGCGAATTCGTCCGCCGTCACCGGTGGCGAGCCGGTCTCCGGCGGCGTCCTGGACGTGTCCATCTCGGCCGAGCCGGGCTGCCTCGACGGCCACGGCATCTCCGCCACGCAGCAGCAGTTCCTCGGCCGCCTGATCTACGACAACGTGGTGACCCTCGACGAGAACGGGGACATCGCGCCGTACCTCGCCGAGTCCTGGGATGTTTCGGAGGACGGCAGGACGTACACGTTCCGCCTCAAGCAGGGGGTCACGTTCAGCGACGGCTCGCCCTGGAACGCGGAGGTCCTCGGGCAGAACTTCGAGCACATGAGGGACCCCGCCACGAAGTCACCCCTCGCCGCCGCGTACATCGCCCCGTACGTCGACGGCACGGTTCTCGACGAATACACCTTCGAGGCCCACCTCGCCTACCCCTACACCCCCTTCCTCTACACCCTCGCCCAGTCCTGGCTCGGCATGAACTCCGGCAAGGCCATCACCGAGGCGCCCGAGACGCTGTGCCAGAAGCCGATCGGCACGGGGCCCTTCACCGTCGCCGACTACCGCCCCGGCCAGAGCATCAGCTACACGAAGCGGGAGGGCTACGACTGGGCGCCCGAGTGGCTGGACGGTGAGGGTGCCGCGTACCTCGACGGCGTTGAGGTAACCCTCGTCAGCGAACCCGTCATCCGCCACCAGTCCCTCGTCTCGGGCCAGTACGACCTGACGGAGAACCTCGCGCCGCAGAACGCCTCGGCCGTGCAGGCCGACCCGAACTTCACGTACGAGAACCTCGCCCGGACCGGCAACCCGTACGTCCTCAATTTCAACCTGAACCGTGCACCGTTCGACGACCTCGCGGTCCGGCAGGCGTTCGCCGCCGCGGTGGACACGAAGGCCGTCACGGAGAGCCTCGGCTTCGGCACCTACACGCCGATCGACGGCTTCCTGTCCAGGGAGAGCCGGTACTACGACCCGACTGTCGAGAGGATCCTCACGTATGACCGCGAGCGCGCGAACCAGCTGCTCGACGACGCCGGGTGGACCGGGCGTGACGGCGAGGGCTTCCGCACGAAGGACGGGAGCAGGCTGACGGTCGAGGTCCCCACGGTGGAGAGTTCCACGCCGAGCCCACTGCTCGTGCAGCTGCAGGGAGAGGCCCGCAAGGTCGGCTTCGACCTGCGGATCATCCAGCTCCCCCAGGCACAACTGACGGAACTCCGTTACGCCGGCGACTACGATGCCCTGGCCGGCGTCTGGCACACCAACACCACCGACGTCCTGTTCATCCGCTACCACTCCTCCGAGATCACGGGTGAGCGGATCGGCCAGAACTCGTCCTACGTCGACGACCCCCAGCTCGATGCCCTCCTCTCCACGGCCCGCGAGGCCGACGACGGGCCCGTGGCCGAAGAAGCGTACTCGAAGGCGCAGCACCGGCTGCTCGAGATCGTGCCCGGCGTGCCGCTCTACGAGAACCCGAGCCAGTTCGCGTACGCGAACACCCTGCACGACGTCGCGGTGGACACCTCCCACCCGGTGCCCGTCCTCACCTACGCCTGGAAAGCCGAGTAGGTGACCGTGCTCCGCCGCGTCCTCACGCGACTCGCAGTCGGGATCGGCGTCCTCTGGGGAGCCGCGACGCTGACGTTCCTCGCCGTCTACCTGATCCCGGGCGACACCGCGCTGCTGATCCTGGGCGGGCCCGACGCGCGGCCCACGGAGGAGACGCTGGCGCAGGTCCGCGCCGATTACCTCCTCGACCAGCCCCTCCTCGTGCAGTACGGCAGCTACCTCGGCAACCTGGTGCAGGGCGACCTCGGGCAGTCCTACAGGCTGCGCCTGCCCGTCTCGGTGGCCATCGGGCAACAGATCGGCGCGACGGCGGCACTCGCGGCGGCCGCCGTCGCCGTCGCGGTGCCCCTGACATTCGTCGTGGCGATCCTGTCCGCGCAGCGCGCCTCCTGGATCCGGTCGATCGTCTCCGGCATCGAGGTGGTCTTCGCCGCGACGCCGACGTTCATCATCGGGTTCGCGCTGCTGATCGTCTTCTCGTTCACGCTGCGCTGGTTCCCCATCGGCGGGAACCAGGGACCGGCCGCGCTGGTCCTCCCGGCCCTCACCCTCGCCCTCGCGGTGTTCGGGACCCTCTCCCAGGTGCTGCGGAACGAACTCGAGGACGTCCTGGAACAGCCGTTCATCCTGACGGCCCGCTCCCGCGGCATGCGTGACCTCCCGGTCCGGATCCGGCACGCGCTCCGGCACGCGGCCATCCCGGTCATGACCATGTCAGGTTTCGTCGTGGCCGCGCTGCTCGGCGGGTCCGTGGTCGTCGAGACACTCTTCAGCAGGCAGGGCATCGGGTCGCTGACCCTGGCCTCGGTCTACAACAAGGACCTGCCGGTCATCCTCGGGATCGTGCTGCTGTCGGCCGCGGTCTACGTCGTGGTGAACCTCGTGATCGACCTCCTCTACACGCTCATCGACCCGAAAGTGGTGACCGCATGAGCATCGCCTCACGCACCGTCCCGCCCGCCGTCGCCCCGCCGGCCGCACTCCCCGTACTTGAATCAGCACGGGTCGGGACCCACAGACCACGGCGACGCCGGTGGCGCGTCCGCCCCGGGATCCTGCTGGCTTCCGTTTTCCTCCTCTGGCTGGCGGCGGCGGTCCTGACCCCGGGCCTGCTCGCTCCCGCCGACCCGTACGCCGTGAACCCCGCCAGGAGCTTCGAGGCGCCAGGCGCCGCCGCCTGGTTCGGCACGGATGACTCCGGCGCCGACAACTACACGCGGATCGTGCACGGCGCCGCCACCTCGTTGTACATCGGGTTCGGCGCGACGGCGATCGGCGTGGTCGGCGGGACCGCCATCGGCCTCCTCGCCGGTCTCAACGGGCGGCTCGTGGAGGCCTCGGTGATGCGCTTCCTCGACGTCACCCTCGCCATCCCGGAGATCCTGCTCGCACTCGTGGTCATCGGCATCATCGGCGGCGGCACGGAGAACGCGATCCTCGCGATCGGTGCCGGCAGCATCGCCTACTACGCCCGGATCACCCGGGCGCAGACGCACCTCGTCCGTCGGTCGGGCTTCGTCGAGGCCGCCCGCACCCTGGGCCTGCCGGCCTGGCGGATCCTCCTGACGCACACGGTACCGAACGTCATCAAGCCCGTCCTCGTGCTCGGCACGATCGGTATCGGTTCGGCGATCGGGGCCGGGGCGTCGCTGAGCTTCCTCGGGCTCGGCACCCCTCCGCCCGCCCCCGAATGGGGCGCGATGCTCTCGGCCGGCCGTAACTTCATCTCGAACGCGCCCTGGATGATCACGTTCCCCGCTGCGTTCCTCGTCGCCACCGTCCTGTCCATCACCGTGATCGGGCGCGAGCTCCGTCGCCGCGCCGAAGGAAGGCTCACATGAGCTCCACCACCCTGGCCGCAGCCACCGCCGCACTCGTGCCGCAGGCGCCCGTCGTCGAACTCGAGGGGCTCTCCGTCGGGTTCGGCCGCGGCGCCCACCGCCGGGAGGTCATCCACGACCTCAGCCTGTCCGTCCGCCCGGGTGAGTGCCTCGCGCTCGTGGGTGAGTCCGGGTCCGGCAAGTCCGTCACCGCGAGGACCCTCGTGGGTCTCACCGGTGCCGGCGCCCACGTCCGGTCCCGCGCCCAGCGCTTCAACGGCCAGGACGCCGCAGCGTGGGGCGAACGGCAGTGGGCCCGCGTCCGCGGCCGGGAGGCCGGCTTCATCCTGCAGGACGCACTCTCCTCCCTCGACTCGCTGCGCACGGTCGGCGACGAGGTGGGTGAGGTCCTCCGCCTACACAGCGACCTCGACCGGGCCGCCCGGCGGGCGCGCGTCGTCGAGCTCCTCGCCTCCGTGGGCGTGCCCGATCCTGAGGTGCGGGCCGGACAGTACCCGCACCAGCTCTCGGGCGGGCTCCGCCAGCGCGCCCTGATCGCATCGGCGATCGCCGCGGACCCGGGTTTCCTCATCGCCGACGAGCCGACGACGGCGCTCGATGCGACCATCGCGGCACAGGTCCTCCGCCTGCTCGGCGGCCTGAAGGGAGGCAGCACGGCGATGCTCGTGGTCAGCCACGACCTCGCCGTCGTCGCGGGCCTCGCCGACCGCGTCGCGGTGATGCGCGACGGCGAGATCGTGGAGGAGGGCACCGTCGGGGCCGTCCTGCAGGACCCCCGGCACCCCTACACCCAGGGACTCCTGGCGGCCATCCCCTCCCGGTCGTCGCGCGGACGGCGGCCGACCGTACGGGACCGCGCGGAGCCCGACATCGCAGCGCCCGACCCGTCCCGCGACCCGTCCCGCGGGCCTTCCCGCGGGCCTTCCCGCGGGCTTTCCCGCGAGGCGCCGAGCCCACCGGCCGCCCTGGCGGTCGAGGCGCTCACCAAGACCTTCGCCGGTCCCGACGGCAGCCGTCGCACGGCGGTCGACGGCATGTCCTTCACCCTGGCGAACGGGACGACCCTCGGGATCGTCGGCGAATCCGGCAGCGGCAAGAGCACCGTGGCGCGCATCGCGCTGGGCGTCGAGGCCCCGGACACGGGCACCGTCCATGTCCGGGGCCGCACCTGGGCTGAGCACACCGCCGTTCGCGACCTCGCGGCCCGCCGCTCGGTGCAGATGATCTACCAGGACCCGCTGCAGTCGTTCGACCCGCGGAAGACCGCGCGGCAAGTCATCGGGCAGGCCGTCGCTGCCGCCGGCACTCCGCGGACCGCGCGGGCGGCACGCGTCCTCGACCTGCTCGACCTCGTCGGCCTGCCTGCCGACCGGGCCCGCAGCCGCCCCCTGGAACTCTCGGGCGGGCAGCGGCAGCGCGTCGCCATCGCCCGCGCGCTCGCCGCCGAGCCGGAGGTCATCATCTGCGACGAACCCGTCTCGGCCCTCGATATCACGGTGCAGGCCCGCATCCTCGACCTCCTGACGGACCTGCAGGAGCGCTTCGGGCTCAGCTACCTCTTCATCTCCCACGACCTCGGCGTCATCCAGCACGTCAGCCGCGAGGTGCTGGTCCTGAAGGACGGGGTGGTCCTCGAGCACGGGACCGTCGCCGACGTCTTCGACCACCCCGGGCACGAGTACACACGCCAGCTCATCAACGCCATCCCCGAACTCCCCGCCGTCCGGAAGGACCTCCCCACCTCATGACACGCCAGATCGCCTTCAACCTCTTCGAGATGAACTGCGTGGGACACATCTCCCACGGTCTCTGGGTGCACCCGGAGAACAACCGCCACCGCTTCAACGACCTCGATTTCTGGGTCGAGACGGCGAAGCTGCTCGAGGCCGGGCTGTTCGACAGCGTCTTCCTCGCCGACGTCGTCGGCACGTACGACGGCTACCGCAGCGGCCCGGACACGGCGCTCCGCGAGGCCGTCCAGATCCCCAGCAACGACCCCCTCCTGGTCATCCCGGCCATGGCCGCGGTGACCGAGCACCTGGGCTTCGCGGCCACGTTCTCCACCACCTACGAGCCGCCGTTCGCCTTCGCGCGGCGCGCATCCACGCTCGACCACCTGACGAAGGGGCGGTTCGGCTGGAATATCGTGACGTCCTACCTCCCCAACGCGGCCCGGAACTTCGGGCTCGCCGACGAGGTGGAACACGACCAGCGCTACGCGATCGCGGACGAGTACCTCGACGTCCTCTACAAGCTGTGGGAGGGGTCCTGGGATGACGACGCCGTGCTTGAGGACCGCGAACGGCGCATCTACACCGACCCGTCGAAGGTCCGCTACATCAACCACCGCGGCCCCCATTTCTCCGTGGCCGGACCGCACCTGAGCGCCCCCTCCCGCCAGCGCACGCCCGTGCTGTTCCAGGCCGGTAGCTCCGTGGCCGGCAAGGCCTTCGCAGCGCGCCACGCCGAGGGCGTTTTCGTCGGCGGTCGCGACGCCGCGGCCTACCGCGACAACGTGGCGGACCTCCGCCGGCTCGCCGTCGCCAACGGCCGCGGTGCGGACCACATCAAGGCCTTCGCGAGCGCCGTGGTGATCGTCGGCAGGACGCACAAGGACGCCCAGCGGAAAGCGGACGAATACCGCCGCCTCTCCAGCGCCGAGGGCTACCTCGCGCACGCCGGAGGCGGCGGGATCGACCTCGCGGCCTACCGGCCCGACGAGGTGATCGACGACATCCTCGCGCGCGAGGACCGCCCCGGCCGCGACCGACAGCCCAGCAACCGGCGGCACCCGGCAGGCACCACCGTCGGCGAGGCACTCGAGCGCATCACGCGGTTCGACCGCGGCCCCTTCGTGGCGATCGGCACCCCCACGGAGGTCGCCGACGAGATCGAGCGGTGGGTCGATGGCACCGACCTCGACGGGTTCAACCTGCGGCAGTTCCTCACCCCCGGGACCGCCGAGGATTTCATCGAACTCGTCGTACCCGAACTGCAGCGGCGCGGCCTGTACCGCCGGTCCTACGAGGAATCGACCCTCCGCGAGCGCCTCTTCGGCGCGGGCAACACACGGCTCTTCGACCAGCACCCGGGCGCGCGCTACCGGGGCGGCGTCCACCTCGGCAGTGACGCCGCGCCCCTCGCGCCCGCCGCGGATACCGCCGGCGCGGCTGCCGGACCCGCCACCGCCCCGTCCTACGCCTAGGAGTCCAGCATGACCACGACAACCACGACGACCACCCACCGGGCCCCGGCGAACGGGTCGGGACCGTCAGGAGCCCCACCGTCGACGACCGCGCTCCAGGAACGGTTCCGCCCCGTGTTCGACACCATCGCCGCCGGTGCGGCCCGCCGCGAGCAGGACCGCGTGCTGCCCCATGACGAGGTGGCGGCCCTCAAGGATGCCGGGTTCGGCGCCCTCCGTGTGCCGGTCGAGTACGGCGGATCGGGCGTATCACTGCGCCAGCTCTTCACGCTGCTCACCGACCTGGCCGCAGCAGACTCGAACCTCACGCAGTTGTGGCGCGGGCACTTCGCCTACGTCGAGGGGACGCTCCTCCAGCCGTCGTCGGCACACCGGGACCGCTGGCTCTTCGACGTCGCAGCGGGCACCATGGTCGGGAACGCCTCGAGCGAGCTGACCGGCACATCGCTGCGTGACATCCGCACGGCCCTCACCTCGCCGGACCCGTCGAACGGCGCCCTGGCGCTGACGGGCACCAAGTACTACAGCACCGGCAGCCTCTACGCGGACTGGATCGCCGGCAGCGCCGTGCACGACGGCGAGCGCGTCGGGTACGCGGTGCGGGCCACCGCTCCCGGCGTCGAGCGGATCGACGACTGGGACGGCTTCGGCCAGAGGCTCACCGGTAGCGGCACCACCCACTTCACGGAGGTCCGTGTGGACCCGCGGAACGTGCGGCCCTTCTCACCCGATGCGCCGAGCCACGTGCACTCCTTCTTCCAGCTCGTGCTCGTCGCCTCGCTGGCCGGGATCGCCCGCGCTGCGGCGGGGGACGCCGCGGCGTTCGTCCGGCCGCGCACGCGGTCCTACGTCAACGCGACGACACCGCTCCCGCGGGAGGACCCTCAGGTACTGCAGGTGGTGGGTGAACTGGCGGGCCATGCGTTCGCGGCGGACGCCGTCGTGCTCGCCGCCGCGGACCTCCTGGACGCCGCGTACGAGCGACTCCGGGCCGAGCGGGCCAGGGGCGAACAGGACGATGCCCGCGTATCGGGCGGCTCCGACGACGCCGGCGGCTCTTACGGGCCGGGCTCCACGCGGGTGGCGCTCGACGCAGCGGACATCGCCGTCAGCCAGGCGCAGCTGGTCGCCATGGACCAGGCGCTGCGTGCGGCCACCCACCTGTTCGAGGTCGGCGGGGCCTCGGCGACCTCGACCGGCCGCGCCCTCGATCGGCACTGGCGCAACGCCCGGACCATCTCCTCCCACAACCCGGCCATCTACAAGGCCAGGTCCGTGGGCTACTGGGCCGTCCACGGGGAGCGCGAACCGCCCCCGGGCGACGCCTGAACCGTCCGCTGCCTCGCCGACGGCACGAACCACAGGACGAACGACAGGACGAACGACAGCACCGGCGATGGTGGTCCCACGGACGACGGGCGGGAGACTAGCGTGGGAGCCATGACGCACGAGTTCCGGTACGACGTCGACATCCTGCACCTGCTCGTGTCACCAGCGCACGCCTACTTCGGCCGTGCGCGGGACGGCGCAGCCGACGTGCCCACCACCGACGCCGCGAGCGCGGAGGTCGTCGCCGGGAAAGGGATCGTCGGCGACAGGTTCTTCGGCAAGGCGGCTCACATGGACGCCGCCGTGACGCTGTTCGCCGTCGAATCGCTCGAGGCCATCGCCGTGGAGCTCGGCGCCGACCCTTTCGACCCGTTGCTCGCCCGCCGCAACGTGGTGCTGCGCGGGGTCGAACTCCCGCCGCTCATCGGTCAGGACTTCGTCCTGACGTCCGCGGACGCATCCGTCGCCTTCCACGGCGGGCGGCACGCCCACCCTTGCGCCTGGATGGACAGGGTCCTCGCCCCCGGCGCGCACGAGGCGATGCGTGGCAGGGGCGGCCTGCGGTGCCGTCCGCTCGGGAGCGGGACGCTTCATCGCGGGCCTGCGGTGCTCGTGAGTCCCGTGCCGCTGGATCCCGGCAGGGCCGGCGAGGCCTCTGTGCTGCGGCCTTCACGCCTCCCCTGAGCCCTCTGCCCTGAGCCATCCCGGCCCCATGAACCGGTCCCGTCAGGCGCCGCTGTAGGCCGCCTCGAGGGCTGCGATGTCCAGTCTGTTCATCTCGAGCATGGCCGTCATGGCACGCTGAGCACCTTCGGCGTCGTCGCCGCCGATCAGATCGGGCAGTACCGCGGGGATGATCTGCCACGACAGGCCGAATCGGTCCTTGAGCCAGCCGCACCGGCTCTCCTCGCCGCCCTCGGTCAGGGCGGTCCAGTAGTGGTCCACCTCGGACTGGTCCGCGCAGGAGATCTGGAAGGAGACGGCCTCCGTGAAGGAGAACTGGGGACCGCCGTTGAGGGCCACGAACGGCTGACCGTCGAGCTCGAACGAGACCGTCAGCGCGGGACCGTCGTGTCCCGCACGTGAGACGTTCACGATCCGGGAGTTCCTCACCACGGAGGTGTACAGCGTGGCGGCCTCTTCGGCCTTACCGTCGAACCAGAGGCACGGGGTGATCGATCCCATTGCGGATGTCCTTCGCTCATGTCCGCGCGCCGACGGCCGGACGTGGCCCGAATGTAGTCCACGGCTCCGAGATCGACAACCAGTAGGCTGGTTGTATGGCCCGCCGCACCCCTGTCCGCCCGACCACCAGGCGGCCGCGGACGACCGCCGCGGCCGCCTGGTGCGCTACCGACGTGGTCCTCGTCCTGGTGTTCGCGGCGTCCGGTCGCCGTACCCACGAGCACGGCGTCACCGTCGCGGGGGTGATCGAGACGGCCTGGCCGTTCCTCCTCGCCTACGCACTCACGGCCCTCGTGACGCGGGCGTGGCGATTCCCGGGCTCGCCCCTGCTCACCGGCGTCGTCCTGTGGCTCGGGACCGTCGCCGGTGGACTCGCGCTGCGCGCCGCCTCCGGAGGCGGCGTGGCCCTCAGCTTCCAGGTAGTCACCCTGCTCGTCCTCGGCGTGTTCCTGGTGGTCCCGAGGGCCGTCGCGCACATGGTCAGCTCCCGCCGTCGCCGGCCGGTAGCGTAAGGGCCGAGGTCCCAACCCGAAAGGCACGCCATGATCACCGCATTCGTCCTCATCCAGACCGACGCCGCGCGCATCCCCGAGAGCGCGCAGGCCATCTCGGAGATCGAGGGCATCAGTGAGGTCTACTCGGTGACCGGCGAGTGGGATCTCATCGCGATCGCCCGCGTGCCCCGGCACGAGGACCTGGCGGACGTCATCGCCGACCGCCTGTCGAAGATCGAGGGCGTCCGGTCGACGACGACCCAGATCGCCTTCCGCTCGTACTCGCAGCACGACCTCGACGCCGCGTTCTCCCTCGGCTTCGACAGCTGACGCCCGGCGGGGAGGCGCCAGGCGTCCCGGTCAGTAGGACCGGGTGACGTCCACCCAGCGCTCGAGCACGCCGGCCGCGGCACCCGAGTCGATCGAGGCGCGCGCCCGGTCCATCGCTGCGCGGATCCGGTCCACGAGGGCCCCCTCGGCGGTGTCGTCGAGCGCCACGAGGCCCGCGGCCGCATTCAGGACGACGGCGTCGCGCACGGGCCCCGCATGCCCGGCGAGGACCGCGCGCACCACCGCGGCATTGCCCGTGGCGTCGGTGCCGCGGAGCGCGTCGACGGGGACGGCGTCGAGCCCGAAGTCCCCGGGGTGCACCTGGTGCGCCTGAACCCGGCCTTCGCGGACCTCCCACACCGTCGAGGACCCGCTGGTGGTGAGTTTGTCGCGGCCGTCGTCGCCCCGGAAGACGAGGGCGCGGATGCCTCGTGCCGCCAGCACGCCCGCCATCAGGGGAGCCATCCTCGCGTCGGCGCAGCCGACCGCCTGCGCCGTGACCCCCGCCGGGTTGCTCAACGGTCCGAGGAAATTGAACGCGGTGGGCACCCCGAGCTCTCGTCGGGGCACGGCGACGTGCTTCATCGACGGGTGGAAGACCTGCGCGAAGCAGAAGGTGATCCGGGCATGCTCGGCCGTCCTCGCGACGTCGGACGGCGCGAGATCGAGCCGGACACCCAGTTCCTCGATGACGTCGGCCGCGCCGGACGCCGACGACGCCCCGCGGTTCCCGTGCTTGACCACCGTGGCGCCGGCGCCGACGGCGACGAGCGACGCCATGGTGGAGATGTTCAGGGTGTTCAGTCCGTCGCCGCCCGTCCCGACGATGTCAAGGGTGGGTCCGCCGACCTCGATCCGGTGTGCGCGCCCCAGCATCGCCTGCACAAGCCCGACGAGTTCGCCGACCGACTCGCCCTTGGCGCGCAGGGCGATCAGGAACCCGGCGATCTGGGCGTGGCTGGCCTCACCCGCCATGATCGTGTCCATCGCCCAGCGGCTCTGCGCCGTCGTCAGATCGGTCCTTGACAGGAGGGACGAGAAGATCGACGGCCAGGTCGGTTGCGCCCCGTCGGGGGTCGTAGTCACGCTCACCGTCCCAGATTATCTACGAATTGTAGAAAGTCATCACGGGGAACTTCCGCGGAAAACCGGGCGTTGGGGCTCCCCACGGCCTGCGGACTGACTTCAGAGGGCCATTTCGCGTTGGTGATCGTGATGTTCTTGGGGACATAATGACTCTGTGACATCTGCGACCCAAGCCCCCAGCGCCGCCCCGCATCCCGCGCTCAACCGCCCCAACATGGTCTCCGTAGGAACCGTTGTGTGGCTGTCCAGCGAACTGATGTTCTTCGCCGGCCTCTTTGCCATGTACTTCACCCTGCGCTCCACCTCCAGCGAGCTGTGGGCCATGGAGACCGAGAAGCTGAACGTACCGTTCGCCCTCATCAACACCATCATCCTGGTGTCGAGCTCGTTCAGCTGCCAGTTCGGCGTGTTCGCCGCCGAGCGACTGCAGCCGCGCCGCACCGGCGGCGTGTTCGCCGTCGGTCGCTGGGGCATGGTCGAGTGGTTCCTCCTGACCTTCGTCATGGGTGCGATCTTCGTCTCGGTGCAGGCCTACGAGTACGCGGAACTGGTGGCCGAGGGCGTCGCACTGTCCTCCAACGCCTTCGGGTCGGCCTTCTACATGACCACCGGCTTCCACGGGATCCACGTGATCGGCGGGCTCATCGCCTTCCTGTTCATCATCGGACGCGCGTTCATCGCCCGCCAGTTCGGCCACTTCGAGGCCACATCCGCCATCGTCACTTCCTACTACTGGCACTTCGTCGACGTGGTCTGGATCGGCCTGTTCATCATCATCTACTTCCTCCAGTAACTGCCTCACGTAAACTCTTCTACTAGAGGTAGAATTCAAAGAAGAACTCCAGCAGCTCTGGTACCACAAAAGGCAGGAACCACTCCGTGAAGGCACTCTCCCAGAGGCGGCGTCACCCACTTGCAGCGTTCGCGCTGCTCCTGATGGCGCTCCTCGTCACCGGCGGGCTGTACGCCGCCGCCAGCACCGCCAACGAAGCGCAGGCGCAGACCACCACGTTCACGGCCGACGACGTCGAGGAGGGCGGCAAGCTGTTCAGCGCGAACTGCGCCTCCTGTCACGGCATGGGCGCCACCGGATCGCAGGCGGCGCCGTCGCTCGTCGGCGTCGGTGCGGCCTCCGTGGACTTCCAGGTCGGCACGGGCCGCATGCCCATGCAGATGGACGGCCCCCAGGCCCAGGCCAAGCCCGTCCAGTTCACCGAGGAGCAGATCAGCCAGATGGCAGCCTATGTGGCGTCTCTCGGTGCCGGTCCTGCCATTCCTTCCGAGGAGGTCCTGGACGCGTCGGAAGGCGACGCCTCCCACGGTGGCGAACTGTTCCGCGTGAACTGCGCCATGTGCCACAACGCCGCAGCAGCCGGCGGCGCCCTGACGCAGGGCAAGTTCGCCCCCTCGATCGATGGCACGAGCGAGAAGCACATCTACGAGGCCATGGTCACCGGCCCGCAGAACATGCCCGTCTTCAGCGACGCGAACATCTCCCCCGACGACAAGCAGGACATCATCGCCTTCCTCAAGACCATCGAGGAGCAGGGTTCCCCCGGTGGAGCCGACCTCGGCTCGCTCGGTCCGGTCTCCGAGGGCCTGTTCATCTGGGTCGCCGGCCTGGGTGTCATCATCGCCTTCACCGTGTGGCTCACGTCGCGGTCCTCCTGACCATCCACGCGCCCACCGTGAACGAATCACAGACAGACTTTCGAATGCAGTACCTGAAGAAGGATGAGAGGGATCATGGCCGACTCTAGTCACGGCGCTCCCGGGACCACGGTTACCGTCGCCACGCCGGGCCGCGAGCTGGACCAGTTCGAGAACCCGGGTCTGCCCCCGCACCGGCCGCGCCTCGCGGACCGGGACCGACGCGCCGAGAAGCGCGCCGAGCGGCAGGTGGCCCTGCTGTTCCTCATCTCGATCCTCGGCACGCTGATCTTCTTCGTCGGCTACTTCTTCATCCCGCTCAACGAGACCGTGGAGCGGCTCCGCCTGCAGAACCTGATGCTCGGGCTGGGCACCGCCTTCGCGATGCTCGGCATCGGCGTCGGGATCGTGCACTGGGCGAAGACGCTCATGCCGGATCACGAGGTCACCGAGAGCCGCCACGAGGTCCGGCCCGAGAGCGACCGCCAGGACGCCGAGAAGATCGTCAATGACATCCTCGACGAGTCGGGTATCAAGCGACGCCCGCTGATCCGGAACACCCTGCTCGGAGCGGCCATCCTCGCTCCCCTGCCGGCGATCGCCATCTTCCGCGATCTCGGACCCCTGCCCGGCAATGCGCTGAAGCAGACCATGTGGGACACCGGCGTCCGCCTCACCCGCGACCCGAGCGGAACACCGATCCTCGCCTCCGATGTGACGGTCGGATCGGCGTTCCATGTCATCCCCGAAGGTCTCAATGAGATCGAGAACAAGCTCGAGGAGAAGGCCAAGGCAGTCGTCCTGCTCATGCGCCTGGACCCCGAGGAGCTCAATCCCTCTCCTGGACGGGAGAACTGGGGCTACGACGGAATTGTTGCGTATTCCAAGATCTGCACGCACGTCGGCTGCCCGGTAGCGCTCTACGAACAGCAGACGCACCACCTGCTGTGCCCATGTCACCAGTCCACCTTCGACCTCGAGCAGGAATGCAAGGTCATCTTCGGACCGGCTGCACGGCCGCTGCCACAGCTACCCATCGAAGTCGACGACGAGGGCTACCTCGTGGCGTCGAGCGATTTCCAAGAACCCGTAGGACCTAGTTTCTGGGAGCGAGGCTGACATGAGCAGCTCTACTGCTACGCCGACCTACGTGCCGAAGACGCGCGTGGGCAAGGTCACCGACTACGTCGACTCCCGGGTCGGCGGCTCGGGGATCGTCAAGGAGTTCGGCCGGAAGATCTTCCCCGACCACTGGACCTTCATGTTCGGTGAGGTGGCGCTGTACACCTTCGTCATCCTGCTGATCTCCGGTACCTGGCTCACCTTCTTCTACGATCCGTCGATGGCAGAGACGCACTACGAGGGCAGCTACCTGCCCCTCCGCGGCGTCGAGATGTCGGTGGCCTACGCGTCGTCGCTGGACATCTCCTTCGACATCCGCGGTGGTCTGTTCATGCGGCAGATCCACCACTGGGCGGCGCTGCTGTTCGTGGCCTCGGTCGCCGTGCACATGCTCCGCGTCTTCTTCACCGGTGCGTTCCGCCGCCCGCGCGAGTTCAACTGGGTCGTCGGCTGCGTCCTGCTCATCCTGAGCCTCGCCGCCGGCTTCACCGGCTACTCCCTCCCTGATGACCTGCTGTCCGGTAACGGGCTGCGCATCATCGACGGCGTCATGAAGGCCATCCCCGTGGTCGGCACCTACCTGAGCTTCTTCCTCTTCGGCGGGGAGTTCCCGGGCACGATGATCATCGGGCGCCTGTACGTGCTGCACATCCTCCTGATCCCCGCGGTGATCCTGCTGATGATCGGTATCCACCTGTTCATGGTCGTGCTGCACAAGCACTCGCAGTTCCCCGGCCCGGGCCGGACGAACACGAACGTGGTCGGCTACCCCGTGGGCCCTGTCTACGCGGCGAAGGCCGGCGGCTTCTTCTTCATCGTGTTCGGTGTGCTCGCCGCGATCGCCGCAGCGTTCACCATCAACCCGATCTGGAACTACGGCCCGTACGACCCCTCGCCCGTGTCCGCCGGTACGCAGCCCGACTGGTACATCGGCTGGGTGGACGGCGCCTTGCGCCTCATGCCCGGCACGCTCGGCGACAACTTCGACTTCGAGTTCATGATCCCGTTCCCGTGGGGCGTCAATGCGCTCTCCCTGAACGTCCTGATCCCCGCCCTGGTGCCCGCCATCATCGTCTTCACCCTGATGTTCGCCTGGCCATGGATCGAGGCCTGGGTCACCAAGGACAAGCGTGAGCACCACCTGCTGAACCGCCCCCGCAACGCTCCGACCCGTACGGCCATCGGTGTCGCCGGCATCACGTTCTACTGCGTGCTCTGGGCCGCTGCCAGCTCGGACCTCATCGCCACCCACTTCCTGGTGTCGCTGAACGACGTGACCTACTGGCTGCGCTTCCTGGTGATCTTCGGGCCGATCCTCGCCTTCATGGTCACGCGCCGCATCGCGCTGGCCCTGCAGCGCAAGGACCGCGAGATCGCCCTGCACGGCCGCGAGACCGGACGTATCGTGCGCCTGCCGCACGGTGAGTTCATCGAGGTCCACGAGCAGGTCGACGACTACAAGCGCTACCAGCTGGTCGCCTTCGAGTCGCCGGAGGTCATGGTCCCCACGCCGGACGCCGACGGCAAGGTGAGCCTCCTCGACAAGGCCCATGGCCGTATCTCCCGCTTCTTCTTCGAGGATCGGGTGGCGCCTGTGACGCCGAAGGAGCTGGCGGCCTCGCATGGAGACCACCATGACGAGATCGCCGGCGCCAAGGACCGCGAGTCCATCGCGAGTCACTAGCACCTGAGAAGTGCCGATCGAAGGGCCCGGACCTCGCGTCCGGGCCCTTCGTCGTTCCTGCACCGCGCGATGAGAGGGGAAGCCGCATGAGCGGTCCTTCCACAGCCCGCACCCGGTCGACGACGGACAGGGCGGCGGTCGCCGTGAGCGAGATCTTCGCGCCCGAGGTCCTCCTGTGCCTGTTCCTAATCGCCGCGGCCCTGCAGGCCGCCGCATGGCCCGGGAGTGCGCTCTTCGCCGGCGTGGCGGTGGGTTTCACCACCGCGCTCCCCCTGGCCGGCGTGCTCTTGCTGGTACGCCGCGGGCGGCTCGTGGACCACCACATCAGCGACCGCCGCCAACGCTCCCCGGTCCTCGCCGCGACGCTCGCGTCGATCGGCGCGGGGCTCGCCCTCCTCCTGCTCCTCGACGCTCCCCGCTCGTCATCGGGGCCGTGCTGTGCACGGTAGCAGGCGTCGTGTCCGTGCTCGTCGTCAACCTCTGGTGGAAGCTCTCCGCTCATTCGGCGATCGCCGTGTTCGTCGTCGTCGGAGCCCTCGCCGTGTTCGGTGCGTGGGCGGCCCCGCTCGCACTGATCCCTGTGGCCGTAGGCTGGTCCCGCGTACGACTGGCGGCCCACACCCCGGGCCAGGTGGTGGCCGGCGCCGCCGTCGGAGCCGCCATCGGAAGCGCGTTCGCGCTCCTCGCCCTGTGAGGCGCCGCCTTGAGCTGCCGGGCCCGGTCACCCTAGAGTGATCGCCAACGACCAGTGCCAGGAGCTCCCATGTCCCTCGTCCGCGTGCACAACTTCTCGATCTCCCTCGACGGTTTCGGCGCCGGCGAGGGCCAGCAGCTCGACGCCCCGTTCGGCCACGCGGGCATGCGCCTCATGGAGTGGGCGGTAGGCACGCGTACCTTCCGCGAGATGGGCCTTCCGGGAGACGGTCCGGGATCCTCCGGTGTCGACGAGGCGTTCGCCCGCGCATGGGGGCCCGGCATCGGCGTCGAGATCATGGGACGCAACAAGTTCGGTCCCCAGCGCGGTCCGTGGGAGGACGAGGAGTGGAAGGGATGGTGGGGCGACACCCCCGTCTTCCGCACGCCCGTCATCGTGCTGACCCATCACCCCCGGCCGACGGTGGAGATGGACGGCGGCACGACGTTCCACTTCGTCGACGCCGACCCGGTCTCGGCGCTCGCACAGGCCCGCGCCTTGGCCGGAGACCTGGATGTCCGGATCGGCGGCGGCGTCGCAACGGTGCGGCAGTTCCTAGAGGCCGACCTGATCGACCACCTCCACATCGTCCTCGTCCCGATTATCCTCGGCCGGGGCGAGCGGCTCTGGGACGGACTCGAGGCGCTTGAGCAACGCTTCGACATCGAGGCGACCCCGTCACCCCGCGGCGTCATCCACCTGACCCTCACCCGGCGGACCGCGTCCGTGGCCCCGTAAGGGAAGGTCCTGCAGGCCCGAGGTGATCCTGCAGGAAAATCACTGCGAGGGCCGCACGCTGCCGACCTGCAGGAGTAGACTGACGCCCCCACGACGAATCAGGTGTCTGATGGAGATCCATCGCAGGCAACGAAAACACACGCACGACGTCGGCCCGTCCTCGGAGAAGACCAAGGCCCGGCGCTCGCTCTTCGACGGGATCGATGCTGCCGCCCGCACCTTCCTCGGACCCGCGGACCGCACCGACGGCCACAGCACGGTGGTGCACCTGCACGATGCGGCCGAGGACACGTCGAACGAGACGCTCCGGTCCATCGACGTCTATACGGACTCCGCGGGCCACCACTACGCGCAACGCCGGGTGGAGCGGCGCCCCTCCGACTAGCCGCGCCGCGATGGAGGGCCAGCCTAGCCGAGGCGTTTGGAACTGTAGGCGCGCGGCGTACGCACACCGGGCCGCTGCAGGGGTACCCACAGCTTGTAGCGATCGGCGCGGTAGTAGGACACGGAGTAGTCGATCATGGCGCGCGCAACATAGGCGTGCCGCTGGATCTTCAGCAGCGGGGCATTCATCTCCACGTTGAGCAGGCGCGCGATGGACGGTGACGCTGCGGTGGCCTCGATGGTGTCCTCCCCCCACTCCATGACGAGGCCGTACTTCTCGCTGAGTACGTTGTAGAGCGAGGTGGGCGGTGGGCCGTCGAGAAGCCCCTTCACACGGTGCGCCGGGAGGAAGTTCTCGTCCACGCTCATGGGCTCGCCGTCGGCCAGGAGCTGCCGTCGGAACCGCACCACGGGCTGGCCGATCTCGATCTGCAGCTCCCGCGCCACCAGGGGCGTGGCGCCCTGCTGTTCGAAGCTCAGGACGCGCGCATCCGGCACCATGCCGCGCCGGATCATCTCCTCGGTGTAGGAGGTCATCTTCATGTGCAGGTCCATCTTGGAGCGCGCCACGAACGTCCCGAGTCCCACGACGCGTTCGAGCACCTCCTCCGCGACGAGGGCGTCGACGGCCTGCCGCACGGTCATGCGCGCCACCCCGAAGTACTCGCTCAGCTGCCGCTCGGACGGTATGCCGGCTCCGGGCTCACCGAACTGGCGCACGTAGCGCCGCAGGCTCTCCCGCAACTGGACGTGCTTGGGGGTGCCGGATGCCTCGTCGAGGCGGTCCGCGTCGAAGGGCCTGGGCAACACGCCCATGGGTCGGTCTCCTCGCTCCGGAGGTGTCCCCGGTGCGGGGCCCATCCGGACTGTAGTCCATCAGACTGTACCCATACGACAAGGGAGCCCGCACATGGCGGGCTCCCTTGTCGTGAACTATGCGGGGGGTACTAGCGGGGGGGTACTAGTGGGCGTGGTACCCACGGCTGTACTCGAAGACCCAGCCGACGAGGGCGATCGCCGCCAGGCCCAGGCCGATGTAGAGGATCCAGAAGCCGATCGCGATGCCGAGGAAGCCGGTCGCGGCGGCGAGGCCGAGGACCAGGGGCCACCAGCTCCAGGGGCTGAAATGACCCTGCTCGCCCGATCCCTCGTGGATCTCGGCGTCGAGCCGGTCCTCGGGGCGTGCTCCGACGCGCTTGGCGGTGAAGGCCAGGTAGAACCCGATCATGCCGGCGAGACCGCCTACGAGCAGGATCCCGAGGAACCCGACCCATTCAGACCATTCGGTCAGCCACCCGTAGATGAAGGCGACGGGCACGAAGATCGGCACACCGATCAGGAACAGGTTCTTCTCGATCCTCATGATTTGGCATCCTGTCGGTCAGCCGAGCCCATGAAGCTGGCGGCGCTGTCGTCGGGGGTGTGCGTCTGCTGCAGCTCCGGGTGGTGCAGGTCGAGCGCTGGGCGCTCGGAGCGGATGCGGGGCAGCGAGGTGAAGTTGTGGCGCGGCGGCGGGCACGACGTCGCCCACTCGAGCGAGGCGCCGAAGCCCCACGGGTCGTCCACCTCGACCTTCTTGCCGGTCCGCCACGTGATGTAGACGTTCCAGAAGAACGGGATCAGGGAGGCGCCCAGGACGAAGGAGCCGATGGTGGAGAACTGGTTCATGGCGGTGTAGCCGTCCTCGGGCAGGTAGTCCGCATATCGGCGGGGCATGCCCTCGACGCCGAGCCAGTGCTGGATGAGGAACGTGGCGTGGAAGCCGAGGAACAGCATCCAGAAGTGGATCTTGCCGAGGCGCTCGTTCAGCATCTTGCCGGTGAACTTGGGCCACCAGAAGTAGAAGCCCGCGAACATCGCGAACACCACGGTCCCGAAGACCACGTAGTGGAAGTGTGCCACCACGAAGTAGGTGTCCGAGACGTGGAAGTCGAGCGGCGGCGAGGCCAGGATGATGCCGGTGAGGCCGCCGAAGAGGAACGTGACGAGGAAGCCGAGGCTCCACAGCATCGGCGTCTCGAAGGTGAGCGACCCCCTCCAGAGCGTACCGATCCAGTTGAAGAACTTCACGCCGGTGGGCACCGCGATGAGCATGGTCATGAAGGCGAAGAACGGCAGGAGCACCGCGCCCGTGACGTACATGTGGTGCGCCCACACCGTCACGGACAGAGCGGCGATGGCGATCGTCGCGTAGACCAGGCCCTTGTAGCCGAAGATCGGCTTGCGGCTGAACACCGGGAAGATCTCCGAGACGATGCCGAAGAACGGCAGCGCGATGATGTAGACCTCGGGGTGGCCGAAGAACCAGAACAGGTGCTGCCACAGGATGGCCCCACCGGCTTCGGGGTCGAAGATGTGGGCCCCGAAGCGACGGTCGGCGCCGAGCGCGAAGAGCGCGGCGGCCAGCGGCGGGAAGGCCATCAGCACGAGGATCGAGGTGATGAGCGCATTCCAGGTGAAGATGGGCATGCGCCACATGGTCATGCCGGGGGCGCGCATGCAGATGATCGTGGTGATGAAGTTGACCGCGCCGAGGATGGTGCCGAACCCGGACAGTGCGAGCCCGAACACCCAGAGGTCCCCACCCACGCCCGGGGAGAACGTGGTGCTCGACAGCGGGGCGTACGCGAACCAGCCGAACGACGCGGCGCCCTGCGGGGTGATGAACCCGGACACGGCGATGGTACTGCCGAATAGGAAGAACCAGAACGCAAGGGCGTTCAGCCGCGGGAAGGCGACGTCGGGAGCACCGATCTGCAGCGGCATGACGAAGTTCGTGAAGCCGGCGAACAGCGGCGTCGCGAACATGAGCAGCATCACGGTGCCGTGCATCGTGAAGAGCTGGTTGTACTGCTCCTTCGTCTGCAGGATCTGCATGCCGGGCTCGAAGAGCTCGGCACGGATGATCAGGGCCATCACACCGGCGAAGCAGAAGAAGACGAACGAGGAGATCAGGTACATGAACCCGATCGTCTTGTGGTCGGTCGAGGTGATCCAGTTGACGACGATCCGTCCCTTGGACCGTGGGACCACGCGGGGAGCGGCTACGGTGCCGGCTTCCTCAAGGGTGTATTCGAAGGTGGACATCAGCTGCTGCTCCTGGCTGGGTCGGTATCGGGATCATCCTCCGGGTAGGAGTCGCGGTCGTACTCGTCGCCGAGCTGTCCGTCCTCGAGCCGGTCCATCTGCGCGTCGAACTCAGCCTGGGAGACCACCTGCACGTTGAAGAGCATCTCGGAGTGGTACTGCCCGCACAGCTCCGCGCACTTGCCGTCGAAGGTGCCCTCCTTGGTGGGCGTGAGGTTGATGTAGTTCGTGCGGCCCGGGTAGAGGTCGCGCTTCATCAGGAAGCCGGGAACGAAGAAGGAGTGCTGCACGTCGCGGGCGTTGAGCTGGAGCTCGACGGTCCTGTTCACGGGCAGGTAGAGCGTGGGCAGGTCGGCCTGCTGACCGGTCTCGCCGGTGAGGTGGGCCTGCACGCCGGTGGAGTACTTGTCCTCGGTGACGTAGTTGAAGTCCCACGACCACTGCTTGCCGCGGACATCGACGATCACGTCCGGGTCCTCGACCCGGGCGTCGATCGTGTTGATGTCGCGCTCGGTGAAGTAGAAGAACACCAGCACCATGAACAGCGGGATCGTCAAGTAGAAGATCTCGAGCGGCAGGTTGTAGCTCATCTGCCGGGGGTAGCCGGTGTCGTTCTTCCGACGGCGGTAGGCCACCATGCACCAGATGATCAGGCCCCACGTGATGACACCGACGGCCAGGGCCGCGATCCACGAGTTGACCCAGAGATCGGTGATGGCCGCGGTGTGGTTGGTGTTGTCCCGGTCAGCCGGGAGCCAACCCTTTTGGGCTTCTGCCGAACAGCCGGTCAGTAGGAGGGCGCCGGCCAGCGTGATGCTGGAGATCTTTGCGATCCTGACGCGCTTGCTACCGGTTCGGTCCTGCGAACTCACAGACGGACCTTCCTTTTCTACGTGCGTTGCCACCCGCGCGGAAAGCGGCCCGGGGTGCACATCCAGTTTTACTACTCACTGTAGAGCTTACCCGGAAGACCCGCGATCCGGTGACATGCGAAAGGCCCGGAACACTCCCCTTCGGGATGGTCCGGGCCTTCGCCTCGTGCTAGTGGAACTGATGGTGCCGTGGCTAGTGGAAGGAGTCGCCGCAGGCGCAGGAGCCGCCCGCGTTCGGGTTGTCGATGGTGAATCCCTGCTTCGAAATGGTGTCCTCGAAGTCGATGGATGCGCCGGACAGGTACGGCACGCTCATCTTGTCCACGATGACCTCGACTCCGTCGAAGTCACGGACGGCATCGCCGTCGAGGACGCGCTCGTCGAAGTACAGCTGGTAGATCAAACCGGAGCAGCCGCCGGGCTGCACGGCGACCCGAAGGCGGAGGTCCGTGCGGCCCTCCTGCTCGAGGAGGCTGCGCACCTTGCCTGCGGCGACGTCGGACAGGTTGACCTCGTGCGCAGGAAGATCCGTGGACTCCTGCAGGGCCGCTGCTTCGGTGGTCGGTGTGCTCATTGTGTCTCTCCTAGCTCGGACCCTGGTGGATCCACTCGTGCGTCCGCGGTGTGGCGCGCAGGGCTTGGTCCAATCCTACGCCGGGCCCACTCCCCTTCTAACGGCCGGGAGGGCCGAAACATTTCCGCACCCGCTGACCCTCCCGGTGCGGGCGTCAGCCCCGGTCGCGGTGCAGGCCGCCGTCGTTGATCCGTGCGAGGAGGATCGCCTCGGCCAGGACGGCCTTGCGGAACTCGTCGAGGTGCAGCGATTCGTTGGCGCTGTGGGCCCTGGAGTCCGGGTCCTCCACGCCGGTGATGAGGATCTGGGCGGAGGGGAAGAGCTCCGTGAGGTCCGCGATGAAGGGGATGGAGCCGCCCATGCCGGCTTCCACGGCCGGCACGCCCCAGGCCTCCTCGAGCGCCTCGAGCGCCAGCCGCGAGGCCGGCTCGCTCGTGTCGGTCAGGAAGGGGCTGCCGGTCTCCCCCGGCGTGAAGGTGACCCGTGCCCCGAACGGGGCGTGGCTCTCGACGTGGGCGCGGACCGCGTCCATGGCGGATTGCGGGTCCTGCCCGGGCGCGAGGCGGAGGCTGAACTTTGCGCGCGCCCGCGGGAGCAGCGTGTTCGAGGACAGCGCCACGCTCGGGATGTCCATGCCGATGATGGACAGCGCCGGCTTGTGCCACAGCCGGGAGGCGATGGAGCCCGTCCCGGCGAGTTCGACGCCGTCGAGGACCGAGGCGTCCGAGCGGTAGTCCTCCTCGGCGTAGTCCACCGTGGCGTGGTCGCCGGCCTGCAGGCCGGCGACGGCGACGTCGCCGGCGTCGTCATGCAGGGTCGCGATGAGGCGCGCGAGGAGCGTCGGCGCGTCGAGGACGGGTCCGCCGAACATGCCGGAGTGCACCGCGTGGTCGAGGACCTGCACCTCGATGGTGCCGTCCACGAGGCCGCGCAGGCTCGTGGTGAGCGCGGGCACGCCGACCTTCCAGTTGCTGGAGTCGGCGACGACGATGACATCGGCCGCGAGGTCGTCTCGGTAGGTCTCGAGGAAGGAGCGGAACGTCGGCGACCCGGCCTCCTCCTCCCCCTCGATGAAGAGCGTCACGCCGACCC
The DNA here is from genome assembly GCF_058269195.1 of Arthrobacter sp. TJ-240. Taxonomy (NCBI): domain Bacteria; kingdom Bacillati; phylum Actinomycetota; class Actinomycetes; order Micrococcales; family Micrococcaceae; genus Arthrobacter; species Arthrobacter sp. TJ-240. The sequence continues at coordinate 286,613 of NZ_JBZCNG010000002.1, forward strand.
CGAACGCGTCCCCGAGCACGTCGGAGAGGGCCCGGAACGCGCCGACGTGCGCCATGATGCCGGCCTTGTCGTCGGCCGCGCCGCGTCCGTAGAGCCGTCCGCCACGTTCGGTGGCCACGAACGGTTCGGTCTCCCAGAGGGCGGGATCGCCGGGGGGCTGGACGTCGTGGTGCGCGTAGAGGAGGACCGTCGGGCGGTCGCCGACGGCGGGGCGGCGCGCCACGACGGCGGGACCGCCGGGGGTGCCGTCGTTGTCGACGCGCAGGATGCGGACGTCGTCGATGCCGGCGCCGCGGATCAGCGCGGCCACCGCCTCGGCGCTGCGGTCGAGGTCGGCGGCGTCGAAGGCCTCCCAGGCGATGCCGGGGATGGCCACGAGGCCGGAGAGTTCCTCGACGATCCGGGGGAACGCCGCGTCGACGCTCGCCCGGAGCTGCTCGACGACGCCGGTGGGCTCGTGCGGATGCTCGGTGGGGGTGCTCATGGAAGTCATGCCAGAACCCTACACAGCCCGCGTCGGGGGCGGCCGCGGCCGGGCCTCCGGGCGAATCGTCCGGCCCCGACCGGCGGCGCAGGCGCGGTGAGCCGGTATCCTGAGGGGGTGTTCGGACGAAATAAGGAAGCATCCACTGCCCAGGAAGTCGTTGACAGCGCTTCACCTACCCACGAGACCCAGCGCGTCCAGGGCAAGGGGGCCCCGACGCCCAAGCGGAGCGTGCAGCAGGCCGCGCGCAAGCGGCCGCTCGTGCCCGCCGACCGCAAGGCCGCCCGGGACAAGAACCGGTCCGCCGTGCGCGACGACCGCGCCAGGATGCGCCAGGCCCTCGACACCGACGACGAGCGCTACCTGCCCCTGCGGGACAAGGGCCCCAACAGGCGCTTCGTCCGCCAGTTCGTCGACGCGCGCATCAACATCGGCGAGTTCCTCATGGTCGCCGCGCTGGTGTTCGTGGTCCTGAGTTTCTTCCAGTCCCTGGCGGTGCAGAGCGCCGTGCTCCTGGCGTTCTGGTTCCTCATCGTCGCCGTGATCGTGGATTGCATGCTGCTGCGGCGCAAGCTGAAGAAGAAGCTGACGGAGAAGTTCGGCGGCCCCAACCAGGGCGACCTCTGGTACGGGGTGACCCGCGCACTCCAGCTGCGCCGCCTGCGCCTGCCGAAACCGCAGGTCAAGCGCGGGCAGTACCCCTCCTGAGCTGCGGCAGGGCGAGCAGGGGCCGAGGATGACAGAAGAGCCGGGCCTTCGGGCCCGGCTCTTCTGTCTGCTCGGCGGTGCCGGCGGGTGCGGGGCGGTCGTCAGGCCGCCCCGCGGCGCGCCAGCCCGCGGTTGATCCGGCGCGCCCAGAACGGCCCCTCGTAGAGGAAGGCCGTGTACCCCTGCACGAGGGTGGCGCCGGCCTCGAGCCGCTCGATGACGTCCTCGGGCGTCTCCACGCCGCCGACGGACACGATGGCGAGCCGGTCGCCCACGGCGGACCGGAGCCGGGTGAGGACCTCCAGCGAGCGGGCCTTCAGGGGCGCCCCGCTGAGGCCGCCCACGCCCTTGGCCATGACCGTGGCGGCGTCCGTGGCGAGGTTTTCGCGCGTGATGGTGGTGTTCGTGGCCACGATCCCGTCGAGCCCGAGATCCAGGGCCAGCGCGCCGACGTCGTCGAGGTCCTGGTCCGTGAGGTCGGGGGCGATCTTCACCAGGAGCGGCACGTGCCGGCCGGCCGCGCCGTCGGCCGTGGTGCGGACGGCCTCCAGCAGGGGGCGGAGGGACTCGACACTCTGCAGCAGCCGGAGCCCGGGCGTGTTCGGTGAGGACACGTTCACCACGAGGTAGTCCGCGACAGGGGCGAGCTCGCGGGCGCTCACGAGGTAGTCGGCGACGGCATCGGCGATGTCCACCTTCTTCGTCTTGCCGATGTTCACGCCGACGACGGGTCGGCGGGTCCCGTGGCGGCGCGTCAGCCGCTGCCGCGCGGACCGCAGGCGGGGCGCGACGGCCGCGGCCCCGTCGTTGTTGAAGCCCATCCGGTTGATCACGGCGCGGTCCTCGACGAGCCGGAACAGGCGGGGCGCGGGATTGCCTGGCTGCGCCTGGCCGGTGATCGTCCCGATCTCCACATGCCCGAAGCCGAGCGCGGTCAGCGACAGCACTCCCTTCCCCGCCTTGTCGAACCCGGCGGCGAGGCCGAAGGGGGACGGGAACTCCACCCCGAAGGCCGTGGTGGCCAGGCTCGCATCGGGTGCGCAGAAGCGGCGCAGGCCCCAGCCCACGGGAGTGCGATCGACCGCGCGGATGAGGGCGAACCCGATCCTGTGGGCCCTCTCGGCGTCCATTCCCGAGAAGACGAGCCGGAAGAAAGTCGGGTAGAAATGCATGGGTCAAGAGTTCCATGATGGATACAGGTGCAACAACTCGGGGCGGCGGGAGGAGGATCGTGTCCGGCATGGACGAGCCCTGGAACGAGGACATCCTCGGTCCGTCCTTCCGTGCCCTGACCCTGCCGCTGGACCCCGACGACGAGGGCCCGCGGGTCGCCACCCTCGTCGCCTACGAGCCGGACGTCGCCGGCGGCCCCGCCGAGCAGGCCGGCCCGGCGCGCGCCGTGCTGTACGTCCACGGCTTCAGCGACTACTTCTTCCATGAGGAGCTCGCCCGGACCCTGCACCTGCACGGCTGGGCCTTCTTCGCCCTCGACCTCCACAAGTACGGGCGGAGCCTGCTGCCCGGTCAGACCCCGGGATACGTGACCTCGCTCGAGGAGTACGACGCGGACCTCGAGGCCGCGGTCCGCGCGCTCGAGCAGCGGCTCACGGAGCGCCGCGGCACCCCGACCGCCGTCGACCTCGTCCTGATCGCCCACTCGACCGGGGGACTCGTCGCCACGCTGTGGGCGGCCCGCAATCCGGGCCGGATCGCCGCGCTCGTGCTGAACAGCCCGTGGCTCGACACCCTGGGTACGGCGCCGCTGAAGCAGGTGACTCGCAGCATCCTGGGTGCGGTGTCCCGCAGACGACCGAAGCTGCGCCTGCGACTGCCCGAACCCGGGTCCTCCTTCCGGAGCATCAGCGACACGCGTGAGGGCGAGTGGGACGTCAACCCGGCGTGGCGGCCCGAGGCCGGCTTCCCCATCACGGTCGGCTGGCTCGCAGCCGTCCTCGACGGGCACGCGAGCCTCGCGAGGGGGATCTCGGTCAGTGTCCCGGTCCTCGTCCTGTGCTCGGCGGCCTCGACCCTCGGCCTCGCATGGAAGAGCGCGAAGCTCGCGACGGACAGCGTCCTCGATGTGGAGCCCATGGTGCGCCGTGCGGCCGCTATCGGCCCGAAGGTGACCATCCGGCGGCTCCCCGGTGCCCTGCACGACGTCTTCCTGTCCCGCGGCGAGGTGCGCAGGCTCGCCGCGGACAGCGCGGCATGGTGGCTGGACGCGTACGTCCCCGTGAGGGCGGTCGATGCCGGCAGGGCCCGCGCCGTCCGGTCCCCTGCCGAACCCTTACCTGCCACACCCTTACCTGCCACACCCTTACTTGCCACGCCGTCCCCTGGCCCGGCCCGGGAGAACTGACCGTCCGGGGACCGGCGGTCAGGAGGACAGACGGGTGGTGGCGTGGTCCACTGCTCCGCCGTAGCGGCGGTCCCGTGACGCGTACTCCTCGATCGCGCGCCAGAGCGTCCGGCGGTCGACGTCGGGCCAGAGGGTGTTCATGAACACCATCTCCGCGTACGCCGACTGCCACAGCATGAAGTTGGACAGGCGCTGCTCGCCCGAGGTGCGCAGGAAGAGGTCGACGTCCGGCAGGTCCGGTTCGTCGAGGTAGCGCTGAATGGTCTTCTCGCTGACGGACGACGCCTTCAGCGTCCCGGCGGCGACATCCTCGGCGATGGCGCGGGCGGCGTCGGCGATCTCGGCGCGGCCGCCGTAGTTGACGCACATGGTGAGCGTGCACGTGGTGTTGTCCACGGTGTGCCGCTCCGCTTCCTCCAGCTCGCGGATCACCGACTGCCACAGCTTCGGACGGCGCCCGGACCAGCGGATCCGGACGCCCCACTCGTTGAGCTGGTCCCGCTGGCGCCGCAGCACGTCCTTGTTGAAGCCCATGAGGAACCGCACCTCCTCGGGCGACCGCTTCCAGTTCTCCGTACTGAACGCATACACCGAGACGTGCCGCACCCCGATCTCGATCGCGCCGGCCATGACGTCGAGGAGCGCGGCCTCCCCGGCCTTGTGACCGTCCGTGCGCGGCAGCCCCCGCTCGTTGGCCCAGCGACCGTTGCCGTCCATCACGATCGCCACGTGCTCAGGAACGAACTGCCGCGGGATGGACGGCACCTGCTCGCCGCTCGGGTGGGGCCAGGGTGCCACCGGCCGGGCTGGGTTCTTCATGCACGCTCCACATGTTTGAGGGAGGCGACCCCGCGTTCGAGGTGCCATTGCAGGTAGGCCCCGACGAGCCCCGCAGCCTCGCGGCGCGCACCGCTCTCCGACGCGTCCGCGGTGACCCAGTCACCCGTGAGGAGTGCCCCGAGGAGGTCCATCGTGGCGGCCGACGGCGAGGCGGCCCCGGGCGGCCGGCAGACCGGGCAGACCGCTCCGCCGAGGGGTGCCGAGAAGGCCGAGTGGGGTCCCGGGGCGCCGCATCGCGCGCACTGCGTGAAGCTGGGCGCCCATCCCGCCGTGGCGAGGGCACGAAGCAGGTAGGAGTCGAGGATGAGTTCCGACGGGTGCAGGTCCCGGCTGAGGGCCGAGAACGCCCCGGCCACGAGGGCGTACTGCGCTCCCCCGGCCTCACCGATGTCGGTCAAGCGCTCGGCGGTCTCGGCGATGGCGGTCGCGGCCGTGTAGCGCCCGTAGTCGGAGGCGATACCGTGCCCGTAGGCGCCCTTCGTCTGGGCCTGGGTGATGATGTCGAGGTTGCGTCCGTGCGCGAGCAGGAGATCCACCGCCATGAACGGCTCGAGGCGCGACCCGAACTTGCTGCTGGTACGCCGTACCCCCTTGGCCACCGCGCGGACCTGGCCCTGGTCGCGGGTCAGCAGCACGATGATGCGGTCCGCTTCACCGAGCTTGTACGTGCGCAGCACGACACCTTCGGTGCGGTAGGTACGCGATGGGGAGGAGGACGGCACGGTTCCATTCTCCCACCTGCCACCCCCGCCCAGGCGGATGCCCGGCCGGGGGTGGCGGCCCGGGAAAGCGTCAGGCTGCGTCGCGGATGGCGCGGTTGACCGCCGAGACGACGGCCTTCAGGGCAGCCATGGTGGTGTTCGCGTCGATGCCGACGCCCCACAGGACCCGCTCGCCCACAGCGCACTCCACGTACGCCGCGGCGCGGGCGTTCCCGCCGGAGGACAGCGCGTGCTCGGTGTAGTCGAGGACGCGGACGTCCACGCCGTCCTGGCTCAGGATGGCCAGCAGCGCATCGATCGGCCCGCTGCCGTGCGCGGACCGGCGCTGCTGGATACCGTCGACGAGGAGCGTCGCGACGAGCTTGAAGGAGCCGTCCTCGGAGGTGTCGGTGTTCACCGAGGTCAGTTCGTAGTGGCCCCACGCCCCGGTACCGCCCTCGGCGCGGGTGGGCAGGTACTCGTCCTGGAAGGCGGACCACAGCTGGGCGCCGCTGACCTCGCCGCCCTGGGTCTCGGTGCGGCGCTGGACGACGCCCGAGAACTCCATCTGCGCGCGGCGCGGCAGGTCGAGGCTGTGCTCGTTCTTGAGCAGGTAGGCGACACCGCCCTTGCCGGACTGCGAATTGACGCGGATCACGGCTTCGTAGGAACGGCCGATGTCCTTGGGGTCGATCGGCAGATAGGGGACGGCCCAGGGCAGGTCGTCGACACCGACTCCCGCCTCGGCGGCGTCGCGCTCCATGCTCTCGAACCCCTTCTTGATGGCGTCCTGGTGCGACCCGGAGAACGCCGTGAAGACGAGGTCGCCTCCGTAGGGCGACCGCTCGGGCACGCTGAGCTGATTGCAGTACTCCGCGGTGCGGCGGATGTCGTCCATGTCGGAGAAGTCGATCTCCGGGTCGATGCCCTGGCTGAACAGGTTCATGCCGAGCGTCACCAGGTCCACGTTGCCGGTCCGCTCGCCATTGCCGAACAGGCAGCCCTCGATCCGGTCCGCGCCGGCGAGGTAGCCGAGTTCGGCGGCGGCGACACCCGTGCCGCGGTCGTTGTGCGGGTGCAGCGACAGGATGATGCTGCCGCGGTCGGCCAGGTTGCGGCTCATCCATTCGATGGAGTCGGCGTAGACGTTCGGGGTGGCCATCTCCACCGTTGCGGGGAGGTTCAGGATCATCCGGCGATCCGCGGAGGCCTCGAACACCGCCGACACCTCGTTGCTGATGCGGGCCGCGAAGTCGAGCTCGGTCCCGGTGAAGGACTCGGGCGAGTACTCGTAGGTGATCGAGGTGTCGCCCATGTTCTCCTCGAACTTGCGGCACAGCCGTGCGCCCTGAAGGGCTATGTCGATGATCCCGTCCTGGTCCTGGTTGAACACCACGCGCCGCTGCAGCACCGACGTCGAGTTGTAGAGGTGCACGATCGCGCGGTCGGCGCCCTCGAGGGACGCGTAGGTGCGCTCGATGAGGTGCTCGCGGGACTGCGTCAGGACCTGGATCGTGACGTCGTCGGGGATGCGGTCCCCCTCGATGAGCTGCCGCACGAAGTCGAAGTCCGTCTGGGAGGCGGACGGGAAGCCCACCTCGATCTCCTTGTAGCCCATGCGGACCAGCAGGTCGAACATCTTGTGCTTGCGCTCGGGGTTCATCGGGTCGATCAGCGCCTGGTTGCCGTCGCGGAGATCCACCGCGCACCAGCGCGGCGCCTTCGTGATGACACGATCCGGCCACGTGCGGTCCGGGAGGTCCACCGTGATCTGGTCCTGGAAGGGACGGTACTTGCCGAAGGGCATACCGGAGGTCTTCTGTGCGTTTCGCATGGGGTTCGGCCTTCTCTGCTGGGGATGAGGTTCTCGCGGCCGGGCAGTACCTCCGCGGCGAGGGGTGGCCACTGACTCTGAAGTCCTAGATGGCCTCGCCGCGGCACCGAAGAAGGGTCAGCTGTGCGCGCACATTGCCACGATAGCACGGCGCATAGGATGGCTTCCGGGCGTCCCGCGCTGGGACGAACCGGTTCAGCACCGCGAGGAACACCACGAGGAAACGGGAAGCGACCATGACGATCAGCACCTTCGATCCGGACCAGCTCGACGCGACGGTCCGGCCCCAGGACGACCTCTTCCGACACGCCAACGGCGTGTGGCTGACCTCGACCGCCATCCCCGACGATCGTCCGCTGACGGGCTCGTTCACCGCGCTGCGCGACGCCTCCGAGCTTGCCGTCCGCGCCATCATCGAGGACGCCGCGGGCCGGGCGGGCGCCGCCGACGGTATCGACGCGAAGCTCGGCACCCTGTACGCCGACTTCATGGACACGCAGCGCATCGAGGCAGAAGGCGCCACGCCGATCCTGCCGCTGCTCGAGCGCATCGCCGCGGTGACGAGCGTCGAGGAGCTGGTCGACCTCAGCGCCGGCCTCACCCGCTCCGGCGTGCAGGGCCTCGCGGCGCCCTACGTCAGCAACGATGCAGGTAACCCCGAACGGTACCTGCTGCACCTATACCAGTCGGGCCTCGGGCTGCCCGACGAGTCGTACTACCGTGAGGACGGGTTCGCCGAGACCCGCGAGAAGTACGCCGAGTTGCTCGCCACCCTGTTCGGTCTCGTCGGCACCGAGGATCCCGCGGGCGCGACGGCCCGCGTCCTCGCGCTCGAGACGCGCCTGGCGGCGTCGTCGATGGGCAGCGTGGAGCGGAGGGACCCCCAGAAGACCTACAACCTGGTCCAGCACGACGACGTGGCCGGTCTCTCGGCCCACCTCGTGCCCTGGCTGCGGATCGTGACGGACGAGCCCGACCAGGCGGGAGAGCTCGTCATCAACCAGCCGGACTACGTGCGCGGGTTGGATGCCGCACTGCGCGAGGAGGACCTCGGCACGTGGCGCGAGTGGCTGACCAGCCGCGTCCTGCTGCAGGCCTCCGACTACCTCGACGAGCGGTTCGTCGATGCCACCTTCGCGTTCTACGGCACGCACCTGGCGGGCACGCCCCGGCTGAAGGACCGGTGGAAGCGTGGCGTCGCCCTGGTCGAGGGTGCCATGGGCGAGGCGATCGGCCAGCGCTACGTGGAGCAGCACTTCCCCGCGACGCACAAGGCCGCGATGCTCGAGCTGGTCGGCAACCTGATCGCGGCCTACGAGTCGAGCATCACGGCACTGACGTGGATGACCGACGGGACGCGGGCGAGGGCCCTCGAGAAGCTCTCCCGGTTCACCACGAAGATCGGCTACCCGGACCGGTGGATCGACTACGGACCGCTCGACGTCCAGTCCTCCGACCTCTACGGCAACGTGCTGCGGGCGGCGGAGTTCGAGCACCGCCGCCAGCTGGACAAGCTGGGCCGGCCGATCGACCGTGGCGTGTGGCTCATGACGCCGCAGACCGTCAACGCCTACTACATGCCGACCATGAACGAGATCGTGTTCCCCGCCGCGATCCTCCAGCCGCCGTTCTTCGACATCGAGGCCGACGACGCCGTCAACTACGGGGCGATCGGCGCCGTCATCGGGCACGAGATCGGCCACGGCTTCGACGACAAGGGATCCCAGTTCGACGGGACGGGCAGGCTCGCCAACTGGTGGAGCGAGGAGGACAGGACAGCGTTCGACGCGCTCACCGGACGGCTCGTGGCGCAGTACGCTGCGCTCGAACCCTCCGAGGTCCCGGGCCGGACCGTCAACGGCGAGCTGACCCTCGGGGAGAACATCGGCGACCTCGGCGGCCTCGGCATCAGCTATCGGGCCTACCTCCTGAGCCTCGGCGGAAGCGAGGCTCCCGTGATCGACGGCCTCACCGGCACGCAGCGGTTCTTCCTCTCGTGGGCCACGTGCTGGCAGCAGAAGATCCGGCCCGAGGAGGCGAAGCGGCGCCTGACCGTCGACCCGCACTCCCCCAACGAGTTCCGCTGCAACCAGGTGGTTCGGAACCTCGACGAGTTCCACGAGGCCTTCATCGTCGGCCCGGAGGACGGTCTCTGGCTCGACCCCGCCGAGCGCGTGAGGATCTGGTAGGAGCCACCGGGACGGGCCCGCTTCGGCGGGCCCGTCCCTGCATCCGACAGGGCATGACAGCCGGTCGGCGGGGTCGAACGGCCGGCCGGGCCGGCTAGAGGCCCGAGGTCGCCTGGCAGGTCACCTGGTCCGCCGTCTGGCCCTCCAGGTCGCTGCCGAGCGGCGGGGCGACCACCTTCGCGCCCGTGGCGAGATCGGCGCCGACGAGCAGCTGGACGCCCGCGGCCTGCTCGCTCAGGAACACCTGGCTCTCGGGGATGCCGAAGCGGGCGGCGAGATCGGCAGCGGCGGCGTCGTACCCGGTGCTGAACACGACCTGCGACACCTCGGCCGGCACGGAGGCGAAGGGCGTGGTCTGGGTATAGCCGGCCTCGACGAGGAGCTGCTGTATCGCGGCACCGCGGCCGGCGTCCGTCGTCGCGTTGATGACGAGGACGGGCACCGTGGCGGGATCGACGGCGGGCGTCTCCGGCGTCGGCGTGGCGGCCGGCGCGGAGGGCGTGGCCGATGCATCCGGGCCGGACGAGGGCTCCGGGGCATCCTCGGTGAGCCCGCGGTCCTCCCGCAGCGCGTCGAAGAGGGGCGCTGCGGCCTCCTCGTCCAGGACGAGGCGGTTGGGGTCCTCGACCCAGGGCTCGGTCGGGACGGTCACGAACGCGATGTTCCCGAGATCCACGTCCTTCATCCGGTCGGCGATCTTGAGCAGCTCCGTGGGCTGGGAGAGTCCCTCGTCCACGGTGAGGTTGCGGGTGATCACGTCGGCGATCGTGTAGAGCTTCGGCAGGTTGGTGAGAGTGCCCTCCGCCTGTACCTTGCGCGCCAGGGACGCCATGAACGCCTGCTGGGCGGCGATGCGCCCGGCGTCGCCGCCGTCCCCGAAGCTGTGGCGCGTCCGGAGGAAGGCCAGTGCCTGATCACCCTCGACCTCGCTGGTGCCGGCGGGCAGGGACAGCCCCGAGTACTCGTCGTCGACGGGTTCCTGCACGCAGACCTCGACGCCACCGACGGCGGAGGACAGTTCCTTGACGGCGTTGAACCCGGCCATCATGAAGTGGTCCACGGACAGTCCGGTGAGGTTGTTGATCGCGGCGACGGTGCAGCCGGGACCGCCCTCGTCGAGCGCCCCGTTCAGCTGGCCGAGGTCGAACGCCTCCGAGACCTCCCCGGTGTCGGGGTTGACGCAGCTGGGCAGGGGCACCAGCAGGTCGCGGGGGAACGAGACGACCGTGACGTCCTCGCGGTCGGCCGAGAGGGTGAGGAGCATCATGACGTCCGAGTTCCCCTCACCCGAGGAGTCGCTCTCGTCGCCGAAGAACTCGCCGCTGTTCCCGGTCCGGGTGTCCGAGCCGAGGATGAGGATCTGCAGGGGGTCGGTGCTGGAATCAACGGGGAGCGCCGACTCCTGGTTCTCGGCGAGGTTGAGCGGCATCGTCAGGACGTTCGACTGCAGGCGCAGGACCTGCACACCGACGAAGACGACGGCGGCCACGAGAACCGTCGCCATCAGGATGGCCGTCAGCTTCAGGACGCGGTGCCCGCCTCCCCTGCCGAGGTGCCGCCCCACGGGTTCCGAGACGCCGGGCGTCCCGGCGGGACCCGCCAGGGAGGCGTCGCTGGCGCTGTCTGCGCTCTCGGAGGACGATCGGCCGGTCATATGCCCGGGCTCCTTCGGATGGGTTGGTCGTGGTCGGTGCTGGCAGGAGGTCACGCCGTCGCCCCTGCCGCGGATGACGGCGCGGCAGCACGGGCGCCGGTCGCCCGGCATCGGCCGGGGAATCGGTGGCGGGCGCTATCGCAGCCTATCTGCCCGTTCCCGCAGCACAACGAGCGGGCCGGGCGAGTCGTGCCGATCAGAAGCCCAGCTTCACCAGCTGCTTGGGGTCACGCTGCCAGTCCTTGGCCACCTTGACGTGCAGGTCGAGGTAGATCGGGGTGCCCAGGAGCGCCTCGATCCCGCGGCGCGCATTCGTGCCGACCTCCCGGAGGCGTGCGCCTCCCTTGCCGATGATGATCGCCTTCTGGGACGGCCGCTCGACGTAGAGGTTCACGTAGACGGTGAGCATGGGGTTGTCCTTGCTGCGTCCCTCCCGCGGGACCATCTCCTCGACGACGACGGCCAGGGAGTGCGGCAGCTCGTCGCGCACCCCCTCGAGGGCGGCCTCGCGGACGAGCTCGGCGACCATGACGGCCTCAGGCTCGTCCGTCAGCTCCCCACCGGGGTACAGCACGGGCGACTCCGGCATGTGCCGGCTGAATACCTCGGCGACCGTTCCCACCTGGAAGCCGTCGGCGGCGGAGACGGGCACGATGTCCGCCCAGCCGTCGGGGCCGGCCACCTCGGTGCCGAGCTTCGCGACGGCGAGGAGCTGCTCGGTCAGGGCCTGCCGGTCCACGAGGTCCGTCTTGGTCACCACCGCGATCAGGGGCTTGCGTTGCAGCCGCGCGAGCTGCTCGGCGATGAAGCGGTCGCCCGGGCCGATCTTCTCGTTGGCGGGGATGCAGAACCCGACGGCGTCGACCTCGGCGAGGGTGTCGGCGACGAGGTCGTTGAGGCGCTGCCCGAGGAGCGTCCTAGGCCGGTGCAGGCCCGGGGTGTCGACGAGGACGATCTGGGAGTCCTCGCGGTTCACGATGCCGCGGATGGTGTGGCGCGTGGTCTGCGGCTTCGCGGAGGTGATGGCGACCTTCTGCCCCACCAGCGCATTCGTCAGGGTGGACTTACCGGCATTGGGCCGGCCGACGAGCGAGACGAATCCGGCCCGGTGTTCAACGTCGCTCATGGTCAGCCTCTATCGTCTCTCGTTCGTCCTGCTCGATGTGTTCCGGGGGGATGCGGCGCGCGATCACATGGGAGACCCTGTTGCGTCGGCCCTCCACGCGCTCGGCCCGCAGCCCGATACCGTCAATTGTGACCTCTGATCCGACGATCGGCACCCTCCCCAGGGTCTTGGCCAGGAGGCCGCCCACGGTGTCGACCTCCTCGTCGTCGAGGGCGATACCGAAGAGTTCGCCGAGATCATCGATGCCCATCCGCGCGCTCACCCGGTACTCGCCGTCGTCGAGCCGTTCCTGCTCGGGCACCTCGGAGTCGTACTCGTCGACGATCTCGCCGACGATCTCCTCGATGAGGTCCTCCAGCGTGACGAGCCCGGCCGTGCCGCCGTACTCGTCGATGACGATCGCCACGTGCGTGGACTCGCGCTGCAGCTCGCGCAGCAGGTCTCCGACCGGCTTCGATTCGGGTACGTACCGGGCGGGACGGCAGACGGCGTCCACGGGGCGGGCGAGGTTCGACGCCGACCGTCCGTGCAGGTTCGCGACGACGTCCTTCAGGTACAGCAGTCCCCTGATGTCGTCGGAGCTCTCCCCGATCACGGGGATGCGGGAGTAGCCGGAGCGGAGGAAGAGGGACATCGCCTGGTCGAGCGTGGACCCGCTGTCGATCGTGACCATGTCGGTGCGGGGCACCATGACCGAGCGCACCTTGGTGTCGCCGAGTTCGAAGACCGAGTGGATGAGCTCCGCCTCGTTGTCCTCGATCATTTCGGCGTCGGAGGCCCGGGACAGGAGTTCGCGGAACTCCTCCTCCGTGAAGAACGCAGCCTCGTCGCGGCTCGCTCCCGGCGTGATGGAGCTGCCGATCCGCACCAGCCAGCGCGGGATCGGCCCGAGGACGGCGCACAGGAACGCCACGAGCCCCGCGGTGAACCGGACGACGGCGGGGGCGTGCGTCCGCCCGAGCTGGCGGGGTGAGACGCCCACGATCACGAAGCCGATGGCCGCCATGACCGCGGTGGCGAGGAGTCCGGCGAGCCAGATGCTGTCCAGCAGGTCGTGGAACAGGATGGCGACGGCGACGGCCCCCGCCATCTCGAACCACACGCGCCAGAAGCGCAGGGCGTGCATGTGCGCGACGGGGGCGTCCAGGATGCGGCGCAGCGACGAGGTGCGCGATTCCTGGACGAGGGCCTCGCCCTCCTGGCGCGGCAAGTAGCTGAAGGCTGCTTCCGCGGCCGTGACGAGGGCCGCGGTGAGTGCGAAGAGCAGGGCCATGAGCCCGAGGAGCCAGATGCTCAAGCGCGGGTCTCCCGGGGGGCGTCGCCGCCGAGGAAGCCGGAGAGGAGCTCCCGCTGCAGGCCGAACATTTCCTTCTCCTCCTCGGGTTCCGCGTGGTCGTAGCCGAGGAGGTGGAGCACGCCGTGGGTGGTCAACAGCAGCAGCTCGTCGTTCGTGCTGTGACCTGCGGCCGCGCCCTGCGATGCGGCGACCTCCGGGCAGAGGACGATGTCACCGAGCAGCCCGGCGGGCGTGACCCTTCCCGGCGTGCCGGGGCGCAGTTCGTCCATGGGGAAGGAGAGCACGTCCGTGGGACCGGGCTCGTCCATCCACTCGACGTGCAGCTTCTCCATCGCCGCGGTGTCGACCAGGATGATGGAGAGCTCCGCTTCGGGGTGCACGAACATCGACTCGAACAGGTAGTTGGCGAGGCGGACGAGCGACTCCTCGTCGACGTCGTACCCGGACTCGTTGTTGACCTCGACGCTCATCGGTTCCCGGCCGGTCGGGTCGAGCGTGCCTGTCCGGCGCGCTGCTCCTCGTCCCAGGCGCTGTAGGCGGTGACGATGTCGCCGACGAGGCGGTGGCGGACGACGTCCGATGAGTCGAGGTCGCTGAAGTAGACGTCGTCGACGTCGCGGAGGATCTCGCTCACGATCCGCAGGCCCGAACTGGTGCCGTTGGGGAGGTCCACCTGCGTGACGTCACCGGTGACGACCATTTTCGACCCGAAACCCAGGCGCGTGAGGAACATCTTCATCTGCTCCGGCGTGGTGTTCTGGGCCTCGTCGAGGATGATGAAGGCGTCGTTGAGCGTCCTGCCGCGCATATAGGCGAGTGGGGCCACCTCGATCGTCCCTGCGGCCATGAGACGCGGGATGGAATCGGGGTCCATCATGTCGTGCAGGGCGTCGTAGAGCGGGCGCAGGTACGGGTCGATCTTGTCGTTCAGCGTCCCGGGCAGGAAGCCCAGCCGCTCCCCTGCCTCGACAGCGGGCCGCGTGAGGATGATCCGGTTGACCTCCTTCTGCTGCAGAGCCTGCACGGCCTTGGCCATGGCGAGATACGTCTTGCCGGTACCGGCCGGGCCGATCCCGAACACGACGGTGTTGCGGTCGATCGCGTCGACGTAGGTGCTCTGGTTCAGCGTCTTGGGGCGGATGGTCTTGCCCCGGGACGTCAGGATGTTGACGGACAGGACTTCCGACGGCCGGGCCGCGCTCTGCGTCTTGAGCATCGTGACCAGCTGCTCGAGGACCTGCGGGGAGACGGTCGCGTTGTTGCGGGCCATCGTCTGGATCTCGCCGATGAGCCGCTCGGTGCGCAGCACGTCCGCCGACGGCCCGGTGATGGTCAGCTCGTTGCCCCGCGCCTGGAGGCCCACGCCCGGGAACGAGTCCTCGATCAGACGGAGGGCCTCGTCGTTCGAACCGAGGGCCTGCACCATCTGCTCCGTCGAGTCGAAGACGAACATCCTGGTGTCCAGTCCTGCCGCATTGATGCCTGTTGAAGATTCGCTCATAGCTCGGCCGTCCGGCCTCTGATCGCCCTCATTCGAGTAGTCGTGCTCGTGTGGATGGGTGCTGCCCCTGCCGGCCGCCGCTCCCGCGGGGGATGTGCGGGCTGATCGGCGCAGGTGGCAGTAGCGCCAATGTTACGCCATGGCCCTTTTCCTCCTCTCCCGTCAACAGGAGCAGAGGCCCCTTGATTCCCGCAGGAAGTCACCTCCGGCTGCGATGTGGGGCATCCGGCACCTCGACCGAGTGACGCTCGGTTTTCATCGCGAATCGGCAACGGCTTCGTATCGATCGGGTTTCAGTCGCGCCGCGAGGAGGTCTTCGTGCGGGTACGTCCCCCTGCCCTGTGCCAAGCTGAAACCGGTCCGGCAGCGCAGACCGACACCCGGTCCGCGCCAGCACCGACTCACGATGTCGGTGGGCCGCGAACATTCCATATCCACCCGCGCAGCGGCGCGCCCGACGGAAGGGGGCCGGCATGAGTGAGCAGGATCCCCTGAAGAGGAGCCGCCTCGGGCTGCCCGGTATCCTTTTCGTCTCCGGCGGGGTGCTCGTCGCGAGCACGGTGTTCATCGTCCCGAACGCCGGTCTGCTCCAGGGCGCGGGGCCCAGCACGGCCATCGCCGAGCCCGTCCCGACGTCCTCCGCGGGAGGTACCGGCCCCTCCGGTCCCCCGATCCGGACGCAGGGCGCGGCGGCCGGCCCTGCCGGGTCGGCGCAGGCGCTCCTGCCCGTGTACTGGCTCGGGGACGTCGAGGGCGACGACCGGCTGTTCCGCGAATTCCTCCCGGCTCCCGAGGGGTCCACCGGCGATCCCATCGCCGACGCGGTGCAGCTCATGACCGGGGGCACGCCCCTCGACCCCGACTACCGGTCCCCGTGGCAGCAGGCCTCGAGCGTGCGCTCGGCGATCTCCACGAAGAACGTCATCACGCTCGACATCTCCGCCGACGCGTTCGCGCCACGGCTCGACGAGGACGCGGCCCGCCTGGCGCTGCAGCAGCTCGTCTTCACCGCGACCGCGGCCGCTGCCAACGCGGGCCTGATCCCGGGCGGCGAGGCGAGTTCCGTCGTCGTCCTCGTCGACGGGGCCGCGGACATCCGCGCCTTCGATGCCATCGACCTGGTGGGCGAGTGGACGCGGGACACCGAGCTTCTCGCGCCGGTCTGGATCATCGATCCCCAGCAGGACGTGGAAGCCGACACCTCCGGCCTGATCATCCACGGCACGGGCCACTCCTCCGAGGAATCCGTCGCGTGGCGCATCGACCGCAGCCTGGACGGCTCCGCGGGCGGCCGCACGGGGCTTTTCCTCGACGGGTCGGTGGACATCACCCCGGAGGACGGTGCCTACTCCTTCTCCGTGACGCTGCCGGCGGGTCGGTACCAGATCACGGTGTCCGTGCCCGAGGGTGACGGGGAGGCGCACGACTCCAAGAGCGTCGTGGTCAGGTAGGGCGGTGACTACCAGCGGCCGAGCAGGTGGTTCAGCAGGACGAGGGCAGCCGGCCCGGCCGACGACGACCGCAGGACATGGGGTCCCAGGCGAGCCGTGAGCGCTCCGGCGTCCTGGAGCTTGCCGAGCTCGGCGTCGCTGATGCCGCCCTCGGGCCCCACGACGACGGCCGTGGAGGACGGCTCGTCCAGTCCACCGGAGAGGCGCAGCGCCGACACCCGGTCCGCCAGGGAGGCCCCCGCGTCCTCGTGGAGCACGACCAGCCGGTCCACCGACGCCGCCCAGGCGGCGAGCCCGGAGGTGTCCAGCACGCCGTGCACATCGGGGACGAACGAGCGGCGGGACTGCTTGGCGGCCGCGCCGACGAGCGATACCCACTTCTGCCGGCCCTTCTCGGCCTTGTCGCCTCGCCACCGGACGATGCTGCGCTCCGCGTGCCAGGGCACGACGCCGTCGACGCCGAGTTCGGTGGCCGCCTCGACGGCCTGCTCGTCGCGGCCGGCCTTGGCCAGGGCCTGCACGAGCACGAGGCGATGCCGCGGCTCCGGATCCTGTCCCGCCGTCTCGACACGGAGCTCGACCGTACCCGTCCCGACCGCGGCGATCACGCCACCGATCCGGTAGCCGGCGCCGTCGGAGACATCGATGCGCTCCCCCGCGATGAGCCGGCGCACGGTCGCGGCGTGGCGCCCCTCGTCACCGCCGAGGACGAAGGCTGCGCCGGGCCCGGCCGACCGGACCTGGTCGGCCGGCCCGAAGAAGAGGGGTCTCGTCATGCTCAGCGGTTCCCGAGGCGCTCCCGGAGGCGAGCGAACACGCCGGAGCCGCTGCTGGCGAGCTGCCCGTCCGTGTACTCCTCGCCGCGCAGTTCCGCGAGCCGGCGCAGGAGCTCCTCCTGCTGGTGGTCGATGTTGCGCGGGGTCTCGACGTTGAGGTGCACGCGGAGATCCCCCCTGCCCTGACCGCGGAGGTGCGTGACGCCGAGCCCCCGCAGTGTCACGATCTCCCCGGCCTGCGTCCCGGGCTTGATCACGAGCTCCTGGTCGCCGTCGTAGGTGTCGAGGTGCACGCTGGTGCCGAGCGCGGCCGCCGTCATGGGGACGCTGAGGGTCACGTGCAGATCGTCGCCATCGCGGAGGAAGGTCGAATCGGTGTTGACGCGGATCTCCACGTAGAGGTCGCCCTGCGGCCCGCCGGCGATGCCGGCCTCGCCCTGTCCTGCGAGCTGGATGCGCGTGCCCGTGCCGACGCCGGCCGGGACCTTGATGGTCAGGGTGCGGCGCGCCCGGATGCGGCCCTCACCGCTGCATTCGTGGCAGGGGCTCGGGATCACGGTGCCGTAGCCCTGGCAGGTGCCGCAGGGCGCGCTCGTCATGACCTGGCCGAGGATGGACCGCACGGCGCGCTGGACCTGGCCGGAACCGCCGCAGATGTCGCAGGTGCGCACGGACGTGCCGGGCTGGCAGCAGCTGCCGTCGCACGTGGGGCACACCTCCGCGGTGTCCACCTCGATCTTCTTGTTGGCGCCGAACACGGCGTCCTTCAGGTCGATCCGCACGTTGATCAGGGCGTCCTGCCCCCGGCGGGTCCTGGTCGGGGCGCCGGCCTGCTGGCCGCCCCCGCCGAAGAAGGTCTCGAAGATGTCCTGGAACGCGAACCCGGAGCCCGAGTAGCCGGCGCCGTAGCCGTTGTCCGTGCCGTTCTCGTTGCCCGTGGTGTCGTAGACCCGGCGCTTCTGGGGGTCCGAGAGCACCTCGTAGGCGTGCGTGACGCGCTTGAAGTCCTCCGCGGCGTCCTCCCCGGTGTTCACGTCCGGGTGGAGCTTGCGCGCCAGCTTGCGGTACGCCTTCTTGATCTCCTCGCCGGTCGCACCCTGCGCCACACCGAGGACCTCATAGTGATTACTCACTCGTGCACATCACTTCCTGTTGGAGACTACTGTCTGCTGCTCGCCGTTTCCGGCGGAAATTGTCTGGGTGCCCCGGAGGGCACTCGCCTACTCCTCGAGGATCCTCGAGAGGTAGCGGGCGACGGCGCGCACGGCGGCCATCGTCGTCGGGTAGTCCATGCGGGTGGGTCCGAGGACCCCGAGCTTCGCACCGGCGTCCGGTCCGTAGCCCGTCGCGACGACGGAGGCCCCCGACAGGCCGCCGTACGGGTTCTCGCTCCCGATCCTCACCGAGATGCCGCGGGCGTCGTACTCCATCTCGGACAGGAGCCTCAGCATCACCACCTGCTCCTCGAGCGCCTCGAGGACGGGGCCGATACTCAGGGGGAAGTCGCCGGTGGAGCGGGCGAGGTTCGCCGTCCCCGCCAGCAGGATCCGGTCGTCGCGGCCGAGCCCTGCGAGCTGTTCGAGTGCCCTGATGATCGTACCCCCGTGCGCCCTCAGCGCGGGGGGCAACTGCGACAGGGCGACCCCGAGCTCGGCGGGCAGCGCGGCGAGCTTCATGCCGGACACCGCGGAGAGGATGCGCTGCCTGAGGTCCGCGAGCTCGGCCTCCTGGATCGCGGCGGGCGTCCGCACGATGCGCTGCTGCACGGTGCCGTTGCTCGCGATGAGGACCACGAGGATCTGCTGCGGCGCGAGGAGCACGAACTCGATGTGCCTCACGGACGCTCCCCCGACGCGGGGGAACTGCACGACGGCGACCTGGTTGGTGAGCTGCGCGAGCAGCCGCACGGTGCGGTCCATGACGTCGTCGAGGTCTTCCGCGCCCTCGAGGAGCGTCTGGATGGCCTTCTTCTCGGGGGCCGAGAGCGGCTTCACCTCGGAGATACGGTCGACGAACAGGCGGTAGCCCTTGTCCGTGGGGATGCGGCCCGAGCTGGTGTGGGGGGCCGCGATGAGGCCCTCCTCCTCGAGGACGGCCATGTCGTTGCGGATCGTGGCGGACGAGACGCCCAGCCCGTGGCGGTCGACGAGGGCCTTGGAGCCGACGGGCTCCCGGGAGTGGACGTAGTCCTCGACGATGGCCCGGAGCACCTCCAGGCGTCGTGGTTCACTCATTCCTGTGTCACCTCCGGGTCTTCTCCCTTCCCTCACGAGCGCGGCGGGCGCGTGGTTCCGAGCGGTTAGCACTCGACACGCCCAAGTGCCAAGTCTAGTACGTCCGCAGCGATTGTTAGCATTGGGACCCGGGCTGCGGCACACCGCCGGCGCCCTTACCGGAAGGGCAGGCTCGGCATGGACTACGGCTGGGGAGCACAGGACATCGCGGCTCCCAGGCGGGTCGCCCTGCCCGACGTCCCGGTCGAGAAGGACATGGTCCTGGAGGACGTGCAGAGCGGTTTCGTCGGTGCGGTGGTGCGCGTCGAGAAGTCCGGCGGGTTGCACGTCATGGTGCTCGAGGACCGGCGTGGGAAAAAGCGCACCTTCCGGCTCGGCCACGGATTCCTCCTCGACGGCGCGCCCGTGCATGTCGTCGCGCCCGTGACGCGCGCCGCGCCGGCCTCCACCCGCACCGCCTCCGGTTCCGTCCGGGTCGACGGGGCCCGCGCGCGGACGGCGCGCGCCAGCCGGATCTGGGTGGAAGGCAAGCACGACGCCGAGCTGGTCGAGAAGGTCTGGGGCGACGACCTCCGGCTCGAGGGCATCGTCGTGGAGCCGCTGCACGGCGTCGACGACCTCGAGGGGGCCGTGCGGGCGTTCGGGCCGGGGCCGGAGCGCCGGCTCGGGATCCTCGTCGACCACCTGCTGCCGCAGACCAAGGAGTGGCGCATCGCGCAGCAGGCCATGACCGTGGCCGGCGCCCGCAACCACGTCCTGATCGTGGGCCACCCCTACGTGGACGTCTGGCAGGCCGTGAGGCCGGCGGCTCTCGGACTCGACGCCTGGCCAGTGGTGCCGCGCCACCAGGACTGGAAGACGGGCATCCTCGCCGGTCTCGGCTGGCCGCACCACGACCAGGCCGCCGTCGCGCACGGTTGGCAGCGGATCCTCGCGGGCGTCAGCACGTACGCCGACCTGGAGCCGTCGCTGCTGGGCCGGGTCGAGGAAGTCATCGACTTCCTGACCGCACCGCCCGGGACCACGTGAGCCGGACGGCCCGGGCCACCCCGTATCCTTGGAGCACACTCCGGGGGAGAGTTTCCACCAGTTACCAAAGGAATCGAAGTTGTCCAACACCGCCGACCACCAGCACCACGGCCGGAACGAGTCCCGCCCCGCCTTCGAGGGGATCCCGGCCACCGCACTCCCCCTGACGGCGTCCGAGGACCGACAGTACGCCACGCTGGCACACTTCGGAGGGATCCTGGGCTTTATCCCCTCCCTGCTGATCTACCTCATCTTCAAGGACCGTGGCCCGTTCACCGCGCAGGAGTCCAAGGAGGCGCTGAACTTCACGCTTCCGCCGACAGCCCTGGCCCTCGTGGCGTGGCTCCTGTCGCTCGTCCCGGACATCGGGGGCGTCTTCGCCGTCGTCAACGCGCTCATCTGGGTCGTCATCACGATCTTCTCGGTCAATGCGGGCATCCACGTCAACCGGGGGCGGCCGTACCGGTACGCCCTGAACCTGCGCCTGATCCGCTGAGCGGACGTCAGTCCGGCAGCAGTCTCCGCACGACGGCGTCCGCGAGCAGCCTGCCGTCGAGGGTCAGGACCACGCGGCCCGCGAACGCGGCGGCCGGGTCCACGAGTCCGTCGGCGATCAGCCCCGCGACGGCCCTGCGCCCCGCCGTCGCCAGCGACTCCGTGGGCAGCCCCTCGCGCAGCCGCACGCGCAGCATGACGTCCTCGACGTAGCGGTCCTCCGCGGACAGCACCTCGCGCCCCGCAGCAGGTGAGCGGCCGACACCGAGCGCCTCCGCGTAGGGCCGCGGGTGCTTGACGTTCCACCAGCGGGTGCCGCCGACATGGGAGTGCGCGCCCGGACCGGCCCCCCACCAGTCGCTGCCGCGCCAGTAGGCCAGATTGTGCCGGCACTCGTCCGCGGGGGTCCGCGCCCAGTTGCTCACCTCGTACCAGTGCAGGCCGGCGGCGGTGAGCATCTCCTCGGCGAGGGCGTACTTGTCGGCGTGGTCGTCGTCGTCGATGGGCGGCATCTGGCCGCGCCGGATCCGCGAGGCGAGCCGTGTTCCGTCCTCGATGATGAGGGCGTAGGCGGAGATGTGGTCGGGACCGTAGGACAGCGCGGTGGCGAGCGACGTGCGCCAGTCCTCGAGCGACTCCCCCGGCGTGCCGTAGATCAGATCGAGGCTGACGCTGAGGCCGGCCTCGCGCGCCCACTGCACTGCCTGCGGCACGCGCTCGGGTGAGTGCGTGCGGTCGAGCACCGCGAGGACGTGCGGGACGGCCGACTGCATGCCGAAGGACACCCGGGTGAACCCGGCGTCGCGCAGGATCCGCAGCGATTCGGGGGTGACGGAGTCGGGATTGGCCTCGGTGGTGACCTCGGCGTGCGGCGCCAGCCCCCACGTGGCACGCGCCGCACGGAGGATCGAGGCGAGGTCATCGGCGGGGAGCAGTGTCGGGGTCCCGCCGCCGAAGAAGACGGTGGAGAGGGGGCGGGCCGGTACCCCGGAGGACTCGAGAACTCGGGCCCCGAGTGCGATCTCCTCGAGCACCGATCCCGCGTAGGCGTCCTGCGACGCTCCGCCGCCGAGCTCGGTGGCCGTGTACGTGTTGAAGTCGCAGTAGCCGCAGCGGACGGCGCAGAAGGGGATGTGCACGTACAGGCAGAAGGCACGCTCGAGCGCTCCGTCCGCCGCTGCGGGCGGCAGGAGGCCGTCGTCGGGCGCCGGCAGGCCGAGCGGCAGGGCGCTAGGCATGCTGGCGGGTCCCCTGGTAACCGATCCGCGTCACTTCTTCGTTTTGTCCTTCGACTCGTCGGAGGACAGGGCTGCGATGAAGGCTTCCTGGGGGACCTCGACGCGGCCCACCATCTTCATGCGCTTCTTGCCCTCCTTCTGCTTCTCGAGGAGCTTGCGCTTGCGGGTGATGTCTCCGCCGTAGCACTTTGCCAGGACGTCCTTGCGGATGGCCCTGATGCTCTCGCGCGCGATGATCCGCGCCCCGATGGCGGCCTGGATGGGCACCTCGAACTGCTGGCGCGGGATGAGCTCGCGCAGCTTGCCCGTCATCATCACGCCGTACGCGTAGGCCTTGTCCCGGTGGGTGATGGCACTGAAGGCGTCCACCTGCTCGCCCTGCAGGAGGATGTCCACCTTGACCAGGTCGGCCACCTGGTCGCCGTCGGCCTTCCAGTCGAGGGAGCCGTAGCCGCGGGTCTTCGACTTCAGCAGGTCGAAGAAGTCGAAGACGATCTCCGCGAGGGGCAGCCGGTAGCGGATCTCGACGCGGTCCTCGGACAGGTAGTCCATGCCGCCGAGCACGCCGCGGCGCTGCTGGCACAGCTCCATGATGGCGCCGATGAACTCCGACGGCGCGAGAATGGTCGCGGACACCATCGGTTCGCGCACCTCGGCGATCTTGCCCACCGGGTACTCGCTCGGGTTGGTGACCCTGAGGGCACGCTTGTCCTCGAGGGTCACCTCGTACTCGACGTTGGGCGCCGTGGAGATCAGGTCGAGGTTGTACTCCCGCTCGAGGCGCTCGCGCGTGATCTCGAGGTGCAGCAGTCCCAGGAAGCCGACACGGAAACCGAACCCGAGCGCTGCGGACGTCTCCGGCTCGTACACCAGGGCGGCGTCGTTCAGGGTGAACTTGTCCAGGGCGTCGCGCAGCACGGGGTAGTCCGTACCGTCGAGGGGGTAGAGCCCGGAGAAGACCATCGGCTTGGGGTCCTGGTAGCCGCCGAGCGACTCCGCGGCCGGCTTGGCGAGATTGGTGACGGTGTCGCCGACCTTCGACTGGCGGACGTCCTTGACGCCGGTGATGAGGTAGCCCACCTCGCCCACGCCCAGGCCCTTGGACGGCGTCGGCTCGGGAGAGCTGACACCGATCTCGAGCAGCTCATGACTGGCACGGGTGGACATCATCTGGATGCGCTCGCGGGGGCTCAGCTTGCCGTCGACGACTCTCACGTAGGTGACGACGCCGCGGTAGGTGTCGTAGACCGAGTCGAAGATCATGGCGCGAGCGGGTGCGTCAGGGTTCCCGGTGGGGGCGGGGAGGTCGCGGACGATCTTGTCCATGAGCACCTCGACACCCATGCCGGTCTTGCCGGACACCCTCAGCACGTCCTCGGGTTCGCCGCCGATCAGGCTCGCCAGTTCCGCGGCATACTTCTCGGGCTGGGCGGCCGGCAGGTCGATCTTGTTCAGCACGGGGATGATCGTGAGGTTGTTCTCCATCGCGAGGTACAGGTTCGCGAGTGTCTGGGCCTCGATACCCTGCGCCGCGTCGACGAGCAGGATCGCGCCTTCACAGGCCGCGAGGGAGCGGGAGACCTCGTAGGTGAAGTCGACGTGCCCCGGCGTGTCGATCATGTTCAGCGCGTAGGCGGTGCCGTCGACCTCCCACGGCAGGCGCACGGCCTGGGATTTGATGGTGATGCCGCGCTCGCGCTCGATATCCATCCGGTCGAGGTACTGCGCCTTCATGTCCCGCTGCTCCACGGCTCCGGTGAGCTGGAGCATGCGGTCCGCCAGCGTGGACTTCCCGTGATCGATGTGGGCGATGATGCAGAAATTCCTGATGATCGCCGGATCGGTGGCGGCGGGCACCGGCGCGGTGCGGGCCATGGGTGACACGTAGGTTCCTCACTGTTACGGGACAGGGCCGGCGTGCAGTCCGCAGCCGGGCCGTCGTCGACGGCGGCCGGGCTGGTCCGCGCCGTTTCACTCCCCTTAGTGTCCCACGTGGCCGGGTGGCCACGGCAACCGCGCCGGTAGGTCACGGTCCGTCGCACTTCGCCACGGTAAGTCGCCGTCCGCCACGGTCCGGCTGGGCTGGGCAGCCACTCACCTCTGCAGTGAGTGCTGTTCGTGCACCTCGGATGCCGCTCGAGTGGCCGCTGGGGCGCGGCGGCCGGTGCTCGCCTAGGATCCCTTCCATGGCCATCACCCTGAGCTCGTTCCTGTCCCTGGCACGCCGCGTGGTCCGCGGCATCGAGAGCGCACCGCCCGCGCAGGCGCCGGGTCGCCTTCCGCCCTGGAAGCGCGGCGGGTCCGCGGGGCAGGCAGCCCCTGCCACCCGGGCGGCGGGCAGACGCCGGACCGCCTCGCTGGCCTACTCCCCCTCGAGTGACGGGAATCCCGATCCGGGAGAGATCGTGTGGACGTGGGTGCCCTACGAGGACGACCCCGGGCAGGGCAAGGACCGCCCTGTGCTCCTGATCGGGCGGGACGGGCGCGACCTGCTGGGCCTCATGCTGACCAGCCGCGACCGGAACAACACCCGGGAGCACGACGGCCGGTACGTCGACATCGGCACGGGCGCCTGGGACCGGCAGGGCCGTCCGAGCGAGGTGAAGGTCGACCGGCTCCTGCGGGTCTCCCCCGCAACGATCCGGCGCGAAGGATCCGTGCTCCCGCGGGACCGCTTCGAGCGCGTCGTCGGGGCGCTCCCCGACGGCCTCCTCGCCTGACGTCGGATCGGGTTCCCGCGGTCTTTCTGGTAACCTGTATAGCTGTGTGTCCGCGCAGGTCTTCGGGCACTTTGGCCGATCGCCACACGGTATCCCCACGCCGTCCAGTCTCTGATCGGCCGAAATACCCTCACGACCAGTCCGCAATACAAAGAAAGATCTCATTCGTGGCAAATATCAAGTCCCAGAAGAAGCGCATCCTCACCAACGAGAAGGCGAGGCAGCGCAACAACTCGGTCAAGTCCGAGCTCAAGACCGCCATCCGCGCCGTGAACACGGCCGTCGAAGGCGCTGACAAGGACGCAGCTGCAACGGCACTCCAGACCGCCAGCCGCAAGCTCGACAAGGCTGTCAGCAAGGGCGTGCTGCACAAGAACAACGCAGCGAACCGCAAGTCCGCGATCTCCAAGAAGGTCAACGCTCTCTAAGCTGCGGATCCTTCATCGAAGGGCCGGCTCCCGCAAGGGAGCCGGCCCTTCGGCGTTCAACGGCCCGCCCTGATGGGCGAGCCGGCAGAACCAGCTGCTCAGCCGTCGCCCAGCGCGATGACCGTCACTGCCCGCTCGACGGCGTAGACCGGGTCCCGTGACGCGCCCTTCACCTGCGCGTCGGCCTCCGCCAGTGCTCGGATACACCGGGCCAGGGCGTCCGAGCTGAAGCGCTGCGCTTCCCGGCGTGCCTGGTCCACCTGCCAGGGCGCCATCCCCAGGTCCTTGGCGAGCTGTACCGACGATCCCCTGACACCGTGGACCTTCGCGACCGCGCGGACCTTCATGGCGAGGGCCGCGACGATGGGCACGGGGTCGGCGCCCGTCGCGAGGGCGTGGCGCAGCATCGACAGTGCCTGCGCGGTGCGTCCGGCGAGGGCCGCGTCGGCGACCTTGAAGCCCGTCGCCTCGACACGCCCCCCGTAGTACTTCTCGACCGTCTCCACGGACACGTCGCCCGCGGTGTCGGCCATCAGCTGCTGACATGCTGCCGCGAGCTCCGGAAGCTGCGAACCGACCGCGGCGACGAGTGCACGCACCGCGTCGGCGTCGATGCGCCGTCGCGCGAGGCGGAACTCGGTGGTGACGAACTCGGCCTTCTCGCCGTCCTTCTTCAGTGGCTGGCAGTCGACGATGGTCGCTTTCGCCGCCTTCACGGCGTCCAGCAGCTTCTTCCCGCGGTTCCCGCCGGAATGGCGCAGCACGAGGACGACGTCGGGTGCCGGGTCGGTGAGGTAGGCGAGCGTGTCGACCAGGAAAGCGTCGTTCATCTGCGCCAGGCCCGCTACCTCGATGATCTTCCAGTCGCCGAACAGGGACGGGCTCGCGTGCATGAGCAGGGTGCCGCCCTCGTAGGATCCGGCGTCGAAACGGACGAGTTCGGCGTCGGGCTGCGCTGCGCGGACCTGGCCGCGGATCAATTCGGCCGTCCTCGCCGCGAGGTAGTCCTCGGGTCCCGACAGCAGGACGACGGCGGCCGGCTTCACGTCCCGCCACGATGCGGGTGCAGGACTCGGACCGCTGGTGCGGCCGGCCGGGGATCTTGTTGCCACGGGGCGGGCTTCCTTCCGTCAGGTGCACTCCTACTCTGTCACGGCCCCGCGGCGCCTCAAAGCCGCAGCGCTCCCTGACGCGGCGGCCTCATCGCAGCGGCCTGACCTCGAGGGTGCTGCCCACGACGTCGACGAGGAAGGTGCCCAACTGGTCCGTGCGGGCGGTGGCCGTCCGTGTGCGGTCGAGTGCGTCCAGGATGCTCGGGTGGGGGTGGCCGTAGTCGTTGGCCTCCCCCACGGAGATGAGCGCCAGGCGCGGATGCACGGCTTCCAGCAGCGCCGTACCCCCGTTCCTGGCTCCATGGTGGGCGACCTTGAGGACCTCCACGCCGTCCGTGCGCAGCGAGGGCAGGCCCGACAGCAGCGCCGCCGCCGCATCCTCCTCCAGGTCGCCCAGGAGCAGGATCGTCAGAGGGCCACGGGCCGTGTGCGCCGTGACCTCGAGCACCGCGCTCGCGTTGTTCTCCTCCGGGAGCACGGCGTCCTCCCTGGGCCACAGGACGTCGACGTGCAGCGGGGCGAGATCGAGCGCCGACGCGCTGTCCAATTGCACGGCGCGCACCCCGCCCGCCGTCGCTGCGTCCTGCAGCTCCACCGGCAGCCGGTCCTCCCCCGTGGAGAAGTAGAGCGCGGTCAGAGTCCTCCCCCGGACCGCGCCCTCGACGCCGCCGTAGTGGTCATCGTGGAGATGCGTGATGACCAGTGCATCGATCACCTCGACGCGCAGGGCGTCCAGGCACCGGTCCATCGCCTCGGGGTCCGGTCCGGCGTCGACGACGAGCGCGTGACCCGGCGTGGTCCTCACCACGACGGCGTCGCCCTGGCCGACGTCGCACATGGCGAGGACCCAGGAGTGTGCCTCCGGTACACCGGCACGCCCGGCGAGGACCGAGGCCGCGGCCAGACCCAGCAGGCAGCCGAGGAGAGCGGCGAGCAGCATGACCCGACTCCGACTCCGCTTCCGAGTCCGGCTCCCATTCCGGCGTTGTGCACGGCCGGACCGGCTCGGCGTCGGCTCCTCGGGGCCCGCGCGGGTGCTGAAAGCTCGTCCGCCGCGGCGTAGCCACCGAGCGACGACGGCATCCCGGCGGATCACCAGCACCAGCGCCGCGGACACCAGGCTCGCGATCACTGCCCCCGGCACGCCCGGCACCCAGGGCAGCGACGCCGCCGGTGCGGCGGCCAGGGTCTCAGCGACGCCCGCGACCCAGCTCGTGCCCACCTGCGCGGCGGTCACGAGGGGCGGCGTCAGGATCGGAGCGGCGACCAGCGTGAGCGCCGCCGCCATCCCCAGCAGGGTGATCGCCGGGACCACGGGTGAGGCGAGGATGTTGGCCGGCAGCGAGTAGACGGGAAGGGAGGACTGGATCAGGACGAGGATCGGCGTGCAGAAGAGCTGCGCCGTCAGGGGGATGGCGAACAGTTGCGCGACAAGCCGTGGTACCACCCGCTCGAAGGTCTCCACCATCGCCGGGCCCACGGTGACGAGTCCGAGGGTCGCCGCCACGGAGAGCGTGAACGCGAAGGACACCGCGAGCCAGGGGTCCACCGCGAGCAGGATGATGATGGACAGCATCAGCAGGGTCAGGGACACCCGGCCCCGGCCGGAGAGGACGGCGGCCACGCCGATACCGCCCATCACCGCTGCACGGAGGACGCTCGGTTCCGGCCGCACCAGCAGCACGAAACACACGAGGGCCACGACCGCGCCGATCGCCGCCGGCAAGCGGGGAAGGCGGGCCGCCCGCAGCCCGAGGAAGGCGAAGGCGATCACGTAGGAGCAGTTGGCGCCGCTGACGGCGGTGAGGTGCGTCATGCCCGTGGCCTTCATGTCCGCCTCGAGGCCGGGCTCGAGCCCCGCCCGGTCGCCGAGCGCCATGCCCGGGAGCAGTCCGCCGTCGCGGTCGTCGCGCGACGCCAGGTCCCGGAAATCCGCCCGAAGGTCCGACGTATAGGCGATCCATCCCCGGGCGCCCTGGATGGTGGGCGCGCTCGCAGGCAGGAAGACGGCGGTGGCCCGGCCGACGCGATCGGCCTGCTTAGCGGTTCCGAGCACCCGCGCGATGTCTCCCGTGCCCACAGCTCCCCAGGGCCCCGACCCGAGGATCACCACCGGCGTGGCGGAAGCGAAGGCCCTGCCGTGCAGCACCCCGCCGATCACGTCCGCATCGACGAGATACCTCGTCCCTCCACCGAAGGCGCCCGCCGCGAGCGGCGACGGCTGGCCGGTCATGCGGAGCACGGCGGTGAACGTGGTGCCATCACGGACCGCGTCGTCCACCGGGCCGGCCGCCGCGCGGTCGAGACTCCCTCCCGCAGCGAGCAGGACCAGAGCTACGGCCGCCGCAGGAGGGAGGACCTGAGCGGGCACCAGCATC
Organism: Arthrobacter sp. TJ-240; assembly: GCF_058269195.1. Classification (NCBI taxonomy): domain Bacteria; kingdom Bacillati; phylum Actinomycetota; class Actinomycetes; order Micrococcales; family Micrococcaceae; genus Arthrobacter; species Arthrobacter sp. TJ-240. The sequence goes on from NZ_JBZCNG010000002.1 coordinate 315,167, forward strand.
CACGCACGGCGGGGTCGCAGGGGCACGAGGAAGATCAGGCAGGCCAGGAGCAGGGCAACTGCAGCGGTGACCAGTCCTGCCGCCGTCACTGCCGTGGCCCCGCCGTGGATCGCGGCGCCGGCGGCGGCCCATGCGGCGGCTGCCGAGGGTACGAGGCGTAGGTCCCGTCGCAGCGGGACCTGCCCGGCGGGACCACCCTCACGGGCACCGTCCGCCGGAGGCCGCCGACCTGCTGCTGCCCCGTGCCCGCTACGGTCCGGTGTCCCCCTCATGTCCTCCTCACCGCGCCACGATGAGGGGGAGGATCCCGTCGAGCAGCGCCGGTCCGATCCCGGGAACGGCGTCGATGTCCGACGCCTGCACGAAGGGCCCGTGCTCGTCCCGCCAGTCGATGATCCGCTGCCCCAGCACGGGTCCGACGCGCGGAAGCGATTCGATGTCCGCGAGAGAGGCGGTGTTGATGTCGAGGACCCCGGCCGGACCGGCGCTCCCCCCGGTGGCACCCGTGGCTCCGCCGGGCACCCCTCCCGATGCTGTCCCCGGCACGCGCCCTGTCCCGGACGCGTCCGGTTGGGGCTGGTCGGGCCTCGGCTCCTCGCCGACGGCCAGGAGGTGCACGTGCTGCCCGTCGGAGGGCGTGGCCGCGAGGTTGATGCCTTCGAGGTCCGCCCCGGGAAGCGCGCCGCCGGCCTGCTCGACGACTTCGAACAGGCGCGTCCCGACGGGTACCGTCACGACGCCGGGCGATGCCACCGCCCCCGTCACGTACACGACGACCGTCCCGCCGGCGGGTGCATCGCCCCGGGGCGGGTCCGCTGACGCGCGCGGCGCCACGCCATGCCAGGCGTCGCCTCCCGGGGGCGCTCCATCCGGAGCGTTCCCGTCCGCCGGCGTCCCGCCCCCGGCATCCTGCGGTGCAGCGCCGTCACCCCGGCCCTGCGTCGGCCCGTCGTCGAGCGGCGCGGACTCCTCTGCGGCGTCGAGCTGTACCGAGACGGCGGCGGCCGGCGGCTCGGAACTGCGCATCAGGAAGAGCGCGGCCCCGACGGCCAGGGCCACGCCGAGGAACACGAGCGCCGCCGAACGCGCCACCCGCCACCGGATCGCCCGGGGTTCCGGCGGTGTCCGCGGTTCCCGCTCGACCACGCTGCGCGGCGACACCGCGCACCGCGGTCCTCGAGCCCGGCGGGACGCGCTCCCGGCATCGGCGTAGGCATCGGCGTCGGGTTCCTCCGCGAGCCCCGCGGCATCGGGGATCGCGCACTCCGCGTAGTCCGCATACTCCGTGTACTCCGTGTACTCCCCACGGTCGACGTCCCCAGCCACGGATCCCCCGGCTGGGTGCGCGCGGGACGAACCCTCATCGCGCGGCACGGAGCCGGGTTCGTGGAGTGACGGCTCCCACGCGTTCCCGGCCGTCGGCCATCGGTGCTTTCCCATCAGGCCACGCTAGGAGCCGGGTACACACCCCCGGCCGGGGGCGGGCGCTATGTGGACATCCTGACCCGGCCGGTTACCCGGTCGTCCGGTCAGCTGGCTCGTCCGGTCATTCGGCGCTGACGATCACCCGGCGCTGACGGTGACGGCCACGACGCCGAGCCCCGCGTGCGCGGCCAGCACCGAGGGGCACGGCGCCGTCGACACACGGCCCGACCCGGCCATGATCTGCAGCCGGTCCGCAAGGGCGTCCGCCTCGTCCTCGTTGCCGAAATGGTGGACGGTCAGGTGGATGCCGCCGGTCCGGCCCGCCACGTCGGTCTCGACGAGTTCCTGGAGCCGCTGCATCCCGCGGGCAGCCGACCGCATCCGTTCGAGCGGCACCAGCCGCCCGCCCTGGACACGCAGGATCACCCGGACGGACAGCAGGGTGCCGAGCCACGCGGCAGCGGCGGTGATCCTCCCGCCGCGGCGCAGCTGCTCGAGGCTCGGGACGTAGAAGTAGAGGCTGGAGCCGCGGGCCGCGATGGCCGCAGCCGCGGCCGAGGCCTGCAGGTCCCCGCCGGAACCGGCTGCCGCGAGGGCCGCGAGGGCCGCGCGACCCTGGGCCATCCCGGCGGTCCGCGTGTCGATCACCTCGACCGGGACGGTCGCGCGTGACGCCGCCAGGCGTGCCGCCTCGACCGTGCCGGACAGCAGCCCGGACAGGTGCACGGACACGATCCCGTCGTAGCCCTCCTCTGCCAGCTGACCGTACACCCGCTCGAACTGGCCCGGTGACGGCCTGGAGGTGCGCACGTCGGACCCGGCGGCGAGGGCGAGCATGAGCGGAGCAGTGACGTCGTCGTGCTCGCCGGTCAGGATCTCGTCCCCCACGAGGACCGGCATGGCGACCACGCGCACGCCCTCGGCAGGGCCGCCCGGTTCGCTCCATCCGGGAGCGAAGCCGGCGGCCGAATCGGTGACGACGGCTATGCGCACGGGAGCACTCCCGCGCGCATGGCCGTCCCGTCCCCGTTCATCAGGCCGGCACGATGTTGACCAGTTTCGGCGCCCGCACGATCACGGTTCGGATACCGCGACCGTCCAGCACGCGCTGCACCTGCTCGCTTGCCAGCGCGAGCTCGCGCAGGTCGTCCTCGGCGATGTCCGGGGACACCGTCAGGCGGTCACGCACCTTGCCCTGCACCTGGACGACGGCGACGACGGTCTCCTGCGTGAGCAGGGCAGGATCCACAGCGGGCCAGCCCGCTGTGGCAACCGTGGCCTCGTGTCCCAGCCGGTTCCACAGGTCCTCCGCCGTGTAGGGCGCGAAGAGGCTGAGGAGGATCGCCACGGCCTCGGTGGCCTCCCTGACGGCGGGGTCCGCACCGCCGGCACCGGAGTCGATGGCCTTCCGCGTCGCGTTGACGAGCTCCATCAGCTTGGCGATCACCACATTAAACTTGTTGGCCTCCATGAGCTCGGCGGCCTCGGCGACCGTCCGGTGCGTGACCGACCGCAGAGCCCGGTCACCCGAGGCCGGATCGGCTCCGATCGCACTCGTCACGTCGTTGCCGAGGCGCCAGGCACGCGCCAGGAACTTCGCGGAGCCCGACGGCGAGACGTCCGCCCAGTCGACGTCGTCCTCGGGCGGGGACGCGAACACCATGGTGAGGCGTACGGCGTCCACCCCGTAGCGGTCGAGCTGCTCGCCCAGGTCCACGCCGTTGCCGAGCGACTTGCTCATCGCCTTGCCGCCGTTGAGGACCTGGCCCTGGTTCAGCAGGGCGCTGAAGGGCTCGGTGAAGCCGACCATCCCGAGGTCGAACAGGACCTTCGTGAAGAACCTGCTGTACAGCAGGTGCAGGATGGCGTGCTCCACCCCGCCCACGTACTGGCCGACCGGCAGCCAGCGGTTGACCGCCTCGGTGTCGAAGGGCGCCGTCTCCAGGTGCGGGTTCACGAAGCGGAGGTAGTACCAGGACGAGTCGACGAAGGTGTCCATGGTGTCGGTGTCACGCTTCGCTGCGCCGCCGCAGGACGGGCAGGAGACGTTGACCCACTCCTCGACGGCGGCCAGCGGGGAGGTGCCCTTGGGTGCCAGGGACTCGCCGCGCAGCCCCTCGGGCAGCGTGACGGGCAGCTGGTCGTCCGGTACCGGGACCTCCCCGCAGGACGGGCAGTGGATGATCGGAATGGGCGTTCCCCAGAAGCGCTGGCGGGACAGCAGCCAGTCGCGGAGGCGGTAGTTGACGGTGTGCTCGCCGGTGCCCTGCTCCTCGATGAGCTCGACGGCGCGCCGGATGGCGGCCGTCTTGTCCAGCCCGGTCAGTTCCCCGGAGTTCACGAGGGTCCCCTCGCCCGTGGTCGCCACGCCGGTGGCAGCCGCGTCCTCCGCCCCGGTGTCGACGACGGTGCGCACGGGCAGGTCGAAGGCGCGGGCGAAGTCGAGGTCGCGCTGGTCGTGCGCGGGCACGGCCATGATGGCGCCGGTCCCGTAGTCGGCCAGGACGTAGTCTGCGGCCCAGACGGGGAGCTTCTCGCCGTTCAGGGGGTTGACGGCGTGGCGACCGGTGAAGATCCCCGTCTTCTCCCGCTCGGTGGCCTGCCGCTCGATCTCGGACAGGCCCTTGACCTGCTCGCGGTACGCCTCCAGGGCGGCTCGGCGGTCGGTCGTGACCAGCTCGAGGGCGAGGTCCGCATCGGCCGCGACGACGAAGAACGTCGCCCCGTACAGCGTGTCGGGACGCGTCGTGAAGACCGGGACGTCCGACGCCGGCAGGTCCGCGTCGGCTTCGATGCGGAAGCGCACATGCGCTCCCTCGGAGCGGCCGATCCAGTTGCGCTGCATCGCGAGCACTCGCTCCGGCCAGTGGCCCTTCAGCTGCTCCATGTCGTCGATCAGGCGGTCGGCGTAGTCCGTGATCCTGAAGTACCACTGGTTGAGGTTCTTCTTGGTCACCATGGTCCCGCAGCGGTCGCAGGCGCCGTTGATGACCTGCTCGTTGGCGAGGACGGTCTGGTCCTTCGGGCACCAGTTCACCGGCGAGTTGCGGCGGTAGGCGAGGCCCTTCTGGAAGAACCGGACGAACAGCCACTGCGTCCAGCGGTAGTACTCGGGATCCGAGGTGTGCAGGCGGCGCTCCCAGTCCGCGCTGATGGCATAGCGCCTGAACGAGTGGGCCTGCGTCTCGATGTTCGCGTAGGTCCACTCCGCCGGGTGCGCATTGCGCTTGATGGCGGCGTTCTCCGCCGGCAGACCGAAGGAGTCCCAGCCGATCGGGTGAAGGACGTCGAAGCCCTTCTGCCGGTAGTACCGTGCGGCGACGTCGCCCATGGCGAAGGCCTCCGCGTGCCCCATGTGGAGGTCGCCGGAGGGGTACGGAAACATGTCGAGCACGTAGCGCCGCTCCCGCGTGCCGTCGTCCGCCGGGGCGAACGCCTGGAGCTCGTCCCAGACCGCCGGCCAGCGCGCCTCGATGGCGGCGACGTCGTAGGTGTTCTCGTCCGGCTGGGCGACCTCGGGGTTGGTGCTCACTGTATGACCTGTCCTGTCGGTGGAACCTGGTGGATCTCGTGGAACCTGCTGGTACCTGGTGGTGCCTGGTGGAACGAGTGGATCTGCTGCCGCGTCCTCCGGTCCGTCCCGCGGGAAGGACCGGCGGTGTCCGGAGCATCCGGCGCCGGACACACAAAAGCCCCTCACACAGGAGGGGCCGCCGCACGGTCGATACCGTGCGGCTAGGTAAGCAGGAGGTTCCGGGGCATGCGTCCACTTTAGCAGTGCGCGCCAGCGGGCCGGTGCGGGACCGACGACGGCGCCCGGCCCGTCGCGAGACGGACCGGGCGCTGCGTTCGTGGTGCCGCGAGCCCCGGAAGGCGCCGGTGCTAGCTGACGTCCTCGTCGACCCAGTCGAAGGTCTTCGTGACGGCCTTCTTCCACAGGCGCAGCTGGCGGTCGCGTTCGGCGTCGTCCATGGACGGGTTCCAGCGCTTGTCCTCGGCCCAGTTGGTCGCGAGCTCGTCGGTGTCCTTCCAGAACCCGACGGCGAGGCCCGCGGCGTAGGCGGCTCCGAGCGCCGTGGTCTCCGTGACCTTCGGCCGGATCACGGGGATGCCGAGGATGTCAGCCTGGAACTGCATGAGGGCGTCGTTGGCGACCATCCCGCCGTCGACCCTGAGGTCCTCCATGTTGACACCGGAGTCGGCGTTCGCGGCGTCCAGCACCTCGCGGGTCTGGAACGCCGTCGCCTCGAGGGCCGCACGGGCGATATGACCCTTGTTGACGAACCGGGTCAGGCCGACGATCGCCCCGCGGGCGTCGGAGCGCCAGTACGGCGCGAACAGGCCGGAGAAAGCGGGGACGATGTAGACGCCGCCGTTGTCCTCCACCGTCGTGGCGAGCTGCTCGACCTCGGGGGCGCTCTTGATGATGCCCAGGTTGTCCCGGAGCCACTGGATGAGCGAACCCGTGACGGCGATCGATCCCTCCAGCGCATAGACGGGCTTCGCGTCGCCGAGCCGGTAGCAGACCGTGGTGAGCAGGCCGTTCTTGGAGTGCACGATCTCCTCGCCGGTGTTCACGATCATGAAGTTGCCGGTGCCGTAGGTGTTCTTCGCGCCACCCTTGTCGAACGCGGCCTGACCGAAGGTCGCCGCCTGCTGGTCACCGAGGATGCCGGCGACCGGCACCTCGCGGAGGAGCTGCGAGGTGTGGACGGTGCCGTAGACCTCGGAGGAGGACTTGATCTCGGGCATCATCGACGCCGGGACGCCGAAGTCGGCGAGGATCGACTCGTCCCAGGAGAGGGTCTCGAGGTCCATGAACAGCGTGCGGGAGGCGTTGGTGACGTCGGTGATGTGCACGCCGCCGTCGGTGCCGCCGGTCAGGTTCCAGGTGACCCAGGAATCGGTGTTGCCGAACAGGAGGTCGCCGGCCTCTGCCTTCTCACGGGCGCCGTCGACGTTGTCGAGGATCCACTTGATCTTCGTGCCGGAGAAGTAGGTGGCCAGCGGCAGCCCGACCTTCGCCTTGTAGCGCTCGACGCCGCCGTCCTTCGCGAGGTCGTCGACGATGTTCTGCGTCCGCGTGTCCTGCCAGACGATGGCGTTGTAGACGGCCTTGCCCGTGGTCCTGTCCCACACGACGGCGGTCTCGCGCTGGTTGGTGATACCGACAGCGGCGATGTCGTGGCGCGTGAGGTTGGCCTTGGCCAGCGCGTTGCCGATGACCTCGCGGGTGTTGTTCCAGATCTCGGCGGGATCGTGCTCCACCCAGCCGGCCTTCGGGAAGATCTGCTCGTGCTCCTTCTGGCCGGAGGACACGATGTCGCCCTTGTGGTCGAAGACGATGGCCCTGCTGGAGGTGGTGCCCTGGTCGATGGCTATGACGTACTGCTGCGACATGTCTTACTCCTTCATTGGATGTGTCGATGCGTGGCGGCTGCGCGCGGCGGCTGCGAGTAGCCGCGGAGCGGCCTCTAGGCCGGAGGAGCGGGGAACGAGACGAACTGGATGACGATGCCCGCGAGGATGCCGCCGATGATCGGTCCGACGATCGGCACCCACGCGTAGCCCCAGTCGCTGCTGCCCTTGCCCCTGATGGGGAGGATCGCGTGGGCGATCCGGGGACCGAGGTCGCGGTTCGGGTTGATGGCGTAGCCGGTGGGCCCGCCGAGCGAGGCGCCGATGCCGACGACGAGGAGCGCGACGGCGAGGGGGCCGAGGCCGGACGGCGTGTTGCCGAAGGACAGGATGACGAACACGAGCACGAAGGTGGCGATGATCTCGGTGACGAGGTTCCAGCCGTACGAGCGGATGGCGGGTCCGGTGGCGAACACCCCGAGCTTGTTGGCGGGATCCGGCTCCTCGTCGAAGTGCTGCTTGTAGGAGAGCCAGCACAGGACGGCGCCGAGGATGGAACCGATCATCTGGGCGGCCAGATAGGCCATCGCGTTGATGAAGTTCTTGTCCACGCCCCCAGCGAATTCGGCGGTATCGGCGTTGACCCAGAGACCGACCGTCACGGCGAAGTTGAGGTGGGCTCCCGAGAGCGCTGCGACGTAGACACCGGCGAAGACGGCCAGTCCCCAGCCGAAGTTGACCATGAGAAAGCCGCCGTTATTGCCCTTGGTCCTGGCGAGCGCGACATTCGCGACCACGCCCGTACCGAGCAACAGCAGCAGCATTGTGCCGAAAGCCTCGGCTACAAATACTTCCAGAGACATCATTGACTCCTCATTCTATTCATTTATTCACGGGTGCCGCCGCCTCGACGGCACCCGTTGACTCCCCCCGGCAACCACTGCCGTTGGCACTGCACCGCTGCCTCCGGCAGCGGTTCGACCCCGTGGACGGCAGGCGCCGCTACGCGATCAGGCTCTTGACGTGCACCCGGTGGGCCTCGGCGAGGACCGACTCGGCGAGCTTGACCTCTGCTGCGGACCGTGCCGCGTCCCATCCGAGCAACGGGGCGAGGGTCTTGGCAAGCTCGGCGAGCAGTTCCCCGGTGACGAGTCCGCGGAATGCAAGCGATGTACGGCGAATCAGGACGTCGATCAGGTGGCCGACCTGCTCGTGCTCCACCATGTAGGCGAGCTCTCGCGTGCTCAGCTCCTTGGTGGAATTGAACAGCCTGTCGGGACCTTCGGCAAGGTATTCGATGACATCGGTCGCGCGGGTCCCGTACCGGGTGAGCAGGACCTCCACGCGCGCCTCGTCGACGCCGGGGCGGACGGCCTGCTTGATCCAGGCGCGCTCGGCGGCCGCGTCGGTCGGGAAGTCCTGGCCTCCGCCGATGGCGACACCCGCCGTCGACGCCCTGCGCGGCGCCCCCAGCGCGGCGAGCGTGTCGTTGGTCAGGTGCTCGGACAGGGCGCGGAAGGTGGTCCACTTGCCTCCCACGAGGCTGAGCGTGGTGACGGACCGCCCGCTCATCGTCTCCTCGCGCTTCTCGATGCGGTAGTCGCGCGAGACGAAACCCGGCTGGGTGTCGTCGTGCCGCGGCAGCGGCCGCACACCGGAGAAGCTGTACACGATCTGGTCCTGCGTCACCTCGATGTCGGGGAACACGTGCCCGATCAGCTCGAAGAAGTACGCGATCTCCTCGTCCGTGCAGACGGCCTGCTCGTTGATGTCCACGTCGATGTCGGTGGTGCCGACCAGGACGCGGTCCCCCATGGGGTAGATGAGGACGATCCGGCCGTCGACGTGCTCGAAGAAGATCTCCGTGCCGTTGCACGCCCTGAGCAGCTCCGGGTGGTCCAGGACGATGTGCGATCCCTTGGTGCCACCCATGAAGCGCGTATCCGTGCCGAGGACCGCATTGGTGTTGTCGGTCCAGGCGCCCGTGGCGTTGACGATGACATCGGCCTGGAAGGTGAAGGTCTCCCCCGTCAGCTCGTCGCGCAGGAGCACGCCGTCCTCACCGGTGCCGATGGCGCTGACGTAGTTGGCCGCACGGGCTTCGGGGTTGATCACCTGGCCGTCGCGAAGGACGTCGAGGGTGAGGCGTTCGGGGTTGTGCACCGAGGCGTCGAAGTAGGTGGCGGCCCACTTGATGTCCTTGCGGACGTCGGGCATGGCGGCGAGCGCCTTCTTGCGGCCCACGAAGGAGTGCCGGGGCACGTTGCCGCCGTCGCGCGAGAAGAAGTCGTACATGGTGAGGCCGGCCTTGATGAGCACGGCGCCGCGCTCCACCTGCTTGCCCTGCTTGTGGGTGAGGAAGCGCATGGGGGCGGAGAGGATGCCCGAGAACGTCGTGTAGATCGGGATGGTGGTCTGGAGCGGCTTCACGTAGTGGGGAGCGATCTTCATGAGGGCGTTGCGCTCGATGACCGATTCGCGGACGAGGCGGAACTCGCCGTTCTCGAGGTAGCGGATACCGCCGTGGATCATGTGCGAGGACGCACCCGAGGCGCCCTGGCAGTAGTCGCCTCGCTCGACCAGGGCGACATCGATGCCCTGCAGAGCGAGGTCCCGGAACGTGCCGACCCCATTGATGCCGCCGCCGATGATGAGCACGGACGCCCGGGGCTTCTCCCTGAGCTTCTGCACCACGGTGCGGGTCGAAGTTGTCGTGCCTTCACCGTTGATCCGGTCGACTGGAATGCTCAAGGTACTACTCCGTAACGTCTATGTCTGGAAGGGGCGCTGCACCTCTCATTCTTCGAGGACTGGGAATAGCAGTCAACCGCATTGCACAAACGTGCACGAGAGGTTCAGACTGGCCGGATGACGACGACGAGTGGTAGTCCGGGCGCGGACGGAACAGCCGGCGAGCAACCGCACGGCAATCGGTCGAGGGACGCGCTGCGGGCGGCCCAGATGTACTACCTGCAGGACCTGACCATGAACGCGATCGCGCGGGAGCTGCGGACCTCGCGCTCCACGGTCTCCCGCCTGCTGTCCATGGCCAGGGAGACGGGCCTGGTGCAGATCCAGGTCAACAACCCGTCCGAGCGGGCACCCGCCCTCGAACAGCACATCCGCCGCCGGTTCGGCGTCGAGGCGCACGTGGTGCCCGTGGCCGACTCGGTCAGTGACTCGGACGTGCTCGACCGCGTCGCGATCCAGGCCGCCCGCACGATCGGACCGCTCGTGGACTCCAATGCGATCATCGGCGTGGCCTGGGGCTCCACCCTGAGCGCGGTCAGCCACCACCTGACGCGGAAGCAGACCCACGACAGCACGATCGTGCAGCTCAACGGCGCCGGCAACACGCAGACCACCGGCATCACCTACGCGAGCGAGATCCTGCGCCGCTTCGGCCAGGCCTACGGCGCACGCGTGGAGCAGTTCCCGGTTCCAGCATTCTTCGATCACGCCGAGACCAAGACCGCCATGTGGGAGGAACGCAGCGTCCGCCGCATCCTCGACCTGCAGCGCCGCATGACGATGGCGATCTTCGGGGTGGGCTCCATCGGCTCGGGCATCCCCAGCCACGTCTACAGCGGCGGGTACCTCGACGGCGACGACCTCGAGGCGCTGGAGAAGGACGCGGTGGTCGGCGACGTCGCCACCATGTTCTTCCGGGCGGACGGCTCGCACCGGGACGTGATGCTGAACCGGCGCAGCACCGGACCCGACCTCGACGAGCTGCGGAGGGTCCGCCGTCGCATCTGCGTGGTCTCGGGCGAGTCCAAGATCCACGGCCTGCGGGGCGCGCTCGCGGCGGGCCTCGCGACCGATCTGATCCTCGACGAGGGGTCCGCCCAGCGACTCGTCTACGCCTAGGTACTGCCGCCGGACGGCACCGTAGCGGCGGCTGGGCAGCGGGTGCCGCAGCCCTGACGGATCGCGGCAGATGGGCAGCGCCGCCCGCGACCTCCCGGCTATACTCGACCCGTGCTCATCTGATCCTCGCTTCTCTCCTGCGCCCGTGGCGGATGCCCGGCAGGGGTTCGACCGAGCCCGAGGATCCCGATGACCATTCCCACCCCAGGACGTCCCGCAGCGCACCTGCGCGTCGACGGCCTCTCCAAGACGTTCGGTACCCGACGCGTCCTGAGCAATGTCTCGTTCACGGTCGCCGCCGAGCGCACGGGTGTGATCGGCGGCAACGGGTCCGGCAAGACCACCCTGCTGCGCATCATCGCGGGCGTACTGGAGCCCGACGGCGGCACGGTTACCGCGACGGCCCCCGGCGGGCGGGCGCGGATCGGCCTGCTGCATCAGGAGCCGCCGTTCGCAGCCGCGTCGACGATCGCGGAGGCGCTCGAGTCCGCCGTCGCCCCGCAGCGCGCTGCAGCCGCCGCTGTCAGCGCAGCAGGCGAAGCGCTTGCCGGCGCGGCCGAGGACGACACACCGGCGGCCACCTTCGCCGCGGCCCTCGAGGCCGCGGACCACCTCGGGGCGTGGACCGTCGATACCCGCATCCATGCCGTGCTGTCGGGCCTGGGCCTCGCCGACCTGCCGCCGGCGCGGCCCACCGGCGGGCTGTCCGGAGGGCAGCGCTCCCGCCTCTCGCTCGCTTGGCTGCTGCTCAGCGTTCCCGATGTGCTCCTGCTGGACGAACCGACGAACCACCTCGACGACGAGGCGGCGCGCTACCTGCGCGACCTCCTCGGCGGCTGGCCCGGCCCTGTCCTGATCGCGAGCCATGACCGCGCGTTCCTCGACGACACGGTGACGTCCCTGCTGGACCTCGACCCGGCCCCGCTGCCGCAGGCGGTCGCCGGTCCCCTGGTGGGCGACGGCGACGGGACGGGGATCGGGGTTGTGCGCTTCACGGGCACCTACACCGACTACCTCCACGCCCGCCTGGATGCACGCGAGCGCTGGGAGCACCAGTACCGCGCCGAACAGGCACACCTGCGACGCCTGCGCGCTGCCGCCCCGAGCACCTACGTGGTGGGGCACGAGGACTGGTCCCCGCGCTCGGAGGTCCGGGGCGCCGCGAAGTTCTACGCCGACCGGAACGCCAGGACCGTCTCCCGGCGCGTTCATGACGCCGCAGCCCGGCTCGAGCGGCTGGAGGAACGGCAGATCCGTCGGCCGCCCGACGAGCTGCGTTTCCAGGGCCTCACGGCCGCGGGCACGCCTCCGGCCGGACGGGGCGGCAGCGCTCCGGCACTCGTCGTCACGGATGCCGCCGTCGTGGGCCGCCTGGCAGCCACGTCGCTGACCCTGGGCCCCGGGGAGAAGTGGCTGATCACCGGTCCCAACGGCTCCGGGAAGTCGACCCTCCTGCACCTCGCAGCCGGGCGCCTCGATCCGACCTCGGGAACCGTCGCACGGGCCCCGTCACTGCGTCTGGGGCTCCTCGCCCAGGAGGTCGACCTGCCGGATCCGTCCCGGCGCGGCGCGGAGCGGACCGCACGCCAGGCCTACGAGGACCTCGTCGGGCCGGAGCGGGCCGGTCTCGTTCCCCTGCCCACCTCCGGGCTCATCCCACCCCGGGACGAGAACCGGCCGGTGAACGTGCTGAGCATCGGCCAGCAGCGACGGCTCGCCCTTGCCGTGCTGCTCGCCAGTCCGCCCGACCTGCTCCTGCTCGATGAACCGACCAACCACCTGTCCCTGCTGCTCGCGACCCAGCTCGAAGCCGCGCTCCCCGACTACCCGGGCGCCGTGCTCGTCGCCTCGCACGACCGGTGGCTCCGGCGCACGTGGACAGGACAGCGCCTCGACCTCGCCGCAGGACAGCCGCACCGCCGACCCGGGACCTGAGCCTCGCCGACGCAGCATCGTGCAAGGATTCGGCGGCGTCGGGCGCGGCGGGCAGTCGGGCACCGGCGTATCGCATAGCGTCGGACCGTCGGGGGGACGCACGGGACGAGCGGCGCCCTCGCCCTCCGATCCCGCACCCCGGCCTCTGCCTTTAGGACCCCCATGACCACCACCACCGGTCGATCCCGCCCTGACCCGAAGCCTCTGAACGCCTCCCGCTGGCAGCACCTGCGTGAGCGCATCACGGCGCAGGGCTCGAACTCGAACCGGAACGCCCGGAACCTGCTGATCACCACGACGTTCGCCCTGGTCGCCATCGGACTGATGATGGTGCTCTCCGCGTCCTCGGTGGAACTCGTGGCGGCGGGCGACTCCCCCTACGACACGTTCGTCAAGCAGCTCATGTGGGCGGTCATCGGCGGGGTCGCCCTCCTCGTGTGTGCGTTCATTCCGTTCCGCGCCTACCGGAAACTGTCCTGGCTGATCCTGTTCGGGTCCTTCGGCCTATCCCTGCTGGTCTTCAGTCCGCTCGGCGTGGAGGTGCAGGGCAACCGGAACTGGATCCAGTTCGGCTCCCTGACCGCGCAGCCCTCCGAGTTCCTCAAACTCAGCCTGATCATCTGGGGAGGGGCCGTCCTCGCCCGCAAGGCGGCGCTGCTGGGCTACGCCAAGCACATGTTCATCCCCGTCGCCCCCGGGGCGGCGATCGGGATCTGCCTCGTCGTCGCCGGCAAGGACCTCGGCACCGCCATGGTCCTCGCCCTCATCGCCGTCGCGCTGTTCTTCTTCGCCGGGGCCAGCCCGAAACTGTTCATCGGGGGCATCGTCGTCGGAGTCGTGGGGACCTTCCTCGCCGTCGTCTCCAGCGAGAACCGCATGCAGCGCATCAACGCCTGGCTGCACCCCACCGCCGACGGCATGGCGGACGGCCTGGGCTACCAGGGCGCCCAGGCCCTCTACGGGCTCGCCGGCGGCGGCATGTTCGGCGTCGGCATCGGCCAGAGCCGGCTGAAGGTCAACTGGATCCCCGAGGCGCACAACGACTTCGTGTTCGCCGTCCTCGGTGAGGAACTCGGTCTCATGGGGGCGCTGCTCGTCATCGCGCTCTTCGCCGTCCTGGCCTACTCGATCTACCGCATCTCGAAGCTCTCCGGCGACCTGTACACCACCTACGTCTGCGGCGGCATCCTCGTGTGGATCATCGGCCAGGCGGTAATGAACATCGCCGTCGTGACCGGCATGATTCCCGTCATCGGGGTACCCCTGCCCTTCATCTCCTACGGCGGGTCCTCCATGATCGCCCTCCTCGCCGCCGTCGGGGTCCTCATCTCCTGCTCCCGCGCCACCGACCGCGCAGCAGCGCTCGGTGCTGCCGACCGGGGCGACCCTGCGGACGACCTCGCCGACGGAACCGCAACCAGCGGATTCGGGCTCGTACGGCACTGAGCCGGGCATCACCGGCATAACGGGTCCCCGCGGACCCTCATGCCGTCCCGGCGACAGGACCTCTCAGGGCACGACGAAGGGTCGCGCCTGGTGTGCGCCGGCGAGGGCGGGCTGCGTCAGGTGCAGGCTGTCGAGCTGGGTCCCCAGGACGACGGCCAGGCGGTCGTGGCCGGCCTGCGTGAGGTGCACCGTGTCGGCGAGCTGGGTATCCGCCTGGTAGTGAGTGAGCCAGTCGCCCGGGCTGACGAAGGCGAGATGGCGGGTCGCCGCGAAGGCTCGCAACAACCCGTCCACGGCGGTGCGTCGCCCACCGCCGTAGGCGGCTCCCTGTGCCAGGGTCCCGATCATGACGATGGTCGATGACGGATACGCGCGGGAGAGGGAGTCGACGACGGCGCCGGCACCGCCGGTGATCTGCGCATCGGTCGCACCCTGGGTGGCGTCGTTCCCTCCCCCCTGAATGACGATCAGGGCGGGACCCGAGCAGGGCAGGACCCACTGCCCCTGCGCGAGGGCGGTCGGGTAGTTGGCGGCGCCGCTGGTGTTGGTGGCCACGAACCCGATGCCACCGGCTCCGACGAACCGGACGTCGTACCCTGCACGGCGGAGCCCCGCATGGGTCCAGGTGCGGTCGGCGGGAACCCCGGCTGCACCGGCGGACTGCGAATCGCCGATCAGCAGCGCCGTGCGGTCAGGGTCCGGCAGTTCGAGCCCGAGCCGCCCCCCGAGGGGATCGACGCACGGAGCAGGAGGGCCCGCGGCAGGGGCCGCCGGGGACGGCGAAGCAACCGGCTCGGGGTGCCCCGGCCGGCTGGTACTCGCCGTCGGGCTCGGGGTCGAAGTCGGACTCGGGGTCGCTGTGACGCTCGGCGCGGAGGTCGCGGATGCAATGGGCGCTGTTGCCGCTGTCGTCGGCGGAAAGGCGAGGCCGCCGCCGTAGGACGTGGTCGCAATGAGCAGGGCACCGACGAGGACAGTCGCCGCCGTCGTCATCGCGGCCCGAAAGCGCTTGCGCCCGGTTCCGTACATCGTGTCCCCCTGCAGCGTCGGGGCCCCTGCGACCCTGCCATCGATGCGTCAATCGTCCCGAGGACCGGCGCCGGGCGGGCCGAGGGCGGACGCCCAGGGCCTGCGAGCGCCCGGGCATCTCGCCGGAGACGCACCGTGGTCCTGCGGACGAACTCCTCCGCAGGATAACCCGGAATCCGCCGGGAACGACGTCATGCCGGGGGCGGACACCGCCGCGGCGGGACTCCGGAGCTCCGGCGCGGCTCCGGCACGACTCCAGCGCGGCTCCGACGCGCGGACCACCGGCGCACGCTCGGTAGAGTTCCCCCATGAACACCTCCGTGCCCCGCGCCGCGCTCGCCGACGGCACCGCCATCGATGTCCTCGGGTACGGCGTGTACAAGGTCCCGCCGGAGGACACTGCGGGCCTCTGCTCCACGGCCCTGGCCGCCGGGTACCGGCTGCTCGACACGGCCTCCCTCTACGGGAACGAGGCCGGCGTGGGCGCCGCTGCCCGGGCCTACCTCGAGACCGGGGACCGGCGGGACCTGTTCGTCACCTCCAAGGTATGGAACGAGGACCACGGCTTCGACGCGACGCTGCGGGCCTTCGACACGACGATGGGCCTGCTCGGCCTGGACCAGCTCGACCTCTACCTCATCCACTGGCCCTGCCCGTCGAGGGACCTGTACGTCGAGACGTGGCGCGCTCTCGGGCGGCTCCGCGCCGAGGGCAGGGTCCGCTCGATCGGCGTCTCCAACTTCCAGCAGCCGCACCTCGAGCGCCTGATCGACGAGACCGGCGTCGTGCCCGTCCTCAACCAGATCGAGCTGCACCCCTACCTCCAGCAGCGCGGGCTTCGCTCCTTCCACGCCCTGCACGGCATCGCCTCGCAGGCGTGGAGCCCTCTCGGCCGGGGCCACGTCCTCGGGGACCCGGTCATCGGGGCGATCGCGACCGAGTTGGGGCGCACGCCGGCCCAGGTGATTCTCCGCTGGCACCTGCAGCACGGCATCCTGACCATCCCGAAGGCGAGCTCCCCCGAGCGTATCGGCTCCAACCTGGACATCTTCGGGTTCGAGCTCGGCGAAGCGCACCTTGCCGCGATCGACGCCCTCGACCGGGACCAGCGCTTCGGCTCGCACCCTGACCGGGTGGGCTGATGCGCCAGGGCATCGTCCGGACCCTCGCCTGGGAGGGCACCCGGCAGCGGGTCTGGGACTACCCCGCGCTCGGCCCAGGCGTGTCCCCGGGCGCCACGATCGTCATGGTGCACGGCTTCCGGGGGGACCACCACGGGCTGCTGCGGCTCGTCGAGGAACTCCCCGGCCATCGCGTGATCCTGCCGGACCTGCCGGGGTTCGGCCAGGGTGGTGAGCTGCCGGGCACGCACGATGTCGCCACCTACGCGCGCTTCATCAGCCACGTGGCGCGGCGCCTCGCTCCGGGGCCACGCGTGCTGCTCGGTCACTCGTTCGGCTCGATCATCGCGGCGGAGGCCGCGGCAGGGGAGCCGGAGCTCGCCGAGACCCTGGTGCTGGTGAACCCCATCAGCGCGCCCGCCCTCGAGGGGCCGAGCCGGCTGGCCTCGCGCATCGCCGAGGGCTACTACGTGGCCGCCGACCGCCTGCCGGAGCCCGCGGGGCGCGCCCTGCTGGCCAATCCGGTGATCGTCCGCGGGATGAGCGTGTTCATGGCGAAGACGAGGGACAGGGTCCTGCGCCGCTGGATCCACGGGCAGCACGACGCCTACTTCAGCTCCTTCGCGAGCCGCCGCGTGGTGCTCGAGGCCTTCCGGGCCTCAATCACCGGCACCGTCCGGGACCGCGCCCGCGAACTCGCGATGCCCGTGCTGCTCATCGCTGCCGACCAGGACGACATCGGGTCGGTGCAGAGCCAGCGCGATCTCGCCGCCCTCGTGCCCGACGCCACGCTCGCCGTCCTCCCCGACGTCGGGCACCTCGTGCACTACGAGAAACCGCGCGAAGCGGCACGGCTGATCGAGACCTTCCTGGAGAGAGCACCCGTATGAGGATCCTGTTCGACGCGCGCTTCACGCGCACCGACCACCACGACGGCATCAGCCGCTACGGGGCCAGCCTGATCGCCGCCCTCGCCCGGACGGACGACGTCGTGATGCTCATCAGCGACCCTCGGCAGCTCGCGCTCCTGCCCGATGTACCGCACGTGCGGATCACCAGTCCGCTCTCCCCCGCCGAGCTCCTCGTCGCCCTCCGCATCAACCGCCTGAGGCCCGACGTCGTCGTGTGTCCCATGCAGACGATGGGTTCCTGGGGGCGCCGGTACCCGCTCGTCCTCACCCTGCACGACCTCATCTACTACCAGAACCCGACGCCGCCGTCGTTCCTCCCGCTGCCCGTGCGCCTGCTCTGGCGGCTCTACCACCTCGCCTACTGGCCGCAGCGCCTCCTGCTGAACCGGGCCGACGTCGTGACCACCATCTCCGCCACCACGGCAGGGCTCATCGAGCGGCATCGGCTCACGTCCCGGCCCGTGCTGCTCGTCGGGAACGCGCCCCAGCCCACCGAGCGCCGTCGCGACCCCGACGCGCCGCGGTCGGCGTCGCTGCTCTACATGGGCTCCTTCATGCCCTACAAGAACGTCGAGACGCTGGTGCGGGCCATGGCCCTGCTGCCGGGCTCCACGCTCCGCCTGCTCAGCCGCATCACACCCGACCGCCGCGCCGAACTGGCGGCGCTTGCCGCCGGCTCGGACCGCGTGGTCTTCCACAACGGCGTGACCGACGCGGAGTACGAGGACCTGCTCCACGACTCCACCGCCCTCGTGACGCTCTCGAAGGCCGAAGGCTACGGGCTGCCGATCATCGAGGCGATGGCCACCGGGACGCCCGTCATCGCGAGCGACATCCCGATCTTCCGGGAGGTCGGAGGCGCAGCGGCGCTTCTCGTCGATCCCGACGATGCGCACGCCGTGGCCGCTGCCGTCCGCTCCCTCGAGGAACCCGGCCGCTGGGCCGAAGCGTCCCGCGCGGGGCTGGCGCAGGCCGCCACCTACTCGTGGGCGGCGTCGGCCGACCAACTGCGCCAGGCCTGCCGGCGGGCCATGGACGAGCACGGGCGACGGCGGCGGAAGGGCTGACGTGACCGACCTCCAGTGCGCGGCGACGGCCGTCCTGCTCGACGGTGGTGCAGCCCCTCCGGCGTGGCTCGCACGCCTGAGGATCGCCGGCCGGTTCGACGCCGCCGACAGGGAGGACCTCGTGACGGTCGTCGATGCGACAGCGGACCTCTATCGCGGGGAGACCTTCGTGGTCTCGGCCGCCGCGCATGACATCGAGGGGGCGCTGATCTCGCGCGGCCTGCCGCCCGGCGTGCCGGCCGTCATCGAGGTGGACTCCACCGGCTGGCGGCGCACGCCCCTTCCCGGCGCCTGACAGGGTGACGCCGACCCGGGGCGCTCCCCGCAGCGGCCCGCGGGCTCGCCGCGCGGATGGTCAGGCCGTGATGGTGAGGCCCTGGAGCCAGGTCTGCCACGCCGGTTCCTCACGCCGCACGTAGTCGGACGCCTCGGCGGAGAACAGGTAGGCTCGGACGCCCGCCATGGCCGTGCTGTCGCTGTCGCCGAAGGTGAAGACGCTCAGCATCCCAGGGACCGGTGCGGTGAGCCGCACCAGCGCCTGCCGCTCGCCGACCCGCTCCACGGTGCCGGTAGCACCGCGCACCTCGACCGCTGCCCCCTCGGCGCCCAGTCCGAGCGCGCTCTGGAGCGTCGACCACAGGGTCTGTGCGTCACCG
Organism: Arthrobacter sp. TJ-240; assembly: GCF_058269195.1. Classification (NCBI taxonomy): domain Bacteria; kingdom Bacillati; phylum Actinomycetota; class Actinomycetes; order Micrococcales; family Micrococcaceae; genus Arthrobacter; species Arthrobacter sp. TJ-240. The sequence goes on from NZ_JBZCNG010000002.1 coordinate 333,985, forward strand.
GGGTGGGAGGCTGCGGCCTCGAGCTGGGAAGCTTCCTGGCCGGGGAAATGCGACAGGTAGAGGCGCAGGTTGTCGAAGAACGGCATCCAGTTCGATCCCATGTCGTTCCAGAACTCCGGCTCCCATGCGGCACCGGTCCCGAAGCCGCTGCTGGTGACCCGCACGACGCATGTGCCGCCGGACTGCGCCTCGACGAGGAACTCCGACGTCAGCGGGCTGAGCGTACCCGGGTCCTTGCCCATGAGGGCGGCCCAGTCCTCTTCGTAGACGAGCCGGCGCGGCGGTTCCCAGCCGGTGACCTGGCCGTCCGAGCCCATCTCGGGGCCCATGGAGAAGTGCACGGAGCCACCCTCGCGCTCCTCCATCTCGGTGGGCAGGAACCAGGCGCTCATGCCTTTGGCAGTGGCGATGGCCTGCCAGACCTGCTCGGCGGTTCCGGGGACTTCGACACTGAATTCGAGGCGGTACGGGACGTTCGGGGTCGTGTTCATCGGTTCTCCTCGGGAAGGGGGTGCGCGGCGACGACGAGCCGGTGCGGGCGCCCGTCGTCATGGTGGTAGCGCGCGGCCAGGTCGAGCACCGCGGCGGTAAGGTCGTCGGCGAAGGCGGCCCGGTCGGCGGCCGACCGGAAGCCGATCTGCGTATCGATGGTCAAGGTCGGCAGGCTCCTGCCGGAGGCGCCTGCTCGGCGCGCCAGGGCGCCGACCTCGCGCACCAGGCGGCCGGCCAGGGCGATGAGGTAACCCGCCGACAGGTGGTCGTCGTTGGCGTTCGGATCAGCAGCGGAGGCGCTCACGGCCGCCGGCGACACGACATAGGACGCAGCAGATGCCCGCAGCACCCGCTCGGTGATCCCACCGTGCCGGCGTTCCTCGAACAGCGTGACCAGGCCGTGGGTCTCGAGCGTCTTCAGGTGGTAGTTGATCTTCTGGCGTGTGATGCCGACCCGGGCGGCGAGGCCGGCGGCGGAGGCTGGAACGGCCAGCTCGCCGAGCAGTCGGGCCCGGACCGGATCCAGCACGATTGCGGCAGCCTCCGCGTTTTCGATGACTTCGACGTCCTGCATGTGACCATCGTCCACTTGACAATATTACTTGTCAAGCCACTCGGACACCGACCGGGCTCACCCCGGATGTATCGCTCGACACTCGCGGCGATGCGTAGGCGGATCCTGTGGAGCATGATCAAGTCCGTTCAGGATGCACCGATGGGTTTCGAGCGGTCGGACCGTCTACGAAGCATCGACGAGAACGAGCCACCCACCCGGCACCAGGAGTATTCAGACATGACTGCACCCCAGATCTACATCAGCTTCCCGGGGACCGCGCGCGAAGCGCTCGGCTTCTACGCAGAGACCTTCGGCGGCGAACTGTCCCTGCACACCTATCAGGACTTCTCACGGCAGGACGGCCCGCCGACCGCCATCGCCCACGGCACACTGGACGGCCCCGTGGCGCTGGCGGGAGCAGACGCGGCCGCAGGTGAGGCGACCGTGCGCTGCGAGGGGCTGATGCTCTCCTTGCTGGGCACCGCCGAGCCTGCGGTCCTCCACGCTTGGTTCGCGAGGCTCTCCGTCGGCGGGTCCGTCGTCGATCCTCTGGCGAAGAGACCCTGGGGCGGGTCGGACGGGCACGTGGTCGACCGCCACGGACTCCACTGGCTCATCGGGTACGAGCCCGACGCCTGATCCACGCCTATCCGGGTGTCGGGCGCGAAGCGCGCCCGACCGGCTCAGACCTGGGGACCGCGCCGCGGCGGCTCAGGCCGGGATGACGATCACTTTTCCTGCAACGCGCCCGGCGCCGGCCTCGGCATGGAGGGCGGGCAGTTCCGGGAGCGTGATCCGGCGCGTCACCTCGACGGTGAGCGCGCCGTCGTCGACCAGCGACACGAGTTGCGCGAGCCGGTCGCGGTTCGGAAGGACGAACACAGTCCTCGCCCGCACAGCCCTGGTGTCGTCACCAGGGGTCGCCATGAAGGCCGTCGTGCTCACGACGACGCCTCCGTCGCGGACGGCGGAGACGTAGGCGACGAACCGGTCCGGATCGAGAGGTGCAAGATTCAGCAATACGTCGACCTGCCCGTCGAGGGCGCTGATCAGGTCCGTGTCGGTGTGGTCGACGATCTGGTCGGCCCCGGCAGCGCGCACGGCGTCGATACTGCGCGGGCTGGCCGTGGCGATGACGTGGACACCCGCGCGCTTGGCGAGCTGGATGGCGTACTTGCCCACGACACCGCCCGCACCGACGATCAGGACGCGCCGGCCCGCCTCCAGCTCGCCCTCGTCGAACAGCGCCTGCCACGCCGTCAAGGCCACCGACGGCAGCCCCGCAGCATCGGCCAGGGGGATGCTCGTCGGCGCTGCGACGACCGCGTCCGCTGGTGCGATGACGTACTCGGCAGCTCCGCCGTCGCGCTCCATCGGCAGGAAGGCGATCACCGGGTCGCCGACCGCCAACCCGTCGACGCCGCCACCGATCGCGTCGATGGTGCCGGAGACGTCGTAGCCCGGCACATGCGGCAGCTGGATCGGGATCGGGAGGAACCCGGCACGCATGCCGTCGTCGGCAGCACTGAACGCCGACGCGGCGACGCGCAACCGCACCTGCCCGGCGGCCGGGGTGGGCTGCTCGATCTCGCCGTACTGCAGGACTTCGGGTCCGCCGGTCTCGTGGTACTGGATCGCCTTCATGGTCTCGCCTTCCATTAGTTGCTTCGAGTTCGAAGCAGATACAAGGAGAGTACACCACTTCGAACTCGAAGCAACCCCTCTAGAATCGGAGGATGACCGAAGGACCCGCTCCACTGACGCCGACACAGCTCGATGCCTACTTCGCCTTCACGGAGGTGAGCAGTCTTCTGCGCCCTGCGGTCGAGAAGCAGCTCCGAGACGTCGGAGCCCTGAGCTACGTCCAGTTCCAGCTCCTGGCACGCCTGGGAGATGCCCCCGACGGGCACCTGCGCATGACCGATCTCGCCGATGGTGTGGTCTACAGCCGGAGCGGCCTGACCTATCAGGCGCAGCTGCTCGACCAGCGCGGCCTGGTGACCCGCTCACCCTCGCCCGACGACGAGCGCAGTACCGTCGTCGCGATCACCCCGGCGGGACGCGACGTTCTCACGGCGGTGTTCCCCGGCCATATCGAGGCCGTCCGCCAGCTCCTGTTCGCGCCCCTCGATGACGAGGACGCAGGCGAACTCGCCCGCATCCTCGGTCGAGTCAGCGCGCATCTCCGGGCAGCCCCGCCGCGCTCGGCGGCTCGACGACGGAAGGCGTGATTTCCTCGACAGGGGGTGGATTCCGGGGGTCGATTTGGTGCCTGTTGGTAGTGTGCCTGCTTGGTCGTGGTTAAGAAGCTAGCCGGGATCAGTGCGTAATGAACGGCTGTCCCATGACCAGTGCGTATGAGCCTTCTGTAGCCCTGTCCGGGGCTCTGTCCAGCGTCGAGACCTTCCTCGACTGTCCTACCGGCACCGTGGAGCACTACTTCTCCGACGGAATCTTCCACTGGTCGGACGAGCTGTACCGCATCCACGGCTACGAACGCGGCGAGGTCGTTCCGACCCTCGAGCTGGGCATGTCACACATCGTCCCGTCCGAGCGCGCCGCCGCCGAGGCGTTCTGGGCCCAGGTGACGACAACCGGCGGACCGGCGTCGATCTACACCGCCATCCGCTCCCTCACGGGGCAGACGCGCAACCTCCTCATCTCCGCGGATCTGATCCTCGGCGACGGGCGGTCCGTCGGGGTGTGGGCGCTGGTCGTCGACCTGACACGGTCCATGCACATCGACCGGCACCAGCTCGCGAGCGAGGCCGTCGCCGCGTCCGCGCTGAACCGGGCCGTCATCGAGCAGGCCAAGGGCATCCTCATGGCACGCGCGGGCCTGACCGCCAGTGAAGCGTTCACCCGCATCAGCAGCTACAGCCAGCGCACCAACCGCAAGGCCGTCGTGATCTGCCAGGAGATCATCGACCGCACCTACCAGCTCGCCGGGCAGGTGAGCGAGCAAGCCCTCGCAGACCTGATGCCCGCACCTCGCGCAGCAAGCCCGGTGGCGGGTCCCGGCCCGGGAGCCTGAACTCCTCCCGGCGACCGCGGCCTCCCTCCTATGCGTTGCTCGATCTGGGTGCGCCCATTCCGGGGTTCACCCTGTGCGGGCCCGCGGCCGAGGGCCGGACGTCGAAGTCGAAGATCGCGGTGGGGATGTAGACCGTCGAGCAGGAGTTGGGGATGTCCACCACGCCGGACAGCCTGCCCTCGATGGGCGCCGATCCGAGGAGCAGGTAGGCCTGCTCCGGGCTGTAGCCGAACTTCGTGAGGTAGTCGATCGCGTGCAGGCAGGCGCGCTGGTAGGACAGGTGCGAGTCGAGGTAGTGCTGCTTGCCGTCCAGGGTCACCGACGTGCCGGAGAAGGCGATCCATTCGCTGTACCGAGGGTCCACGATGCCGGGCATGAAGATGGCGTTCTCACTCACCCCATAGGTGTCCATGCCGCCCTTGATGACGTCGACCCTGAGATCGATGAAGCCGCCCATCTCGATGGCGCCGCAGAAGGTGATCTCACCGTCCCCCTGGGAGAAGTGAAGATCGCCCAGGGAGAGATTCGCGCCGTCCACGAACACCGGGTAGAAGATCCGTGAGCCCTTCGAGAGGTTCTTGATGTCCTGGTTGCCACCGTTCTCCCGGGGCGGCGCCGTGCGGGCCGCCTCCGCGGCCACCCGATCGATCTCGGATTCGGCCAGGCTTCCGAGCACGGCGTGTCGGGGCTCGGGCGGCAGCGCAAGCGGCGGCACCCGGTTCGGATCCGTAGCGATCAGATCCCCCTCACGCTTGTTCCACTTCGCCAGCAGACCGGCGGATGGCGCAGTTCCCATCAGGCCTGGGTGGATGAGCCCGACGTAGGACACCTCCGGCACATGCCGCGACGACGCCACCTGCCCGGAGAAGTCCCAGATGGCCTTGTAGGCGTCAGGGAACTGCTCGGTCAGGAAGCCTCCGCCGTTGTTCCTGGAGAAGATCCCCGTATAGCCCCAGCCCTGCCCTGCCAATGGCCCGGAGTCCTCCTGCGGGATGGGACCGACGTCGAGGATGTCCACCACGAGAAGGTCCCCCGGCTTCGCCCCTTCGACGGCGAACGGGCCGCTGAGCTTGTGGACGGTCAGCAGCGGAGCGTTGAGGATGTCGTCCGCGGAATCGTCGTTGACGATCGCGCCGTCGAACCACTCGCGGCAGTGGACCCTGAAGGAATCCCCCGGCTTCACCGTGGCGACCGGCGGGATCTCGGGATGCCAGCGGTTGTGTCCGACTTTCTCCTGGTCCTCGAATTTCCTGGTCGAATCGAGTGGGAATATGACGTCAGGCATTTCATCTCCTTTGATGATTGTCGCCGTGCCGAGAACTAGGGCCGCGGCAGTTTCCGATGGAGCGGATTGGACGAGTGGAGCGGGGCGCTGCGGGGACCCGCCGACGGTAGCGATCCGGAGACGACCTGCGGTTCCGATGCGCTCTGGCTGGTCGCATCGAGCAATCGGAACGCCGCAGTTCCCGTCCTGGCGAGGTGAGGAGCGGTGAAGCGTCGCACGGCAGGCTCCCCGCAGGTGGGGCAGGCATCCACTCCCTGTGCTGCGCCCATGGCGCGGACGACTTCGAAGACATCGCACCGGGGACAGCGATACTCGTAGATCGGCATTCGGAGGACCTTTCTTCCCGATGAGCGATGATCAGGCGGGCGAGACCGCAGTACCTTCCCGCGACGACGCCGTGCCGTGCGGGATACCTCTCCTGCCGAGGACGAATGCCACCCCGAGGGCCGCAGCCGCAGCGACCGCCACCAGCACCGCCAGGACCGCGTTCGTCTCGTACCTGCCCACCAGCAGGAAGAACGCCGGGATGGTGCCGGTGAGATGGGCGACGAAGATGGTGAACCAGCCTGTGGCATAGGTCAGCGATTCCTTCCCCAGCCCCAGCAGGAGGAAGAACAGCAGCCACAGGATGGCCCAGGTCCACCAGATGACGCCGAAGACGGGATCCCCCACGAGGGTGAACTGGAGGGCGCCTATCACCACGGCACACGTCGCGACGAACAGCGAGAACCAGCCCAGCCCCTCGCCACTGATCCCGGTGATCTGGAGGATGCCTACGTACAGGTAGGTGAACCCGAAGAGATACAGGCCGGCCGCACCGAAGATCGTCGGGAGGTCGTTGTCGGCCTGTACCAGGATGATCGTCGGGAAGACCACCTGCATCGTCCCGACGAAGAAGTTGAGGATGGCCGCTGATCTGCCGGGGACCACCCCGATGAGCATGAGCCCGTTGATGAAGAGGACGGCGCCGACGTACAACAGACCAACACTGCTCATGGTCGCTCCATTGCGAAACGAAGAGTGGGAAAGTGACACGGGAAGGCTGTCTCCGACTGCACCTGTGGGCGGTGCGGGAACAGCGGTCGGGATCACCGGCGTTCGGTTGTGCGGCGAGCCTAGCCCCGGGCAATTTCGCTGTCAACGGGGCGGTCCGGGTCACGAAGCCGGCCGGTCCCAGCAGGGCCGAGGGGTATGACTCCGCAGGTTTCAGATCTTCCATGTGGCCCACCTTCCACAGCATGTCGTCATGGAAACTCTCGTTGTAGTACGCGATCACGCGTCATTCGCTTCGGACTGGCGCGAATTGAACGATGGATCAGACCTGGACCTTGCTCTTGATCTGTGCGAATTCGTCAGCGCTGATGGCTCCAGAACCCAAGAGGGCTTCAGCTTTCGAGAGCTCCTCGCTGGGACTGACTGTAGCGACCTGCCTGATATACGCCTGGGCAGATTCATACTGTCTTTCTGATGCCTCGCGAGAGCGCTGTGCCATGCCCTTGCCACGAACGACCATGTAGACAAGCGCGGTCAGGAATGGGATGAAGATCATAAGAACGACCCACACGGCCTTCATCAATCCGCTCACCTCGTGGTCGCCGAAGAGATCCCGCATCACTTCGAACAGCACAAATAGATAGACGATGAAGAAATAGGCCATGAAGAACCACCAGATAATGTCCCAAAAACTTTCCCAAAGACTCATGTGAACTCGCTGCTTTCGAATCGCGCAGCCACTTTCGTCGCTGCTTCAATTGCGTGAATGAGCTTGAAAGCGATCCGGCGTTGCTCTCCGAAGTTGTCCAGGCTCCGTTACGAACGCAGCCACTGTTGCGTTCGTACGACGCCGGCGGCTGCCGGTGCCGGTCGACCACAAGGCGTAAGGACATGATCTGCCTGCACACCGGACGGCACCTCACCTATCGGGGGTTAGATTGCTCTACAGCTGAGTTCCAGGCCGGCGGTAAGTCCTAGGCGGAACGAGCATGTTCGAGGTGTGCGCCGTGGATCTGAATGGCCTCTTCGTCGGAGAAGGGTGGGGAGAAGCAACGGCCAGGACCACCCGGACCAGGTGATCCCACCATGCCCCCGTCGTGGTGCCATGGGCTCGGAAAGGACGACCCATGTGCCGATGGCTGGCGTACTCCGGAGGTCCTCTGAACCTGGGAGACCTACTGTACAAACCCGCCCGATCAATCGTGATGCAAAGCAAACACTCGCGGATGGGTGCCGAAACGACCAACGGGGACGGATTCGGGGTCGGGTGGTACTCGAAGCTACCCCGTCCCGGCGTTCTCCATAGCACCGAACCAGCGTGGAGCGACCACAACCTGCGAGCGCTCTCGGAGCAGGCGTGGCCCACCCGTGTCAGCGTCGATACCGCGAGCGCCAGGAGGACAACGCCCGCCGCGATGATCACGACGTTGCCGGCCCATGCTGCTGCGGCCCTCACGCCCCTGGGCAGCATGGGGACCCGGCAGGCGGCGCAGTGGGGGTGATGTCGGTGGGCGTGATGTCGGTGGGCGTGCCGGCGTGCTCGTCCGCGATCCCCTGTCTGACACGTTCCGGCATGGCCGGGTGTCGGCCAGCTGTGTTGTCGTGCTCCGGTGGGATCATTACGGAGTGTCTGTTCCCGAACTGCGTCCGCTGCCGGCAGGCGAGGTGGAGTTGCATGACGCTCGACGTCGACGCAGGTGGTCCGTGCAGCTCGAACCGTACGAGATCGGGGCCTTCCCCGTCTCCGAGGCCCAGTACACGCACGTGATGGGAGGTGCTGGATCGGCGGTGAGCTCGCCCATCGTGGACCTGAGCTGGCTGGACGCCGTCAGGTTCTGCAACGCGGCGTCGATTCACGCCGGGCTCCCACCCGTTTATGTGCTCGATGAAGGCACTGTGACGTGGCAGACCGAAGCTTCGGGGTACCGGCTGCCGACGGAAGCCGAGTGGGAGTATGCCTGCCGTGCCGGCACGAAGGGGCCGCACTACCAGTCCCTCGAGCGCATCGCGTGGACCGCCGATGATGAGGTGGACCGGCCGCAGCCCGTCGGGTCGAAGCAGGCCAACGCCTTCGGGCTGTACGACACCCTCGGCAATGTCTGGGAGTGGTGCTGGGATCTGCTCGATCCAGCGCGCTACGGAGACTACCGGGTCTTCCGCGGAGGTGGATTCGCTGACGAACGGTGGAGCGTCCGCGCATCGACCCGGCGGGGCGGAGCGCCTGGGATGAGTCATCCCGACGTCGGCCTGCGGCTGGCGAGAGGCACGCTCGATGCAGGCCAGGCAGCACAGGGCTGGTCAGCAAGGACAGATGCCGAACGAGGAGCCATCAGCGGAGCGTTGCCGTCAGGTTGGACCCCCCGACGGTCCTGACCCGGACGAGCACCGCCCAGCAGCCGAGTGGCGTCGGTCGTGGGTCGTGCGTCGTGCGTCGTGCGTCGAGTGATCCTTCGGCGTCCGTCAGTCGGTACCTGCCGATGGGCCGGCAGTCGTCCTTGGAGGAGCCTTCACGGACCACGGCGGTCCTATCGCCGGAACGGGCGGATGGACGGGATCGAAGGCGGGCCGTCATGGTCCGAAAATGAAAGAGTCGACGATCGGGCCTGCACCGGCCTGGTCGAGGTACTCGTTGAGGGTGTGCGGCTGGAGCAGGGCGGTCACCTCGATCGCGACGTTCCCGCCCTCCCAGTCAAGGAGGATGAGGCGCATTTCCAGGGGGATGCCGATGACGTGATGGAAGTCGGAGATCCCGCCTCCGATGAGGACGGGAACGGCGTCGGTGGCACCGGGCGGACAGGAGTTCTCCCATCCATCGTCGACCCTGAGGTCGAGCGCCACTCCGGTGAGCCCGCCCACTGTCACCGGAACGTCCCGCCCGATCTCGAGGCCCGGTATCGAGCGGTAGTAGGCAGCGAGTTCCTCGGCGCTCGCGCCGATTCCGGGTTGCGCTTTCTCACCGCAGGGAGCCGGTGCACGGACGTCCTGGTAGATGCCGATGTAGCTGCCACCCCAGGTAGCCTCCTCAGGATCATCGACCCTGCTCAGCAGCACCTGACCCGGTAGGTCCTCACGATTCGTCCAGCCCTCGGCCACCGTGTACGCGAGCGCTGGTTCGAAGGACGTCGTCGCATAGTCCCCCGCAGCGAGAGTGCCCAGGCACACACCACCGTGTGAATCCGGACATACGAACGCGTCGGATTTCTCCGGTGTGTCCAGCGTGGCTCCCGCGGGTGCCGCGGTCCGAGCGGCAGCGGCAACCTCGTCATCGTCCAGGGGACGAGGCCATGTCCGCACGTCCGTGATGATCCCGTCGAAGAAGTCAGAGGGCTGTCTGCGCGTCTGGGCCCGGCCGAACAGCAGCGGACCGCCTGCCTGGTACACACGGTCCGTGGCGATACCCTGGTCACTCACCGGGTAGCCGTTGAGGAAGAATCGAGCCCGTCCACTGTCGGCGTCGTAGACCCCGGCGAGATGCACCCACGTGTCCGGTTCCACGCTCACCCGGGTCTCCCGATCCCTGTTGGTCACGAAGTCGTCTCCGTTTCCATCGTCGGGCTTGACCGAGAAGGACCAGAATCCTTCGGCGACGCCCAGATAGAACGCACCGGCGACGTCTCCCGCCTGGCTGAGGACCACCGAGTACTCGGCGGGTTGCCCCACCGGGCGAGCCCACGCGCTGACGGTGAAACTGGAATCCGTGGCGATGGGGCCAGGCGGGGAGGTGCTGGCGTAGGAGGTACTGCCCACCCGCAGGCCCTCGCCTGTCCATCGGGCTCCGTTCTCGGCGGATAACGCTCGATCTCCGACCGACGGATCAGGGCTCGTCAGCGACCAGACATTCTCGGCCCCCGATTCCTCGGGGGCGCCACAGGCGTTCAGGGTTCCGACCAGGATCCCGACGAGGAGCATCACGACGGCACGCGGCCGACCGTGAACTCCTGATCGCGAGGACGCGGCCCGTCCCGCGGTGATATCCCTGCTGAACATGATGATCTCTCGTCATTGTGGGAAGGCTCGAGGAGAACGTCCGATGATGCGGACGACGAATCAGGTGCGTCCAGGAGACCATGACCGGGTCACCGACAGGATGAAGGCGGGCTGTCAGGGTACGCCTGACGCACGACCATGAACAGGGCGGAGCGCGCAGCAGCCATCATCGTCGCTTCGTCGCGCGCCCGGTCCCATCGGGCACGCCAGATCGGTGCCGATTCTATGTCTGCGTGGAGGACGCGGGTAGGGTTGCGGCAATGTCGTTAAGCAGTGGCGGCGGAGCTGGCCCGGGCAGTGATGCGCCCGGTTCTGCTCCAGCTCGGTGTACGAGCTCAGTGCACGCGACGACCGAGGTGGCATCCCTCATGACCTCGAACAATGAAGCTTTTTTCGAGACGGCGCAAGCCGGATTCAGCACACGTCACGAACACCATGCACAGCAATGGTGGCAGGGCCGTGAGACTGGTGGCCCCGAGGTGGAGACGGCGGCCATCCTGCAGGACCTCGTGCTCGACAGCGCCGATGTGACGGAGTTCCTGACCGGGCTCGCAACCCTCGCCGCCACGCGCCTCTCAGGCCCTGGGGACCCTGGCCACGGGATCGCGTGCGGGGTGACGCTGCTGCGACCCCGCAAGCACGGGACGGTCGCCAGCAGCAGCCCATCAGCCCACTCGATGGATGAACTCCAATACGGATTCGGTGACGGCCCCTGCCTGACAGCTGCACGCACCAGGACGACGGTGTACGTCGAGGATGTGTTGTCGGACAACCGGTGGACGGACTACTTCCAGGCAGTCGTGGCTCACAAGGTCCGGTCCATCCTCGCTGTGCCGATCCTCCTCGACGGTGAGGCCGCAGCGGCCCTGAACCTCTACGCCCCCACAGCGGATGCGTTCGACGCGGGGAGCATCGACGATGCGCAGCAGTTCGCCCGGGAGGCTTCGCAAGGCCTCCGGCTTGCCGTGCGGGTCGCGCACCTGACCGACGCCGGCCAGAACCTCACGACGGCGATGCAGTCACGGACAACGATCGATCTTGCCGTCGGCATCATCATGGGGCAGAACAGATCGAGTCAGGAACAGGCCATGATGATCCTGAAAGCCGCTTCCAGCGCCCGAAACATGAAGTCGCGCGACGTCGCCGCCGCCGTCGTGCGGTCCGTCAACGCCAAGGACCCGACGACGCACTTCGACCAGTGACGCCGAAGACAATGCCCCGTCATGTAAACAATTCTTGACACAGCTCAGGGGTAGGCATAGCTTGACCGTGTCAAATAATTTTTACATGGGAGTGGCTGTGTCGGCACAGGAGAAGAGCGCCTGGATCCTCGGGATCGTTGCGGTACTCGGGTACTCGATCTACCTCGGTCTACTGCTCGGCAGCGGCTTCGGCGCACTGACGGACCGCCCCTACGCGCCGATCATGCTCTGGACCATCGGCGGCGGAATCCTTGCCGGCATCGTGATCAACATCCTCGTCGGCATCGTCTCCGGCATGTTCCGCCGGGATGCCCGACGCGTCGATCAGCGGGACCGGCAGATCACGCGATTCGGCGACCAGGTCGGCCAGTCGTTCGTCATCCTCGGCGCTGTCTCGGCGCTGTTGCTGGCGGTGCTCGAGGCGGACTTCTTCTGGATCGCGAATGTCATCTACCTGGGGTTCGTGCTGTCCGCGATCCTCGGATCGATGACCAAGGTCGTAGGGTACCGGCGAGGGCTGCCGGAATGGTGAAGCCCACCCGCGTACGCAACAGGATCCGCACCCTGCGCGCGACCTACGGCGAGATGACGCAGGCCGAGCTGGCCGACCGGATCGGCGTCACCCGCCAGACCGTGATCGCCATCGAGCAGGGCCGCTACTCCCCCACCCTCGAGCTCGCGTTCCAGATTGCGCATGTCTTCGGCGTCGGACTCGATGCCGTCTTCCAATATCCGGACACCGACGAAGGAGCATCCACATGAGGGCGATCACGCAGGATCGATACGGAGACGCGGAGGTGCTGCGCCTCGAGGAGGTCGAGCGGCCGGAGCCCGGACGCAAACAGGTCCTCATCCGCACCCGGGCGGCGGGCGTCGATCCCGGCGTGTGGCACGTCATGGCGGGCCTGCCCCTCGGCGTGCGGCCGGCCTTCGGCATCCGCGGACCGCGCCAGCGCACCCGCGGAACGGATGTCGCGGGAATCGTGGAAGCCGTCGGCCCCGAGGTCAGCCGGTTCACGCCGGGCGACGAGGTCTTCGGCGTCGGATCCGGCAGCTTCGCAGAGTTCACGCTTGCTTCGTCGGAGAAAGGGCTGGCACGCAAGCCTGCCGGGCTGAGCTTCGCCGAGGCGGCGATTATCCCGGTCTCCGGCTGCACAGCGCTTCAGGGTCTCCGCGCGGGCGGCGTGGCAGCAGGCACACGCGTGCTCGTGCTCGGCGCTTCCGGCGGCGTCGGATCGTTCGCGGCACAGGTGGCGAAGGTGTTCGGCGCCCACGTCACCGGAGTTGCAAGCACGAACAAGCTCGACTTCGTCCGCGACCTCGGCGCTGACGAGGTGCTCGACTACAAGCAGCAGGACCCTGTGGACGGCACACGCCGCTACGACCTCATCCTGGACACCGGCGGCAACCGCCCGCTGCGGAACCTGCGGCGGGCCCTCGCCCCCGATGGAACGCTCGTCATCGTCGGCGGTGAGGGCGGCCGCGGATTGCTTGGCGGTTTCGAACGGGCGATGCTCGGCGCGCCGGCTCTGTCGCTCGTCACACGTCAAAAACTCCGGGGTCTCATGGCGACCACGAGCCACGACGATCTCGTCACACTCACCGAGTTGGTCGAGGCGAGTGGGCTTCGCGCACCACTCGATCGCACCTTTCCCCTCGAGGAGGCTCCGGACGCCATCCGCTACCTGCATGAAGGGAAGGTGCGCGGCAAAGTCGCCATCACGATCTGACTCCTTGACCGCTGTCGTGGTTTGCGTTGCCCGGGCCCGCTCTCGGGGAGCTGATCCATGAGTTAAGGCGTTGCGAGGACGAGCGCCATGCTGAGAAGGCCCATGATCAGCGTCGTTGCAGTGACCAGTCCGGGGAGCACTCCATCTCGTCGGCGCAGTGGCGCGACCGATCCGGTCACCGGGCGGTGATGGGGCGGGTATCGTCGTCGCGCCTCGGCGAGGAGCAGGAGGGAGGAGATCACGCCCAGGAGTGAGGGGGCGAGCATCCAACCCCCGAGGACCTCGGGCAGTACCCGTAGTGAGACGAGTGAGGCTGCTGTGAGCACGAGTGCGGTGCGCCACCAGGCCATCACGGTGCGCTCGGGCTGGAGACCGCCGTCAGCGTCCTGCGCGCCCGGGGGTGTGCTGCTCATGCAAGGATCACGCCGAGGAACACGAGCAGCCCGCCCGCAATGGCCGCGATGCTCATCGGCAGTGCGAGGAGTGCCGGTGGCAGGGGGTCTTGCTGACGGATGGCTCGCTCCGCCCGGTACCAGCCGAGCCAGGCCTGGAGGGAAGCCGCGATGCCGGTGAGGATCAGGAGCAGTGCTGCCGCTAGTTGCAGGTCCGGCTGTAGGCGCAGGTTCAAGGCGCCCAGAGCGACGCCGCCTGCAAGGAGTGCCAGTGAGGTACGAATCCAGGCGAGGAAGGTGCGCTCGTTCGCGAGCGAGAAGCGGACGTCGGGTTCGATGCCGTGGCCGTACACTCCTGTGGGGAACCGCTTCATCGAGTGCTCGCAGCCCGGGCGAGGGTGATCGCGGTTCCTTCCTCGCACACGGCACCGTGGAAGGCATCAATCACACTGCGGTCGATGTCACGGCTACGGGAGGCGTGGCTGAGCACTTCCAACGGCGCGATTCTCACGGGATCTTCCTCCTGGGCCAGCAGCTCCTCATCCGGAAATCCTCTCATCGACTGAAGCTGGACAGCTTCACCCCAGAGGAGTGACATGCCCCAGGCGAACCGCCCCCGGAACGGTGGAGAACGCCCTTGCCATGATTGCAGTCGACGACAACCGATGATCAGGGCCGCGGAAGTGTGAGTCCGATAGAGCGCACGGGTAGCGATGTCAGCCCCACCATAGGGTTCGCTTCCCACTTGCTCGCGGGCTTTCATCCGGAAAAGGTGAGGTCCTCACTGCCCGGCGGACGGTCGCTGCAACAATTGCCGCAGCGGCCGTCCGCCGGGCAGTGACGCCGGCAGACGTCAGCGATACGGACGTAGACCTACGAGGGAGCTTCCAGTGTCACAATCACACCCTTTCCTTACCTGCCTCGCTGCGACGGGAGTAGTGGTCATGGCGCTGACGGGCTGCGGGTCCGATGCGCCAAGCAGTACGCCGACCAGCACTGAAAGTCCCAGCACCAGCCCGAGCCCGAGCAGCAGCCCGAGCACCAGCAGCAGTCAGGATCAGGCCGACGAGGAACGTCTCTGTGAAACCGCTACGGCTTTCGACGGCGCGGTGACCGATTTCGTGACGATCCTTACCCCGGAGGTCACGATCGAGCAGCTCCGGGAGGGTCGGGATGAGGTCAAAAGGACCTACACCGACATGGAGAGGGCCGCGATGGACGTCGCCGCGGACCGCCTCGCCGACGTCACTGCTGCTGAGAAGCAGCTTGAGGAATCCGTCGCGGATATCCCTGATCAGGCCACGGTGCGTCAGGCGGTCGGTTCGCTCCGAGACGAAGCAGCCGAACTTCGGGCTGCCCTTGGTGGTCTCATCGAGGAGGTCCAGTGCCAGGACCCGGCTGCTTGAGGCAAAGTTGCACACCCCGAATATCGACCGGATTGCCGATGAAGGGGCTCGCTTCACCGCTACTACGGGGAGCAGGGCTGCACAGCCGGCCGCCGCCTTCATCTGCGGGCACAATCCCATCAGGACAGACCTGACGAAGGTAGGCATGCCCGGAGCTGCGCTTGGCCTGCAACCGGAGGATCCGACAATCCGTCAGCGCCGTCCTGGACCGGGACGCAATGAGCTTCGATGGATGGCGAAAATAGGCCTTTCCGCGAACGCACGCGGCATGGAAGACCAGTCGGATGCCCGGAGCCTCGCGTTCGAGCCGGACGGGTTCGTTGCTGACCCCTCAGCGGCGCGGACGTTCAGCGACGGTCACCGATGAAGCCCCGCCGCTCCATCTGGCGGTCGGGCTACTGGATAGTGCTTGTGCTCCTGGCACTGTCCTACACCTTCTGCGCGATCCAGGGTTCGCAGTATCCGAGCGTCTTCGCCCTGTTGTGGCAACTCGGCACCGTCGCCGCCACACTCAAGGTCGCTGAGGTCAGTGCGCGAGCCCGGTACACCGGATGGGTGGCACTGGCGGTGACCGGGCTGGCTCTGGTGGTGGTGTTGACCGAGGGCCTCGAAGGACGACTGCTCAACGTGTTGCTCACGTCGGCATCACTGGTGGCCTATCTCCTCGCGCCGGCGATCATCATCTCCCACCAGTCAGGACGAAAGCAGGTCGACGGCCAGACGCTGCTTGCTTCCATCGCTGCGTACATCATGGTCGGCATGTTCTTCACCTTCGTCTACAACCTGATCGGGCTCACGACCACAGAACCCTTGTTCGGCGTCGGTAATGACGATTCGCTGAGCAGCCAACTGTTCTTCTCCTTCACCACGCTGACGACGACGGGTTACGGCAATCTGGTTCCGGTCGGGGCCCTTGTCCAGACCGTCGCTATCGCAGAGGCGATCACGGGTCAGCTGTTCCTCGTGATAGCGGTCGCGGGAGTCGTCTCCGCCTGGCGGCCACCGGCGCGGGGCTCAGCGTAGAAGCCAGTCGGCGCTAACCGGACCAGAGGCTGACCGATGAAGAGGAGGACGTAGGTCAACGAGTCGATCGCGACCGCGATTGTCAGGATCAGAGGAACATCCTCACCCGATGCGATGGAGATGCCGTAGGACTCACGCACACGGAACCACTTCTTGGATACGGTCGCGACTGGTCGATTGTCACGCTCGATCTGGTACTCGTGGTCGACAACGTTCCCGGGCGCCTTCATCTCGGCGCCGCTCCTCACCTGGATCGAGAAGCGATCCCGGATCCCCACCAATGCTTTGTGGATCGTCGCGGCTTGGCAGAGTTTCGATGCAACGCCTGACCAACGACAGCAACGGACCCGTCGACAGCAGTTCCGGCACGTAGCGGCAGGGGATTCTCCTTCGCCGTCGTCGCCACCGAAGGACGCTGTGCAGGCGTCGGGTGATGATGGCCTGTCAAATGGTCAGTCGATGCGCTTCCCGGTCTTCAGGACGCCGGCAAGGATGATGACGAACAGGCCGGCAAACGGTACGACGAGGAGCCCGTAGCGAAGGTCGGTGGCGTCGGCGATCGCGCCGACGATGGGTGGCGAGATCAGGAATCCTACGCGAAGCAACCAGCTGAGGATGGTCAGTCCGGCACCCGTTCTGAAACCGGGCAGCTCATCGGCAGCTTGCATTGCGGCCGGTATCAGGGTGGCGACGCCCAGACCGGCGAGGCCGAATCCGATGATGGTCGACGGGATACTCGGCACGAGGAGGGCTGTGCCCATGCCGGTGAGGACGATGATCCCGCCGAGGCGGGCGATGAGTTGTTGGCCGAACCTGTCGACCAGGCGGTCGCCGAAGAGCCGGCCGATGAACTGCATGCCCTGCAGGGCGATGAATCCGAGTCCGGCCGCGAAGGACGAGGCGGCGAGAGAACCGCTGAGATAGATCGCGGCCCAGGAACTTCCCGCGTCCTCTACCAGGGCTCCGGAGGAGGCGAGGATCACCAGTGCGGCCAGGACCGCGTACTTGCTGGTTGCAGCACGTCGTTTACGGACGCCTGGTTCCGTGGTCGTCGCCTCGCGGTGCGTGATGCCAGCGGCGGTTTCGGCGTGGAGGGGCTCAGGCCCCTGCAGCAGGAGACGGTAGATGCCGGCAGCTGCGGCACTGAAGATGAGGGCGGTCAGCCCCAGGTGCAGAGCGCGAGCCACACCGACTTCCGCGGCCAACGCGCCGAGAGCACCGCCAGCGACTGCTCCGATACTCCAGACGGCGTGGAACGAGTTCAGGATGGACCGCTTGTACAGTTTCTGTACGCGCAGCCCGTGTGAGTTCTGGGCGACGTCGGTGATCGAGTCCATGGCTCCGGCGATGAAGAGCCCTCCAGCCAGGACGGCCCAGCTCTGGCCTGTGGCTGCGACGAAGATGCCCGCCGCGGCCGCGAACGTCGCAGCGATGGCCACTCTCGAGGAACGGTACCGCCGAATCAGGACACCCGCGGTCAGACCTGCCAGCAAGGCCCCCAACGGGTACGCCGCGACCGCCGCACCGAACGCAGTATTCGTCAGCCCCAGCGCCTCCTTGATCTCCGGATACCGCGGAAGGATGCTGGCGAAGATGGCGCCGTTGGTGAAGAACAGGACGGAGACAGCGAACCTGGCCCGTGAAGCATCACGGGTGGGAGCAATCTGAGCGGGACGTGCGAGGACCATGAAGGGCCTTTCCTATGACAGGTCTGTAAGGGCGGGACGGAAGGGCAGGGGCGTCAGGCCCCCTACCTCACGAGCGGGCTCCGGAAACCAGCTGGATTCGACCCGGAGGGCTCGGCCGCAGGGTCCCTGCACCTGTTCGAGGTGAATACGGCGAACCTGATGCACCGCCCTGGCACGGTGCTGTCGACTCAGCGAATACGTGCGAGATCCCGCCGGATATAGCGCAAGTGCGCCCACTCCTCCTCCAGGATCACGCGAAGGCAGTCACCGACGGTGGGCCGCCAGTCACCGCCGCCCCACGGGTCCGCGCGTTCCTCCGCGAGCACCTCCGGCGAGGCTGCGGCCAGGAAGCCGGTCACCTGCAGCTGCCGCTCGGCCCGCACGTCGAGTATCTCCTCGTATGTCGGCGGGTCGACGCGGAAGACCGACAGGTCGAAGCCCATCTCGCCCGCACCCGTGAAGGGCTGCCCGATCTCGTGGAACGGCTGCTCCATCCGAAGGATTCCACCGCGGAGCCACGCATCGGTTGCCAGAACGAGGTGTCGCAGGGTCTGGGCCAAGGACCACTCGTCCTCCACGCAGGCATCCACCAGCCCCGGCGGCGTACCCGTCACCGTGTCCTGCCACGCGGACTGCACAGCGACCCACCCCTCCCGTAGGCCTTCGGGCGTCTGCGCCTTCTGCAGCTCGCGGCCGGGGAACTGCCGGTTGAGTTCGGCATCCACAAGTGGCACCACGTCGACCCCGTTGACGAGAAGGCTGCCGAAAAACAGGTCGTGGCTGTCGATGTCGAGTCCGTCGACGTCGACGCCGCGCATCACCATGCCGCTGACATCGGAGAATCGGAGGGTGGCGCCCTTGAAGCTCGCCCTGACGAAGGTCGCGCCTTCGAAATCTTTCGTGCCGGAATAGGTCGTCATGGTCCCAGTATCACCGCTGTCGGGGACCACCCCTCGGGTCCCACGCGGGGACCACGGTCCGGCATCAAGCATGATCGGTTCGAGGGCTGCGGGTAACTCGAAGCCGATGAGAGGGGCGGGGTGCAATCGGTGCGGCCTCAGTACATGGCTCTCCAGGAGAGGACCGATGCTCCTGCTTTCAGTGCTGCTGCGGCGGGCACAACTCTGATCATGGTGTTGCGGACAGTGATGCTGATCCTGCTTTCGAGGCCGGCCCCCACTCGCCCAGCGCTTCGTGACTGTCGGGCTATCTTCTGCGTGCGGGGGCGGCGAAGTGCGTCGAACGTGCTCAATGCGGCCTGCAGGGACGCTCCCTCGTTGACGGGTCGTCCGATCAGAAGTCCGATGCATGCGCCGTCCTCCAGTGAAGAGTTCGCTCCCTGTCCCATCGTGGGGATCATGGCGTGTGCTGCGTCGCCGATGAGCACCACGCGTCCAAAGACATAGGTCCTGAGATCAGGGGCGAGGTCATGGACGTCGTGTCGCATGACCTGGTCGCTCGGCGTGTGATCGATGAGAGGTTGCACGGGGTCTGCCCATGTCCTGAAATGATGCAGAGCCGCGGTCTTCTCATCGGGCCAGCGATGGCCTTCCTTCGAGGAGGTGTACCCGTACCAGTACACCTGTGCAGGTCCGATACGTACGGCCCCGAACTCTGTTCCCGGACCCCATCGGACAGTGAAATCGTCGGTGACGAGCGCCGAGTCGGCGACGATTCCCCGCCACGATGATTTGCCACTGAACCGAGGCACCGTGGTGGGAGCAACGAGGCCCCTGACCGCGCTCCGAAGACCGTCGGCGCCGATGACAAGGTCGGCATCGTAGGACACGGCACCCTTCGCGCTCACACAGTTCACTCGCGCCCTGGCTCCGCTCGGTGTACCCGGGGTGACGCTGATCACCCGGGCACCAGTCACCAGCACGGCCCCTTGAGCCGCAGCAAGCAGCAAGCCATGAAGGTCCTGTCGGTGAATCCCGTAGATCTCCTGGCTCGAGTCCGATGGACCGGCGAGTGGAACGCGCAGCAGCCATGAGCCGTGTTCATCGGTGGTACCGGCCATACGTACCCGATGACCGGAAATGCGGACAGCGGCGTCAACACCAAGAGCTGCCAGAGCCGACATCCCATTGGGAGTGATGGCCAGGCCTGCACCGACCTCCGTGAAGGCCTGAGCCCGCTCGAGCACGGTCACCGTCCAGCCCTCACGTACGAGCGAAACCGCCGCAGCCAGACCGGCAACGCCCCCGCCGACAACTACTGCGTGGTGCTCGACCGTCATGACAACACCCTTTCACTGCCTCGCTGCCCGAGCCTACGCCGAGCAGCACCGATTGATCGCCGCCGTCGGGCCGTGACCGCTCGGTTCGTGAGTGGGCTCCTCTGATCTGGTTCGCCTACGTGCCCGCCACCAGCAGGGCAGTATCTGCGCGGCCGGCGGCGGACCACCATGGACGCTCCTGATGTCTGAAAGGGAAGATCCGCTCGGGTTTCTAGCGGGTAGTGCGGCCTTGAGTGGCGGAGGTGACGAGGTCGCTCCTGGTCAGCGTCGCGCCTGTGCGTAGTGCTGCGGCCCAGGTTGCGGTGTCGGTGACGGCGGCCCAGTTCGAGTGCAGGACAGCCATGAGGGTTTCGTGGACCTGGCGTGCAGGTGCGGTACCGGCGTCGTTGGCGAGATCGATTGCTCCGGTTGCATCGGAGAGGACCTCGACGGCGAAGCCGAGGGGCTCGGCGGCCGCAGCGGAGGCGATCACACAGTTGTTGGTCATGTAGCCGACCAGAGTGATCGTGTCGATAATCTGGTCACGCAACCAGGCCTCGAGGTCTGTGTCCGCGAAGATGCTGGAGAACTGCTTGCTGATGCGCTTGGTTGCGGCGTCCTCGTAGACGGCTACCGTGGGATGGTTCTGCCAGGTCGACGATTCGGAGGCGAACACGGGTGCTCCTGCCGGGAGTTCGTGCTGGACGAGCACCACAGGCGTGTCTGTTTGCCGGGCCGCGTCGACCACCGTCTGGATGCGGGCGATGGAGTCCTCGCGAGCCGGGAACTGGATAGGGAGTAGTCCGTCGAAGTATTCCTGCTGGGCGTCGATGACGATGAGGGCTCGGCGTGGTGCGGTCATGAGGACCTCTTTCTGGGGGGCTGATCGGGAATGCGGGATGTGCAAACTGTGTGTGATCCGGGAAGTCGGCTCTACTGCACGGCCAGACGCGACGACCACTCCTCACGGCAAAACAGATTGTTTGACATGATGCGAGCCTAACACCCATCTCATGTTTAAAAGTCACTGATAACATGAGAACCATGTCTGAATCACTGCTGGCTGCCGCCCCGGGCGCGCAGGATCATCCGAGCCTCGCTCTGGTCAACAGCGCAGGCGATGTGGCGGGCGGCAAGGGCTACGACGAGATGAGCACCCCAGGGGCCGCAACGGGCTGGCTGATGGCACGTGATCTCGTCGGACCGGAAGCCGTGCTGCACGAGCATTGCCACGGCCGGCTCGTGGCGCTCCGCTCGGATCTGCGCGATCTTTTCACCGCTCACACCACCGGGGACGTCCCGACGACGTCCTCGGTGCAGGCTCTGAACTCTGCCCTGACCTGCGTCCCCGGCGCTCTGCTGTTGCGGTTCGATCCACAGGCGGGATTCACCCGTCGCGCCGACCATCCCGTAACTCAGGTCGTGGAACACGTCATGGCCTTGATCGCCGACGATGCAGCCTCGCTGCTCAGCGGTGACCAGGCCTCGCAGCTCGCGTCCTGCGATGCAGACTCCTGCCGGCGGTTCTTCGTTCGCACCCACGCACGACGGCAGTGGTGCTCAACGCGGTGCGGCGACCGGGTCCGCGCCGCGCGTGCCTACTCACGCAGACGTTCAACCTCCAGCGCGTAAACGGTGTGATGCACCCCGCTCAGCGGTGGCGTCCTCCCGGATCTCCGCTCATGCCTGTCTCACGTGGGGGCTCTCCTCCGAGACGAGTCGGGTGGCTCACCCGTGCTCGTCCGATCACGAGGCGATCCGGCCGAGCCGCCCCAGGAGCCGAGTCTGTCGGTCGGCATCCTGGGGAACGGGTACAGCCGGCCCGCAGATACCGTCCATGTGCAACGCGCTCCCGAAGCTGTCAGCGCCGGCCTCGATGCGTTCCATCTCGTCGCGGGTGAGAACCTCCGTCCTACCTGTGGCTCGCGCAATATCCCAGCGGTGAACGAGCATGTCCCACACATAGAATTGTTCCAGGGTTGCTCCAACGGTGGTGGGCCCGAAGAAACCCTCGTACGAGACATCGACGATGTGGTCGCGGCTCACCAGGCTGGACACCCGGTCTGTGTGGTCTCGGAATCCGCTGGCAGGATCGGTCAGGTCAGGGGCCGGCCCGAGGTCGTGCCCATGTTCCGTCAGCAGGTTCCGCTGCGTGTCGATCATGTGCGCGACGACGTCACGCGCGGTCCATCCCGGGCAGGGGGAAGGGTTGGCCCATGCTTCGGCCGGAACAGCGCTGAGAAGAAGAGATAGAGGGCGGAGGGAGGTCTCGTAGGCGAGTGAGGTGGAATTCATGTGCTCAATGGTGTCGTGTACGGCATTCTGGGTCTTGATGGAACCCGACACAGCACCGCATGCTCTGAACGAGATCGAACGGGCGCACCTCAAGGCTCCCGACGACACATCGCACGTGATGTACCGGTATCCGGCTCCGTCCGAACTGGCCGGCCTGGTGCAGCGGTTCTGGATCCCGGTGTGGGCCGTTCCTGCGGGGGAACAGTCCGTGCAGCAGGTTCTGCAGTACCCGGTGTCGTTGCTCGTCATCGCATCGGATTACGCCCGCTTCTACGGTGTCACGACCGGGCTGTCGCGAACTGTGCTCGCCGGCAACGGGTGGGCCGCCGGCGTCATGTGCACTCCGGCCGCCGGCTCACTCATCTCCCGGGGTTCGATGGCTCGCTTCACGGACATGCACGTCGATGTTTCGGACGTCCTCGGCCAGGCGGGCACGGACCTGACCACCCGTGTCCGAGCAGCGATGCTCGACGACCCGCACCTCTCCAGCGCGCACCAGGCCGTGATGAACGCGTTCAGTGATGCCCTCCGGCCTCTGCTGCCCGTCGATCCGGAGGGTGAACTCGTCGACCGCGTCGTGGCACTCGTAGAGGAACGCCCCGACGTGCTCACGGTCGCCCAGCTGTGCGCCGAGATGAAGCTGCCCGAACGCGCCCTGCAACGCCTCATCCGTCGACGACTCGGGTTGACCCCGAAATGGCTCATCCAGCGGCGTCGCCTCCAGGAAGCCGCGGAGCGACTGCGCACCACGGAGGGAACCCTGGCCGGCACGGCTGCGATGCTGGGCTACGCCGATCAGGCCCACTTCACCCATGATTTCTCCCGCGTCACTGGAACCACGCCAAGCAGGTTTGCCGCCGAGCACCGAACGACGAGCACCCTTCCATGAAGAAGGAATCGCTGTGCGTCAGGTGCGCCGATGAGCTGGATTGCTCAGACGGTAGTGCTCATCCGCCCTGCCGCAGCTGCTGATCGCGCCGCGCGCTCCGCCACCCGGAATCAGCTGGTTGCGCGGCTCGGAGGATAGCTTCCGCCGTGGGGCCCCTATCTGCGTCTCCCCTCGACGGACTCCGGCGACCCTTCCCCTGACGGCGCTGGGGGCTGTTGTTCCCGTTTAGGGTTGAAGCATGGCTGCCGTGGGGGAAGTGCTTGAAGCTGATGATCTGCTGGTCGGCTATGCCGGCACTCCTGTGTGCGGTGAGGTCTCCTTCGTCATCGGTCCGGGTGAGATCCTCGGGGTGGTGGGCTTCAACGGCGCAGGTAAGTCCACTGTCGTCCGGACCCTCGCGGGTCGTCAGGATCCGCTGGCGGGTGACGTGCGGATCCACGGACTACCGGTGATGCCCGACGCTCTGGTGTTCCGCCGGCAGGTGGCCGCGGTGTTCGACGAGGACGTGTTCTTTCCGTCGTTGACGGTCCGGGAGCACCTGCTCCTAGTGGCTCGGGGTCATTCGGTGGCTGCTCCTGAAGAAGCAGTGGATGCGGAGCTGGACTTCTTCGGGATCGCGGACAGAGCCCTCGCGGTCCCTGATGCGTTGTCCTCCGGGCAGCGCCGGCGCCTGCTTCTAGCCGCCGGGTTCATCCGGCCGTCGTCACTGTTGTTCCTCGACGAGCCCGAGCAGCGCCTGGACCCGGTGATGCGTGACGCACTGTCCCGGCGGATCCGGGAGCGCGCTGCTGCCGGGACGGCGTGCATGCTGGTCACTCACGACCCCCAGTTGCTGGTCAGCACGGCGACGTCGTGTCTGGTCATCGACGAGGTGTGCGCGACGGTGGGTCCGGAGCGGGGAGCGCAGATCATTGCGGGTTCCTGACCCGGTGCGGGCTCCGGCGTCAGGATGGTCGGCGCCGGACCGGGAAACGGCGCGTCTGGCCCGGGACGTGGTCGCCTTCACGCGGCAGGCATCCCGCCAGTACAACAGAGCCCGCTCATCAGTGCGCGATCTTTTCGTCGATGTGTACTCGAACGCGTTGGCGGGCGTCTGCTTCGCCATGATGGTGGCGTCGCTCGTTGTGGCGCTTCGGGACGAGATCGCACACAGGAACATCGGCGGAGCGAGCCTCGTGGCCGCGCACTGGCAGGTACTACCCGCCGGCATCCTGTGGATGGTTCTGACCTACCTGGCGTTGGTCGGAATAGTGCTGTTGGCTCGCAGGCTCGGGCCTGTCGTCGTGGGTCAGGCGGAAGGAGCGTGGTGGTTGCCGCTGCCGGTCGATCGCCGACCGATGGTCCTCCCGTCGTTCCTCCGCCGGCTGGTCGGCGTCGGTGTTGCAGCCTGCATCTCCTATGTGCCGTTCAGTCTCCTGACCGCGCTCGACCGGTCACCCGTGGAGCATGCGAGCTCGGCAGTGACCTTCAGCGGAACCGCTGTCGTGGCTGTTGCCGGCGCGGCTGTCCTGCAACTGCGACCGGCGTACAGGCCGTACCGGGTAGGGATCCTCCTGGGCCTTCTGCCCCTGGCAGTCCTGCCGTTCCTTGCTCCCGCGATATGGCCGCTCGTCCTGGTCTTCAGTCTCGCGGTGGTGCTCGGTGCGTACGTGGCCCCTCGCGTCGGTGACGTCCATGGCGTCGAGTTGCAGCGCGGCGGCGCTGTCTCGGGCCACGCGGCTGCGTCCATCTTCTTCATCGACATCAACGAGCTGCGCCGCTCACTGGTAGCCGCACCCTCGGTGCGTCTCAGCCGCCGCGGCTCGCGCTACTACGGCCGCCCTACCCGCCGGGCCTACACTGCGATGCTGCGCGCCGACGTCGTGGCATACCTGCGCCTGCAGCCATCGCCCACGGTCGCCCTGGTGTGGTTCGGAATCTGCGTCAGCGTCACCCTTGTCACCCCAGCCCTTCCCGTGGTCCTCCAGCTGGTCATGATCCTCATCGCAGGCTGTGCTACGACAGCAGGAACGGGG
Organism: Arthrobacter sp. TJ-240; assembly: GCF_058269195.1. NCBI lineage: Bacteria > Bacillati > Actinomycetota > Actinomycetes > Micrococcales > Micrococcaceae > Arthrobacter > Arthrobacter sp. TJ-240. The sequence continues at coordinate 359,190 of NZ_JBZCNG010000002.1, forward strand.
ACCGTTGCGCGACGGACGGCAGTCGTTCCCGAAGTCGACGCGCTTCTACCTGTCAGCCCGGTTCTGGTGCGGTGCAGCCGGATGCTCATGCCCGCGCTGACCATGGGTGCGTGGATGGGCGGCCTCACCGGAGTGCTGATGGTGCTGGGGGCCGGCCCGCCGAGCCTCGCGCTCCTCGGCGCCCTCGCGGGCCTGGGGATGGGGGCCGGCGCTGTCCGCGCGGCAACACGTCCCGCTACGGACTGGACCACACCGCCGGTAGAGACTCCTTTCGGCCCCGTACCCAGAACCCAGATGTCCTCGCTCCTGCGCGGAACAGACACGACAGTGCTCGCGATGGCCCCGCTCCTCCTCACCCTCTACCTGGGCGCGGTCCACCCTTGGCTGATCCTCGCCCAGATCATCGCCAGCGCCACCGCCATCATCGTGCAGACGTCGACCCCAGCCGTGCGCTGAAGAATCGCCCAGCGGGACATTCCGAGTTCTACGTGCCGGTGTTCGCGCCCGGGCCGGCAGTCGCAGGGTCGTGTGGTTTCCGGGCGATGATCGTGTAGGTGCACGGAACGAGGTCGCGCTCCGGCTCTGGCCAGGCGAAGCCGTCGGGTACTTCGACCATACGGGGTGAGAACCTCCACGGGAGTGTCGTGCCTTCGTCGACGCGAAGGACCTGCAGGCCTGCTCCGATGAGGGAGTTCAGGATCTCGGACAACAGATGCGGCCACTGGTAGGTCCGGGTATGGGCAACCGTTCCGTCTCCTGCGTAGGTGGTTTCCTCATCCCATACCTGAGCCTGACCGGTGCTGAAGTACGGGTACCGAAGGTGCAAACCGTCGGCGTTCTCGTCGAGTGCTTCGAGGAGAGGATGCCCGTCCCGGATGTAGAAGGTGCCGCCGGCTCGGAGGAGTCCGGCTACCTGTGCCGCCCAGCGGTCCAGGTCCGGTAGCCAGGTGATGGTCCCGATGCTGGTGTACACGAGGTCGAAGTCGCCCGAGACAGCGGCGCGGGCATCCAGCACATCGGTCTCGACCCACGTCGCATCCAAGCCCAGCCGCTGCGCCAGGCCGGCTGCGGAGGCGAGGGCGCCGCGGGAGAAGTCGACGCCGGTGACGCGGGCTCCTGCCCGGGCCAGGGACAGCGTGTCGGTCCCGATGTGACACTGAAGGTGGCAGACATCCAGTCCTGTAACTGTGCCCTTCGGGAGGAAGGGCGCCAGAGCGGTCAGGTCTATTCGGACGACCGAGCTGAGATGGTCGGGGTCGTCGAAATCGCTGATCTCGTAGGCCTTCTCGTGCAGAGGTACCCTGTCTTCCCAGTTCTCCCTATTGCTTGTGCGTGCGTCATCCCAGTCGATCGAGGTCCGGTCATCGCCCATGAAGCGAGCCTAAGTGAGGGAGCCCACGATAGCGTGGCACTGATTGCGGGTTCTGGTCAGCCACGTCAAGCCCAGGCCCCACAGGGCCGGGAGGCCGGCGCTGGATGCTTCGAGCGAAAGCCGGTACTCCGGAAACGTGATCATCAACGCAAGCAGGACGGCTCCCGCACAGCAGTCCAGGGCCGCACGCCAGGGACGGCGGGAGTAATGATCCAGCAGCAGGAGAACGGCGGGCGTGATGACGCGGGCCTTTACGTCCTCCGCCGCGGCGTTACGAGCAGGACTCCCCCACGACGAATCCGATACTGCGTCTAGCGAAGCCGGCCCCATACGGCCATCATTCCACCGGCAGACCGAACCTGGCACCCTGCCCACTGCGGCCGGACAAGCGTCCGCGAACGACCGCCGTTGGTGGTTGCTCGTGGGGTTCGATGTCACCTTTGGGCGCGCCGTGACGCTCTCGGGCCCGGTGCGGGGTCAGTCTGGTGCCAGGATCTTCCGAAAAAGAAGGGGAGAACCATGAACTTCTCGAAGTGATCGGGCATTACTGAGTGTGAACACAGACGCGGAGATAGTTGAGCGGTCACGCTCCGGCCCGACAGCTTTTGGGGAGCTCTACGACCGGCACAGCCCGGACATCTACCGGTACGCCGCCCGTCGAGCCGGTGATTTCGTGGCGGAAGACGTCATGTCGGAGACATTCCTGATCGCCTTCGAAGGGCGTTTCGAATTTGTCGGACCGGCGGGTGCGGTACGGCCGTGGTTGTTCGGAATTGCCACGAACCTGCTGCGCAGACACCATCGGGCAGAGGCACGCGTGCTACGGGCCCTCGTAAAGCTGGGCGGACGCGCTGAGGAGCCCGATCTGCTGGGCGCCGTCGACGAACGGCTTGATGCCCCCGGCACCCAGGCCCGGATCGCCCAGGCCTTGCAGGATCTTCGCGCCATCGACCGGGATGCGATCCTGCTGCTGGTCTGGGCGGGCCTGTCCTACGAGGACATCGCCACAGCTACAGCTGTGCCTCTGGGAACGGTCCGTTCCCGTATCAATCGTGCCCGGCGCAAGCTCCGCGAAAACCTCACTCTTAGCGATCAGGAAGACGGTCATGGACGATCTGCAGTTGCTCCGCAGCACGCGTAACGACGTTGGCACCATCCCCACCGCCACGCTCGCTCGAGGACGTGAGTGCCTGATGCGCGCAGCCCACAGCGAGGAGGCCCTACAACCGCACCAGGAACAAGCTGCCGCGCATGCCGCCTCTCATGTTGCCCGTCGGAGGGTCAACCCGTTGACGGTTCGTCGCGGCTTCGCCCTGGCAGCGGCCGCCGCGGTCTTCCTCACAGGAGTGCTGGTCGCCTCTGATGTCGCTCTACCTGATCGGCAGCCCTCGAGCGCTGCCGCAGCAGTACTCGAGGACGCAGCCGCCGCAACAATCCGGACGTCGGACCCCGTCGTCCTCCCCGGCCAGTACCTCGAAGTCGAAACCGAAGCCCTCACCGGGGCCAGTAGCGTCGCGGACGGCCGGCAGGTGTCCTGGTACAACACGACAACGGACAAGCTCTACATCCCCGCGGACGCCGACGGCGAGTGGATCTGGAACAGGCAGGCACCCGTACCCACCGAATCGGCTCCCGAGGTTGTGAAGGAAGCAGCCCGGCTGCAGCCGACCGTGGACCCTGCGACATACGCGGCACTCACCGGAGTCTTCCGCGCACCCGGTGGAGCGTTCGGGAGCGGAGAGCAGTACACGATCATCGGGACGCCCCTGACGGAGACCGGTGATCTACCCCGCGACCCGCAGGCACTGCTGGACAGGATCTACGAGCACACGAAGGGAGCCGGAAAGAATCCGGACCTGGAGGCCTTCGAAACCATCGCGGAGTCCCTGCGCACCGGCATCATTCCCGCCGACCTACGGGCGGCCTTCTACAGGGCCGCGGCACTCATCCCCGGGGTCGAGGTCATGGACAGGCAGGCGACCATCGATGGCCGCGCAGGCATCGCGATCGGCAAAGCAGCCCCTGGGGGCGGGTCCCGCCAGGACATCATCATCGACCCGACATCAGGCCTGGTCATCGGCGAACAAATCGTCATCCTCAAGGACTATCCGGGGACACCTGCCGGCACCGTGGAGTCCTGGACCTCCGTCCAAACCTCCGTCGTGGACTCAGCCCCATGAGCCCGGGCCCTTGAACGTACTGACCATGCGGAGGACGTGGGTAGCGACGGCCCGGAGCAGCGCCGGAGAGAACCCGACAATCTACCTACTTCTCGACGGAATCACCGGCGAAATGCCAGGTGTCCTACGCCGTCTACTTCCGCTACATGTTGCGGAAGCCCTACCGGACCTCGGTCGATTTCATGGACGGACTGGCGCCCAACTCCGTGGCGTCGATGTGGCGCATGACCAGAGCCGCAGAAATGAGGGCCGCGGAAAAAGGCAGACAAGCCAAGGGTGCCAGCAGGTACATCTGGGTCAGAACGACGAAGAACGCGTTCTCACCATTGAAGGTGGTTGCGCCGAAGTTCTGCATGAACAGGTTCGTGAAGAGCATCGCGAGGATGCCGACCACCCCGACGATGATTCCTGCCCGCAGTGTTCGCCTATACATGCTCGATGGTTCTGTTCCGGTCACTTCTCCCCCAAGGATTGCAGTCGGCGCCTCCAGGGCTTCACCTAAACACGTAGCAGGGGCTGGAGCAAGCATCATGGCAGGGCACGAGGCTCAGATGCCACGACGCCAGTAGCCCAGCGTCATGACCTCGGCGCGTCGCCGTATCCCCTTTCCGGACGGCCCTTGCATCCGCTGAGCCGAAGATAGAACAGTTGGGCAGATGCGCTCCCACGTCCTTTTCATCAGCGGTCGTTCCGGTGTCGGCAAGTCCACCGCTGCCCTGACCCTTCACGAGCAACTCATCGATCATGACGTTCAGCACGCGGTCATCGAAGGCGACTATCTCGACCTCGCCTATCCCGCTCCACATCTCGCATTCCCCGATGCCAATCTCACCGAGCAGAATCTTGCCACCATGTGGGCCCGCTATCGATCGCTGGGCTACCGCCGACTCGTCTATACCAACACGGCGGCCGTCCTTGAACTGTCGAGCCTGGTGGCAGCGATGGGCGATGACCCACTCGTCACAGCGGTTCTGCTGCGCAGCAGCGACGAGCAGGCGCGTCCGCGGCTGGAGCGTCGGAACCATCGGGTACTAGAACCTGCCCTGCTCGATCACGGTGCCGCTATGGCGGACAGGCTCGATGAGCAAGCGCCTGCGTCCGTGCACCGGATCGATACCGACGAACTCGACCCGTCCGATGTCGCGACCCGGCTGCTCTCCCTCACTGGATGGGCGGAGGCCCGTCCTCTCACCGGGCAACAGCGCCGACCTCAGGGATGAACCCGAGCTGGATCCCGGGAAGTTCCTCGAATGCCGGCCTGGCGAACCAGTATCCCTGGAACAGGCGGATGCCCTGTGCCTTGAGGAACAGGAACTCCGCCTCGGTCTCGATGCCTTCTGCGAGCACCGTGATGCCGAGGTCCTCGGCGATGCCCACGATGCCGGCGATGACGGCCTGGCGGGCCGGGCTGCCCTCGACCCCCCTGACGAGCTTCATGTCGATCTTGATCAGATCAGGCTGGAACTCGACCAGGAGCCCCAATCCCGCATGACCGGCACCGAAGTCGTCGATGGCGGTGGTGAAACCGTGCTTGCGATACTCGGTGATGATGTTCGTCAGGTGAGCGGTGTCCGCCACCTCCTCGTTCTCCGTGAACTCGAACATGATCGACGACGTCGGGAAACTGCACCGGGCGGCTGCGAGCAGGGTCGCCCGCAGGCAGGCAGCCGGTTCGTACACCGCATTGGGCATGAAGTTGATCGACAGCTTCAGATCGTCGCCCGCCGGGAACAGCCGCGATGCGAGCTCGATCGCCTTCACACGGCAGTCCTGGTCGAAGCGATACTTCTGCTCCGGCGAGATCCGCGAGAGGACATCGAAGGCGCTCTCCCCCGACATCCCTCGGACGAGTGCCTCATAGCCCCAGACGCGGTCGTCCACGGCGTCGTAGATCGGCTGGAAGGCCATGCTGAACTCGAAGTCGAGCCTCGCGGATGTCGCGCAGCCGTTGCATGCCATACAGAACGCCCCCTCACTGGTCTCGTCCAGCCTAGAACAATCAGTTCAGGACGAGACCGAGGCACGACAACCAGGATGATCCCTGATCCGGCGCCAGGGCGCCGCCCGATCAGGAGCCCGGCTTCTCCTCGATGACCTTCAGCACCGCGGCGTCATCGAGCTTCTGCCACGGCGACGCGTCCGAGCCCTGCTCGGCCGCCTCCGGGCTGTCACTCTGGCTCCACCACTTCGCCTCGTACACGCGGCCCTCCACCAGAATCCGGTCGCCGCGCTCGTACACGGCCTTCGCGTCCCACTCGGGATAGAGCCCCGCCGGCGCGGTGACCGCGGGGACCGGCCGCTCGTTCGGCAGCACCGGGCCCAGCAGAGTCCACGGGGTCTCCTCCGCCTGCAGCACGGGATCGTCCGGCAGGTCGCCCTGCGTCCAGTACTTCGCGGTGTACACGTTGCCGTGCCACACCACGCGGTCGTCCTCGCGGTACGTCCCGACGTCGGACCAGACCGGGTAGGGGCTCGTCTCGGGATCGTCCTCGACCAGTGCTTCCGGTGCCTCCTCGACCACGGGCTCCTCCGCGAGCGTCGCGGCCCGGCCCTCGAAACCCTCCCCCAGCAGGGGCGCGAACTGCAGGCCCTCCTGGTCGATGCCGCTGCACGCGTCCGAGACGACTGTCCTGTCCGCGTAGTTCTCGCTGCACGTGCCGTCGCGGTTCAGCGACCACATGGACATGCGGCCCACTCCGCGCTCGGCGGCGAAGGCATTGAACGCCTTGGCGTCGTCGAGCGTGAAGACCTCGCCCTTGACGTCGTTCTGCCCGATCATCGGCGTCAGCCCGACCTTCCGCCACGCGGCCTGCGGGCCGATCCCGATGCCCGCCCGCTCGTACAGCACCTGTAGTTGGCGGTGCGTGGCGTCGGCGGCGTTCTGAGACGCGGTCAGCATGCTGGTGCCCTCGGGCCGGCTGCCACCGTAGTCCATGGTCATGACGTTCACCCCGGCGAGATCGACGCCGGCCTCGAGGAACTGTGCGACGGCGGCGGTTCCGTCAGCGGTCAGCCCGCTGGGTGCGACCGGCAGGGTCAACCAGACGTTGAGCGGGGTCTCCGTGCCGGCCCGCTCGGACTGCAGGGCGGCGAGGGCCTCCGCGCGGCGCTGCCCGGCTTCGGTGTCCTTCAGGTTCTCGCCCTCGATGTCGAGGTCCACGGTGGCGAGCTTGTACCGGTTGACGACGTCCGCATATGCGTCCTTCAAATCGTCGGGATCCGTGCAGGCGGTGGCGAGCTCATCATTGAGGAGGCCCCCGAACGACACGACGACCTCCCCGCCGTCCTGCACCAGCCGGGCGACGCGACGGTCCAGGTCCAACCCGGCCTCGGCCTCGTCCAGCCCGTAGAAAGTTCCCCAGGACGGAGTGCACGGCTCGGTCTTCGACGCCACGATGAAGGACAGCACCACGCTCCCGCCGGTTTCCACCGCCGGGTCCTCGAACTCGTACGACGGTGTTGCGGTGACATCCACGTACCCCGCGAAGAACGCACCCGTGCTCTCGGCGGCCCGCGCGTCCTCCCACCGGTCGAAGCCGGTCAGGCCGCCGACAGCGAGACCGCCGACGACGACGGACAGGAGGGAGAGGCGCAGGACGGAGAGTTTCCGGCCGGGAAAGCGAGCAGACACATGGACCCCAGATGACAGCCTCGAGAAAGGCGGAAGAGCGCACCCAGGGTGCGCGAGACGCTTGAAGCGTAAGGGAAAATGCCGTCGCCGTCATTCTTTTGCCTAACGCCGACGGCGCGCGGGCCGATGGTGGAGAGTGACGCTGCGTATCGCGGGGGCGACGTCGTGCGTCCACCCGTCCGCCTACTGCCGAGGTAGCCATGTCCAGATCCAGCGATGCCACCGAATCCGCACCCAGGCCACGATCGCGAGCCGATTCCGAGGCGGCCGGGACCGTGGGCGCGACCGCCGTGCCGTCCTCGGGCGTCGCCGCTGCCGCCGTCCTCGAGCAGGTGGCCGCCGCTGCTCCCGGTGCCGCACCGGCCCGGCGTCGGCAGTGGGGCGCCGAGCGGCGCTCGGAGCCGCTGTCCATCGTGCACCCGGCACCGTCGTCGCGGAAGATCGCGCTCGGCCGGATCGGCATCGTGGTCACAGTGCTGGCGTGGCTCACCTACATCGTCACGACGATCCTGCGGCAGTTCGCCAACAATCCGAACGCCGGCTTCCGGTTCCAGATCGAGGCGACGTCGTACCTGATCGTCGTCACGTTCCTGACGTTCTCGGCGCTCATGTACCTGCTGGCGCGCCAGGGTGCGCTGTACCGGTTCCGTGACCACCGGCGCGTACCGCGTGGCGAGCTGGACCGGCACTTCGCGCACCACGAGGAGGGCATCACCGTCCTGGTGCCGTCCTACGCGGAGGAGCCCGCCGTCGTCCGCGCCACGCTCTGGTCCGCAGCCCTGCAGGAGTTCCCCAACATCCGGGTGGTGCTCCTCCTCGACGACCCGCCCCACCCCAAGGACCCAGTCGTCCGCGAGCGCCTGGACGCCACGCGGGCCCTGTCCTTCGAGATCGAGTCCGCCCTCCTCGAACCCTCCACCCGGGCGACTGCTGCGCTCGCCGCGTTCGAGGCGCACCTCGCCGCGCGCGATATCGACACCCCGCCGTCGTGCGATGACCTGCCCCCACTCATCGCCGCGTACGAGGCCGCCGCCGTCTGGCTGGAGGAGATGGCCGACGCAGAGACCGTGGACGACCACGTGGACGAGTTCTTCGTGGACCTCGTCCTCATGGGCCTCGCCCGCGAGCTCCGCCTGACCATCTACGCGCTCGACGCCGCACTGGTGCAGGAGCAGTGCCCCGAGCCGGACCGCATCCGCGAGCTGTACGTACGGCTCGTACGGATCTTCAACACGCGGCTCGAGACGTTCGAGCGGAAGGCCTACGCCTCCCTCTCGCACGAGGCGAACAAGGCCATGAACCTCAACGCGTACATCTCGCTGATGGGCCAGCGATGGCGGAAGGAGCAGGTTGCCACAGGCACGGTGCTGCGGCCCCTCGCAGACGGGGAGGGCGGTGAGGACGACGACATCCTCGACGTCCCCGACTCCACGTACCTGCTCACGCTGGACGCCGACTCGCTGCTGCTGCGCGATTACTGCCTGCGCCTCGTGCACCTACTCGAATCACCCGGCAACGAGCGGATCGCCGTCACGCAGACTCCGTACTCGTCCTTCCGTGGTGCACCGACGCGCATCGAGCGGGTGGCGGGCGCGACGACGGACATCCAGCACATCCTGCATCAGGGCATGTCCTACTACGGGGCGACGTTCTGGGTGGGTGCCAACGCCGTCATCCGGAAGCGGGCGGTGGAGGACATTGTCGAGGTCGAGAACGTGGGCGGCTTCGAGATCAAGACCTACATCCAGGACCGCACCGTCATCGAGGACACCGAGTCCAGCGTGGACCTCGGCACGCACGGGTGGACGCTCATGAACTACCCCGAGCGCCTCAGCTACAGCGCCACACCGCCCGACTTCGGGTCCCTCGTGGTCCAGCGCCGGCGCTGGGCGAACGGCGGCCTGCTGATCCTGCCGAAGCTGTGGAACCAGCTCCGCCGGCGCCGCCACCTCCGCGAGCAGGTGCTGGCCCGCGAGGTGCTGCTGCGCGTCAACTACATGGCGTCCATCGCGTGGGCGAGCTTCGGGCTGCTGTTCCTCCTCGCGTACCCCTACGACAGCAGGCTCCTCAGCCCTGTCGTGTTCCTCGCGGCCGCGCCGTACTTCCTCGCGATGGGCAGCGACCTCCGCGACTGCGGGCACCGCTTCTCGGACATCTTCCGGATCTACGGCTTCAACCTCGTGCTGCTGCCGGTCAACCTCGCCGGCGTGCTGAAGTCCATCCAGCAGGCGTTCACGGGCGAGAAGATCCCGTTCGTCCGGACACCGAAGGTGAAGGACCGCACCGCGGCGCCGGGCCTCTACGTGGTGATCCCGTACCTGATCGTCGCGTTCTCACTGCTCACCCTCGCCCGCGACGTCCTGAACCAGAACTGGGGCAACGCCGTCTTCGCCGGCCTGAACGCCGTCCTGGCCGCCGGCGCCATCCGCGCCTACATCGGGATCAAGAACTCCCTGGTGGACATGTGGCTCGGCGTTTTGAACTGGCTGTACGTGGCGCCGCGGACGAAGAAGGTCGAGGAGTCGAAGGTCGTCCCGAAGACTGCGGCCGAGGCGGACTGGTCGTCGATCCTCTACCACGGCGACCGCCGCCTGAACCGTGACCTGCGCTCGGGCAACGACCGCCGCCGTCGGGCCGGGGTGCGCTAGAGCGCCTCGGCGAGGCACTCCGAGATCGTACCGAACGACGCGCGAATACGATCGCTCATGGAACACTCTGAAGTCGTGAGAACACATCCGCTGTGGAGGCCGTTCCGTGATGACGCCAACTACCACCGTCAGACCACCCGCACCGCGTATCGCCAAACACCGCCCGGTCCCCCGGAAGCACACCGGATAACGTGGGCGACCCAGTTCGCCCTCATGCACCAACTCATCAGTAGGACGATTCCCGACCAGGTAATGCAGATCCGTCATATCGGCTCGACGGCCGTACCGGGCCTCCTCGCCAAGCCCGTGATCGATATCGATCTCACGGTCCCCCACGTTGCCTATGAAGCCGCGTACGTCCCCCTGCTCGAGTCAGTAGGCTTCCGACTCATCTTTCGAGACGACGTGGCCGGTGACCCTCACCGACAGCTCAGCTTCGGTGACCCCAACACGAATCTCCACATCTGGGAGCCGAACGCTATAGAGCCTCGTCGACACGAGATGTTCGTCGCGTGGCTCCGGTCCGACGTACAGGATCGACAGCGCTACGCCGAAGCAAAACAAGCGGCCACGGAAGGTGACGGGAACCGTCGGTACAACGACCTGAAAGCTGCGGTGGTCTACGACATCTACGAACGGATCTTCCTCTCGGACACAGGGCATGTTCATCACCCTCGACCCCGCCGCTGACGGCGCACGACCTTAGGAGGGCGCCATTAACGGCTTCCGAGAGCGTTCTCCCGTCCTCCGTGGCGCAAGTATCGCACCCGTATCAAGATCCGCAACGGGTCCTGAGTGGATGATGTACGCGCACGGCCCGAGCGAAGGACAAGGCTGGTTTCTGCCGTCAGCTACTTCCACCACTTCAAGGCCGCTTGTAAAATGTCGGTTGGAGAGCCGGGAAGCCTGGTCGGCCCGCAAACGGAAACGCCTGCGGCATGCCATGGCAACCGTCGTGGCGTGTTGGCCGTGACCAAGGAATGGATCCTGTCATGCAGTCAGACTCATCTCCCGTCATCAACACCTCACGCCTCGCCAAGAACTTTGGACGGACGGCCGCGCTTGCCGGCCTGGACCTGTCCGTCCTGCCGGGCGAAGTCCACGGATTCCTGGGGCCCAACGGGGCCGGAAAATCCACCACCCTCCGCATCCTTTTAGGACTTATCCGCCCCACGTCGGGAACCGCCCGACTGTTCGGCATCGATCCCTGGGCCGAGCCGGTGCGGTCACACCGGGATGTGGCCTATGTTCCCGGGGACGTGACTCTCTGGCCCAACCTGACCGGCGGCGAGGTCATCGACCTGCTCGCCGGACTGCGCGGTGGTGCGGATGAAAACCTACGCCGCCAGCTCATCGACGAGTTCGACTTCGATCCGCGGAAGAAGGCGCGGACCTACTCCAAGGGCAACCGGCAGAAGGCTGCCCTGATCGCAGCCTTTTGCCGCCCAACCAGGCTCTACCTGCTGGACGAACCAAGCTCGGGCCTGGACCCGGTCATGGACGCCGTATTCCGTCGCCATGTCCGCCGGGTCACCGCAGACGGGGCGACAGTGCTGCTCTCCAGCCACATCCTGGCCGAAGTGGAACAGCTCTGCGACAGGGTGACCATCATCCGCTCCGGAGTGGCAGTGGAATCGGGGACCTTGGCCGAACTCCGGCACCTCACCCGCACGCGCTTCCGTGTCACGTCGGCGGCGACACCTGAGGTGCTGTCCACATGGCGGGTAATCCATGACCTCCGCGTTGACGGGACAACCATACAGTTCGACGCCGACCCAGCCGACCTTAACTACGTGCTGGATGCTTTGGCTACAGCGGGCGTCACGGGCATCACGGCCACACCCCCTTCCCTGGAGGAGCTGTTCATGCGCCATTACGGCGTGCAGGATGCCGGGCAGTCCAGCCACAGGAGCCAGAACGGTCAGGTGCTGTGATGAGCGCTGTGCTCCGGCTGGCCCTGCTCCAGGCCCGCAGGGACCTCGGGACTCTGGCCGCCTGGATCCTCGGCATCGCCGGCCTGGGCTACGCGGCCGCTACCGCTGTCATCACACAGTTCGGCGGGGACGCCGAGCGCGCCGCCCTGATTTCCGTGGCTGCCGCCAGTCCGGCATTCCTCTTCCTCCGGGGGCTACCCGACGGCATCAGTTCCGGAGCGGTCACCTTCTTTCAGGGGTATTCGTTCACCGCAGTGCTCGCCGGGCTGATGAGCGCATTCCTGGTGGTCCGGCACACCCGTGCTGACGAGGACCACGGCCGGTCCGAGCTGGTCGGTTCCACCCGGGCAACCCGGGTGACGTCCCTGTACGCAACCCTGCTCCTCGGCACCTGCGCCAACGTGGTCCTTGCCCTGGCCGTTGCCGTCGGTTTCATCGGCGCCGGCCTACCGGCACAGGGATCGCTCCTGGCGGGATCAGCTGTTGGCGCCGTGGGTCTGTTCTTCATGGCGGCCGCCGCCCTGGTAGCACAGGTCATGCCCTCCGCCCGGAGCGCCAACGCTACGTCCGCGGCGCTAGTGGGTGGCGCCTACCTGATCCGCGGTACCGGTGACGCCCTCGGCACAGCCGACCCATCGCTGCTGCACGTTACCGCAGCCTGGCCCGCACTGTTCTCACCCATCGGCTGGGGCCAGCGCACCCGGCCCTTCACCGAGACGGACCCGCTGCCGCTGGTCATAATCGGCGCCGCTGCCTTGATCCTGGCAGGGATTGCCGTGGTGCTGCGCAACAGCAGGGACCTGGGCACCAGCTACATCACGGCGAATCAGTCAGGCGCCGAACGGGCCGGCACCGGCCTGGCGTCGATGCTGGGCCTGGCCTGGCGGCTGCAACGCGGAAGTCTGGCCAACTGGTCCTTCGCCACCGCTACGCTGGGGGCCGTGGCCGGCGGTCTGGGCCCGGTGGTCCGCGACGCACTGGAAGGAAACCCGTCCCTGGCCGATCTGATGAGCCGCCTCGTCCCCGGTGACGCGGGCCTGGTTGACCTGTTCACCACGGCCATGCTGGGCATCGCCGGGATTATGGCCGCTGCCGCCGGGATCGAAGCGGTCCTGCGGCTTCGAACGGAAGAGGCAGAAGGCCGGGCCGAACTTCTCCTGTCCGTACCGGCGTCACGATTGCGCTGGATCGGCAGCACCCTCGCCGTCGCAGCAATCACGACGACCGCCGTAGCCGCTGCCGCCGGATTCTCTGCCTCGGTTGTCCTCGCCCTGGGACAAGCAGAGGGAAGCAGCCCCGGCACAGCCCTGGCCGCAGCACTCGCCCACATCCCTGCGGCGCTCATCTTCCCTGCCCTGACCCTGCTCGCGTTCGCTGTCGTACCCCGGTGGAGCAGCGCTGCCGCCTGGGGCTCCTTGGCAGCTGCGCTGGTCCTCGCACAGTTCGGAGAACTGCTCGGCCTGCCCGTGTGGGTCCAGGATCTGAGCCCGTTCCGACACTCTTCAGCCATGCCCGTTGAAGCCTTCCATCTGGAAGGCGCTTTGCTGATGGTAGCTGTGGCAATCATCATGGCGGCTGCGGCCACCCGCCTCATCCGGGAACGGGACGTGTCGGTTTGAGGCCCGCACCGGCAGAGGTGCCAGCTGCCGGATCCCACCGATGATCTTGAACCCGCGGCATGCGAGATGGCAGGACGGGCGCATCACCGCGCCCGTACTTGCCATTGCTAGCACGGATAAGCCTTGATTGCAGCGCGTGGTCCAACGCCGGGACAGCGGGATACGCATGCGGTCGTCATCGCTGCCTGTGTTCGCTGGGGGTGCATCTAGGAAACAGTGAAAGGGGCGGGCACCGTGAGCCGCCCCTTTCACCGTCGAATCGGCGGGATCCGTTGGTCTCTTGGATCTGGCGGATGCTCTCAGGTCAGTGGTGCCCGGCTTCTGTTGTACCGAACATCAGGGTCCGGCGTTGGACGTCGTAGTAGACGGTCTCCGCTGAGGAGAGCAGGTCCTGGAGGTTGTCGGCATCATCGGCGTCGATGGTCAGGACTTCTTCCCATGCTCCCTGGTCGAGGACCAGTTGCAGGGTCCAGGATCCGGGCTGGCCCGGATCACCGGCTACCCAGCTGAATTGGTAGTGGCTGAGTTGGCGGACCTTGATGCTGTCATCGGTAACGGGCTGATTCAGGTTTTGTGCCATGGTGACGGATTCCTCCTTGCACGACCCACCAGGGTGGTGGGTGCTGTGGGTGGTTCGGACAGATACCGGAAAAACCCGTTCGTGGTGAGGAAGTGCATCGGGCTCGCCCGGATGCCCCCAACGTAGTGCCACAGTCGGCGCCGGTAAACACTCGGCCCCAGCGCCTGGGCGCCTTGACGGAAGACACCGTGAAGCACCCGGCGGCCGCCGTTCGTGACCACGACGATCGATGATCTGCGGGATTTCGGTGTCGCAGTATCGTGCGAGCAGCTCACGGATAGGACGAGTGATCGTTGCCCCCCCGTGCTGGGTACAATATCCGTCGGTCATCGCTTACGCGGGCCACCGGCCTTCGTAAGCGTTTTCTCCACTCCAGGATCTGAAATGAGTACCTGATGAACAGCAGAATCACCCCGTCCGAACCCTTCCCCGAGGACCTGGACGTCTTGGCGGACTCAGAAGTCGAGGTGCTCAACAGCAAGCTTCACCGGGAACTCGACCACGAGTACGTGCACGAGGACGGGCCCGCCCCGGAAACCGAGAGCCGGCTCGAGGAAGTCACCGAGGAACTGGATTTCCGCGACCTCGTTTCCGAGAGCCCGAAGGATGCGGGAACCGATCAGACTTCGGCCGATCTGGTGCACGCGAACGCGCCTGATCGTGCCCTGCGAACGAGCACCGGCGCACCAGCATGGGGCGCGAGTGACCCGGGTGCCGAGCATCATGCCGAATGAGCAGGAGCTCAGGCGCGAGGTGACGCAGGACACCGTGACCGCGATGCTGCAGGACATGGTGTTGGACAGTGCGGACGTTCAGGAGTTCCTTGACGGGCTCGTTGAGGTCGCTGCAAAAGCTTTCACCGGCGCCTACGGTGAGGTGTTCTGCGGGGTGACGTTGCTGCGCCCGCGGTCGATGATCACGGTTGCCAGCAGCAGTGCCGAAGCGCGACGGATGGATGAGATCCAGTACGGGTTCGATGATGGTCCTTGCCTGCGCGCCGCCCGTGAGGGCTACACCGTCCACATCCCCGATTTCCTCACGGAGACACGTTTCCCTGAGTACCGGGAAGCCATCGCGTCCTATGGGATCCGTTCCGCCCTGGGCATTCCCATCAGGCTTGATTCCGGTGCCAGCGCAGGCCTCGACTTCTACTCCACCCGGCCGAACACGTTCGACGAGAAGGGCATCTCTGTCGCCGAAGGGTTCGCCCGGGACACCTCGCGGTCGCTGCGACTTGCCGTGCGCATCGCCCAGCTCGGTGACGAGGTACGGGACCGGCAGACGGCGATGGAATCCCGCACAGCCATCGACATGGCCGTCGGCGTGATCATGGCACAGAACCGGTGTGGGCAGGAGGAAGCCATCGCGATCCTGCGCCGGGCATCGAACGCCCGGAATGTGAAGCTCAAGGATCTGGCCGAAGGAATGCTGGCCTCTCTCGGTCAGACCAGCCCGATTCGCACCCATTTCACCTAGGCGGCCCCTACCCCTGCCTCTGCCCGCTGTCTCCTGCCCGCGCGGGCGGACACCGTCGTCGACCGGACTTACGCGTCAGGCGTTGATCTCGTCCTCGACGAGGCGAGCCAGATTCCGAAGGAAACGTTCGTCGTGACCTGAGAAGTCGCGAGGCTTCTGGTCGATGACGCACAGGGTGCCGACGATCCACCCGCCGGGGCCTCGTAAAGGGTGGCCGGCATAGAAACGGATCAACGGCTCCCCCACGACCAAAGGGTTGGTGCTGAAGCGATCATCCTCGAGTGCGTCCGTGACGATCAGCGGCCCGGCGCTGCGGATCGTCGCGTGGCAGAACGTGATCTCCCGGGGCAGGTTCTGCTCAAGCGGTCCGATCACGGACTTCAGGAACATGCGCCGGTCATCGAGCAGCGCAATGACGGATGTGCCGACCCGGAAGTAGTCCGTCGCCTGCTGCGTATACCGGTCGAACCGGCCCTCGGGAATGGAATCCAGCAGACGCGTCCTGTCCAGCGCAGCCAGTCGCTCCGTTTCCTGCTCCCCTGCACTGAACAAGAACGCACCTGCAGCACCGAGCGCTCTGCGTGAGCCCTCGACCGAAGCGTCAGCGTCATCCTCGGCATCGAAGGGCACCCGCAACTGCACCGCTCTCGACTCGAGCAGCTCGTTCGTGGCCTCCGCGAGGAGATTCCGTTCAAGTGGTGAGGGCACCAGAAGACCGGCAAGATACGACTGGACCTCGAACAGCGAAATTGAACCGCCCAGGCCGTAGTACCGCACCCACAAATCCTCGACGCTCACATGCGCCTCGGAAAGCGCGAACGTCGTCATCCTGACCTGCACTAGCCCATCCACAGCGACCTCCGCGGCCATCATCACCCAGCACCCGCACCGCCACTGGCATCACTCGCCCGAGACCCTCGATCATCAGCGCACTTAGTAGTTCAGGCTACCGTCTCCTCCCCGATCAGGACGAGTGTCGGCGGAAAGACCGGCCGCCCGAGGTACATCCGCCGCATGGAAGTAGCGGCTCCCCGGTACACCTGCCGGCGCACATGCCGCCCCGCCGGATGGGCGTCACCCCGCGCGGATCTACGGGACGGGACCAGCCAGACGAGGAGACGGAGGCGACCACCTCGACCTGGCTGGCAAGTGCGGCGGTGAACGCGTGACCGGGTATCTGTTGCTTCCGCAGGTAGCGCCCCGGTCGCAGGTCTTTCTCAGGCTGGGGCGGGTCCAAGGCGGTTGATGATGGCGATCAGCTGGTCACGGAAAATCTGATCGGACAGTCCTGCTGATTCCGCTGCAGTCTCACGCATCTGATCAATGTCCTGCACTACCGTCTGGCCTCGGGCTGTGATGCGGGTACGTATCGAACGTGCATCCAATGTGTCGCGGGCCCTGGATACCAGCCCTTTGAGCTCGAGCTTTTCCAGGACTCGTCCCATGGTTTGACCCTGAACATGCATCAGGGCGGCAAGGCGTATCTGGCTGATCGGGCCACTGTCGGACAGCGCCTTCAGCGTGGTCGCACCGGCATGGGTGACGTTCTGGTCCGCCAAGCGCTGGTTCTGGTCCTGATCGTTCAATCGGGCGGCCGTACTCAACAAGCGACTGGTCGTCCAGTGTGCTGTATTCACGTACACCTACTCTCTTTCCTGACTCACCGTACGCTCTGCCCTCAAATAGCACCCACGTACCGTGACAACTCACACGTCGTATTCATCCACCTGACCGCGTCCGGCTCGTCCCTAACGCCCGCGGAACAGGGCGGGCCGGAACGGATAGTTGATCTCCCAACTGTCCCCGGCGGCGTCGGGATCCGTTACATCTCCGCGCGTAGTGTGGGCAGTGTCTCAAGGTAATAGTGGTGTACGTCTTCTGGGTGCCACGTCCCGGGTTTTCCGAGCGTTGCTGTCCAATGAACGCCGATCTCCCGACGAGGAGAATCATCATGAACGACATCTCCCGCTCGGCCGGAGCCTCCGCAGACCGTCCCGAGGGGTCGGCTGGGAAGCAACGCCGCGATCCTGCCCCTGCTCTGTCGGCGCGTACAGCCACTTTCCTGCAGAACCTGGTCCTGGACAGCAGCGATGTCGATCAGTTCCTCACCAACCTGGCACAGGTCGCTGCCCGGCATCTGTCCCGACTGGACCATGAGGTCCTATGCGGGGTGACGCTCCTGCGCCCCCGGCACGCGAGAACCCTGGCCAGCAGCCGTCCATACGCCCTTGAACTGGACAGGATCCAGTGCTCCTTCGGTGACGGACCCTGCCTGGAAGCTGCACGGATCGGCGCCCTCGTCCATGTCCGCGACACCCGAACCGATGAACGGTGGCCACAGTACTTCGAGACCATCACTCAGCACGGGATACGAGCCATCCTCGCAGTACCGATTGCACTGGAGGGCGAGGCCGGATGCACGATGAACCTCTACTCCACCACTGTTGACGGGTTCACGCCGGAAGCCATCAAGACCGCGGAGACGTTCGCCCGTGACACCGCACAATCGCTGCGCCTGGCTGTGCGCATAGCCCAGTTGTCAGACAAGGCCGAGAATCTCAACGCAGCACTGCAGTCACGGACCACCATCGACCTCGCGGCGGGAATCGTGATGGGGCAGAACCGGTGCAGCCAATCAGCAGCTATCGAGATCATGAAAATCGCTGCCAGCCATCGGGAGATCAAACTCCGCCACCTCGCCGCCAACATCGTGTCCAGCATCAGCGCGGAACCCCCCGCCACCCACTTCGACTGACACCCCCGCGTGCCACCCCCGGCCCATCCCGCGTTGCCGCCCTTGGGGTCATCCACGTGTGGGTGGGCGGACCGCCTCGCGCGAACCCGTCCCGCCGTGTTCTCGTCTTCGGCACAGCACGCAAGGCTGTTGGGATACGAATCCGAAACTGGAAGAGCAGGCGGAGCAGTGGCTATGCGTCGATGAGCGTACCCGTAGTGTTGCGCCTATCAGCGGCATCCAAGAACACAACGAAGTGCAGGAGGCATCATGCCCAATGTCGAGACCGCTGCGGCGAAGGCCTTACAGGAGGCCCTAACCGCCGAAAAGGGTCGGTCCGCCGCGATTCTCATCCATGACGGGCCACTGCGTCAGACCATCCTCGGGCTCAAGGCGGGTCAGGTTCTCGCCGAGCACAACTCACCACCTGCTGCGAGCATGCACCTTCTCCGGGGACGGGTGCGTGTCACCGGTCAGGACCAATCCGAGGTAGGCACCGGGGAGATCGTCGCTCTGACTCACGTGCGTCACGGGGTGGAGGCATTGGAGGATTCCGTGTTCCTGCTGACAACGGTCACCAGCCAGGCCGGCGACAGCCACGGCGGCGACCCCACCGGGAAGCATTCCTGATATGAGGGACCACCGGTTGGTGCCCGGACGATCAAGAGATCCATCCTTGCGTCATCTCACCGTGCGGTCACTGTGTGCTCAGTGTGCGGTCATCCTTGCGCTCCACCGCACCACCCGCCTCAGCACCCGCCGCACAGCGCATCGAAGGGACCGGGTGCACACTAGGGGTACCTGGCTGTCATCGGACGCGGCACGTGAAATCTCACCAAGGCACTGCAGCAACCCGACATAGGAGTATCACCATGAACACCTCCAGCACCTCACTCAAACCAGTCCTCGTCGGATACGACGGCTCAGACGGATCCCAGCGGGCGGTGCGCTGGGCCGCCCGGCATGCCTCAGCAACCGGAGTCTCCCTGCTCGTCGCCCACTGCTCGGTATGGCCGCTCTTCACCAACAACCTCGGCCCGGTAGGAGGCATCAAGGACAGCGGCCTGCAGCGCGAAGCCGAAAAGACACTTGCTGAAGGCGTGGAGCATGCTGTTCAGGCGGCACCGCATATCGAAGTCACACAGCGCCTCGTCACCGGATTCCCGGCCGAGGTACTGACCAAACTCTCAGCAGACGCATCATTGCTCGTCACGGGAACCCGCGGTCTGGGTGGTTTCGCAGGATTGCTCGTGGGGTCCGTCAGCCTGCACCTGGCCGCCAGTGCATCCTGTCCGATCATGGTCGTGCGCGAAGACCAGCCCGCCCAGGGCAATGTGCTGGTCGCCGTGGATGGATCACCTGAAAGCGACCGCGCAGTGCTTCAAGCCGCGAACCTGGCGGACACCCTGAACCAGTCCCTCAGCCTTCTCCATGTACTCCCCTACCGCCGTAACTCTGCGGAAGTCGCCGCCGACGCCGAACGGGACCCCATCATCCAGCAATCCTTGAACCTGCTGCCCACCGATACGAAACTCACCATCGCCGAGGAAGCCACGACGGCCACCTCGACACCGGGAGCGATCGTGGAACGAGCCCGCACCGCGTCCTGCGTCGTGCTCGGAGCAAAGGGCCGCAACACCCTCGGAGCCAGACTCGGATCAACAGTCCACGCCGTCCTGCACCACGCCAAAGGCAACGTCCTCATCGTGCGCTGATACGCCACTTCTTCAAAGCGGCTGGTCGATCGAAGGCCGGGAGCTGAGACAGGCTAGGGCCTGCCTCGCCATGCTCAGCGCCCGCCCTCCGAACAGCGCGATTGAGGTCGAAGGCCATCCCGTAGGAGGAACGCCTTGCGGGCTGCCTTCCATGCACCGACGATAAACACCATTGCGGTCACCTCCAGTCCTGATCGGCGCACGATCACTAGGGCATTAGCCGATCCTCGAGCGTGTGCAACTCAACTCGTGCGTGACGACTTCCCTATTTCTGGCCGTGCTGTGCAAACCCGGACTAACGGAATTCCCGAGTTCACTGCTTTTCGTAGTCCGCTCGTGGCTGCGGTTCCAGGGTTCGTGCTCGCACGGCACCTTTGTTTCGGTAACCCTCCTCCTGATTGGGATATCCGTGACCCGCGCAGTTCGTGAAACATGGTCTCCAGCCACCTGCTCGAGCGGTGCTCAGGGCATTGGTATCAGCGGCTCCCTGCAGGGGCAGCTGCGTTGATTACCTCGAACCTTGCCGCACATCGCCCAGCCCGTACTCCTGGCCTGCTTCCGACCTTGCACGCGTACGCGGCGGCGCTCAATGCCTTCTCCGGTCTGGCCACGCAACCGGTTGAAGTTTCCATTGCGCCGGATCATCCAGTACGGGTGAGGCGCCGGCTGAGGAAGGGGGCCTATGGTCTGGGCCTGGGACTGTCTCAGCGCCGGCGTGACGAACACTTCGGTAACTAGGAAATGACGACAGTACATAGGCGACGAAGCTGGACGACTACTCGATGAAGGATGGAATGATGGCTGAGCGTGTGAACAGGTACCAGCTGCCGATCGTGGACAGACCCGTAGTGACGGACACACCAATGGATGCTCGGGATGCGCACAAGCCGGTTCCGAAGCCTCCTCTGCGACCGCCGAGCGGAGCGCCGAATGTATTGGTGATCCTTGTCGATGACATGGGGTTCGGGGTGAGCAGCGCGTTTGGGGGGCCAGCCAAGATGCCTCAAGCGGAACGGATGGCTAGAGAGGGTACGTCCTTCACACGGTTCCATACGACCGCATTGTGCTCCCCTACCCGTCAAGCGCTGTTGACTGGGCGGAACCATCACACCGCGGAGATGGGGGCTTTGGCCGAGCTTGCAACGTCTGTACCTGGGTATACCGCTGTACGGCCGGACAGTTGTGCGACGCTTGCGCAGGTTCTCCGGATGAATGGATACTCAACCGGAGCTTTCGGAAAATGGCACCAAACTCCGCCATGGGAGACAAGTCCGTCCGGTCCATTCGACCGGTGGCCGACCGGTGAGGGATTCGAGAAGTTCTACGGTTTCCTCGGCGGCGACACCCATCAGTGGGTCCCGGCTCTGGTCAATGGCACTCATCACATCGAGCCTCCACGTACGCCTGAGGAGGGTTATCACCTCACGGAGGACCTGGTTGATCAAGCGATCGCGTGGATCGGCAATCTCGAATCGTTGACACCCGACAAGCCTTGGTTCACCTACCTGCCCTTCGGGGCGACCCACGCCCCGCATCACGTTCCGAAGGAATACCTGGAGGCGGTGCGGGGAGCGTTTGATCACGGTTATGACCGGCAGCGGGAGATCACATTCGAACGTCAGAAAGAGATGGGGATCGTTCCCCCCGAAGCGGTGCTGACCGCACAGAATGAGCACATCCCCTCCTGGGGAGAGCTCAGCGACGATGACCGGGTGGTCGGTACACGACTCTTCGAAGCGTATGCGGCGATGGCCGCCCACACTGATGACAACCTCGCTCGCCTGATGGGCTTCCTCGAAGACATCAAGGTTCTCGACGACACCCTTGTGCTCTATGTGCTCGGGGACAATGGGGCGTCGACCGAGGCGGGCCCGTTTGGCACTTTCAATGAAATGGCCTACCAGAACAATGTGCTGATGACCACTGACGACATCAAACCGCACTTGGACGAAATCGGCAGCCCGACGTCGTTCAATCACATGCCGGCCGGATGGGCTCAAGCGATGAATACCCCATATCAGTGGAGCAAAATAGTTGCATCCCACTGGGGTGGCACCAGGACCGGAATGATCGCCCGGTACCCCGATCACGTACCTGCGGGAGAGAAGCGGTCGCAATTCACCCACGTCATCGACATCGTGCCCACCATTCTGGAGCTCGTGGGAATCCCTGAACCGCAACTCGTGAACGGAGTGCCGCAAACTCCACTAGAGGGGACGAGTTTTGTATACACCTTCGATAAGGAGGCGGCAAACGTCACGGAGCGGCACACCACCCAGTACTTCGAGATAGGCGGCAATCGAGGCATCTACCACGAAGGATGGACAGCTGTGACGCAGCACTTCCTGCCTTGGCCTGACGCCAACGACCACATCCCAGCACTTACAGACGACACGTGGGAGCTCTACGGACCCGACGACTGGACTCAATCAAACGACCTCGCCGCCGATCAGCCGGACAAGCTCCGCGAACTTCAGGACCGCTTCCTGATCGAGGCTTCCAAATACAAGGTTCTTCCCCTGGACGATCGACAGCGCGAACGGTACGATCCAAAAACCGCCGGACGACCGGACTTGATGCAAGGACGGACAACGTTGACGCTCCGCCCGGGAATGACCCGGCTGAACGAAAACACTGTGCTCAACGTCAAGAACACCTCCTTCACCGTCACTGCGACAGTGACCCTGCCTGACGAACCTGCCGAGGGGGCGATCATCGCGCAGGGCGGAGGATTCGGCGGATGGGCGTTCTATTTCCTCAATGGCGTCCCCAGCTATTCCCACAACTACGTCGGGATGGAAATGATGACCGTTCGTGCCACCGGACCGATCGACCCCGGAGAGCACGAGGTGGCTCTCCGGTTCGAATACGATGGCGGCGGTGCAGGAAAGGGCGGCGACGTCGAACTTACCTGCGACGGCAACGTTATTGGCCGCGGCCGGCTGGACAAGACCGTTCCAGCACTGTTCTCCTTCGATGAAGGACTCGACATCGGCCTGGACAGCCTGGACCCGGTTGTGCGTGACTACGCGGTACCTGGAGGCGCCTTCACCGGCACCATCAAGGAAGTCGTCGTGGACATCGCCCCTGAATCGTTCCACGACGAGGAGCTGATTGTCCACGCCCACTACCGCAGGCAATGAAGCCTTACGACGCGAAGCAGCGCACCAGAAACGTACCCGTATCCTCGTCGTCTGCCATCAGGCGACCCCACCACCAGCTTCTATCGGGGGAACCTAGCGAACTCGGAAACCCCGCAGAAAGTTTGATAGAGGGGTATGAGACGTATATGGTGCGGGCCCTGACCGCCGAATGCATGTTGGACCGGTCGCCCAGCTCGCCCAGCTCACCCGGGAGGGAGGAAGTGAGAGAGAGTGGACGGAGTCACGATTGAATGATGAGCCCATCGCAGGAGGACAACGTCCGTTCATCGTGCTGCGCGCCTACTGCGTCCACCCCGCCG
This sequence comes from Arthrobacter sp. TJ-240, assembly GCF_058269195.1. Lineage (NCBI taxonomy): Bacteria > Bacillati > Actinomycetota > Actinomycetes > Micrococcales > Micrococcaceae > Arthrobacter > Arthrobacter sp. TJ-240. The sequence goes on from NZ_JBZCNG010000002.1 coordinate 382,542, forward strand.
CACCATCCTATGGAGCCGGCGACGGAAGCTTCCCAGAACCAGGTGCTGGACAAAACCCTTGAGGCGGCGATTCTTGCCAGAAGCCGCACGCTTGAGCCGACTACAGTGACGAACCGACAGTTCTCCGGCTTCATCGCAGACTCAGGGTATCGGACCGACGCGGAGGAGTGGGGGGCGTCATTTGTCTTCCATCTGTTGCTTGCTCCTACTGCTCCAGCCACCCAGGCGGTTGTAGGCGCCGAGTGGTGGCGACTGGTCCCGGGCGCCACATGGCAACATCCAGAAGGTCCTGGATCCGACATCGGCGACCGACCTGACCACCCCGTCGTTCACGTGTCTTGGTATGACGCGATGGCCTACTGCGCGTGGGCGGGCTTAGTGCTGCCTACCGAACAGGAATGGGAGTCCGCTGCCCGGGCCGGCCACAAACGTCGAGAGTTCCCATGGGGTCATGAGCTCACCCCCGGTGACACGCACATGATGAACGTTTGGCAGGGGACTTTCCCGTCACACAACAGCGGAGACGACGGCTTCATTGGCACGGCGCCCGTTCGGTCCTTCCCCGCCAATGACTACGGTCTATACGAGATGACGGGGAACGTCTGGGAGTGGACAAGCAGTCTTTTCGACCAGGAACAACGCGTGCTGCGCGGCGGCTCGTACCTCTGTCACGCCTCCTACTGTAGGCGATACACCGTCACCGGCAGGATGGGGAACACGCCGGACTCGACAAGCGGGAACATGGGTTTCCGCTGCGCCTCTCTGGCCGGGCCGGATCCATGCCGCAACTCATCGGACCGGCAGACCGCGCTTGGGTCGTCGCCTCCGAGATCGATCACGCCTCCACGCTCACCGGCGGTGAGTTCGAGCTCATCAACCAGGTCATGAGGATTCGGCGTTGGAAGTGGTGCTCGTAGAACCGATTACGGACCTCCCCAGGGACTCAGACGACGTCGATCTACAGGTTTCCTGACCACTACGTCGGTCAGCGTGCATTTCTCGGGCTAGCCTGCGCCGATGCGGTACTCAGGGCTCACCCGAGTTCTTGCCGGGGTCAGCCCGAAAATGCTTGCCCAGACGCGCGAGGTCTGAATGATCCACCCGCGATCGTGAGCCAGTCCGGCATCGACTGATGACTCGATCCGAGGATTACCGAGGACCAGCAAACCGGGGAGAGGGCGTACGCGCCCAACAACATCGACCGCGGGCACCTCGTACGCGGAGCGTCTGCCGTCTGGGGGTGACACCCGGGTCGAAGCGGTCCGGGTGAACACGGACACCTTCCACGACGCCAACGCCGCCCCACAGGCCGCGAAGTTCAACCAGGGCCTCGAGCTGCGGCTCGGCCTGGAAACCTACCTGCTGGACAACATTGCCAACGACGGCCGGCGCCTGATCGTGTTCACCCGGGCCATCTTCAGCGCCGAACTGTTTCCGCTTCAGTCAAAGTCACCGCTCGTCAGTTTTCCGGCCGTTGTGAATGGTGAGTGATAGCAGGAAGGAAGCCACAGCGAAGGTGGCAAGGAGGCTCAGTCCCACGAAGTAGCTGTTGTCCTGGGCGTCGTAGGTGGCGCCCATGACCAGTGTGGGGGGAAGTACCCGCCAAGGCCGCCGGCGGCGGCGACTATACCGCCGACGGTCCCGACGTCTTTTGGAGCAGCGGCTCGACCGACCCAACCGAATACCCCTCCAGTACCCAACCCCAGGAACAGTGCCATCAGGAGGAAGACGGGTCCGTAGACCCGTTCCTGTCCTGGTTGGTAGGCCACGATCATCGCCAAGACGGCTACGCCTGCGAGGGACGTCAGGGTGACAGTTCTGGGACCGATTCTATCGGCGAGGGTTCCTCCTATGGGTCGTGCGATGACCGCGGCCAGGGCGAACCCAGCGGTCCGCGTGCCTGCGGCGGTCGCATCAAACCCGTATACGTTGTCGAGGTATGTGGGTAAGTAGTTCGAGAATGCTACGAATGCGCCAAAAACCACGCCATAGAGGAAACACAGTTGCCAGGTCGCCTTCAGAGTGAAGGCATGGCTGATTTTGGGCCATACCGGCTCTGGTGTTTTGGCGGAGTATGCGGGCGAGTCTCGCAGTACAAGCCAGCACACGACGGACATGAGTGCGACGATCGCCGCGATGAGGACGTGTGTTCCCATGTAGCCGATGCCTGTCATCAGGCGAGGGGTGAAGAAGGCGGAGATTGCTGTGCCGATCATGCCAGCGCCGAAGACGCCGGTCGCAAACCCTTTCCGGTTTGTTTCGTACCACGCCGAGCAGAAGGGGATGCCTACGGCGAAGACGGTGCCGGCGATTCCTAACAGGAAGGTGACACCGATCAGAAGCATGTAGTTGTTGAGTTCACCAATGATTCCGGTCAGCAGTACAAGCGGCGCGGTAGCACCAAGCACGATGGTGAACATCACGCGGCCACCGTAGCGATCAGTGAGGGCCCCCACGGGAATGCGACAGATGGATCCGACGAGGATGGGCATCGCTACGAGAGCCGCCACTTGCGTGTCGCTGAGATCCATTTGTTGTGCGTAGCGCTTCGACAACGGGCCGACAATCGTCCAAGCCCAGAAGCCCACCGCGGAGGCCAGCGTCGCGAGGAGGAGGTTTCGTGTTTGCCCGGGTCGAAGGTTCAGCTCAGCGGTGCTAGGGAAGGTGGTTGGCGGAGAAGACGACATGGAGTCCTCAGAGGTGTTGATCGTTGGCAGTGTCAGCGACGGCTCGCACGGGATCTTTTCGGGTGCTTTTTCATAGGAGGACGCGTGTTGCCTTGGGCCCGGTCCGGCGTTCCTACTGGTTCCCAGCCCCGCCTGGTGAGTGCGGTGCCGTTCGGTCGTTGGTCGCGGGACCGGTAGACGATGTAGGGGCGGAAAAGGTAATGAACGGGTGCAGTGAATGCATGGACGAGGCGGGTGAAGGGCCAGACGGCGAACAGGGCCATGGCCCACAGAGCGTGGAGGTGGAAGCCGGGCCCGGCAGCGGTCATGGCGGCGATATCGGGCTGGAAGATCCAGATCGAGCGGAACCAGGGAGAGACTGTTTGCCTGTAGTCCACCACTGTCGTGTCGAGTAGGGACAGCACAGTGGTTCCCAACCCTGTGAGCAGGGCGGCCAGAAGCATGACGTACATGAACTTGTCATTCTTCGTGGTCGCCATGAAAACCGGGCCGGTGGTGCGGCGGCGCCAAATCAGGAGCACGATCCCGACCAGCGTCCCTATGCCTGCAATCGTGCCAAGGCCCAGTGCCACGATGTGGTGAGGGTGCTCATTGATTCCGGCGGCATCGGTCCATGTGCGCGGGATTACTAAGCCGACCACATGGCCTGCTAGCACCGCGAGAATCCCGAAGTGGAAAAGAGGCGAGGCGATCCGCAGGATACGGGACTCGTAGAGTTGGGATGAGCGTGTCGTCCACCCGAACTGGTCGTATCTGTATGGCCAGATCGTTCCGCCTATGAGTGCTGCGAGCACGACGTAGGGCAGCACACCCCAAAGCAGGATGTCCCCCACTCCCACGTTGATGTTTTCCGGAGGTGGCTTGACTGGAATCATGGGCTCTTCCTCTCGGCGAGGGGCAGAAGTCGAGGATCGTACGGGTCCAGTCCTACGCTTTCGGTCGGTGGCCCGTATCCAGCCATTCGCATAACCGCGTCACGGTCGTCAGGAGACACGCCTGGCAGGGTTGCGCATACGAGGGCGAGGGCGCGGTGGTGCGGGAGTTTGTCGTCCTGCAGCGACAGCCGCAGCAATTCGAGGGAGGGGCGGTAGCGCTGCAGGAGCTCATAGCCGTCGTCCGCGCTGACTTTCGCGGTGAACTCGAGCACCAGTGGGAGATAGTCCGGTAGTTCGGACTCATCCAGCTCGACTCCGTGAGCTCGGTAGATTTGTTTAAACGCGGCCAGTGCTTCTCCTCGACGGCGGGTGTCGCCATCGGTCCAGTAGGTCAGGTGCAGGCTGTGCCGTCGTGAGAGGTCGAACTCCTGTACGTAATCAGCCTGTACAGCAGGCAAGGGACGAGCCTTAAGCCAGGTGATGAGCTCCTCTATCCAAGACAACCTACTGACTGCGGTGAAGGTCCCTTCCCTGGAATCTCACATTCAGATCCAGCGTGAGGGCTGGGTGTGGCTCGACTCGGTCACACCCGAGTTCGACCGTAATCAGGACGACGACGGCGACAAAAAGTAGAACAACAGGTCCGGTGAATGAAACCGGGACATTTTGCGGGTGTACACCACATTTTTCTGACGCGATAGAGTGGAAGGCTGGGGATCATTGATTCATGTCCGATAACTCAGGAGTCGAAATGGCGCAGCGCGTACAGGTGGAATTGGTGGACGACCTCAACGGTGAGGTGGCACAGGAAACGGTTCGTTTCGGTATTGATGGCGACGAGTACGAGATCGACCTGACAACGGAGAACGCGCAGAAGCTGCGCTCAACCCTGTCCGACTACGCGGACAAAGCCCGCAAATCCAAAACCGGCCGCAAAGCTCAGGGCGGACAGAAGTCCACCTCGCCGTCTTCCTCGACAGACCGGTCCAAGCGCGAGAACACTCAGCAGATCCGCCAGTGGGCGCAGGACAACGGCTACAACCCCAGCTCCCGGGGGCGCATCACCCAATCGATCATCGACGCCTACAACGAAGCCCACTAGCGGGGTCGCCCGCTAGCCAGAGTCCCCGCCCGTGGCGCTCAACCGCAGACTACGGCGGGCGGGGTCTGGCGCTCTCGCATGAGCCTGGAGGATTGCCGCGTAAGCGCCACGTGAATTTGATTTTCACGTTGGAGGAGCAGGTCGATGTCTGGACTTGCGCCTCGTCCTCCACCTCGTGGTATCACCGCCACATCAGTCGGAGACGTACCGAACGATTCTGGCCGGCGACCCGACGACGACCGCGTTGTCAGGCACATCCTTCGTCACGACCGCTGCCGCTGCCACCACTGCATTTCGTCCGATGGTGACCCCTGGAAGGATCGTTGCATTAGCTCCGATCCAGACATTGGTTCCGAGGAGGATCGGGGCCGGGAAGAGGTCCGTGCGGCGACTCGGAGCGAGATCATGGTTGAGTGTCGCGAGCACCGCGTTGTGCCCGATGAGGCAGTCATCCCCGATGGTGATGCCACCCTGGTCCTGGAACATGCACCCGGCGTTGATGAAGACCCGTCGTCCAATGGTGATGTTCCTGCCGAAGTCGGAATGAAACGGCGGGAAGACTGTCACCGAATCGTCGACCGGCGTGCCGATCAGCCGGGAGAGGAGCTGGCGGACCTCCGCCGGGTCCTTCCATCCGCTGTTCAACTCCCCCGTGATGCGCAGGGCTTCCTGACTGGTTTCGTGCATGACCGCATGGAGAGGGGAGCCTCCCGGGATGGTCCTGCCGGCGTTCAGTTCATCGAGCAGATCATTCAGTGTCATCTGATTCACTTTCGGCTGTGGCTGTGGCTGTCGTAGGGTCACTCGTCGACCCGGATGGCGAGGGTGGTTCCGTCGGGGAGGCCCTCGATGGCCGGCACGTCGTCGAAGGTGCCCAGGGGGACGATACCGGCGTAGTAGCCGACGTGGTCGTAATAAAGGATGAGCCGCTGGTCCGGCACGTAATAGCCGATCATGCCGGGTTCGGCGCGACTCCCGGCTGGTGCGCCGTCCAGCTCGAGGGGCTCGGCGAGGTCGGCGACCTTTTCCTGGCCACCGAAGTCGCGGACGGGCAGGGTGAGTGGAAGCCTCTCCACCAGCGAGGCGGAGACCGCGCTGCTGTCGAGACGCGCCGAGATCGTCGAACCGTCGACCTCCAGCAGGAGCGGTGTGCGGCCGGCCGGAGTATCGCTGGTGGGGGCGGATTCCCCGGTGGGGCGGTCGGACGCAGTGCCTGGTACGGGTTCCATGGGAGTCTCCTGCCCTGGTGGGAAGGGTGCGGTGTCGGGATTCGCGTCGGAGGTTCCGCTGCATCCCGTCAGGGCAACGGTGACCACCAGGGCGACGGCGGCCGCCACGGCGCGGATGCGGAACGGGCGAGCAGAGGGCTTCATCGGCCGGCCGCCTGTCCGCCGTCGACGATGAGGGTGTGTCCGACGGCGAAGGCACTCAGTCGCGGGTTCATGGTGCACTTCTCGTTCGTCAGGACACGGTGGGCTCGGTATCGGCCTGGTACTGCCCGTCGGTGAGCTTCTCGCCCCAGACGGTCTCGGGCTCGGCGCCGTCGAGGGGCGCTTCCCAGAGGGCGAGGTGGCACATGAAGTTGTCCGCGGTGGCGCCGTGCCAGTGCCACTCACCTGCGGGCGTGTAGACGGTGCCGCCCGGGTGCAGTTCGATGAGTTCCTCGCCGCGTGACTGGACATAGCCGCGGCCTTCGGTGACGTGGAGGGTCTGGCCGACGGCGTGCTTGTGCCAGGCGGTGTGCGCGCCCGGGGTGAAGCGGACCAGGTTCAGCCGGGCGCGGGACGGCGCCTGGCCGGTGTAGTAGGCGTTGAAGTACACATCGCCGGTGAACCATTCCTCCGGTCCCTTCACCGTGGCGGTGCTGGGTTGCTTCTGCGTGCTCATGATGGGTTCCTTGTCTCTCGAGGGGTTGACGTGCGCCAGGAGAACCGCCTCAAAATGCCGACGGGGGTGCGATCAGGCGAGGCTCAGCAGGACCTTGGTGGCTCGACGTTCGGCCATGGCCTTGTAGCCTTCTGCGGCGTCCTCGAGTGGCAGGGTGAGGTCGAAGACCTTGCCCGGGTCGATGGTGCGGTTCCAGATGAGCTCGATCAGGTGGGGCAGGTAGCGGCGTACGGGGGCCGGCCCGCCGAGGGTATGGATGCCGGCGAGGAACAGTTCCATGCCGGGGATCTGCACGTCATGGTTCACTCCGACGTAGCCGAGGTGTCCGCCGCCGCGGGTGGCTCCGACGGCCTGCATGAAGGACTCCTGGGTTCCGACGGCTTCGACGACCGAGTGGGCTCCGAGTCCGCCGGTGAGTTCCTTGATCCGGGCGACGCCCTCTTCGCCGCGCTCCTCGACGATGTCGGTGGCGCCGTAGAAGCGGGCGAGTTCCTGCCGATCCGCGTGCCGGGACATGGCGATGATGCGTTCGGCGCCGAGTTGCTTGGCAGCAAGGATGGACATGAGTCCGACGGCGCCGTCGCCGACGACGGCGACGGTCTTCCCCGGGCCCGCTTGGGCGGCCTCGGCCGCGAACCAGCCGGTTCCGAGGACGTCGGAGGCTGCCAGCAGTGACGGGATCAGGTCGGCATCCGGCTGTCCTGGGGTGGCAACCAGTGTCCCGTCGGCGTAGGGAATGCGGGCCTTTTGGGCCTGGGTGCCGATCCCGCCGGCCACGAAGGAGGCGTGTACGCACTTGGACTGGAACCCGGCCTGACAGATCTCACAGGTGTTGTCGGAGATGACGAAGGATCCGACGACGAAGTCGCCGACCTCGAGGTTCTTTACCGCGGAGCCGATCTCCTCGACGATGCCCACGTACTCGTGGCCCATCAGGGTGTGATCGACCGGCTCGATCCCGCGGTAGGGCCACAGGTCGGACCCGCAGATGCAGGTTGCGGTGAGACGGACGATTGCGTCGGTCGGCTCGATGATGGCTGGGTCCTCGCGGTCCTCGACGCGGACATCGCCCGGGGCGTGCATGATGACTCCACGCATGGTGTTACTCCTTTGCTAGCGCGACTTCTTCTGGTTCGACTGGATGGTCACCGCATTCAGTCAAACCCCGATCCGTGAGGCGAGGGAGTCCCTGTCGAAGGATGTACTGGCAGGGCACCCCACGCCCGGAAGCAGCGATCTACGCTGGATGGCATGGACAATCGAGCCGAGGTCCGCGCCTTCCTGATGTCGCGGCGCGCGAAGGTGACACCCAAGGAAGCAGGGCTGATCGCAGGCCCCAACCGGCGTGTGCCGGGGCTTCGCCGCAGCGAGGTGGCAACCCTGGCCGGTGTCAGCGTCGAGTACTACTCCAAGCTCGAACGCGGCGCCATCGCCGGTGCGTCGTCCTCTGTCCTGGACGCTTTAGCCCGGGCCCTGCAGCTCGACGATGCCGAGCGGGCACACCTGTTCGACCTCGCCCGTGCGGCAGATGGCATACCCACCTCGGGTCGTCCGAGGCAACGCACCCCGCGGAAGGCACCCGCACGTCCGAGTCTCTTCTGGGCCTTGGAATCCGTCACGGACGGCGTCGCCTTCATCCGCAACCAGGGTCAAGACCTCCTAGCCGCGAACGCCCTCGGTCGCGCCTTCTACTCCCCCATGATCGGCGACGGCGGAATGATCCCGAACCTCGCACGCTTCCAGTTCCTCGACCCCGCCTCCCACGACTTCTACCCAGACTGGGACACCTTCGCCGGCATGTGCGTGGCCATCATGCGGGCCGAGGCCGGAAGAGACCCCCACAACCGCGCGCTACAGGACCTCGTCGGTGAACTCTCCACCCGCAGCGACACCTTCCGAGCCCTCTGGGGCGCACACGACGTACGACAGCACGCCACAGGAACCAAACGCTACAACCATCCCATCGTCGGAGAACTCACCCTGGCCTATGAGGAACTGCTCCCTACTGCCGAGCCAGGACTGGTCTTCATGATTTACACCGCCGAACCCGGATCGCCGTCGGCGGAGCGACTCCGACTGCTCGCTTCATGGGCTGCAGAACACCGGTCGCCGCGGACGACGTCAGGTGCTCGCATCACGGAATGACCGCTGCAGCGAGATCACATCGGTGAACATGGATGTCTTCGACGTCACCCTGACCGGCTTTCTCATCTGCATGGCAGTGGTCTCATACCCGAGAGACTCATAGAGACTGCGGGCGACTGCGTTGTAACCGAACACATTGAGCCCCAGAGTCGCGGCGCCATGCTCCGCCGCAGCGACCTCTGCAAGCTGCATCGCGGCACGACCATAGCCTTTGCCCCGGTAATGCTCATCGATCCTGAGGTCGGACACCCACCACGCGTCATCTCCGTCGAGTTGCGAGATCCAGAGGTACCCGATAACGATGCTCCCGGCGTCGTTGTCCGTGACTACCACGTCGTACACGAGCTGCCCTGATCCAGCGACTCCATCGGGAAAGGACGTATCAGTCGACGCACGGGCCCTCTTAGCAGCCGCCTCAACGGAATCACCTGAGCTGATACGGGACTGCTCATAGTCACGACGCACCGCCTCGATCCATACTGGAAAGCTTTAGGCCGGCATCGGACGTAACTCGATAGTCATCCGCTCACTGTAAGCGGCCCTCAACCTGGCGTCCTCACTTCGGGCCCGTCCTTTGATCCCCGGACCGCCACCGCTGATGGCGACCCTTGCCCGAGCCGCTTGTGGCCATCGCCCTATAGGACGTGATCAACCGGCGAGGTGCTGAATAACCGTGCCTCGGCGGTCGCGGAGCTGGACGTCCGCAAGGGCGCCATGGACGAGAAGATCGGCTTGCGCACGACGCCGCTAACCACGTTTGTTTCGGCATAGCGACACCGTAGTGCCGCTGTGAAGGACCGTCCCGCAGCAGGAAGTGCCTGCGAGCGCTGGAGCGCTTCATGTGCGAGGGTGTCGCCATGACTCTGAACGATGAGCTCGACCTGATCTTCGAGCGTCGCGACCGCGATGATATGCAACAGACCATCGATGCTTTGCTGCCCTTGTACGCGGCGCATCCTGAGAACGCGCGGGTGCTCTATGAAGTCGGCGGTGCTTACGACACTGCGGGACAGGAAGAGATCGCGCGAGGCTTTTATGAGGAGGCTCTTGCTGTCGGGCTCGAAGGTGACCTGTTGCGCCGGTGCTATGTCCAGTACGGGTCGACACTGAGGAACCTGGGCGCGTATGGCAAGTCGCTGGAGGTCTTCCGAGCAGCTCGTACTGCGTTTCCTGACTCGCCGGCACTCGGCGCCTTCGAAGCCATCACCCTGCATGCAGCGGGCCGATCAGACGAATCGGTCGCGTCTTTGCTTGACCTGGTGGTGAGCTTCGCTAGCACTCCCGACATCGAGCGGTACAAGCCGGCGCTCAGCGGCAATGCGGCCTACATCCGCGCACTGGCAGGCTAGCTCGAGTAAACGGCTGTCTCCGCCAGGGAGTCCCGTGCGGCTGATGGACCCGACGCTACCTGTGCCTCGCCGCGCTCCTACCCACAGCTAGCGACCAGATCCTCGACCCGCTAGCCGGTCCTTCAGTGGGACGCTTTGGCTTTTTGGACGTAGGGCGACAGAGCGGCTGTCATGACGGCGGCCAGGACGGCGTGTCCTTGATCGTTGGGGTGAAGCTGGCCCTCTTCGGGGTAAAGGTACGGCAGGTAATCCTCTCCGAAAACGCCTCGTTGTCCTTTGATGAACGGCAATCCAGCTTCCAGTGCACATTCACCGTGCAGGTCGAAGATGCGCCCGCCCTTCGGCGGCTCCTGAAGCGTGGAGGGCCAGTACGGCTCCGCGACGAGCACCTGGGACTCCGGCAAGGCATCCCGCAGCGTGATCATGTCCTGCATCATCACGTGTCGAAGTTCATTCTCCCGATCGGGGATGCACTCGTAGTCGTTCTGCCCCAGGGCAATCAGGGCTATCTGAGGCCGCGCGTCGATAACCATCTGCAACGGATGCAGGGGGAACGCGTCGGTATCGCGTCTACGGACGAAGCCCAGACCGTCCACCGAGAAGTTGTGCTCCTTCAGGTTGAGATTGGCACACGTGATGCTCGTCCAACGCTTACTGCGGTTTGAGACACCTCGCCAGCCCGTGCCAATGCTGTCTCCGTAGATCCCCAACTTCATAGTCACAGGCACACGGTAGCAATGCCCCAGTCGTTCCTCGGGCTCTTCGAAGGATCTTCGGCCGGCAGTGTGGGCTGGCCTAGATTGATCTGATGAGTGCAGATCTGGCAGGAATTGTCTTGGCCGAGGTGGAAGCAGCTCGAAATCGTGAAGCTGACCCCGTGCAGCAGGTCACCCTGCAACAGGTGTCGCTGCACCTCGAGGAGCACGGAGCCGCTGCACTTGCGAAGGCCCGTCACCCGGTCCACCTGACTGCCAGTTGCTTCGTCTTCGAGGAAAGGCTCGAGCACACCCTCCTGAGCTTCGATCGCAAGGGCCAGTTCTGGGTCCAGCTGGGTGGTCATATCGAGGTCGACGACCTGTCCCTCCGCGGTGCCGCCCGACGAGAATTCCGCGAAGAATCCGGTATCCGTGCCGGCGTGTGGCTGTCCACCCTTCCACTTGATGCAGACATTCACGATGTCTCCTCAGCCTTCGGAGCTTGTAGGACTCACATTGATCTGGCATTCGCAGCTGTGGTGCAACGAGGCACGGTGACCGCGCGGAGCGAGGAAAGCGTAGACCTGGGGTGGCATCCCCTCGATGGCCTACCGTCGGGGTCTGTGGCTGGGCTCGCCGAACGTGCTGGACGCATCCGGCGTCAGCTCATGGTCCATAAGTACCACCGGGCTTAGGACCGGCACGGCACCAGGCATCCGATCCGGTACCCTCTACTGCGCGTACGGGCAGGGTGGGGTGTTGCCGCCCGGGTCGGGTGGGGAGTAAGAAACAGTCTTATGATCCTTCCTGCTGTTCGCGATCCTCGTCTCGTGCCCATCCGGCGCGGTGGGCTGCTGGCAGAAGCTGATCACCAGCTCCTGGCATTGTGGGCGGCCACCTGCGCCGAGCACGTTCTAGGGCTGTTCGAGAATTCTTGCCCTGCGGATGACCGCCCTCGCGCGGCAATCCAAGCAGCACGAGCCTGGACGCGTGGCGAAGTGAAGATGATTGTCACCCGTGCAATCGGAGGACACGCAATGGGCGCTGCGCGTCCTTTGCGTGGTGCTCCACGGTTTGCCGCATACGCAGCCGGCCAGGCGGCCTGTGTCGCGCACGTTCCCGAACACGACCTGGGAGCGGCCGCTTACGCCATTAAGGCTGCTGCAGCTGCAGCTGCCCGCGATCAGGAACGGGACGCCGCGCGTGCTGAGCGCGACTGGCAGCGTCAGCAGATTCCCGGCCACCTCCACTCTCTTGTCCTCGAGGACCAAATCCGCAGGAACAGCATCTGCTGGTCCGTCTTCGAGGACGAAACTCCGCTGAGGAGCAGTCCGTGACCCAACCTCCTGTGAGCACGACCATCAGTGTCTGCGGCAGACGTGGTCGAAGCTCCCGTCCTTTCGATTCGTGGCGTCGGTCGGGTAGACGTTGACTAGTTCGATGTTCTCGAAGAGTGCCGATCCGAATGAGCCGACGAACAAGGTCGGTTGCGGTGTTGTATCCGAGACCAGTGCAGGAACAAGTAGCTGAGTGCGGGGTAGAGGGTGTGACGCGATTTTTCACCGGGCGACGTGTACTGGACGTTGTGCCTGCCGGGTTTTCAGGAAGACGATGAGCCCTGTCAGGAGGAAAGCGGGTATGCCGATAACGCTGAGCAGGATCAGGGCTTCGACCACCCAGGAGGACTGTCCTGCATCCGCCAGGGCAATTCCTCGACCGAATGCTCCCATCAGCACCACCCCGAGGAGGCCCACCAGACCGAACGACACCGAGGCCACCCAAGCGGCCGTCGGATGGTCGTTTCCCTGGCTCCATGCCTGACCGAAGAGGACTACGGTCGCCGCGTATGCGATGAATCCCAGGAGCAGGAGAACCGACACGAGGAACTGGGGAGCTGTGAAGATGCTGGCGCCGACCGCTGCTGCCACGAGGCCGGCCGCAACTCCGGCAAGACGCCATGCACGGGAGAAGCTGGGGTGCGTGGTTCTGAGCTTCACCGCAAAGACCAAGGAACCAGCAACCAGCACAGGTATGAACAGGAACGGTGCCACCATGACGGCGAGGAGGCTCATCCCGATTAGGACGATGGCAGTGACGCGATTTCCAGCACTGGTCATTGCAGTCCCCACCTTCAAAGTTGGAACGACTCTACCCGCAGCTCCTAGGCCGATCATCGTGCGGGCAGGCTGACCGGAGGCTGGTGGACAGGACTCGGCTCGCTCGGCGTGAAGGCTTTCGGTCCGATAACAACCTGTGCCCGCTATCGACGCGGCTTGTCATCCCGGGCAGGGTGAAGACATGCGCGCGATGCGACCGACGGGCGAGTTCCCGATTTCCGGCCAGATGCTACTCGGCGCCGTGACTATGGCGATGCTGCTGAGCGGATGCGCCGGCGCCCCTGGCGGTGATACTTACGGCACGGAGGCTGCCGAGGTCGTCGAAGGCGACAACTGTATCGCCCCGAATCTCAGCGAGGGGGCGCGGCCTGCCGACGCGTTCGGTTCTCCCGATCCCCAGCATTCGAATGCGCCGGATGCCGGCCGGGTACCGGTCGGTTTCACTCCGGCCACGGCTGTTCGCTGTGATCGAACGGGCAGCATCGAGGACGCCGAGGGGCGATGGAGCGGCGTCACCGCTGTCACTCTCACCGGTGACCTGACACCACTTCTGGCGTCCTTGGCCGAGCCGGATCATGCGGTTGGATGTGGGCCGTATACAGCGGACATGGAGATCGTGTCGCCGTTATGGCTCGTTGATGCGACCGGCCGTGCGATCCTCGCGCACTACCCCCGGGACAAGTGCGCAAAGACGAAGCCTGGTGTGCACGCCGCTCTCGCCGAGTTGTCCGTCGAAAGAACGACGGTACTGAAGCGAACCTCGGACGCACCGCGGGCTGCACTGGCAAGTGGATGTGCAGCTAAGCGGGCTCTTCCCATCAAGGCGGAAACACCGCAATCGATGAACTCGGAACAATTACCGTCGAACTCGATGGCTGTGAACTGCTACACCGCAACGGGAGCGAAACCCGCACCACCCCGGCCGACATGACAGACCTGCTCACCACACGAACCAGCCCGTGACCGCTACCCGACCGCCGAGAACCTCCCCGAACAGGACGACACCATGGTGACCGTTGACAGCACGGCCGACGCATCGACGAACGCCACTCCTCCGCGGTTCGCGGATCCACGACGGACGGGAACCTTGATCGGGCTGGTCGGTGCTTGCGTTTTCGTCTTCTCCTACACGCCCGGGTTCACGGACGTGCTGTCCGTCGCAGCGCGCATCCTTGTCATCGCTGCCGTCAGTGCGACCCTCTGGTTTCTCTTCGTCGCCCCCCGCTTCCTCGGCCGCTTCACACCCCCGCGCGGGTGGCATATCGGCGTGTACGTCCTCTGCGTCGTCGTGGAGTTCGCGCTGATCGCGGCTGGTGCCCGGTGGCTTGAATTCATCGGGAGACCAGAGCTCCGGCCGGCGTTGATCGCTCTAGTTGTGGGTCTGCATTTCCTCCCGTTCGCCTGGGCCTTCAAGGAGCGGATGTTCTACACGCTAGGCGGAACGATCATCCTTCTGGGTGCTGCGGGCCTGCTCATCGCCACCCCGACCAGTGCCCTCGGAGCAGCCGTTGGATCAGGGGTGGCCATGTCGTTCATCCTGCTCACCTACAGCCTGGGCCTCTTCGCTCCCCGTCGAGAGAGTGCAAGCCCCTGACGACTACGGCAGGAAAGGCGCGAGCGCGGCGGCGCATGGGCGCCGGTGATCTGGTCGGGTACGTCGATCTTCACGGCTCGAACCTGGGCGTTCCTGGGCGAGGACAGTTCCTACCTGCAATTCAGTATCAGCCGCCCAGCATGGGTGCATGGGGGTGACCGTGCCAAGCTGATGAGATGGCAGATACAGCGTGGCAGCAGAAGATCGATCGCTTCTATGAGCAGGACTTCGACGACGACGACCCGCTGGGTTCCCTGACGAGGATGCGCGCAATCCTCTCCGAGCGGCTTGAGGGGGACCCGGAAGCCATATTCGAGTTGGCCGGCGTGCACGATGCCCTGGGACTCGAGGACGACGCGATCCCGCTGTACAGGCGAGCCATTGAAGCAGGGCTGGAAGGGACGAGCGCCCTGCGCGCGTCCATCCAACTGGCGAGCACTCTACGTAACGTCGGCCAGTCGGCCGAGGCCGTGTCGATCCTCGAGTCCATGCCGGACGCCGGTGTCGACGAAGGGGCGCGCCAAGCCTTCCTCGCTCTGGCGCTGCATGACGAAGGTAGGCACGGGGAGGCTCTGAAGACGGCGCTGCTGGCCCTCATTCTGACGCTCAATGGTTACCAGCGATCCCTCCGCGCCTACGCGGCAGAACTGCCGAACACTGCCGGCAAGCCCTGACCGCGCCCCCCCCCCGGCAGGGGTGTTGCACCGACCACCGCCCGGAAACGTTCATGAAATAGGGGGCCAGTATCCTCCTTCCCATGACCTGCACCATTCAACTCGCCGACTTCGGGGATCCCGCCCTCGAGGCCTTCCTGCGTGCCCACTTGGCGGACATGGCACCGCAGTCTCCAGAAGAGAGCCAGCACGCGCTGGACATGGCTGCCCTGCGGCAGCCGGGCGTCAGGCTTTGGGTCTCCTGGCACGAACGGCGCATAGCGGGCACGTGCGCACTAGCGGTGCTGGAGCCAGGGCACGAGGAGCTCAAAAGCATGCGGACGGAACCCGAGTTGCGGGGGCGGGGAATAGCGTCCGAGTTGCTGGATCACGTGCTCGCGGATGCCCGAGCACGTCACGTCACGCATATCTCCCTGGAGACCGGAAGCATGGGGTTCTTCGCGCCCGCCCGAGCACTCTATGTCAGGCACGGCTTCCATCCGTGCCCACCCTTTGGCTCCTACGAGGAAGATCCACACAGCTCATACATGACGCGCGCTGTATTGACCGCTGACCGTCCCCATCCAGCTCAGGTATGAAAGCGTCTACCAGTCGTAACTGGCCCTGATCCTCGCTGTGCGGCGAACTTCTCGTCGAACACCTCGGCTACGACTCGGTGGAGCATAGCCTCGATGTCGATAGTCGCAACGACGGTCTCCCAGCCCCCTAACCGCGTACGGGGTGCGGTCGAGGATCGCGTCTCGGGTGGTATGCCCGGCCGAAGCTGCGCTCGGCACCGTCGTATGTCTCCACGAGTTCCCAGTGGTATCGGTGGCCGCCCGGTACATCGAAGATGCGGATGCCGTCGCCCAGAAATACTGGGGCGACGAAGACCTGCAACTCATCGATCAGGTCATGCTCGAGCGCTTGGCGGGCGATGTCCGCGCTGATGATCTGTATGTCCCGATCACCGGCGATCTGCTGAGCACATTCGATCGCCTCAACTATTCCGCAGTTCATCGCGACGATCGAATGATCGTCGGATATCTCGTGGGGCCGGTGAGTGAGGATGATCTCGGTCCCTGACCAGGCGCCGCCGTACGCCTCGGATGTCATCTCGTCCCGCTCGTCGCGTTGGGCCTGTGCGGCGTCGTAGCCGTTTCTGCCGGCGATGATGACGGCGACCTTCCCTGCCAGTCGCTCGGTGAAACCATCAGCTGTCGGCTCCGCAGCAGCCAACCAGCTCATGTCATGATCAGGTCCAGCGATGAAGCCGTCCAGTGAACACGTGAAACCCCAAGCGACTTTGCCCATGATCATCCTCATCGGTGTCGGCAACCACTGAGTCGATGCTACCCACCCCGTGATTCGAAGCGGAATGGATGGACCAACAGCGAGGTTCCAGCGATACCAGTGCTCCGTGGATTTCCCTTGATCTGTCGTGAGGCATGGCGCGGGGAATCGTGTTCTTCAGCCTGTGTACACCTCGACCTTGGTTGTCATCCACCTGGACGGAGGGGCTGTGTGTTGGTCCCCACTGGAGGCTGTGCATCGAAAATGCTGACCGGCGAGCTGCCGCCGAGCAGCGAAGGGCCGTGCACGACCTGCCGTGCGGTGGGATGGACGGCGGAGAGCCCATGTCGCTCGAGATGGTCGTGAAAAGCGAGGGTCTGCAGATAGTCGCGGGCGGCTTCTTCAACACCGCCTGGCTCGCTCGGGCGGTCATGGGTGAATGTGATCTCGATGCGCCGGGGTAGCGTGTCGTTGGCCACGGTGACCGGCTGCCCGGTCCGTGCGAGCACGTGCGCCGCGATGGCATCGCGGCTTCGCTGGGTCGGGCGCAGGGAGGTGGGGCGGGCGATGAGCATCTGGTTCGTGCCGCTTCTGGATGCATTCGGGACAGCTGTCCAGACTGTTTCGGCCAGATCCTCGCCGAGCTCCGAGAGCACCTCCACGAAGGCCTGATCGATGGCGGGGACATTCGTCGCCAGTGTGATGAAGGCTTCGGCTCGGCCTTCGAGGTCCAGAGGAAGTCCGAGGTCGATGATGACGCCCACCCAGTCCACGGGTGGAACAGGATCGCTGTGAGCGAGGAAGCTCTCGGGGACGAACGCAGCAACGCGCTCGGCGACGCCGAGGTAGAAATCCTCCAGTGCACGCCGCAGAGCAATCGTTTCCCGCCAACCCTGGAAATCGAAGGCCTGCGCGGTCGCCAACTCCGCCAACGGAACCTGGGCACGCCGTAACAGATCGAGGGTGATGCCATGCCGGGCCTGCGTGTGGTCATACGCGCGGTAGCCGGTGAGCGGGTCCACCGAGACCGGCAGAAGGATCCCGCGTTCCCCGTAAAGGCGCAGCGCCTTCGCCGTCAGACCGGTGACCGCCTCGAATTGTCCAGCAGCCAGTGCATCCCTCATTGTCTTCCCTCCCTCGGCTCATCGAATCGATATCAGCATGGACGGCGCCCTTGGGGCGAGGTCAAACGCGGCCGCGCGAGCCCCGCACCGCTGTCGGCGTTGCGGCGCACACAGTGACCAGCTCGAGGGACCACTAACTCGGCGTCCCGTGCAGCGGGCCGAGGACCACAGCTGGGCACCGAAGTGCCGCTGGCCCCGTCCGGTCAAGCATCAGCTTACGGATGCACGGCAGGGACGAGCGATCTCTGTCATGGGACGCGGGTTTGAAGTAGGTTCGGGCCTATGGACCCTCAGCAACTCATGGTTACGCTCTCCGATGGCAGTCAGCTCGCCGTGACGAGATGGCCGGGGCCGGGGCCAGCGGTGGTCTTCCTGCACGCTGGTGTCGCCGACCGGCGATCCTGGATCGCGGTCGCGGAGGCGCTCCACCGCGATGGCTCTGATCTGATCGCGTATGACAGGCGGGGTTACGGAGACACCCCGGCGGCTACTGACGCATCATCGTTCACGCACGTCGATGACCTGCTTCAGGCCATCGACGAACTCGGCCTCGACAGGGTTCTGCTCGTCGGCAATTCGATGGGCGGGGCGCTGGCGCTCGATACGGCTCTGCTGCGTCCTGATCGGGTCAGCGGGCTGGTGCTCATCGGTGCTGCGGTATCAGGGATGACCGACGAGGACACGTCGTTCGATTGGCAGCCGGACGAGGCCTCTGCTGCTCTGATGACACGTGCAGATGACCCGAACGTACCGGACGACGACAGGATCCGGGCGCTTGCCCACCTGTGGTTGGACGGCCCGGAAGCAACGGAAGGCCGGGTCGCAGGTGAGGCGCGGGAAATGTTCGAGTCGATGAACCGGAGGATTCTCGCGGTCGCTGCCCCTGATTCAGCCGGCGATGCCGGTGTTGATGCCTGGACCCGGCTCGGTGATGTGAGCGTGCCGGTGCTGTGTACCTGGGGTGAGCTCGATGTGCCCTGCGACGTGCCGTTCTATGAAGAGACTGCACGCCGTATAGGACAGGGGTCAGTACGCGTCCTGCCGGGTGCGGCGCATCTGCCGGGCCTCGAACAACCCGCACTCATCGCAGAGCTGATCCGAAACGCCGCTCACCACTGAGGCATCGGTCTGCCGGCCTATGGAGTTCGTAGGACCACCTGAGGGATATCCGATCCCGTTCTTGTTGCCCGCGAGGAACGCCATGTGGGCCGGATTCAGGGCGTAGTAGGCGTCGTTGCCCGGGCATAGGCCGTTGTCCTTCGTGTCGTCATCCGTTCAACGACGGAACGAAACCAGGAAGACTGCACCTGATGCGCCGTAGGTTCTTCTGACTCCGATGTCATCGTGGGGATCCCAGGAAGCCGTCCGGAAGCCCTCGATGCGCAGGGCCGGGTACTTCTCGAACTTGGTTCTTGTCACGTTGATGTCGCCTTCACACTCCAGTTCTCTTCCCCCTTCGAGCTCGATCCTGAGCCCCTGCGGGAGATCCGCGGCGAGGGTGAGGGAGAAGAGGGAATCGAAAGGCCGCCCGTACCACCCATCAGGCAGGACCAGCCACGCCCGCCCGTGCTTCGCGAAGAACCGCTCGACTGCACGGACAGGCGAACGTCGGCTCATCCGCGGGTCAGGAATCATGCGTCGATCCTATCGACGGGTGTGATGACATCGGGGTCGACGGGCTGGTTTCATCCGGTCCTCGGCCCGGTGGAGGGCCCGCGTCCCACTGAGGCGTATGCAGGTTGCGGGATTCGCGTTCCTATTCGCTGATTGCCTGGCTGACGGCGTCGATGGCACTGAGGACGACGTGCTCACGGGCGCCGGCGTCGTCCCGCTCGGACTCATACACGAATGCCGTGACGCCGCGCCGGCTGCCGCAGTAGTCGATGATGCCGTGCTCGATCTGCGTCCGGAGCGCATGCTCGTAGCCGTGCCGGTCGTACACGCCGGCGTCATCACCGGCGATGGGCACCAGATGTGTTGTCAGGCGCCCGAGGTTGCGGTTCATGCCGCCCTCCGCGGCGATGTCGAACGCCCAACCATTGACGAACACGCGGTCGATCCACCCCTTGAGCAGGGCCGGCATCGACCACCAATAAACAGGGAACACCAGCACGAGATGGGCGGCCCTGTCGAGCCTGAGTTGCTCCACGGCGACGTCGGGGGCGAAATCGTCCCCGACCCGGTAGGTGTGCCGATCGGCGAGGGTGAACCTCGGATCGAAGCCCTCTGCTGCCAGATCAGCGAGCTCCACGGTCCCGGGCTGCAACACTCGCTCGAGCCGACGCGCTATGTCATGGGTCAGCGAGTTCCGGTCAGGGTGGGCGGTAACGATGAGTGTCTTCACGCTCAATCATCACCACAGCTCGCTGTTCATCAACGCTATCGCCCCGGGCGCGTTGCATCGGGATGCTGTCCGCCTAGACTGACCACACCACGAGTCAGGAGGCCGGCATGGACGCCAGCGAGACGTCAGGCTGTGAGGCACCGCCCATCCGCTTGATGGCTGTGAACCCCGCCGGCAGTGACCTTGCCACGCGGATTCCGACGGACGGACCCACCACGGACATACCCGGTGAGGCAGGTGTCGATGCCAGTCCTTTCATCGCCGATGCATCCGATGCTCCTGATTTCGAGAAGAACCTCGCCGTGCTGCGGGCCGGGGATTCGGGGCAGACATTCACCGCAACAGCCGAACCGTCTCCGAGCCCCCAAGCCCCCGGAGCTGCCGACGCTGACGGCGATTGACCCCCCCCGAGGAAGCGTCGAACCGCCGGGCCGAGACGGGTCAGAGCACGTCGAGGGCGTCGAGACGGATGTGCACCGGCTCCCCCGTCCGCCTGGCCGACAGGGCGGCGCGGCGTGCCCGCAGCTGGGCGGTGACGCGGGCAGCTGCCCGATAGGGGAAGAACAGCAGCACGCGGTGGCTCCCCTGGCCCGCGAGGGTGTCCGGCGGCCCTGTCGGTGCTGCGCCCTTCACCGCGGCGGCAGCACCACGCGCGGCGAGCATCGCCTCGCGCCGTACGTCGGGCGGCACCGGGGCCGGGCCGACGACGCGCACCGAGCCCTCCGTCTGCACGCCCTCGAGGAAGTGGGTGAGGGCCTCGCGGGTCCCGGTGAGCACCGCGTAGCGCACGGCGGGCGGCAGGCCGAGTTCCTGCCGCTCGGCGAGTTCCCGTGAGGCGGCGCCTGCTGGGTCCCACCGCACGAGGTGGCCCACCGCGACGTCGTCGTCGCCGGTGATCACCACCGTGCCGCCCGCCGCGGAGGGGCGCGCGAGGATCGCCGCCGAGAACCAGCGCCGGAGGGCGTCCTCACCCGCGCGCAGTGACTCCCTGCTCAGCAGCGCATTGCCGTCGAGGAGGATGACCGCAGCGTATCCCTCGGGAGCCACCGGTTCCGCGCCCGGCGTTGCGACGACGACCGCGGGTGCATCCCGCACGGCGTCGACGATGTGCTCCCCCGCCGAGGAGATGACGGGTACTCCCGGAAAAGCCCTGCCCAGTTCCTCGGCCGTGCGTGTGGCACCCGCGACCGTGGCGCGGATGCGGGTTCCCCCGCACTCGGCGCAGGACCAGGAGGTCTCGGGGCGCCCGCACCACCGGCATGCGAGCGGCGCCGACCGGCCCGCCTGCGCGAGCGGTCCGGCGCAGGCCGAGCACCGCGCCGGGTGGCGGCACCGGTCGCACGCCAGCGCCGGCGAGAACCCCGTGCGCGCGACCTGCAGCAGCACGGGGCCGTGCTTCAGGCCCGCCTGTGCTGCGGCCCAGGCGGCGTGCGGGATCCGGGCCTGCGCGGCCAGGGGGTCCCTCTCCATCTGGTATGCGTCTGCAGCATGGACGACGCGCGGCGTGGCCCGGCGCACCTCTGCACGGTCGGCCTGGATGGCGCGCGCCCAGCCCGTGTCGACGAGGCGCTGCGCCTCCGTGGTCCGCCCGACGGAGGAGAGCAGCATCGCCGTGCCCTCGTGCTCGGCGCGCAGCAGCAGTACGTCCCGGACGTGCTGGTAGGGAGCGCGCTGTTCGACGTGTTGGTCGTCGCCGTCGTCCCACAGGCACACGAGCCCGAGGTTCCGCACCGGAGCATAGGCCGCGGACCGGGTACCGACGGCGACGGTCGCGGTCCCGTGGAGGACACGCAGGAAGTTCCGGTACCGCGGCGTCGCGCCGTCTTCACCGGTGAGCCGTGCGACGGCGGGGGCGCCCAGCCGGGCGACGAGCGCCGCTTCCACCCGCGCAAGATCGCGCTGGTCGGGGACGACGACGACGGAGCCCCGCCCGGAGGCCGCCGTGGCCGTCACGGCGTCGGCGATCTCCTCCGGCCAGGCAGTCGCGCCGTACCCCCCGAGGCTCGTTAGGACGGCGCGCGGTGACTCACCGGCCCGGAGGTGCTGCAGGTAGGTGCGCCCGTTGAGGTAGCGGGAGAAGCTGCCGGAGGCACGGGGTTCCACGTACACGGGCAGCGACGGCTCCCCCTCCTCCGCGGTCGCCGGCGCGCCGATCCCATCAGGGAACTCCGTCTCGACGCGGGCCATGCGCGGCGGGACGGCCGAGCGCAGCACGTCGCTGACCGTGCCGACGGAACGGGCGGCGACAGCGGTTGCGAGGGCGAGGATCTCGGGCCGGAGCACCTGCTGCGGCGACACGACCTTGCCGAGCGGAAGAAGCGTCGCCGTCGTGCTGGCTTCGTCGACCCGTTCGGCGAGGAATGCGGCCTGCTCGCGTCCGGCGAACCGCACCTTCACCCGGACCCCGGGCTGGGCCTCCGCGTCCATCGCCGCGGGCACCGCGTAGTCGAAGAAGCGGTCGAGGTGTGGCAGCTGGGCGTCGAGGATGACCCGCGCGACGGGCAGGGACGATGCCCGCTCGGGGTCGGCCTGCGGCAGTTTCGCGGGTCCGAACCCGTGCAGGAGCGACAGCTGGCCGTCCGCACCCGGGCTCGGCCGCGTTCCGGGCCGTGTCGTCTCGGTCATGATGCTGCAGCGGGTGGCCCGTGCCGCCCGCCGTCCCCTCCCGCCTCAGGCGTTGAAGTAGCTCCGCAGCTTGTCCACACGGTCCGTTCGCTCCCAGGTGAAGCCGTCCTCCTCGCGGCCGAAGTGGCCGTGCGCGGCCGTCCGCTGGTAGATCGGCCGCTTGAGGTCGAGCGCGTTGATGATACCGAGGGGCCGCAGGTCGAAGATCTCACGGATCGCCCTGCCGATGGCCTGCGGGTCGACGGTCTCCGTGCCGAACGTCTCGACGTAGATGCCGACGGGCTGCGCCATGCCGATCGCGTAGGCGATCTGGATCTCGGCGCGGCGGGCGAGCCCCGCGGCGACGACGTTCTTGGCGACCCAGCGCATCGCGTACGCGGCGGACCGGTCCACCTTCGAGGGGTCCTTGCCGCTGAAGGCGCCGCCGCCGTGGCGGGCCATGCCGCCGTAGGTGTCGACGATGATCTTGCGTCCTGTGAGGCCGGCGTCGCCCACGGGCCCGCCGATGATGAAGGCGCCGCCCGGGTTGAGGATGTGCCGCACGCCGGTGGCGTCGAGCTCGGACTCGGCCAGCACCGGGGTGATGACCTGCTCCACGAGGTCCGCGCGGAGCTCGTGGAGGGAGACCTCGGCCGCGTGCTGCGACGAGATGACCACGGAGTCGATGGACACCGGCCGATCGCCGTCGTACCCGATGGTGACCTGGGTCTTGCCGTCGGGGCGCAGGTACGGGAGCGTGCCGTCCTTGCGGACCGTGGTGAGCCGTTCGGAGAGGCGGTGGGAGAGCCAGATGGGCGCCGGCATGAGCACCGAGGTCTCGTTGCTCGCATAGCCGAACATGATCCCCTGGTCCCCCGCGCCCTGCGCGTCGTACGGGTCCACGCCCGTGCCCTCGCGCGTCTCGAGGGAGGTGAAGACGCCGGACGCGATCTCCGCGCTCTGCTGGCCGATGGACACGGACACGCCGCAGCGGGCGCCGTCGAAGCCGTTGGCCGAGGAGTCGTAGCCGATGCCGAGGATGGTCTTGCGCACGATGTCGGGGATCTCCACGTACGCCTCGGTGGTGACCTCCCCCGCCACGTGCACGAGGCCCGTGGTGACCAGCGTCTCGACCGCGACGCGGGAATCGGGATCCTGCTCGAGGAGTCCGTCGAGGATCGCGTCACTGATCTGGTCGCAGATCTTGTCCGGATGACCCTCGGTGACCGACTCCGACGTGAAGAGGCGCAACGAGGACTCAGGGCTGGGAGAATTCACGTGCTCACTCTACTTGGTCGGACGGACCGTCCGGCTCGATGCCGGGTCCTGCGCCGCCGTGGGACGTGCCCGCGCTGGACCCTCCGCCGTGCGGCTCAGCGGGAGAGCAGGCCGGCCGCATGGCCGATGACCGCGTCCGCGACGACACGCTTCGATCCGCGCACGGGAGCCGACTCGCTGCCGTCGGCGCCGATGATGGTGACCTCGTTGGAGTCCTCCCCGAAGACCAGGTCCGAGCCGACCACATTGAGGACGAGGAAGTCGCATCCCTTCCGCGCGAGCTTCGCACGGGCATGGGTGAGGGGATCGGCCGTCGCGTCGCCGGTCTCGGCGGCGAAACCGGCGATGACCAGCGGCCGGGCGTGATCCGTGCCCGCGGGCATGGCGTCGCGGGTGAGCACCGCCTCACGGAGCACGTCGGGGTTGCGGACGAGCGTGAGCACGGGATCCGTCCCGTCGTCGTTCTTCTTGATCTTGGTGGCGACCACTTCGGCGGGACGGAAGTCCGCCACGGCTGCGGCCATGACGAGCACGTCCGTGGCGGGCAGCGCTGCGAGGACGGCGTCGCGCAGCTGGAGCGCGGACTCGACCCGCACGACGTCGCATCCGCGGGGCGGGGCGACCTCCGCGTGGGCGAGGACGAGGGTCACGTGCGCGCCCTGGGCGAGCGCGGCCTCGGCCAGCGCCATGCCCTGCTTACCGGAGGACCGGTTCCCGAGGAACCGCACGGGGTCGAGGGCTTCGCGGGTGCCGCCGACGGAAATGGTGACGCGCTTGCCGTGCAGTGCTCCGCCGGCATGGGCGGCGGCATGGGCGGCGGCATGGGCGGCGGCATGGGCGGCGAGGGCGGCGGCATGGATCTCGGCCGGCTCGGGCAGCCTGCCGGGCCCGGTGTCCGCACCCGTGAGCCGGCCGGACGCGGGTTCGATGACGGTGATTCCACGCGAGCGGAGGGTTTGGACGTTCGCGCGGGTGGCGGCGTGCTGCCACATCTCGGTGTGCATGGCCGGAGCCATCACGACGGGCCCGCGGGCCATGAGCAGCGTGCCGGTGAGGAGGTCGTCGGCGAGACCGGCGGCCGCGCGGGCGAGCACGTCGGCCGTGGCCGGCGCGATGACGATGAGATCCGCCTCGTGGCCCAGGCGCACATGGTTCACCTTGTCGACGTCGTCCCAGACGCTGTTGCTGACGGGACGGCCCGAGAGCGCCTCCCAGGTGGCCGTGCCGACGAAGCGCGTGGCGGCCTCCGTGGGGATGACGGTGACGTCATGGCCGGACTCCGTGAAAAGACGGAGGAGGGATGCTGCCTTGTAGGCCGCTATCCCTCCTCCGACACCAAGTACTATGCGCACCGGTTATCTGCCGCCTGCTGGATCGGTCGTGTTATTCGGACTGTTCGATGGGTGAGGAGACGAGCATGCCCTCGTTGATCTCGCGCAGGGCGATGGAGAGGGGCTTCTCGTTCAGCTTGGTGTCGACGAGGGGGCCGACGTACTCGAACAGGCCCTCGTGGAGCTGCGAGTAGTACGCGTTGATCTGGCGGGCACGCTTGGCACCGTAGATCACGAGGGCGTACTTCGAGTCCGAGGCCTCCAGCAGAGAGTCGATCGGCGGGTTGATGATGCCTTCGGGCTGAGTTGACACAAATTCTCCAAAAAATAAGGCGGAACGGCTGGTGCGGGGCCTCTCAGCGCTGCAGCGGACGCAGTCCCATCAGTGATACGAGCTCGTCTGCCGCATGCTCCACGGAGTCGTTGACGACGGTGTGGTTGAATTCGGGCTCGGCGGCAAGTTCCAGTTTAGCGGTTTCCAGCCGTTGCTGCTGTTCCTCCGGTGTTTCGGTCCCGCGACCCACGAGTCGGCGCACCATCTCGTCCCAGGTGGGCGGGGCGAGGAACACGAAATTGGCCTCCGGCATGCTCTCCTTGACCTGGCGTGCGCCCTGCAGATCAATCTCGAGCAGGACGGTCCGCCCCTCGTCCATCGCGGCCTGGACGGTGCTGCGGAGCGTGCCGTACCGGTTGCGTCCATGGACCACGGCCCACTCCAGCAGCTGCCCGTCGTCGACGAGCCGGTCGAACTCCTCGGGCGAGACGAAGAAGTAGTGCACGCCGTCGACCTCGCCCGGGCGGGGAGGGCGCGTGGTCGCCGAGACGGAGAGCCACACCTCGGGGTAGTTGTCCCGGATGTACGTCGAGACTGTTCCCTTGCCAACCGCTGTGGGGCCGGCAAGGACTGTCAGCCGGGGCTGTGACACTACTGCTTCCTTACTTGCCGGCCGGGCCGGCGTGATGTTGTTCCAGGTACAGGACCAGGGCCTTGCGCTGATGGACGCCGAGGCCGCGGACACGGCGCGTGGCGGCGATGCCGACCTCGGTCATGATCGCCGCTGCGCGCACGTCGCCGACTCCGGGCAGGGCCTTGAGGAGATCCAGGACCTTGAGGCGGCCCACGGCGTCGTCGCCGTCCGGGTTGTCGATGACCTCGGCCACCGAAAGCTTACCGGTCTTCAGCCGGGACTTGATGTCCGCCCGCACCGCACGCGCCGCGGTCGCCTTCTCGCGCGCCGATGTTCGCTCGTCATCCGTCAATGGCTTCAGGCTCACGGGTGCTCCCTGCACTGGGCGGCACCACGGGTGGCGGCGACCGCTCGTCGTCTGGATCGGTCAAGGGTCTCCCCCGGGAGGGGGGTGGGGCTGGAACCGAACCTACCGGGCGCGGGCCTCCTAAATCAATGCACCTGTCACTGCACCTGTCACTGCAACCTGCACCGCACCCGATGCCGGGCGGGCGTCTCAGGCGAGCTCGTCGCGCGTCCGTTCCGCGGCGTCCCGTAGCGCGGGCACGCCGGGGCCGGCCGCGAGGATGGCACGGCTGGAGGTCGGGAGCACGAACGGCAGGGCGTCGCCGAACGCGTCCCGCAGCTCGCGCGGTCCGGCTCCCTGCGCGCCGACGCCGGGGGCGAGGATGGGGCCGTTGAGGCCGGCCAGGCCGAGGCCGAGGGTGTGCGCGGCGTCGCCGATGGTCGCGCCGACCACCAGGCCGACGTGCCCGGGCCCGGGCCCGGCGTTCTCGGCCGCTGCTGCACGGGCGATGGACTGCGCAACTGAGGCGCGCCCGCCGGCGTGCTGCACGGAGCGGCCCTCGGGGTTGGAGGTCAGCGCGAGGACGAACACACCCCGCCCGGTCGCCGCGGCAAGGTCGAGGGCGGGCCGGAGGGACTCGAAGCCCAGATAGGGGTTGAGGGTCACGGCATCCGCCGCGAGCGGCCGCCCCTCCCCCAGCCATGCCTCCGCGTAGGCCTGCATCGTCGAACCGATGTCACCGCGCTTCGCATCGGCGATCGTGAGGACTCCGGCGTCGGCGGCACGCGCCAGCAGGGCCTCGAGGACCGCGAGACCCCGCGAGCCGTGCCGCTCGTAGAGGGCGACCTGCGGCTTGAGGGCCGCCGACACGGGCCCGACGGCGTCGAGCACCGCGAGCGAGAAACGCTCGAGTCCCTCCGGCGAGTCCGTGAGCCCCCAGGCGTCGAGCAGTGCCGGGTGCGGATCGATCCCGACGCAGAGGCTCCCCTTCTCCGTGCGTGCCGCCGCGAGGCGCGCCCCGAAGGGAGCCCGCGGCGCGGCGGCCGGCGCCTCAGGAGGCATCGCGGGCCTCTGTGGAGGCGCGGAGGTTGGCGGCGTGCTCCTGCAGGCTCGTCACCGACCATTCGTAGGAGCGCATGGCCTCGATGGCCTGCACGGCCGCCCCGACCTCCGGGATGGTGGTGATGACGGGCAGCCCGTAGGACGTCGCCGCCGCCCTGATCTCGTAGCCGTCACCGCGTGCCTGACCGCCGGACGGCGTGTTGATGATCATGTCGATGCCGCCCGCGGTGATGAGGTCGACGACGGTGCCCTCGCCCGCGTCGCCGGCACCCTCGGCGACCTTGCGGACCGTCGTCGCCTGGATGCCGTTGCGGCGCAGCACGTCGGCGGTGCCACCCGTGGAGACGATCTCGAAGCCGAGGTCCACGAGGCGCTTCACCGGCATGACAATGGCGCGCTTGTCCCGGTTGGCGACGGAGACGAAGACCTTGCCCTCGACGGGCAGGGCCGCGTTCGCGGCCGCCTGGCTCTTCGCGAATGCCGTGTCGAAGTACTTGTCGATGCCCATGACCTCGCCGGTGGAACGCATCTCGGGGCCGAGCAGCGAGTCCACCACGGTGCCCTCCGGTGTGCGGAAGCGGCTGAATGGCAGCACGGCCTCCTTGACGGAGACGGGGGCGTCGAACGGCAGGGACCCGCCGTCGCCCTGCGCCGGCAGCAGCCCGCGCCGGCGCAGTTCGGCGACGGTGACGCCGGTCCCGATCAGCGCGGCTCCCTTGGCCAGCTGGACACCCGTGGCCTTGGAGACGAAGGGCACCGTGCGGGAGGCACGCGGATTCGCCTCGAGGACGTAGAGCACGTCCGAGGCGAGGGCGAACTGGATGTTGATCAGTCCACGTACCCCGACGCCCTGCGCGATGGTGAGCGTGGCCTCGCGGACGCGCTGCAGGACGTCGGCGCCGAGCGTGATGGGCGGCAGCACGCACGCGGAGTCGCCGGAGTGGATGCCGGCCTCCTCGATATGCTCCATGATGCCCCCGAGGTACATCTCGGTGCCGTCGAACAGGGCGTCGACGTCGATCTCGATGGCGTCCTCGAGGAACCGGTCGATCAGCACCGGGTGGGCCTCGGTGATCTCCGTGGCGTTCGCGATGTAGCGCGAGAGGTTCGCCTCGTCGTAGACGATATCCATCCCGCGTCCCCCGAGCACGTAGGAGGGGCGGACGAGCACCGGATAGCCGATCGTGTCGGCGATGCGCTTCGCGTCCTCGAAGGACACCGCGGTGCCGTTCTTCGGGGCGATGAGCCCGCCGGCGTCGAGCACGCGGCTGAAGGCGCCGCGGTGCTCGGCGAGGTCGATCGCCTCCGGCGACGTGCCGAGGATCGGGATGCCGGCGTCGGCGAGCTCCTGCGCGAGCTTCAGCGGGGTCTGCCCGCCGAGCTGCACGAACACCCCGAGCACGCCGCCGGTGCGCTGCTCGGCCGCGATGACCTCGAGGACGTCCTCCAGGGTCAGCGGCTCGAAGTACAGGCGTGTGGAGATGTCGTAGTCCGTGGACACCGTCTCCGGGTTGCAGTTGATCATGACGGTCTCGTAGCCGGCCTCGCGGAGCGCCATGGTGGCGTGGACGCAGGAGTAGTCGAACTCGATGCCCTGCCCGATCCGGTTGGGTCCGGACCCCAGGATGATGACGGAGGGCTGCTCGTGCGCCTCCACCTCGTCCTCCTCGTCGTAGGACGAGTAGTGGTAGGGCGTGTAGGCGGCGAACTCCGCGGCGCACGTGTCGACGGTCTTGAACACCGGACGGATGCCGAGGGCGTGGCGGACCCCGCGCACCACGGCGTCGGGGGTGTGGGTGAGCGCACCGATCTGCTCGTCCGAGAAGCCGTGGCGCTTGGCGTGCCGCAGCACCTCCTCGGTGAGGTTCGGCGCTGTGCGCACCTCCTCGGCCACCTCGTTGAGCAGCACCAGCTGGTCGAGGAACCACGGATCGATCCCGGTCGCCTCGTAGAGCCGCTCCACGCTCGCGCCTCCCAGCAGGGCACGCTGCACCTGCGCGAGGCGTTCCGTGGTGGGGCGCCTGGCGGCCTCCACGAGCGCGTCGACCTCGTCGGCGCCGACGGGCGTGAAGGAGAGCTGCGAGCCCTTCTGCTCGAGCGACCGCAGGGCCTTCTGCAGGGCCTCGGTGAAGTTGCGGCCCATCGCCATGGCCTCGCCAACGGACTTCATGGTGGTGGTGAGGGTGGGGTCCGCCGCGGGGAACTTCTCGAACGCGAACCGCGGCACCTTGACCACCACGTAGTCGAGGGTCGGCTCGAAGGACGCCGGGGTCTTCAGGGTGATGTCGTTGGGGATCTCGTCGAGCGTGTAGCCGAGGGACAGCTTCGTGGCGATCTTCGCGATCGCGAAGCCGGTGGCCTTCGACGCCAGCGCCGAGGACCGGGAGACGCGGGGATTCATCTCGATGACGACGACGCGGCCAGTGCCGGGCTCGACGGCGAACTGAATGTTGCAGCCGCCGGTGTCCACGCCGACCTCGCGGATCACGGCGATCGAGATGTCGCGCAGGCGCTGGTACTCGCGGTCGGTCAGCGTCAGGGCGGGGGCCACGGTGATGGAGTCGCCGGTGTGCACGCCCACGGGGTCGAAGTTCTCGATGGAGCAGACCACCACGACGTTGTCGTTCTTGTCGCGCATCATCTCGAGCTCGTACTCCTTCCACCCGAGGATGCTCTCCTCGAGGAGGACCTCGCTCGTGGGGCTGTACTGCAGGCCCTGGCCCACGATGCGGCGCAGGTCCTGCTCGGTGTACGCGAGCCCGGAGCCGAGGCCGCCCATGGTGAAGGAGGGGCGGACCACCATGGGGTAGCCGAGGTCCTCTGCGGCGGCGAGGGCCTCGTCGATGGTGTGGATGATGGCGGAGCGGGCGGACTCGGCGCCGCAGCGCTCGACGACGCCCTTGAACTTCTCGCGGTCCTCGCCGAGCTCGATGGCGGCGATGTTCGCGCCGATGAGCTCGACCCCGAACTTCTCCAGCACGCCGGCCTTGTCGAGGGCGATCGCCGTGTTGAGCGCCGTCTGGCCTCCGAGGGTGGGCAGGAGCGCGTCGGGGCGCTCCTTCTCGATGATCTTCGCGACGACGTCGGGCGTGATGGGCTCCACGTAGGTGGCGTCGGCGAACTCGGGATCGGTCATGATGGTCGCCGGGTTCGAGTTGACGAGGATGACGCGCAGGCCCTCCTCGCGCAGGACGCGCAGCGCCTGCGTGCCGGAGTAGTCGAATTCGGCGGCCTGCCCGATGACGATCGGCCCGGAGCCGATGACCAGGACGCTCGTGAGGTCGGTTCTGCGGGGCATCAGTTCTCTTCCTGCGTGCTGCCGGTGGATGCGCTGTGGGCGCTGTCGTGGCGGGGCTGCGTGCCCGTCACCTTGGATCCGTGCGTGCCGAGTTCGGCGGCGGCCGCACGGGCGAGCGCCGCCGATTCCGACGGTGCGTCGAGGGCGGAGGCCAGGACGGCGTCGCCCGATCCGGGGTTGGCCTTCTCGGCGGCCATGAGCGCGATGAAGCGGTCGAAGAGGTACGCCGAGTCGTGCGGGCCGGCGGCCGCCTCCGGGTGGTACTGGACCGAGAAGGCGGGCAGGTCCAGGCAGGCGAGGCCCTCGACGACGTCGTCGTTGAGGTTCACGTGGCTCACCTCGACCCGGCCGTACGAGCCCGCAGGCGCTTCCACGGGACCGTCGAGGGGTGCGTCGACGGCGAACCCGTGGTTGTGCGAGGTGATCTCCACCTTGCCGGTGCGGCGGTCGAGGACGGGCTGGTTGATGCCGCGGTGGCCGTAGCGCAGCTTGTAGGTGCCGAAGCCGAGGGCCCGTCCGAGGATCTGGTTGCCGAAGCAGATGCCGAAGAACGGCATCCGCGCGTCGAGGACGCGGCGCAGGAGGTCCACCTGGGCGTCGGCGGTCGCCGGGTCGCCGGGTCCGTTGGACATGAAGACGCCGTCGGGTTCGGTCCGCACGATGTCCTCGAAGCTGGCTCCCGCGGGCAGGACCACAGTGCGCACGCCGCGCTCGGCGAAGTGCTTGGGCGTCATGGCCTTGATGCCGAGGTCGAGGGCCGCGATGGTGGCCACCGTCCCGCCGGTCCAGCCATGGTCGGCGGGCTCGACGACATAGGCCTCGCCGATGCTGACCTCCTCGGCGAGGCGGGCCCCGGCCATGGACGGCTGGGCGAGGACCCGCTCGAGGAGCCGATCGTCGCCGGGGGCGGCGTCCGCGCCGGAGAAGATCCCGGCCCGCATGGCACCGCGCTCGCGGAGGTGCCGCGTGACGGCGCGCGTGTCGACGCCCTCGATCCCGACGACGCCCTGCTCGCGCAGCTGCTCGTCGAGACTCTGCTCGGAGCGCCAGTTCGACGGGCGGCGGGCGGCGTCGCGGATGATGTAGCCGGCCACCCAGATGCGGCGCGACTCGGCGTCGTCGGCGTTCACACCGGTGTTGCCGATGTGCGGAGCGGTCTGCACCACGAGCTGGCGCGCGTAGGACGGGTCGGTGATGGTCTCCTGGTAGCCGGTCATGCCGGTCGCGAAGACGGCCTCGCCGAGCGCGGTGCCCTCGGCGCCGTAGGCGCGGCCGCGGAAGGTCCGTCCGTCCTCGAGGACGAGCACCGCGGGTGCCTGCGGTCGGACCGGTGCCGTCGATGGAGCGTGGGCGGTGGATGGAGCGCTGCTCACAGCTGTTCCCTGCCTTCGGGGGTCGGTGGAGTTCGGTTCTCGGGTGGAGCGGAGGGCACGAGCGCGGCGATCGCGGCGACGAGCTGGGCCTTGTGCGCGGCGTGGCGGGTGCGGAAGCCGGTGTCGACGCGCAGCGCGCCGAGGCGCCAGGTCACCACGACGAGCCCTTCCTTCTCGACGAACTTGCCGGTCATGCCGCTCGCCAGCTGCACCGAGACGAGGTCGGTGCGGGGGATGAAGACGGCGCGCGCCCCGGTGCGGGTGAAGAGCACGCCGTCGGGGTGGACGGCGGCGACGGCGTTGCCGCGGAGGCCGAGCCCGTGCACCGCGATGCGGTCCAGCCAGTCCCCCGCCGTCGTCGTCGCGACGTACTGGCCCTCGGCCTCGTAGAGGACGGGCCCGGGGTCGGCGGGCGTCTCCGGCGGTACCGGGACGTCGGACTGCCGGCGGAGCCGGTTGCGCCATCCGAGCGCCATGAGCGCGACGATGACGACGATGATGCCGATCGTCATGGCGACCCAGCCTAGATATTCCATGCGGGGGCCTCCCTGCCCGCCCCGCGGGCTGCCGGGCGCGGCGTGGCGAGACGGCCGTCGAGGACCGTCGCGTGGCCGCCGAGGAACGTCGCCCGCACGCTGCCGGGCAGTTCCAGCCCACGGAACGGGCTGTTGCGGCCCTTCGTGGCCATCGTCGAGGGGTCGACCGTCCAGCGGGCGGCGGGGTCGACGAGGATCAGGTTCGCGGGCTCGCCGGCGGCGAGCGGCCTGCCCTGGTGGGCGAGCCGGCCGATCCGCGCCGGCGTCACGGAGGTGACGCGGGCGAAGCCCTCCCAGTCGAGCAGCCCCGTCTCCACCATGGTGTGCTGCACCACGGACAGGGCGGTCTCGAGACCGGTCATCCCCATCGCGGCCTGCGCCCACTCGCACTCCTTGTGCTCGCTCGGGTGCGGCGCGTGGTCGGTCCCGACGACGTCGATCGTCCCGTCGGCGAGGGCCGCGCGGAGGGCCATGACGTCGTCGGCGGTGCGCAGCGGCGGGTTGACCTTGTAGACGGGGTCGTAGCTGCGGACCAGCTCGTCCGTGAGGAGCAGGTGGTGCGGGGTGACCTCGGCGGTGACGTCGATGCCGCGCGCCTTGGCCCAGCGGATGATCTCCACCGAGCCGGCGGTGGAGACGTGGCAGACGTGCAGGCGCGAGCCGACGTGCTGGGCGAGGAGGACGTCGCGGGCGATGATGCTCTCCTCCGCGACGGCCGGCCAGCCGGTGAGTCCCAGGACCGCGGAGACGTCGCCCTCGTTCATCTGGGCGCCCTCGGTGAGGCGCGGTTCCTGTGCATGCTGGGCGATCACGCCGTCGAACGCCTTCACGTACTCGAGGGCGCGGCGCATGAGCACCGGGTCCGAGACGCAGATACCGTCGTCGGAGAACACCCGCACGGAGGCCGGTGATTCCGCCATGGCGCCGAGCTCGGCGAGCCGTTCCCCGCCGAGGCCCACGGTCACGGCGCCGACGGGCCGCACCTCGACCCACCCGGCCGCGAGGCCCAGGCGGTACACCTGCTCCACCACGCCGGCGGTGTCGGCGACCGGGGAGCTGTTCGCCATGGCGTGCACGGCGGTGAAACCGCCGAGGGCGGCGGCCCGGGAGCCGGTCTCGACGGTCTCGGCGTCCTCCCGTCCGGGCTCGCGGAGGTGGGTGTGGAGGTCCACCATGCCGGGCAGGGCCACGAGGCCGGCGGCGTCGACGGTCACGGCCTCCGCCGAGGCCTCGCGGGAGGCCTCGGCGCCCAGCGCGGCGATGACGCCGTCGCGGACGAGGACGTCCTGGGCGCCGCGTCCGAGCAGCGAGGCGCCGCGGATGAGGTACTGGGTCGAGGTGCCGGACGAAGCGCCGGGGGTGCTGGGGGTGGTCACGGGGTGCGGCCTTCCGGGATGAGGTCGGTCAGGTCGGCGTGCTGGTCGTGCCCGTCGTCGTGCGGGTCGCCGGCGAGCAGCAGGTACAGCGCGGCCATCCGCACGGATACGCCGTTGCGGACCTGCGCGAGGACGGTGGAGCGCGGGGAGTCGGCCGCGGCGGAGGAGATCTCCAGCCCGCGGTTCATGGGGCCGGGGTGCATGATCACGGTGTCGTCGAGGCCCAGCGCGTCGAGCAGGGCAAGGCGCCCGTCGTCGAACCCCCACCGCCGCGAATACTCGCGCATGGACGGGAAGAACGCCGCGTTCATGCGCTCGGCCTGCAGGCGGAGCATCATGACGGCGTCGGGCCGCTGGGCGAGGGCTTCGTCGAGGTCGTAGAAGACCGTGCAGGGCCAGGACCCGACACCAACGGGCAGCAGCGTGGGCGGCCCGGCGAGCAGCACCTCGGCGCCGAGGGTGGTCAGCAGCCATACGTTGGAGCGGGCCACGCGGGAGTGCAGCACGTCGCCGACGATCAGCACCGTCATGCCGGTGAGGTCCGTGCCCGCCGATCCGGTACCGCCGACCCCCGCCCAGTGCCTGCGCAGCGTGAACGCGTCGAGGAGTGCCTGCGTGGGGTGCTCGTGCGTGCCGTCGCCGGCGTTGATCACGGCGGCGTCGATCCAGCCGGACGCCGCGAGGCGGGCCGGTGCGCCGGAGGCGGGATGGCGGATGACGACGGCGTCCGCACTCATGGCCTCGAGCGTCTGCGCGGTGTCCTTCAGGGACTCGCCCTTGGAGACCGAGGATCCCTTCGCCGCGAAGTTGATGACGTCCGCGGAGAGCCGCTTCGCCGCCGCCTCGAACGAGATGCGTGTGCGGGTGGAGTCCTCGAAGAACAGGTTCACGACGGTGCGCGCGCGCAGCGCCGGCAGCTTCTTGATCTCCCGCTCCCCCACCGCCGCCATCTCCTCGGCGACGTCGAGGAGGCGCAGCGCGTTCCGGGCGGAGAGGTCCTGCGTGCTGAGCAGGTGTTTCACACGCGGTCCTCGATGACGACCTCGTTCACGGCCGAGCCGCCGATCAGGTCGATCTCCGCGAGGTGGACGCGGACGCGCTCCCGCGACGACGTGGGAAGGTTCTTGCCCACGTGGTCCGCGCGGATGGGCAGTTCGCGGTGCCCGCGGTCCACGAGGACGGCGAGGCGGACGGTGCGGGGCCGCCCGAGGTCGGCGAGGGCGTCCAGGGCCGCGCGGACGGTGCGTCCGGAGTAGAGCACGTCGTCAACGAGCACCACCACCTTGTCGTCGATGCCCGACGGCGGCAGCTGGGTCGCGAGCGGCGAACGGGTGGGGTGGCGACGGAGGTCGTCGCGGTACATGGTGACGTCGAGCTGCCCGGTGATGAGGTCCGGGTCGACGGCGGGATCGACGGCCGCGATCTTCTGCGCGAGCCGCTGCGCGAGGGGGAATCCCCTGCGCGGGATGCCGAGGAGCACGAGGTCGCGGGATCCCTTGTTCGCCTCGAGGATCTCGTGGGCGATGCGCGTGAGTGCGCGGTCTATGTCTGCTTCTGCGAGAACAACGCGCTTGTGCGGTCCGGATTCCGGGGGTTGCACGGTCATAACACGCTTCCTCCTTCCCCGCCTCACCGGACGGAACTTAAAGGTTGGTTGCGGTGTCAAAACTACCACAGCGCCGCCTGCCCCTAGGGTTGCCTCATGGCTATGAACACCCCCGGGACGGGCCCAGGCGGTCCGCAGCGGACCGGCCCCCAGGGCTACGGGCACCGACCACAGGACCACGACCAGCAGCACGAGGGCTGGTGGAGCACGACGACGCTGCGCCACCACCACCCCGCCCCCGCCCGGTCCGCAGGGCCGCCGTTCCAGCCCGTGTGGAACCAGCCCCCGCCGCGGCGGGGTGGCGTGCTCAACGTCATCCTCGTGATCCTCGCAGCCCTCGTGGTGGCGGGCGTGCTCCTGTTCCTCTCCCTGTCCCTCGGACCGTCCGCGTTCCTGCTGTGCGGGATCCTCGCCCTCGTACCGCTGGGCATCTGCCTGCTCGGCCTGCGCTGGATCGACCGGTGGGACCCCGAACCGCGGGGCGCCCTGCTCTTCGCGTTCCTCTGGGGGGCCGGGACCTCCGTGGTGGTCACCCTGCTGCTCGGCACCTACGTGGTGGATCTGCTGGGCAGCGCCCTCAGCACCACGTCCCCCGAGGTGATCGGGCCCGTCCTGCAGGCACCGCTGGTCGAGGAGTTCGCCAAGGGCCTCGGGGTCCTGATCCTCGTCTACACGCGCCGCAGCCACTTCGACGGACCCGTGGACGGCATCGTCTACGCCGGGACGATCGCGGCGGGCTTCGCCTTCACCGAGAACATCCTGTACTTCGGTTCGGCCGTCATGGAGTCCGGCACCGTCAGTGGCGTCGTGGGCGTCTTCATCCTCCGGGGCCTGTTCTCCCCCTTCGCGCACGTCATGTTCACCGCGCTGCTCGGCTTCGTGGTCGGCTGGGCGGTGAGCCGCGGCGGCGGCAACGCAAGGATTCTCGGCGCGTTCGTGCTGGGGCTCATCCCGGCCCTGGCGGGCCACATGCTGTGGAACGGCGGCGCCCTCGTCCTGTTCGACAATTTCCTGGTCTTCTACCTCGTGGTGCAGGTGCCGCTGTTCGTCGCCGCCGTGGTCGCCGTCGTCCTGCTCCGGCGCTCCGAGCGGCGCCTCACGGAGGCCCGGCTCGGCGACTACGCGCGCGCGGGCTGGTTCACCCCGGAGGAGGTGCGCATGCTCGCCACGCGCCCGGGCCGGTCGCAGGCGCTCGCCTGGGCGGACTCGGTGGGCGCGAAGAACGACATGCGCGAGTTCATCCGCACCGGCTCACGCATCGCCTTCACCCGCCAGCGCGTGCTCGGCGGGCGGCGCGACGCCGACTACGCCGCGGAGGAACGCGCCCTGCTCGAGGAGGTCACCCGGCGGCGGGCCCGGATGTTCCAGCTGGCGTCCGCGGCCCGCTGACCGCCGTCGCGTCCGGACGTGGGGCGGGCGTCCCTCGGCGGCACCCGCCTACGCGCGCCGCGAGCGGGTCCGGTGCCGCCCCCGCTGCGGCAAAGCCCCCGCGGTCCGCATGCGGCGGACCACGGGGGCTTTCGGCAGGGGCTTCCCGGCAGGGTCAGGCGAGCAGCGTGGGCTTGAGCTGCTGCAGGCGCCCGAGGAGCCCGTTGATGAACTTCGGCGACTCGTCGGTGGACAGTATCTTCGCGAGCTCCACGGCTTCGCTGACCGCGACGCCGTCGGGGACGTCGTCGTTGTACAGCAGCTCCCAGCAGCCGATGCGCAGGAGCATCAGGTCGACGGCCGGCATGCGATCCAGCGTCCAGCCCTGCGAATAGGTGCTGAGGAACTCGTCGATCTGCTCCTGGTGCTCCAGGACGCCTTCCACGATGTCCACGGTGTAGTCCGCGATGACCATGTCCGTCTTCTCACGGCGCGCGCGGATGACCTCGAGTGCCGCCATGTCGCGCTGCGCGGATTCGAAGAGGATGTCCAGGGCCCGGCGTCGGGCCTTGCTGCGTGCGCTCACTCGTTGACGCGTCCCAGGTACTCGCCCGTCCGGGTGTCGACCTTGACCTTGGTGCCGGTGCCGAGGAACAGCGGGACCTGGATCTCGTGGCCCGTCTCGACGGTCGCGGGCTTGGTGCCGCCGGTCGAGCGGTCGCCCTGGAGGCCCGGCTCGGTGTAGGTGATCTCGAGCGTCACGGAGGCGGGCAGCTCGACGTAGAGCGGTGAGCCCTCGTGCATGGCGATGGTGGCCATCTGGCTCTCGAGCATGAAGTTCGCGGCGTTGCCGACGGTCTTACCGGGCACCGTGATCTGGTCGTAGTCCGTGGTGTCCATGAAGACGAAGTCCTCGCCGTCCTTGTACAGGTACTGGTAGTCGCGGCGGTCCACGGTGGCCGTCTCGATCTTCAGGCCCGCGTTGAACGTCTTGTCGACGACCTTGCCGGAGAGGATGTTGCGGAGCTTGGTGCGGACGAAGGCGCCACCCTTGCCGGGCTTGACGTGCTGGAACTCGAGGACGTTCCAGAGGTTGCCCTCGAGCTTCAGCACAGTGCCGTTCTTGATGTCGTTCGTGGTCGCCACAGATTCACTTTCGTCGGTTTCGCTGATGGATGGGCCGGCCGGGGCGCGGCGGGCGCGGGGAAGCCCGCTAAAAGTCCAGTGATCAGTCTACCCTGCGCGGCGCGGCGGCCCGCTGGGCCCGTCCGACGCCCGGCGGGGTGGACAGGTCAGGAGGCGATCTCCTGGTATGCGGCGAACAGGAGCGAGGTGTCGGGGACCTCGAGCATGCCGGGGCGGCCGATGCCGTCGAGGACCACGAAGCGGAGCAGGTCCCCGCGCGACTTCTTGTCGCGGCGCATGCCGTCGAGGAGGGAGGCCCACCGGTCCCGGCGGTAGGTGACGGGCAGGCCGAGGGACTCGAGGACGGTCCGGTGACGGTCGGCGTCAGCGTCGCTGAGACGCCCGACCATGCGGGAGAGCTCGGCGGCGAACACGAGGCCGACGGAGACGGCCGCGCCGTGCCGCCACGAGTACCGTTCGGCGAGTTCGATAGCGTGCCCGAGCGTGTGCCCGTAGTTGAGGTACTCGCGGCGGCCCGCTTCGCGCAGGTCCTCGGAGACGATGTCGGCCTTCACGCGGATGGCGCGCTCCACGAGGTCCCGCAGCACGGGAGACGTGCCGTCCGTCGCGGCGTCGGTGTCCTGCTCGATGATGTCGAGGATGGCCGGGTCGGCGATGAAGCCGCATTTGACCACTTCGGCGAGCCCGGTGACGAGCTCGTTCTTCGGCAGCGTGGCCAGCGCGTCGAGATCGGCGAGCACGGCGGCGGGCGGATGGAAGGAGCCCACGAGGTTCTTGCCCTCGGCCGTGTTGATGCCGGTCTTGCCGCCCACGGCGGCGTCGACCATGGCGAGGAGGCTCGTGGGCAGGTGCACCACCCGGACGCCGCGGAGCCAGGTCGCCGCGACGAAGCCGCCGAGGTCGGTCACGGCCCCACCGCCGACCGTGACGACGGCGTCGGAGCGGGTGAAGTCGTTCTGGCCGAGGACCTGCCAGCAGAACGCGGCCACCTGGATGTGCTTGCCCTCCTCGGCGTCGGGGATCTCCGCCGTGACGGCGGTGAAACCCGCATCGGCGAGTTCGGCGCGGACGGTGTCCCCGGTGGCGCGGAGCGCCCGCGGGTGGATGACCAGGACGCGGCGCACGCGTTCGCCGAGGATCGCAGGGAGCCGGCCGAGCAGTCCCCGGCCCACGACGACGTCGTAGCTGCCCTCGGCGGCGCTGCCGGTCACCGGGATGATGGTTGGTTCGTCAGTCGCCATGGGGGTCGGTTCCGCTCTCGTCGTTCGGGATGTCGTTCGGGATGTCGTTCGGGATGTCGTTCTCGGCCAGGGCGCGCTGCACCGCGTCGGCCGCCGCGGCCACGGAGAGGCCGCGGGTGTCGACGACGGCGGTCGCCACCGCCGCGTACACCGGTCGCCGCGCGTCGTACAGTTCCTGCCACCGCTCCGCGGGCCGGCCCGCCAGCAGTGGCCGTCCCGTGTCCGCCCTGATGCGCGGCAGCACCGTCGCGAGGTCGGTGTCGAGGAAGACCACGACGGCGTCCGCCAGGAGCGCGCGGGTGCCGGGATGGAGCACGGCTCCCCCACCGAGGGAGACCACGACCCCGTCCGCGGCCAGGGCCTCGCCTACCACCTCCGCCTCGAGGGCACGGAACTCCTCTTCGCCGCCGCGGGCGAAGATGCCGGCAATGCTGCCGTGCCGCTCCGCGATGACGCGGTCCGTGTCGACGAAGCGTGCATCCGTGCGCCGCGCGAGCGTGCGGCCGACCGCGGACTTGCCCACGGCCATCGGGCCCACGAGGACCACCCGACGGTTGCCCGGCATCAGACTCCGGCGGAGTCCAGGAACTCCGGGATGCTCTCGAGGTAGCCGCGCAGGTTACGGGCCGTCTCAGCGAGGGAGTCGCCGCCGAACTTCTCGGTGACGGCCTCCGCGAGCACCAGCGCCGTCATGGCCTCGGCCACCACGCCGGCCGCGGGGACCGCGCACACGTCGGAGCGCTGGTGGTGTGCGCGGGCCGCGGCGCCGGTGCTGACGTCGACGGTGCGCAGCGCGCGGGGCACCGTGGCGATCGGCTTCATCGCGGCGCGGACGCGCAGGGCGTCGCCGATGCTCATGCCGCCCTCGATGCCGCCGGCGCGGTTGGAGAGGCGAACGATCTTGCCGTTCTCGTTCCGGACGATCTCGTCGTGGGCGGCGGTGCCGCGGCGCGCGGCCGTGAGGAAGCCGTCACCGACCTCCACGCCCTTGATGGCCTGGATACCCATGAGGGCCGCGGCGAGGCGGGAGTCGAGCCTACGGTCCCAGTGGACGTAGCTGCCGAGACCCGGCGGGAGCCCGTAGGCGACCACCTCGACGACGCCGCCGAGCGTCTCGCCCTCCTTGTGGGCGGCATCGACCTCCGCGACCATGGCGTCGGAGGTGTCCCGGTCGAAGCAGCGCAGCGGGTCCGTGTCGAGGGCGATCACGTCGCTCGGCACCGGCAGGGGTGCGTCCTCGGGCACGGAGACCGAGCCGATCGACACCGTGTGGCTGACGAGGTGGATGCCGAGTCCGGCGAGGAACCGGGCGGCCACGGTCCCGAGCGCCACGCGGGTGGCGGTCTCCCGGGCGCTGGCCCGCTCGAGGACCGGACGGGCCTCGTCGAAGCCGTACTTCTGCATGCCGGTGAAGTCGGCGTGCCCGGGCCGGGGTCGGGTGAGGGGCGCATTGCGCGCCGAGGCGGCGAGCTCGGCGGCGTCCTCGCCCTCGAGGGGGTCGGCCGCCATGATCTTCTCCCACTTGGGCCACTCGGTGTTGGCGACCTCGATGGCCACGGGCCCGCCCTGCGTGAGCCCGTGGCGGACGCCGCCGAGGATGCGGACCTGGTCCTGTTCGAACTTCATGCGGGCCCCGCGACCGTAGCCGAGGCGACGGCGGGCGAGGGCCTCCTGCACGTCGGTGCTCGTGACGGCCACGCCCGCGGGCATCCCCTCGATGATGCCGACCACGGAGGGGCCGTGGGATTCTCCTGCCGTCAACCAACGCAACATGGCTTCCATACTGCCATGCGCCGGCACGGGGATCAGCGCCGCGCTACCCCTACCGCGTCACACATCACATCGAGGACGGCGGCGCGGCCGTGTGCGGTGTCGGGGAAGGCGTCGGGGAAGAACAGTCGCACCTGCTCCACGGCCTGGTGGAGCAGCATGTCGAGGCCCGGGACGATCCGCCCGCCGGCCCGCTGCCACGCCGACGCGAGGGCGCTGGGCCACGGGTCGTAGGCGACGTCGAGCAGGACCCCCCGGGTGCGGAATCGCGGGTCCGCCAGGAGCGTGGCGGCCAGGGGGTCGGCGGCCCGCGGGGGGAGCGTGGAGACGACGACGCCGGCCTCCGCCACCGCGTCGGCGGCACCCGACCAGGGCAGCAGCACGACGTCGACGTCGAGCGCACCCCCGAGGCGCAGGAGGTCGGCCGCAGCCTCGGGCCGCCGGACCGCCACACGGACCGTGGAGGCGCCGAGCCGGGTGAGACCGGCGACGGCGGCCGCCGCCGTGCCGCCGCCGCCGAGGATCACGGGAGCATCCGGATCCTGCACGCCGGCGGCGGCCAGCGCGTTCGCCACACCGACGACGTCGGTGTTGTGCCCGGTGAGGCGGGTGCCGGGGCCGACGGCGGGGCCGACGACCACGGTGTTGACGACGCCGAGGACGGCGGCCGGTTCCGTCACGACGTCCACGAGCCGCGCCACGCCGCTCTTGAGGGGCATGGTGACGGACAGGCCGCGCCAGCCGGGCGTGGTCCTCACACCGGCGACGAACGCGTCGAGGCTCGCCTCAGGGACGTCGACCGCCGTGTACGAGCACGCGATGCCGAGTGCCCGGTAAGCGGCCGCGTGCAGCAGCGGGGACTTCGAGTGCCCGATGGGCGACCCGATCACGGCGGCCCGGGAGGGCGCCGCCGGAGCCGTCACCTAGCCGCCCACCTACTCGCACCGTCCGGGGTGGTCGGTGCACCACGCGAGGTACTCGTCGACGTACTTCAGGTGCTCCGCGTACGTCTCGGAGAACTTCGTCTCGCCGGTGTCGAGGTCCACCGTCACCCAGAAGTAGAAGGGCACGTCCGCCGCGTTGACCGTCGCGTCGATGGCCTCGTCGCCGGGCGAACCGATGGGACCCTTCGGCAGGCCGGGGTTCGCGTAGGTGTTGTACGGGTTGGAGGTGTCCCGCTTCTCCTCGTCCGTGAGCTGGTAGCTGCGCTTGTCGAGACCGTAGGTCACGGAGGCGTCGGACTGGATGAAGCCGCTGGTCTCGGTGTTGCCCGGGGTGAGCCGGTTGTTGATCGCCCCCGCCACCGTGGCGTAGTCCCCCTGCTGGGCCTCGGCCTGCACGATGCTTGCGATGGTGAGGATCCTGTACTGCTCGGACGGGTCGGTCACGCCGTCCTCGGCGAGGCGGTCGGTGGTCGCCGTGACCATCTCGGTGATGATGTCCGTGGCGGTCGCCTCGACGTCGAACCGGTACTCCCCCGGGTGCAGGTAGCCCTCGAGCGAGAGTGCCTGCGGCGGGAGGCCGAACTGCGTGGGGTCGGCGGCGAGGGCGTCGAACTCGGTGCGCGGGATGCCGGTGGAGGTGCTGAGGATGTCGAAGACCTCGCCCTGGCGCAGGTCACGCGCGACGGCGGCGTAGGACACCATCGTGGGGTCCTCGCCGAGGAGCGCCTCGGCCGCGGCGGCCGCGGGCATCTGGAGGCGCATCTCGTACTCGCCCGGCTGGACCTCGCGGCCGTCGGCGATCACCGCGAGGGCCTCCACGAAGGTGGCGGAGTCGGCGACGATGTCGGCGCTCTCGAGCCCGTTACCGATGGCCAGGGCACCGGCGCCCTCGGTGACGGAGAAGACGGTCTCCTCGCCTCCGGGACCGGCGTAGTCGGTGACGTCGTTCAGGCCGAGCATGTCGCGCAGCATGAGTGCCACACCGTAGACGGTGCCGGCGAAGAGCATCAGGACCACGAGCATCACGACGGTGCGCCTCAGGCGCCTGCGCCGCTTGGTGTTCGACGGCTGGGGGCGGCGGCTGCGGCGGGGCGTGTCCTGGTCCGCGAAGAACTGCTCGACGGGGTCGGGGTGCGCGTAGCCGTCGTCGTAGGCGGGGTTCTGCCCGTCGGATCCGTGGGCGG
Source organism: Arthrobacter sp. TJ-240 (assembly GCF_058269195.1). Lineage (NCBI taxonomy): Bacteria > Bacillati > Actinomycetota > Actinomycetes > Micrococcales > Micrococcaceae > Arthrobacter > Arthrobacter sp. TJ-240. The sequence goes on from NZ_JBZCNG010000002.1 coordinate 425,778, forward strand.
CAGGGGAATGGCGGGTGCGGTTGTTCACGACTCCGGATCCCTCCTGCTGGGTGAACTGTCCTTGATAACCGGCTCCTCTGTAGGGGTCAGCAATGGGCTCTGGGCGCCCTCTGCGTCGCGCACAGGAACCGGATCCCCCACGTCCCGTCCGCGTGAACGTTGCGTGTCGATGGCATGCTGGAGAATTTCGACGGCTGCCACCTGATCTACAACCTTACGATGCTCACGGCTGCTCAGACCAGCCGCGTGCAGCGAGCGGTGGGCCGACACGGTGCTCAGCCGCTCGTCCACCAAGCGTACCGGTACCGGCTGGGCCTGTCGCTGGAGCTCCTCGACGACCAGCGCCGCGTACGTCCTCGCCATCTCGGCCGAGGCGCCCTCCCGCCCGCTGAGGTTCTTCGGCAGCCCGATGATGATCTGCACCACTCCGCGCTCGAGGGCCTCGTTCACGAGGATCCTCACGTCGCTGTTCCGGCGCGCGTCACGCTTGAGGGTGCGGATGGGGGTGGCGAGCAACCCGTCCCGGTCGCAGCCGGCGAGGCCCACGCGGACCTGCCCGACGTCGACGCCGAGTTTCGGCCCGTGGGGGTAGGGGGCGGACCCGCTCGTGTCGGGGTCCGCTCCCCCGCCGCCGCCGGCCGTCACGGCGGTCAGCGTTCCGCCACGGCAGTGCGGATGGCGGTGAGCGCATCGGGGATGCGTGAGGCGTCCGACCCGCCGCCCTGCGCGACGTCGTCCTTGCCTCCACCACCGCCGCCGAGGATCTTCGCCGCGGTGCGGACCAGCGCCCCGGCCTTCACGCCGGCGGCGCGGGCGGCCTCGTTGGTCGCGACGAGGACGAGCGGGCGGTCCTGTGAGACTGCCGTCGCCGCGACGACGGCGGCCTCCGACCCGAGACGGCCGCGCAGATCGAGGACCAGCGTGCGCAGGTCGTCGGCGCCGCTGACCTCTCCGGCGTCGTGCGCGACGAGTCGCACGCCGTCGACGTCCACCGCCGTGTCGACGAGCGACCCGGCGGCCACGGCGAGCTGCTCCCTGCGGAGCCGCTCGAGGTCCCGCTCGGCGGTCTTGAGCTTGGCCAGGGTCGCGGAGATCCGTTCGGGCAGCTGCGCGGACGGCACCTTCAGCATGTCGGAGAGCTCCGAGACCAGTGCGCGTTCGGCGGCGAGGTGCCGGAACGCGTCCAGACCCACGAGGGCCTCGACGCGCCGGTTGCCCGAGCCGACCGACTGCTCACCGAGCAGAGTGAGGCTGCCGATGAGCGACGTGGACGCCACGTGCGTGCCTCCGCAGAGCTCCCGCGAGAAGTCCGCGTTCATCTCGACCACGCGGACCGTGTCGCCGTACGCCTCGCCGAAGAGGGCGGTCGCTCCGAGTGCCTTCGCGTCGGCGAGGGACATGATCTTCGTCTCGACCTCGTAGTTGTTGCGGATCGCGATGTTGGAGACCTCCTCGATCTCCGAACGCGCCGCGGCGCTGATGCCTTCGCCCCAGGAGAAGTCGAAGCGGAGGTACCCGGCCTTGTTGAAGGACCCGCGCTGCAGGGCCTCGGGGCCGAGGATCTCGTGGAGGGCAGCGTGGACGATGTGCGTACCCGAGTGGGCCTGCTCCCCCGCGTGGCGGCGCTGGCGGTCGACGGCGGCGGTCACCGTGGCGCCCTGCACCACCTCGCCCTCGCGGACGACGGCGCGGTGCACGCTGAGTCCCTTGATGGGCCGCTGCACGTCGAGGACCTCGACGACGAAACCGTCGCCGGTGATGAGCCCGACGTCGGCGGCCTGGCCGCCCGCCTCCGCGTAGAAGGGGGTCTGGTCGAGGACCAGCTCGATCTCGTCGCCGTGGAGCGCGCTGGGGATCGACTGCCCCTTGGTCAGCAGGCCGAGGATGGTCGCCTCGGAGGTGAGCTCGTCGTAGCCCGTGAACACGGTCTGGCCGCGGCCGAGCAGCTCGGTGAAGACCGAGAGGTCGGCGTGGCCGGCCTTCTTCCCGCGGGCGTCGGCCTGGGCGCGCTGACGCTGCTCGAGCATCAGGGAGCGGAAGCCGTCGGCGTCGACGGCGAGGCCCGCCTCCTCCGCCATCTCGAGGGTCAGGTCGATCGGGAAACCGTAGGTGTCGTGAAGGGTGAACGCGTCCTGACCGGAGAGCGGCCGCTCCTCGGCGAGGGACTCGCGGACGGCTTCCTCGAGCCGCGCGGTGCCCGAGGCGATGGTGCGCAGGAACGCCTTCTCCTCGGCGTAGGCGATGCGGCTGATGCGCTCGAAGTCCTGCTCGACCTCGGGGTAGACGCCCTTCATCGCGTCGCGTGACGCGGGGAGGAGTTCCGGCAGGCAGGCCTTCTCGACGCCGAGCAGGCGCATGGCGCGGACGGCCCGGCGGATGAGGCGCCGCAGCACGTAGCCGCGGCCCTCGTTGGACGGGGTCACGCCGTCGGCGATGAGCATCAGGGAGGAGCGGATGTGGTCGGCGACCACGCGCATGCGGACGTCGTCCGTGTGGTGCGGGTCGTCGGGCGACTCGGCGCTGGTGTAGGTCTTCCCGCTGAGCGCCGCGGCCCGGTCGAGGACGGGACGCACCTGGTCCGTCTCGTACATGTTCTCGACGCCCTGCAGGATCATGGCGAGGCGCTCGAGCCCGAGCCCTGTGTCGATGTTCTTCTTCGGCAGCTCGCCGAGGATCTCGAAGTCGTCCTTGCCGGTGCCCTCGCCGCGCTGGTACTGCATGAAGACGAGGTTCCAGATCTCGACGTACCGGGTGTCGTCCGCCTCGGGGCCGCCGTCGACACCGTAGGAGGGCCCGCGGTCGTAGAAGATCTCCGAGCAGGGACCGGCCGGGCCGGGCTGGCCCGTGGACCAGTAGTTGTCCTTCTTGCCCATCCTCTGGATGCGTTCGGCGGGTACCCCGATGCTGTCACGCCAGATCTGCAGGGCTTCCTCGTCCTCGTGGTAGACCGTGATCCACAGGCGCTCGGCGGGCAGGCCGAAGCCGCCGTCGGCCACGTCGCTGGTGAGGAGGTTCCAGGCCATGCGGATGGCCTCGGCCTTGAAGTAGTCGCCGAAGGAGAAGTTGCCGCACATCTGGAAGAACGTCCCGTGGCGGGCGGTCTTGCCGACCTCCTCGATGTCACCCGTGCGGATGCACTTCTGGACGCTCGTGGCGCGGGCGTAGGGGGCGACCTCGCGCGCGGTCAGGTACGGGATGAAGGGCACCATCCCGGCGACGGTGAACAGCAGCGACGGGTCGGAGGAGATGAGCGACGCAGAGGGCACGACGGTGTGCCCGTTCTTCTCGAAGTAGCCCAGCCAGCGGCTGGCGATCTCGTGGGACTTCATGGGGGATCCTTCAGGGTCGGGGCACGATGCTGCGTGGGCACGGACGGACGCCGGGCCGCTCGAGGGCGGGTCCCGGGCGCCATGCGCGCGGATGGCACCGGCGAGGTGCGGCGGCGGTCCGGCCGCCCGCGGCTAGCGGAGGGAGCGGCGGGAGGCGGGGACGTCGTCGGCGCCGGGCGCAGCCGAGGCCGCAGGCGCAGCAGGGGCCTCGACGCCGAGTGCGGCGCGGAGATCGTTCTCGCGCTCGGTCATGGCGGACCGGAGGGCGTCGGCGAAGTCGGCGATGCTGTCGCTGATCTGGCCGACGGCCCGGTTCAGGCCCTCGGGACCGAGGGTGGACTTCGCCTGCGACACCTTGCGCACGGCGACGACGCCGATGGTGATGCCGGCGGCAAGCCAGAAGGCTCTTCTGATCATCGTTCTCTCCGGTTCGTTGGGGGCTAGCGGCTGCGGCGGCGGCGCGCGGGGGACGTGCGGCCGGCGAGGGCCGACCGGACGCCGTAGGAGAACGCGGACACCTTGATGAGCGGTGATCCGATCGTGGCGGCGACCAGCGACGAGAGGGCGGAGATGTTGGCCGAGGCGTCCGACACGTTCGAGGTGATGCCGTCCACCGCCTTCAGCTGCTGGTGCGTGGTGTTCACGGTGCTCGTGACCTCCCCGATCAGCGGGGTGGTCTCGTCGGTGACGGTGCGGATGGCCTTGCGCAGTTCGTCGAACACGCGGCCGAGCTTCCAGATGGGCACGGCCAGCAGCAGGACCAGGACGGCGAACACGCCAGCAGCTATCAGGCCGGCTATATCTCCACCTGACATGGGCGGTCTCCTTTACGCGGGGGCCGCCTCCGAGGGCGGGCACGGGAATTCTTGCTCTTAGTACCTTACAGAACGAAGAGCCCGTGGCGGGTGCCACGGGCTCTTCGTTCACGCGTCTCACTGTCCGGCGGACTGGTCCGCCGGGTGGGGGGACTAGCGTGCGTAGTACTCGACGACGAGCTGCTCTTCGCAGGTCACGGGGACCTCGGAGCGCTTCGGGCGACGCACGAGGCGTGCCTGGAGCTTGTCGAGCTGGACGTCCAGGTAGCCGGGGACGGCGGGAAGGACGTCGCGGTGCGCACCGGCGGCCGCAACCTGGAGCGGGACCATGGTCTCGCTGCGGCTGTGGACGTGGATGAGCTGGCCTTCGGAGACGCGGAACGACGGGCGGTCCACGCGGGCGCCGTCGACCATGATGTGACGGTGCACGATGAGCTGGCGGGCCTGGGCGCTCGTGCGGGCGAACCCGGCACGCAGCACGAGGGCGTCGAGACGCATCTCGAGCAGTTCGATCAGGTTCTCACCGGTGAGGCCTGCGGTGCGGCGGGCTTCCTCGAAGATCCGGGCCATCTGCGCTTCGCGGATGTTGTACTGGGCGCGCAGACGCTGCTTTTCGCGCAGACGTACGGCGTAGTCGCTGTCCTGCTTGCGACGTGCGCGGCCGTGCTGGCCCGGCGCGTACGGCCGACGCTCGAGGTACTTCTCCGCCTTCGGGGTGAGGGCGATGCCGAGGGCCCGCGAGATGCGGACCTTGCGGCGGGCACGTGTGTTGTTAGCCACGTTTACCTTTCGATGATTTTTGCGGCGAAGAAGCGGACTTGCGCCACGGGGGCGTCCGCACTTCCTGGTGTCGCTGGCCTCCACTTGCGGAGAGCCGGGATTGGCCGCTTCCCGGTACTACAGTCCGCCGCGACCCTGGCCACCACCTTCGCCACGCGGCAGGAGACCTGCTGCGGAGCATGGGAGGACGGCTGGTACACGACGACTTGCCAGTCAGCGACCAATATTAGCAGTGCGCGGGCCGGCCGGCCGAATCGGCCGCACCGGTCAGGCCGCGGCCCGCCTCCCTGCCGCCTTCCTGTCGCCCCCTACCTCCCGCTAGCTCCCCCTACCTCCCGCGGATGATCCTGCGCAGCCGCGAGAGGCGCGCGGAGATGTCCCTCTCCGTGCCGCGGTCCGTGGGCTCGTAGTAGTCCCGTCCCACCAGGTCGTCGGGGGCGTACTGCTGCAGGGCGATCCCGTGCGGCTCGTCGTGCGAGTACACGTACCCCTTGCCGTGTCCGAGCTGCGACGCCCCGGGGTAGTGCGCGTCCCGCAGGTGGGCGGGGATGCCCTGGCCGCGACCCGCCCGCACATCCGCGATGGCGGCGTTGATGCCGTTGTAGGCGGCGTTGGACTTCGGCGCGGTGGCGATGTGCACCACGGCCTCGGCGAGGATGATGCGGGCCTCGGGCATGCCGACCAGCTGGACGGCCTGGGCGGCGGCCACGGCGGTCTGCAGCGCCGTCGGATCCGCCATCCCCACGTCCTCCGCCGCGGAGATCATGAGCCGTCGAGCGATGAAGCGGGGGTCCTCTCCGGCCTCGAGCATCCGTGCGACGTAGTGGAGGGCCGCGTCCACGTCCGATCCCCGGAGCGACTTGATGAATGCGCTCGCGACGTCGTAGTGCTGGTCCCCGGCGCGGTCGTAGCGCAGGGCGGCGACGTCCACGGCCTTCTCCGCGTGGTCGAGTGTCACCAGCACGGGCAGCAGTTCAGCCCGGCCGTCCCCGTCCTCCGCGTCCTCCGCGCCTTCCGCGTCGTCCGTTCCCGCGGCGGTCGTGAGTCGGTCCTGCGCGGGACCGCCCGCGTGCGCGTCGTGTGTCTCGCGCTCGGACCGGGCGACGCCGGCGGCGGCCTCCAGGGCCGTCAGCCCGCGCCGTGCATCACCCGCGGCCAGGCGCACGAGGTGCTCGAGCGCGTCCGGCGACACCTCCACGGTGCCGGCGAGGCCGCGATCGTCGTGGACGGCGCGTTCGAGGAGGCCGCGGATGTCCGCCTCGTCCAGCGGCCGAAGGGTCTGCAGCAGCGAGCGCGAGAGCAGCGGCGACACCACGGAGAAGGAGGGGTTCTCGGTGGTGGCCGCGATCAGGACCACCCACCCGTTCTCCACGCCGGGCAGCAGGGCGTCCTGCTGTGCCTTGTTGAAACGGTGGATCTCGTCGAGGAACAGGACCGTGGTCTGCCGGTACAGGTCGCGGGAGGTCAGGGCCTCGTCCATGACCCGCCGTACGTCCTTGACGCCTGCGGTGATGGCGGACAGTTCGACGAACGTCCGCCCCTGGCCGCGTGCGATCACGTGGGCCAGCGTCGTCTTGCCGGTTCCCGGCGGGCCCCACAGGATCACCGACGACGGCGCCGCGTGCGCGCCGGGGTCGTGCTCGCCGGCGAGGGTGCGCAGGGGCGACCCGCGGCCCAGCAGGTGCTGCTGACCGACCACCTCGTCCAGCGAGCGCGGGCGCATGCGGACCGCCAGGGGGCTGCGCGGCCGCCCGGCGCCGGCGACGCGGCTACCGGCGGAGGGCGCGTCGTCGTCGTCCGCCGCCGCGCTGAATAGATCATTCACAGCGTCAACGTTACTGTGGGCCACTGACGCAGCGGGCCGCGCGGGTGCCGGCCGCAGCACCCATCGACGACCGGGCCCGGGCCCTGCGAAGGAGCACCGTGTCCACGACCAGGTCCGTGCTCGTCGAGGCACGGCGGCTCGACGGCTGGCTCACGCGGTTCGAGCAGCGCAACGGCCCCGCCATGGTGCGGCCCGCCGAGGCTGGGCCGGGCTCCCTCGAGGTCCTCGCCGAGAACGGATGCCGGGCGGTCCTGACGCCGCCCCTCCCCCCGTCCGCAGCCGGTCCCGCCACCGGACGCGACGGGCTCGTCGCGGCCCTGCTGTCGGGGATCGATCCGGCCGCGCCGGTGGGGATGCTGCTCATCCGGCGGGGCGGCTACTCCGTGGGGGTGGCCCGGGAGGGCTCGGTGGTGGCCTCGAAGACGGGCACGCGCTACGTGCAGGGCCGCACCGCCGCCGGCGGCTGGTCGCAGCAGCGCTTCGCGCGGCGTCGCGCCAATCAGGCCGACGCCCTCGTGGAGGAGACCGCGGTCCGCGCCGCGGCGATCTTCTCCGCGCATCCGCCGTCCTGCCTGCAGCTCGGCGGGGACAGGACCCTGGCCGTCGCGGCGCTCGGCGAACCGGTCCTCGCGTCCGTCGCGGGTCTGCCGCGGGTCCCCTTCCTCACGGTGCCCGATCCACGCTTCGCGGTCCTCGAGAAGGCGGCCGGATCGGCGCTGTCCGTCCGGATCACCGTCACCGATCCGCCCGCCGTCCCCTAGGACCGCTTGCGTGTCGCGGCCAGGCGCAGGGCGGTGATGGCGGCACCGGCGTCGTCCGCTCCGTAGACAGAGGAGCCGGCCACGAAGACGGTTGCTCCCGCGTCCGCCGCACGGAGGATGGTCTCCTCCGTGATCCCGCCGTCCACCTGGATGACCAGCGGGAGGTCGGCGCCACGGACGGCCTCGGCCGCCCGGCGGATCTTCGGCAGCGTGAGGTCCAGGAAGGACTGGCCGCCGAAGCCCGGCTCGACCGTCATCACGAGCAGCATGTCCAGCTCACCGAGCAGATCGAGGTAGGGCTCCACCGGTGTGGCCGGCCGGAGGGCCATCCCTGCCCGGGCCCCGGCGCCGCGCAGCTCCCGGGCCAGCTTCACGGGCGCGGCGGCGGCCTCCGCATGGAAGGTGACGGACGCGGCCCCGGCCTCGGCGTACTGCGGCGCCCAGCGGTCCGCGTCCTCGATCATGAGGTGCACGTCGAGCGGCAGCGGGCTGACCTCCTGGATGCGCCGGACCACGGGCAGGCCGAGCGTCAGGTTCGGCACGAAATGGTTGTCCATCACGTCGACGTGCACCGCGTCGGCGGTTCCGATGCGCTGCAGCTCCGCCTCGAGATTGACGAAGTCCGCGGAGAGGATGCTCGGGTTGATACGGAGGTGGGTCACAGCCGTTCCTTTCGTTGCGGGCACAGGGGCGTCCGGATCACGCGGGGGGCGCTCCCGGATCCGCTCATCCTTCGGGGGTCCTGCGGATGAGCGCCAGGTACATCGCGTCCGTGCCGTGCACGTGCGGCCAGAGCTGGGCGCTCGAGCCGTGGCCGGCGTCGAGCCCTCCCCCGATGCTCACGGCGTCGAGCGCGGCGCCCGCGTCGACCCGCTCGAAGCCGGTGCGCCTGCGGAGGCAGTCGTCGACGACGGCGTCGGTCTCGGCGTGGTGCGGTGAGCACGTGACGTACGCCACCACGCCGCCCGGGGCGACGGCGTCGAGGGCCGACGCGAGGAGCTCCCGCTGGAGCGGCGCGAGGGACACCAGGTCGGCGGGCTTGCGGCGCCACCGGGATTCGGGCCGGCGGCGCAGCGCGCCGAGCCCGGTGCAGGGCGCGTCGACGAGAACGCGGTCGTAGTGCTCCGGCTGGTCCCGGCCGATCTCCCGGCCGTCGCCGACGCGCACGGTCCAGGAGTCCTCGGGCAGGGGCCGCAGCGCCTGCCGGACCAGTTGGGCCCTGTGCGGCACCGGCTCGTTGGCCGTCAGGTGCACGCCGGCGTCCTGGCCGAGGGCTGCCAGCAGCGCCGTCTTCCCGCCGGGGCCGGCGCACAGGTCGAGCCACTGCTCGGCGTCGTTCGTCCGCCGGTCGACCGGCACGGCGGCGAGGGCGCGCGCCACGAGCTGCGAGCCCGAGTCCTGGACGCGGATCGTGCCCGTCGAGACGCCCGGCAGCCGGCTGACGTCGCCGCCGGAGTAGTAGGCGGAGCCGGGGGCGAGGAGGCCCGGTTCGGCTCCTTCGCCCAGGGTGTCGTCGAGCGTGGCGAGCCCGGGCAGGGCCACGAGGTGCACCACGGGCGCTGCGTTGTCCGCGGCGAGCAGCGCGTCGATCTCCGCGGCGTCGCGGCCATGGGCGACGAGCGCCTGGCGCAGGGCGCGGACGATCCACTCGGGGTGGCTGTGTGTCAGGGCGGCGATGGCGGTGGCGTCCGTCAGACCGTCGACGAGTTCACCGATCCAGGCCTCGAGGTCGCGTGCGCTCACCTTGCGGAGCACCGCGTTCACGAGCGACGACGGGCCGGCCCCGATCACGGCACGCACGAGTCCCACGGTCTGGTCGAGCGCCGCGTGCGCGGGGACGCGCATCGCGAGGAGCTGGTGCACCCCGATCCGCAGGGCGTCGAGCACCGCGGGGTCCAACTGGTCGAGCGGTCGGTCCACGCAGCGGGCCAGGACGGCGTCATACGTCCCCTGGCCGCGCAGTGCCCCATAGGTCAGTTCCGTGGCGAAGCCGGCGTCGCGCCGGTCCAGGCGGTGCTTACGGATACTCGCCGGCAGCACCAGGTTGGCGTACGCGTCCTCGGCGGCCACGGCACGCAGGACCTCGAAGGCGACGAGGCGGGCGGGGTCCGCACGGCGCGTCCGCTGGGACGGCGCAGCCTGCGAGAACTGGCGCTCCCCGCCCCGGTTGCGTTCACGCCCCTGGTCGTTGCGGCGCCGGTTGCCACCGCCCTGGCCGCTGCTGCTGCCGGGCCCGCGGGACCGGCCCTGTCCGCCGCCGCCACCGGATCCGCGGTTGGACCCTCCGTTCGATTCCCCGTTCGCCGTCACTCGAACACCAGCTCCCCGCGCGCTGCCGCGCCTCGTGCCCAGTCCAGGGCGTTCATCATCTTCTTGCCGGCGGGCTGCAGTTCACCGAGGGCCACGGCGCCCGAGCCCGTCTCGACGAGGACCTGCCGCGCGGCGACCCTCAGCGCTCCCGGCGCGAGCGGCGCCCCGGATCCCCCCTCGACCGGTGCGTGCGCGCCGTCCCGACCGCTCCCGCCGCCGGCACTGTGCGCGCCCTCCGCGGCGTCCGCACCGTCCGCGGCGGGGGTGACGGGGGTGACGGGGCCGAGCTTGACGCGCTGCCCGTCGAGGGTGGTCCACGCCCCGGGTTCCGGGGTGACGGCGTTGATGCGCCGGCGGACGGCGACGGCCGGCTGGGACCAGTCGATCCGGGCGTCGTCGATGGTGAGTTTCGGGGCGAAGCTCTGATCCCCCGTCTGCGGCGTCGCGGTGACGCGTCCTGCCGCGAGGCCCGAGAGCGTCTGCACGAGGAGGACCGCGCCACTGTGCGCGAGGCGCCCGAGGACCTCCCCGCTCGTCGCGGACGGTTCGAGGGTCTCGGTCATCACCCCGAAGACGGGCCCGGTATCGAGCCCCTCCTCGAGGAGGAACGTCGTCGCCCCGGTGACGTCGTCCCCGGCGAGCACCGCGTGCTGCACGGGCGCGGCGCCCCGCCATGCGGGCAGCACGGAGAAGTGCAGATTGATCCAGCCGTGTTCGGGGACGGACAGCCCGGCCGGCGGGACGATGCCCCCGTAGGCCACGATGGCCGCTGCCTCGAGCTCGAGGGTGCCGAGGTGGTCGATCAGCTCCGGGGTGAAGCGGTTCGCCTTCACCACCGGCAACCCGAGCTCGTCCGCGGCCGCGGCGACCGGGCTCGGCGTCAGCACCTTCCGGCGCCCCACGGGTGCGTCGACGCGCGTGAGGACGGCCACGACATCGAAGCCGGCCTCCACGAGGGCCCTCAGTGACGGCACGGCGACCTCGGGCGTGCCCGCGAAGAGGATCCTCATCGGGTGGCCCGGCCGAATGCGCCGGTGCCGCCGCTGCCGGGCTCCGCGCCGGGGGTGAAGCTCGACCCGAGGCTCCGGGCACGCTCTGCCGCCGTGCGGGACGTGACGCGGTTGTAGTCCGCACTCCGGATGGCCCGCAGGGCGTTCCTGCGGTCCTCCCCCTGGAGACGGTCGATGTACAGGGTGCCGCGCAGGTGGTCCGTCTCGTGCTGCAGGGCACGCGCGAGCATGCCCGTGCCTTCGACCACGACGTCCTGGCCGGAGACGTCCCGGCCGGTGACGCGGGCCCATTCCGTCCTGTCCACGTAGCTGCCGAGACCGGGGACGGACAGGCACCCCTCGACGTCGGACTCGCCCTGGGACGCGCCGTCGGTCTCGAGCACCGGGTTTACCACATGACCCTGCGCGCCGTCCACGCGGTAGGTGAACACCTGCAGCCCGATCCCCACCTGGGGTGCGGCGAGCCCCGCGCCCTGCACATCGATCATGGTCTCGGTCATGTCCTCGACCAGCCGGGCGAGCTCCGGTCCGAAGTCGGTCACCGCGGCGGCCGGTGTGCGGAGGATCGGATCGCCGATCATGCGGATACTCAGGACGGCCATCGGTGCTCGTTCCTCGCTTCGGTCAAGGACTGCGCCGGGATGCGCAGGACGGGATGCGGTCCGCGGCGCTGGGCCGCGAGGTTCCCGTCAATCCTAGTGCCGACGCGCAGCGCACGACGGACGGGGTGTGCGCGACCCGGACCGGCTCAGGCCGGCAGGGCGGATCCGGTCGGCACCGACGGGGCGGGCGGCGGGCCGATGGGCAGCAGCGCCCGGCCGGCCTCCTCGGCGTCGAGTCCCGCCTCCCAGGCGCGGCGCAGGGCGCAGAAGCGCAGCCAGTGCTTCCTCAGCACCTCCGGATTGGCCCGCATGGCGCGGACCTCGGTCTGCCCGACGGCGACGCCGAGCAGCAGGGGCTGCTCGCCGTGCGGCCACGGGCGCCACTCGCCCTTCTGCGGGTCCACGAGGCATTCCTCGGCCTTCATCCCGGCCACGAGCTGCATGACCACCTTGTCGTCGAGGGCCTTCACGAAGCCGTCCCGGTCGGTGTTCTTGGTCTTGTAGTCGATGAGGCAGGTGCGCCCGCCGATGGTCGCGACGAGGTCGAGCGTGCCCGCGTAGCCGAGCTCGGTGTTCCAGACCGTCAGCTCGGGTTCCACCGGCCGGACGTCGTAGAGGCTCCACCACTCGTCGAACCGCTGGGCGAATCCGGACTCGCCGTTCTCCTCGAGGGCGAGGCGGGCGGCGTCGAGCTCCTCGGGACGGCCGAGCGCGCGCAGCGCGACCTGCTCGCAGTAGTGGTGCACCCGGGTGCCGCGGAGGGCCGCCTCGTCGCGGTAGCGCTCGGCCGCGGAGGCCGCGTCCCTGACCGCGGATCGCAGCTCGGACGGGTTGCCGAGTGCCACGGGCAGCCGAGGGTCCCGCGAGAGCGCACTGGCCGCCATGTGGCCGAACCAGCCACCGAGCGAGGTGGGCAGCTGCGAGATCACGGTCGTGATCGACGGGACGGAGGGCTGGTCCGAGGTGGAGCGGGCGTACATCCTGCCGTGGGGCGTTGCGTGTGCGAGGAGCGGGGCGGTCATGGCTCCAGTCTCTCAGGTGCCTCTGACAGCCCTGCACCGGGGCGGCGACGGGCCGATTGGACGAACCCCCAAACGTCCTATAGAGTTTTCTCTCGTTGGAAAACGAAGAAACACCGCGAAATGCAAGCCATTGAGCGGAGTTCTCGGCTCTGTTCTCCTTCTGCGGACGTAGCTCAGCTGGCTAGAGCACCACCTTGCCAAGGTGGATGTCGCGGGTTCGAATCCCGTCGTCCGCTCGCAGACCGGTCCCGATGAGGACCGGTCTTTTTCTTTGCCCGGTGCGCGGGCCGGCCGGCACTTCTCCCAGGACATCCCCATCCTGCTCGCCTATGATGGATGGAGCGGAAACGGTCCTGCGTTTCCACGACCGAAAGGAGGTGTCCGTGGGTTTATTGGACGGGCTCAAGGGCAAGGCCGGCACCCTCGCGGGTAAGGCGACCGAACTCATTGGCGATAATTCCGACAAGGTGAAGAACGGCATCGGGAAGGCCGGCGCTTTCGTCGACGGCAAGACCCATGGCAAGTACTCGCACCACATCGACGGAGTGCAGACGAAGGCTTCGGCGATGGTCGACCAGATCGACAAGAAGGACGGCAAGGGCGACGTCGGCCCTACCCCTCCGCCGGCCGTGTGATCCCAGCCTGGCAATAAGGAGCGCCGGTCCCGCCGAGAGGCGGCACCGGCGCTTCCTGCTTTCCCGCCCCCACGGGGTTCCGGGGAGGCCGGATGCGGCTAGCTCGCGACGTCGCTCCCCTGCCGGGCGAGCGCGGTGAGGCGGGACACCGCCCTGTAGTACTTCTTCATGTAGCCGCCGCCCATCATCTCCTCGGTGAAGAGGTTGTCGAAGGTGGTGCCGCTCGCCATGATCGGCACGTCCCGGTCGTACAGGCGGTCGGCGAGGACCACGAACCGCAGCGCCACGGACTGCTCCGTGATGGTCTGCACGTTGTGCCAGGCCACCGCGTCGACGCCGTCGAGGAGCTGCCGGTAACGGCTCGGGTGCACGTCGGCGAGGTGCCGGATGAGGTCCGAGAAGTCGTCCTCCGCGAGGACGCCCGACGAGAAGGCGGCGATACGGTCCCGCAGGGCGGCATCGTCGATCGCGTCCGGCGCCTGCGGCAGTCCCCGGTGCCGGTAGTCCTCCCCGTCGATGCGCGCCACCTCGAACTGGTCCGCGAGGACCTGGATCTCGCGTTGGAAGTCCTCTGCCGCGAACCGCCCGTCCCCGAGGGAGCCCGGGAGCGTGTTGGACGTCGCGGCGAGCTTGACGCCCGCGTCGGCGAGCTCGCGCATGAGCCGGGACATCAGCACGGTGTCGCCGGGGTCGTCGAGCTCGAACTCGTCGATGCAGACGAGGCTGTAGCCGCTGAGCGCGTCGACCGTCTTGCGGAAGCTCAGCGCCCCCACCAGGTTCGTGTACTCGACGAACGTGCCGAACGCCTTCCTGCCCGTGGACGCATGCCACAGGGAGGCCAGGAGGTGGGTCTTGCCGACGCCGAAGCCGCCGTCGAGGTAGATGCCGGCGCGGGTCGCGGGCTTCTTCCCGCCGAACAGCCTGCGGAGGCCCGAGGGCTCCGGCTCGTTGACAGCGCCGGCGAAGTCGCGGAGCTTGGCGACGGCCGCCGACTGGGAGGGCTGCTGCGGATCGGGGCGGTAGGAGTCGAAGGACACCTCGCCGAAGCGGGGCGATGGGTAGAACCCGTCCAGCAGATCATCGACGGAGACCTTCGGCGACCGCTCTGTCAGGTGTTCGATGGCTGGCACGGATCTGGACCGCTTTCTCTTGTCCGGCGAGGTCGGCGGGAACGGCCCTGCACGCCGCCGTTCCGCTAGGCAAGACTACGGCAACCACACGAGCCTGCCCGCGCGGGGACGCGGACCGACAGTCCTTGACCGGGGCGCGCCTCGGGGTCGTCCCGGGCACGGGCAGCACGCGGATGCACCGGAAGCTTTCGCCGCACCGCGTGGTTAGGCTAGGTGGAAAGACACGTTCCGGGCCCGCTGCGCGCGCCCACAGCTATACGAAAGGCCGCAATGACCCTGACTGCAGACCCCCAGGACAAGTTCGCCGAGTACGCCCACCCCGAGCGGCTCGTCTCCACCGGGTGGCTGGAGGAGAACCTCGGCGCGGACGGTCTCGTGGTCGTCGAGTCCGACGAGGACGTCCTGCTGTACGAGACCGGGCACGTGCCCGGCGCCGTGAAGATCGACTGGCACACCGAATTGAACGACGAGGTGACCCGCGACTACATCGACGGCGAGGGCTTCGCCCGGCTCATGGCCTCCAAGGGCATCTCCCGCGACTCGACCGTGGTGATCTACGGCGACAAGAGCAACTGGTGGGCGGCCTACGCCCTGTGGGTGTTCGCCCTGTTCGGCCACGAGGACGTCCGCCTGCTCGACGGCGGCCGCGACAAGTGGGTCGCCGAGGGCAGGGACCTGACCACGGACAAGCCGGAGATCACGGCCACGCAGTACCCCGTCGTCGAGCGCGACGACGCCCCCGTGCGCGCCTACCTCGCCGACGTCATGGCGCACCTCGGCAACCCGCTGATCGACGTCCGGTCGGGCGACGAGTACACGGGCGCCCGCACCACCATGCCCGCGTACCCCGAGGAGGGCGCCCTGCGCGGAGGGCACATCCCCACAGCCCGCTCGGTCCCCTGGGCCCGGGCCGCCGCCGAGGACGGGACGTTCCGCACGCGCGCCGAACTGGACGCCATCTACCGGGACGAGGCCGGGCTGCAGGACGGCGACGACGTCGTCGCGTACTGCCGCATCGGCGAGCGGTCGAGCCACACGTGGTTCGTGCTCACCCACCTGCTCGGCTTCGAGAAGGTGCGCAACTACGACGGCTCCTGGACGGAGTGGGGCAACGCGGTGCGCGTCCCCATCGTCCGCGGCACCGAACCCGGCGACGCCCCCGCGCAGCCGGCCCTTCCCGCCCAGGCGACCCGATGACCGCCGGGGCCGTCCCCGCGAAGCTCGCGGAGATCATCGACGACTTCCAGGACCTGTCCGAGCCGGACCGCCTGCAGCTCCTGCTCGACTTCTCCCGTGAGCTGCCGCCGCTGCCCGAGCGCTACGGGGAGCACCCCGAGCTCCTGGAGCAGGTCGTCGAGTGCCAGACCCCGCTGTTCCTCACGATGGAGATCGGCGCGGAACCCGAGCGGCCGGTGCACCTGTTCTTCTCGGCGCCGCCCGAGGCACCGACGACCCGCGGGTTCGCGGGTGTGCTGCTGGAGGGCCTCGACGGGCTGCCGGCCGCGGAGGTACTCGCCGTACCGGACGACGTGCCCGACCGCCTCGGCCTCACCCGGGCCATCACGCCCCTGCGCATGCGCGGCATGGCCGCGATGCTGGGACGCATCAAGCGGAAGATCAGGGAAGCGCAGTAGCCGTCCCGCCGTCGGGCGCCTTCCCCCCGGGCAGGGTCCGGCCGTACAGGAGGCCGTCGAGCCAGCGTTCCACGACGGACTCCCACCGCTGCGGGTCCATGTTCCACTCCTTCGTGTGGCGTGCACGGTGGAACCGCTCGAGCGTCACGAAGGCCGGGTTCCTGGCTGCCAGCTCGGCCGAGGGTCCGATGGGGACGAACTCGTCGTCCTCGCTGTGCAGCACCAGGGTGGGCAGGGTCAGCTGCTCGGCGCGGGCGATCCAGTCCATGCTCTTGAGGTCGAGCGGCGCGGCCAGCCCCGTGATCCGGCGCGCGCGCTGGCTGGCCAGGAGATACTGGCCCAGCCGCCCCACGGGCGCCGGGATGCGGTTGAGTTCGGCGTGGTGCGCGAGCACCTCGATCCAGTTGATGACCGGGCCGTCGAGCACCAGCGCGGTGATCCGGCTGCGGTGCCGCGAGAGGTCCGCCGTCTGCAGGGCGATGGCTCCGCCCATCGACCAGCCGAACAGGACGACGTCGCGGGCACCGTGGGACACCGCGTAGTCGATCGCCGCGTCGACGTCGTGCCACTCGGTCATGCCGAGGCCGTACCGGCCGTCGGGCGCCGAGGGGGCCTCGCCGTCGTTCCGGTAGGACAGGACGAGGCTCGTCATCCCGAGGCGGCGTGCCGGCGGGAGGGCACGCAGGGCCTCGTTGCGCGTCGCCCCGCGGCCGTGCACCATGATGGCCCACGTGCGGGCCGGCGCTTCCGCCCGGACGAGCCAGGCCGGCGCCGAGCCGCCCTCCACCGGGATGAGGACCTCCTCGTCGGCGAAGCCGAGGGCCGACGGCGAGGGATAGGTGGCGCCGCCCCACCAGCCGCGGGTCGCCGATGCCAGATCGCCCGCGTAGACCTTCTCCACCTCGCGCTCGACGGTACCCTCGCGCGGCACGTAGGAGCGGATGGCCCCGAGGCGGGCGTGACCCTCGCCGCGGTCGAAGTGGAGGCTGTAGGTGCCCTCGACGGTGGTGTCGTCGTTCGCGGGGAGGATCACGGTCTGGTTCCCGGCGGGTCCCACGACGGCGAGGATGTCGAGGTTCTCCTCGCGGCCGCGCGCCGGCGTCACGATCTGCCGGGCGAAGTACACCGCGAGACCGGAGACCGCGCCCGCCGCCGAGGAGGCGAGCGCCGCTCCCGCCCCCACTCCGAGCGCCGTCCATTTGAGCCAGGGCGCAGGGACCCGCTGCACCGCGGGCGTCGACCTTCCAGTTGCCATGCCTCCCTTTCTACCCTGCTTGCACCCCGCCCCGCCAAGCTTCGACGATTCGCCACACCGGGCACACCGGGCACAGCTGTCTCCCGGTGCGCCGCAGTACAGTGGCGCCATGACCGAAACGATCCTCGTGCTGACCGAGGAAGCCCTGACCCAGCCCGATCTCGCCAATCTCCGGTCCCTGCAGGGCGAGGAGTCGGCCGATGTCGTGGTCCTGATCCCCGAGGACCGCGACGAGTCGGTCCTCGGCGAGTTCTTCCGCCACCTGAGCCTGCTCGAGGTGGGCGAGGCCTTCCGGTCGTTCTCCGCGGACGACCGGGAGCACGACGAGGCGGCGGCCCGCACGGCCCTCGAGGAGTCGCTGCGGCTGCTCGCGGACGAAGGGTTCACGGCACGCGGCCGGACGACGACGGGGAACCCGGTGGACGCCCTCGTGCAGGAGGCCGCCGACACCGGGGCGGCGCAGGCAGTGGTCATCACGCGCCCCCATGCGGTGGCGGACACCTTCCACCGGGACTGGGCCAACCGGGCGCAGGACAAGCTCGGGATCGCCGTGCTGCACCTGTACTCGGGCTCGGGATTTATTGGCGACTCCTAGGCGTTGCACGCACTATGACTACCGAACACGACGCCTACCGGCCCGAGATCCAGAAGTCCGATGACGAGTGGCGGCAGGAGCTCTCCCCGCAGGAGTTCCAGGTGCTGCGGAAGGCCGGCACGGAGCGCCCCTACACCGGGGAGTACTACGACGTGAAGACCGCCGGCACCTACGCGTGCCGTGCGTGCGGCGCCGAGCTCTTCACGAGCAACGAGAAGTTCGATTCCCACTGCGGGTGGCCGTCCTTCTGGGCGCCGCTGGCCGAGGACAAGGTCCGCTACCTGCACGACCGGTCCCTCGGCATGGAGCGCATCGAGGTGCGCTGCGCCCGCTGCGACTCGCACCTCGGCCACCTCTTCAAGGGCGAGGGCTTCGACACCCCCACGGATCAGCGTTTCTGCATCAACTCCATCTCGATGACGCTGGTGCCCGCCGAGTAGTGCAGCGGGACCCGCACACGGGGAAGGCCAGTCCTCGGACTGGCCTTTTTCGTGTGCCCGGTGTGAAGCCGCGCTGGACCTTGCACTCGGTGCCGTACCGGTCGAGCGTAAGCATTGCTTGAGCTAATGCTGCTGGCGTGTAAGTATCCCTGTTCTGCTTGCTACTGTCACGACAACACCAGCGATGCATCCCACCGACGAAAGCAGGAGTCGTGACCGTCACTCCCCTCGCCCCCGTAGACAACCGGCCGCAGGAGCACGCGGCGTGGCACGCACTCAAGGCCGCGGCGCACCGGCTGCGCGTCCTGCAGGTCAAGGACGGCTCGATCCCCGACCCCGAGCACCACGTGGACGCCGCGGCCCACACGGAGGCCATCACCGCCGCCGTGCAGGAGCTCATGCCATTGTTCCCCCATGACGCCGAGTACCTGGGCCGCACCATCACGGCCCTGGAGGCGTGGCAGGCGGGCGGCTTCGCGGTGCCCGACTTCCTCGAACCGCTACTGGCCTTTCAGCCGCAACTCGATCGGATCGACGGCCTCCAGCACCTCGTGGTCTTCCCGATGTACACGCAGAACGGCAGCACCAGCCGCCTCGTCGAAGCCGTGCTCATCGAGGTCCTCTGGCCGGAGTTCATCGGTGAGCTCGAGGCCGGGGCGTACTCCAATGCGCTCTTCGTACCCATCCGCTTCCTCGATTTCACCGAGGGCTACAACACCAATTCCGCCGTGCTCTTCCCCGAGACGGTCGCGGTCAGCTCCACGCCCACATTCACGTGGGGTGCCATCTTCGCGGACCGGGAGGCCGCGCGCTTCCGCCGCGTGGTCCGCGCCGCCGCGGACATCACGCGCCTCGATTTGCCCCAGGACGCACTGGAGCTCCTCGACGACCAGCAGCTCGCCGAGGAGACGTTCGTGATGTGGGACCTCATCCACGACCGCACCCACATGCGCGGCGACCTGCCCTTCGATCCGTTCATGATCAAGCAGCGCATGCCGTTCTTCCTGTACTCGCTCGAGGAACTGCGCTGCGACCTCACGGCGTTCCGCGAGTCCGTCAGGATCGAGCAGGACGACGACGCGTCGGCCGAGGCGCGCCGGCATGCCCGGCTCGTGCAGTACGCCGTCATCTTCGACCGCATCTTCCGCTTCAGCATCACCGGCAGCCGCGTGCGGAACTACGACGGCCTCGGCGGCCAGCTGCTCTTCGCGTGGATGCACCAGCACCGCGTGCTGCACTGGACCGACACCAAGCTCACCATCGACTGGGACGAGGCGGCAGGCGTCGTCGTCGCCCTCGGCGAGCAGATCGAGCAGCTGTACTGGCGGTCCATCGACCGCCCGAAGATCGCACACTGGCTCGCCGCCTACGACCTCGTCTCCGCCACCGTCACCCCGCACCCGGCCTCCGTGTGGGCCAAGGGCCCGGACGCACTGGAGCTCATGGGCCCCCCGCGGGCCCTCACCGACGCCGTCCTCGACGACGAGTTCCCCCTCTCGATGTTCTTCGAGGCGCTGGAGAAGAAGATGAAGCCCGTCATCGAGTCGACCGCGGGCATCACCGCGCACACGGCGTGAGCTACGTACCGGGTGCCCCTGACACCCGCACGGCCGTCGTCGCCGGCGCCACGGGTGCGTCCGGCATCGCCCTGGTCCGGCGCCTGGTCTCGGACGGCTTGACCGTGGTGGCCGTGGGGTCCGACGCCGTGCGCCTCGAGGCGGCGCTCGCCGGGATCGACGGCGTCGACCGGCAGGTGTGCGACCTGACGGACGAGACCGCGGTCGGCCGGCTCGCCGAGCGCGTGCTCGCGGACCACGGCGGCGCCGACGCCCTGTTCCACCTCGTGGGAGGCTGGCGGGGCGGACGGGGCATCACCACCCAGACGACGGCGGACCTCGAGGCCCTCCACCGTTCCGTCTTCGTCACGCTGTTCAACACCAGCCGGGCGTTCTACGACCAGCTGGCCGAGCACTCCGGGCGGCTCGCCGCCGTCACGGCCACGGCCGTGACGGCACCCACCGCCGCGAACGCCTCCTACGCCGCGGTCAAGGCGTCCGTCGACGCCTGGCTCCAGGCGGTGGCGCAGGGCTTCGCCAAGGACGGGACGGGGGCGGCCGCGACCGCCGTCGTCGTCAAGGCGCTGGTGGACGACGCGATGCGGCAGCAGCAGCCCGAGCGGACGTTCCCGGGCTTCACGCACGTGGACGATCTCGCGCGGATCCTCGCGTCGCTGCCCGCCTCACCGGCCGCCGAGGTCAACGGCGCCCGCCTCGACGCCGTCGGGGCCCGGCCGCCCGCTCGGGGATAATGGGACGGTGACCGACACCATGACCTCCGCCATCGCTCCCACAGCACCCGCGCCCCTGCACGACCGCACCTCGCGCAGCTTCGCGTCCGACAACTACTCGGGCGTGCACCCCGAGGTCCTCACGGCCCTGGCCGCCGCCAACGAGGGGCACCAGGTCGCCTACGGGGAGGACCAGTACACGGCCCGGCTGCAGGAGGTCATGGAGCACCACTTCGGCGAGGGCATCTCCATCTACCCGGTGTTCAACGGTACGGGCGCGAACGTGCTCTCGCTGCAGTCCATCCTGCCGCGCTGGGGCGCCGTGATCTGCCCGCAGACCGCGCACATCAACGTGGACGAGAACGCAGCCCCCGAGCGCGTGGGCGGCATCAAGCTGCTCACCGTCCCCACGCCGGACGGCAAGCTGACCCCCGAGCTCATCGACCGGGAGGCCTGGGGCTGGGGCGACCAGCACCGCGCCCAGCCGCTCGCCGTCTCCATCACCCAGACGACGGAGCTCGGCACGCTCTACTCCGTCGCCGAGATCAAGGCGATCGCCGACCACTGCCACGCCCGCGGCATGAGGGTGCACATGGACGGCGCCCGCCTCGCGAATGCCGCCGCGGCCCTCGGCCAGCCGCTGCGCGCCTTCACGCGCGACGCCGGCGTGGACATCCTCTCGTTCGGCGGCACCAAGAACGGCCTCATGTTCGGCGAGTGCGTCGTGGTCCTGAACCAGGAGGCGTCCACCGGGATGGACTACCTGCGGAAACTCAACATGCAGCTCGCGTCCAAGATGCGCTTCGTCTCCGCACAGCTCGTCGCCCTGCTCGAGGGCGATCTCTGGCTCCGCTCGGCGTCGCACGCCAACGCCATGGCGGCGCGCCTCACCGAAGGCGTCCGCGGCATCCAGGGCGTGATCCTCACGCAGGAGACCACCGCCAACGCCGTCTTCGCGATCCTGCCCCCCGGGGCGGCGGACCGTGTCCGCGAGAGCTTCCGCTTCTACGACTGGGACCAGGCGACCGGCGAGGTCCGGTGGATGTGCTCGTTCGACACCACCGAGGAGGACGTCGACGCCTTCATCGAGGCGATCCGCCGGGAGGCAGCAGCCGTCTGACGACCGACCCCCACCAGGTCCGTCCATCGGTCCGTCGGCGCCCGCCCACCGGCGCGCCGCCGCCGAACTCACCCCCGCAGGGCATAGCCTGCGGGGGTGAGTGCTACCGATGGCGGATCGCAGCTGCCTGCCGAATTCCTCGACGCCCTGGCCGGCCTCCGGAAGGCGGCCCGCCGCAGCGAGATCCGGCTCGAGGAGATCCCGGCTCCCTCACGGCTCGCCCCCTTCGCGGTGGCACTCGGCGCGGAGATCTTCGAGGCGTCGCCGCTGCCGCTCCACGGGCCCGCGCGTGGCCTCCTCGCGCGGTCCGACCCCGAGGAACTCGCCACGGGCCGCTTCATCCTCCTCTACGACCCCGACGGCTCCGAGGTCTGGAACGGCCGGTTCCGCATCGTGACCTACATCCGCGCACAGCTCGAAGCCGACATGGGCAACGACGCCCTCCTGGGATCGGTCGCCTGGACATGGCTCGTGGAAGCCCTCGAGACCCACGGCGCACGGCATCACAGTACGGGCGGCACCGCCACCCGCATCCTGTCCGAGAGCTACGGCACGCTGGAGGACCGCCCCGACACCATCGACATCGAACTCCGGGCGTCGTGGACCCCCGAGACCTCGGACGTCCGCCGGCACCTCGAGGCGTGGTCCGACATGGTGTGCACCTTCGCCGGACTGCCGCCCCTCCCGGCGGGTGTCGCGCACCTTCCCCACCGCAGATCCTGAGCACCGGGGAACGGCGGCAGGACACTGCTCGCTTGAGGGTCCCGGGGACCCGCGGGGATAGACTGAAAACACCATGACTTCCCATACGTCCGAGCAGACGGACAGCACCGATGTGCCCGATCGCGCCGTCGACCCCGAACCCCAGGAACTCCCCCTCCTCACCGAGCCGCGCGATGGCGTCCCCCTCGTCATCGACACGCAGGCCGGCCTCGAACGTGCCGCCGCGGCGCTCGCCGCCGGTACGGGCCCCGCGGGCGTCGACGCCGAGCGGGCCTCCGGGTTCCGGTACGGACAGCGAGCGTTCCTCGTCCAGATCCGGCGCGAGGGCGCAGGCACCTGGCTGATCGACCCCGAGCCGTTCGACGACCTCCGGATCATCGACGACGCCCTCGACGGCGTCGAATGGATCCTGCATGCCGCGAGCCAGGACCTGCCCTGCCTGTCCGAGCTCGGCATGTGGCCGGACCGGCTCTTCGACACGGAACTCGCCGCACGCCTCGCCGGTCTCCCCCGCGTGGGCCTCGCCGCCGTCATCGAGTCCCAGCTCGGGTTCAGTCTCGCGAAGGAGCACTCCGCCGCCGACTGGTCCAAGCGGCCGCTGCCCGAACCCTGGCTCCGCTACGCGGCACTGGACGTGGAGGTCCTGACGGAACTGCGCGGCAAGCTGGCGGACCTGCTGCAGCAGGACGGGAAGCTGGGAATCGCGGAGGAGGAGTTCGAGCACATCCGCAGCACTCCCCCCGCCGAACCGCGCGTCGACCCGTGGCGCCGCACCTCCGGCCTGCACCAGCTGCGGGACCGCCGGCAGCTCGCCGCCGTGCGGCAGATGTGGCTCGAACGCGAGGATCTCGCCCAGCGCCGCGACGTGGCGCCCGGACGGCTCATCCCGGATTCGGCGATCGTGGCGGCGGCCAAGGCGATGCCGTCCACGGTCCCGCAGCTGCTGGCCACCAAGGGCTTCCACGGCCGCGCCGCCCAGAAGGAGGCGCCCCGCTGGCTCAAGTGCATCAGCGAGGCCAGGAAGCTCACGGAGCTCCCGCCCCTGCACATCTCCACCAACGCGCCGCCGCCGCCGCGCGTGTGGGCGGAGAAGGACCCCGAGGCGGCGGCCCGCCTGCAGACCGCCCGCCCTCGGGTGGCCCACCACGCCGAGAAGCTCGGCATGCCCGTAGAGAACCTGCTCACCCCGGACTACCTGCGCCGCATCGCCTGGCGGCCCCCGGCCGAGCTCTCCCTCGAATCGGTCTCGGCGGCGCTGGCCGAGCTCGGCGCACGCCCCTGGCAGATCGAGCAGGTCGCCGCGATCATCACGGTGGCCTTCCTCGACCCGGACCCCCTTCCTGCCAAGAACCGCCAGGCAGGCCAGGAGCCGTCCGAGGACTGAGGCGGAGGGGCCTGGCGATCCGCTTGCACGCTTATGTTACCGGCCAGTAACATAAGCGCGGATCAACAACTCGAAGAGGAGCAACAGGTGAGCCTACAAACCGGGACCACGTCCGCCGGCAGGACGTCGCGCTCAGCGCGTGCCGTCCGCGATGTCGTCTTCGTCGACGGAGTACGGACCCCATTCGGCAAGGCGGGCGACAAGGGCATCTACGCCGGCATGCGCGCCGACGACCTCGTGGTGAAGTGCATCCGCGACCTGCTGCGCCGGAACCCGTCGCTGCCGCCCGAGCGCGTGGACGACGTCGCCATCGCCGCCACCACCCAGACCGGCGACCAGGGCCTGACGATCGGCCGCACCGCGGCCCTCCTCGCCGGGCTCCCCCGGACGGTCCCGGGCTTCGCCATCGACCGCATGTGCGCCGGCGCCATGACCGCCGTGACCACCACGGCGTCGGGCATCGCCTTCGGTGCGTACGACGTCGTCATCGCCGGCGGCGTGGAGCACATGGGCAACCATCCGATGGGCGCCGACGCGGACCCCAACCCGCGCTTCCAGTCCGAGCGGATCGTGGACGCCGCCGCCCTGAACATGGGCAACACGGCCGAGAACCTGCACGACCGCTTCCCCGCCATCACCAAGGACCGTACGGACGCCTACGCCGTCCGCAGCCAGCAGAAGCTGGCAGCCGCCTACGAGGCCGGACAGATCCAGCCCGATCTCGTGCCTGTCGCCGGCCGGAAGGCCGGTTCCGGGTGGACGCTGAACACCGCGGACGAACCCCCGCGCCCCGGCACCACCGTGCAGGACCTCGCAGCCCTGCGCACGCCCTTCCGCGCGCACGGCCGCGTCACGGCCGGCAACGCCGCCGGCCTGAACGACGGCGCCACCGCCGCACTGCTGGCCTCGGCCGACGCCGCCGCCGAACTGGGCCTGCCCGTCCGCATGCGCCTGGTCGCCTACGCCTTCGCGGGGGTGGAGCCCGAGGTCATGGGCATCGGTCCGGTACCCGCCACCGAGAAGGCCCTGCGCCAGGCCGGCCTGGACATCAGCGACATCGGGCTCTTCGAGATCAACGAGGCCTTCGCCGTCCAGGTGCTGAGCTTCCTCGACCACTTCGGCATCGACGACGAGGACCCGCGCGTGAACCGCTACGGCGGGGCCATCGCCGTCGGGCACCCCCTGGCGTCCTCGGGCGTGCGGCTCATGAACCAGCTCGCCCGCCAGTTCGAGGAGGACCCCTCGGTCCGCTACGGCATGACCACCATGTGCATCGGCCTCGGCATGGGAGCCACCGTCATCTGGGAGAACCCCCACCACGAGCACTACGGACAGGATGCAGCATGAGCTTCGAACGCTACGACGAACTGGCTGCGCTGGTTCCCGCCGAGATCGTCACCCACTCCTACGTCCAGGACATCACCCTCCCCCAGGGTGCCGGCGTCCTCGCGCTCATCACGCTCGACAACGACCTCGACCACACCAAGCCCACCACGCTCGGGCCCAACACGCTCATCGAGTTCGGCCGTACCCTCGAGGGGCTGAAGGAACGCGCCGCCCGGGGCGAGATTTCCGCCGTCGCCGTCACCGGCAAGCCCTACTTCCTGGTCGCGGGCGCCGACCTCAGCACCGTCAAGAGCGTGAAGTCCGAGCACCTCGGCCGTCTCATGGCCGAGCTGGGCCACGAGGCGTACGACCTGCTCGCCGACATGGGCGTACCCAGCTTCGCCTTCATCAACGGCGTCGCGCTCGGCGGCGGGCTCGAGATCGCCCTCGCCGCGAACTACCGCACGGTGTCCACGGGCGCCAACGGGATCGGCCTGCCCGAGGCATTCATCGGCCTCGTGCCGGGCTGGGGCGGCGTGTACCGCCTGCCGCGCCTCATCGGGCCGGCGAACGCCGTCAAGGTGATGGTCGAGAACCCGCTCAGCAACAACCGCAGCCTGGACGGCACCTCCGCGTACGGACTGGGCATCGCCGATGCCCTCTTCGAGCCGGCGGACTTCATTGAGCAGTCCCTCCTCTGGGCGGCCCGCGTGCTCACCGGCGGTGAGGCCGACGCCGTCGGGCAACGCCGCGCCGAGCTCGCACGGTACGACGACGCCGCCTGGGCCGGCGCCGTCGCCGCCGGACGGGCCTTCGTGGAGGCGAAGACCAGCAACGCGGCGCCCGCGCCCGGTCGCGTCCTGGACCTGCTGGAGGCCGGGCGGACCTGGTCGCGGAAGGAATCGGCGGCCGCCGAGTGCACGGCCCTGGCCGAACTCATGCAGACCCGCGAGTTCCACGCCACGGTCTATGCGTTCCTCGACCTCGTGCAGAAGCGTGGCAAGCGTCCGGCAGGAGCGCCCGACCGGAAGCTGGCCCGCCCGGTCTCCAAGGTCGGCGTCGTCGGGGCCGGACTCATGGCGAGCCAGCTCGCCCTGCTGTTCGCCCGGCAGCTCAAGGTGCCCGTGGTCATGACGGACATCGACCAGGCCCGTGTGGACAAGGGCGTCGCGTACGTGCACGCGGAGATCGAGAAGATGCTCGGCCGGAAGCGGCTCTCGCAGGACGCCGCGAACCGGACGAAGGCCCTCGTCACCGGGTCCGTCTCCAAGGACGTGTTCGCCGACGCCGATTTCGTGATCGAGGCCGTGTTCGAGGAGCTGTCGGTCAAGAAGCAGGTCTTCGCCGAGGTGGAGGCCGTCGTCTCCCCCGAGTGCATCCTCGCCACCAACACGTCGTCGCTGTCCGTGGCCGAGATGGCCGCGGACCTGGTGCACCCGGAGCGCGTGGTCGGTTTCCACTTCTTCAACCCGGTGGCCGCCATGCCGCTGCTCGAGGTGGTCCGCGCCCCGAAGACGGACGACGCCGTGCTCGCCACGGCCTTCGTCCTCGCGAAGGGCCTGAAGAAGAACGCCGTCCTGGTGCAGGACGCCCCCGCCTTCGTGGTGAACCGGATCCTCGGCCGGATGTTCGGTGAGATCACGGCCGTGTTCGACGAGGGTACGGACGCGGAGACCGCGGACGGCGCGCTGCGCCCCATGGGCCTGCCCATGACACCCTTCCGGCTGCTCGCGCTGGTGGGCCTGCCCGTCGGCCAGCACGTGCAGGAATCGCTGCACACCGCGTTCGGCGACCGCTTCCACGTCTCGGCGAACCAGCAGAAGCTGATCGACGCCGGGGTGAAGGGGCTGTGGGAGAAGCAGGAGGACGGCTCCGAGACCGTTCCTTCCGCAACGCTGGACCTCATGGAGCGCGGGAGTTCACCGTCGACCGCCGAGGAGGTCCTGCACCGGACCCAGGACGCGCTGGCGGACGAGATCGGGCGCATGCTCGACGAGGGCGTCGTCGCCGCCCCCGAGGACATCGACCTGTGCATGATCATGGGCGCGGGGTGGCCGATGCATCTCGGCGGCATCACCCCGTACCTCGACCGCGTGGGAGCGTCCGAGCGCGTTCTCGGGAAGGCCTTCCACCAGGCCTGAATCCGGCATCTGTCGGAGTAGCAGGAAGGCCCCGTCCAACCGGTCCGGGGCCTTCCTGCTGCCTGCCGGACCGGGCGCTGTCACGGGACCTCCGGCGAGGCGTACTCGCGCATCGCATCGAGGAGCCACCGGCCCAGGAAGTCCGCGAAGGAGGCCCGGGGGAAGAGCCGGAAGCTCTCTTCCCCGGTCTTCTCGAGGACCACCGGGATGTTGCCCACCTCGGTGTTCAGGGCTGTTCCCGCAGGAAAGCTGCGCGGGTGCAGGTCCAGGGAGCAGCCCTTCTCCAGCACGGCTCGGGCGCGGGTGCCGGAGAGTTCGAAGGTGGTGCGGTTCGCCGACAGGTCCACCACCTGCCCCGGGGCCCCGTCCAGGGCTGCGGTGAGGGAACCGATGAGGTCACCACCGAGCGAGTCGTGGGCGTCTTCGGGGGCGACCACCAGGAACTCGGACGGTCCCAGCCAGAGGATGCTGACGCCGTCGGCGCCGCCCACCTCACCGCAACGGGCCGGCAGGCTGCCGGCCATGGCGGCGACCTGTGCACCTTCCTCGGAGCGGGGGGCCACGCGGAGGCCCACCATGGTCTGGAACGGGCCCTCCTGAAGGACCACCGTCCCCTCGACGGAGCCTGCCTCCATCTCCGCGGTCAGGTGCGAGGCGGGGCTGCGCCGGATGTCGCGAAGTCCCTTGATGCCTTTGAGCGCTGCTGTGTCAGCCATCCTTGCGGGTCCCTTCGGGGTCGAATAGTACGGTTTCGGCGACGACGACGTCGACCAGTTGGTCGCCCACGGCGGCCACGAGGGTCTCGCCGATACGGTTGCGGCCGTTCTTGATCAGCGCGAGGGCGAAGGTCCGGCCCAGGGCGGCACTGCGGTAGCTGGACGTGACAAAGCCCTGCATCGGAACGGGGCCGGACGAAGGATCGACGTCGATGCCCTGGTCCACCAGCTGGGTGCCTTCGGGGAGCCGGAAGGAACGGTCCACGGGTAGGACGCTCACCAGGTGCCGGCGATCCTCTCGCCTGGCATCGGCTCGGGCGTAGGATCGCTTGCCGACGAACTCCTTGGCCTTGGACACCACCCACTCCATTCCCGCGTCCTGCGGGGTGACGGTGCCGTCGGTGTCCTGGCCGACGATCGGGTAGCCCTTCTCGGCGCGGAGGACGTGCATGGTCTCCGTGCCGTACGGGGTGATGTCGAATTCGGCGCCTGCGGCTGCCACCGCCTCCCAGGTGTTCAAGCCGTACCAGGACGGGACGTTGATCTCGTAGGCGAGTTCGCCGGAGAACGAGATCCGGCAGATCCGCGCCTGCACGCCGGAGGCCAGGGTGGTCTCGCGGAAGGTCATGAACGGGAAGGCTTCTGCCTCCAGCCCGCCGTCCGCTGCCAGGCCCGGTGCCACCTTCGCGATGACTGCCCGTGATCTCGGTCCGACGACGGCGATGGTGGTCCACTGTTCGGTGACCGAGGTGCAGTGCACATCGAGGTCGCGCCATTCGGTCTGGAGCCATTCCTCCAGCCAGTCCAGCACCTTGGCCGCGCCGCCGGTCGTGGTGGTCATGAAATAGCGGTCGTCGTCGAGGCGGAGGGTCACTCCGTCGTCGAAGATCATGCCGTCCGCCATGCACATCACGCCGTAGCGGGCAGAACCGGGGGCGAGCTTCTTGAACGCGTTGGTGTAGATCCGGTTGAGGAACTCGCCGGCGTCCTTGCCCCGGATCTCGATCTTCCCGAGGGTGGTGGCATCCATGAAGCCGACGGAGCCGCGGACCGCGGCGCACTCGCGCAGTACCGCGGAGTCCATGTCCTCGCCCTCGCGCGGGTAGTACCAGGGACGCTTCCACTGTCCCACGTCCTCGAACAGGGCACCTTCGGCCTCGTGCCACGGGTGAATGGAGGTCTTGCGGGCGGGGTCGAACAGCTCACCGCGCTGGCGTCCGGCGAGCGCCGCGAAGGCCACGGGGGTGAACGGTGCGCGGTAGGTGGTGGTACCGATGTCGCCGATGCCGCGGGAGGCTTCACCGGCGGTACGCAGGGCAGCGGCGATGACACCGATCGCGTTGACTCCGGAGGTCTTGCCCTGGTCGTTGGCGGTGCTGATGGAGGTGTAGCGCTTGATGTGTTCCACCGAGCGCAGGCCGGCCCCGGTGGAGCGCAGGACGTCGGCCACTGACTGGTCGCGCTGGAAGTCGACGAAGTGGTGATGCCACTCGTCCGCGTTGCCTTCCTCCCCGGGGACCAGCCACAGCTGGCGGGTGGGGGCCGGGGACTTCGGCTCGCCAGGGGGTGAGGACTCGGTGGTCGTGCTGAACCCCGCTGCGATGGCGGCGCCCGCGCCGGCGGAGATACCCTCGGCGAGGCAGTCCTGCAGGTCGAAGCTGCCACGCCCGGACCCTGCGACCTGCTGGTTCGGAACCTCGGTGATCGGCACGAAAGCCGCCAGGTCGTCGTCCCAGCGGAGTTTGCCCTGGCGCTGGGAATGCAGGTGGACCAGAGGACTCCAGCCGCCGGAGACGGCCAGCAGGTCACACGCGATCTGCTCGATGTCGGAGGTGAGCGCGCCGTCGTCGTCGATGCCCCGGACGGTCACGCCGGCCAGGCGGCCTGCATCGTCCGCAGCAGTGTTGGCCACTGCGGTGCCGATCAGCACCCGGGTGCCGGCCTCGACAGCGGCAGCAGCCACGTCGGTGAGGTTCGGACGTCCGTCCACGACGGCGGCGATCTGGACACCGGCGGCACGCAGGTCCGCGGCCAGGGCGTAGGCGCTGTCGTTCGTGGTGCTGATGACGACGCGATCCCCGGCGACGACGGCGTAGCGGTTCAGGTAGCTGCGGACGGCGGAGGCCAGCATGATGCCCGGGCGGTCGTTGTTCTCGAATACCAGCGGGCGTTCGTGGGCACCGGGGGCCAACACCGCCTGCGCGGCACGGATGTGCCAGATCCGCTGCCGGGAGACGCCGGCTGCTGCAGGGCTCGACAGGTGATCGGAGCGGTTCTGGACGGCGATGACGTAGTTCGCGTCGTAGGCACCGAACGCCGTGGTCCGGTTCAGGACCGTCGACTCCGCACCGGACACCAGTTCTGCTTCGACGTCCGCGACCCACTCGAGGGCGGGCTTGCCTTCGATGACCTCGACCAGTCCGGGTGCGATCGGACCTGACAGCAGGGACCCGCCGAGCTCGGGCTGGTCGTCCAGGAGCATGACGCGTGCACCGGTGCGGATGGCTTCGCGGGCAGCGGCCAGACCGGCGGGACCGCCGCCGATGACCAGGACGTCGGTGTGGACGTACTTCTTGTCGTACTCGGCCCGGTCGTCGTCCGGGTCCAGCCGGCCCCGTCCATTGAGCAGCTCTGCCTTCAGCCCGTCCACCAGGGTGACGGTTGTGGCGGGGAGCATGGACTCCGCGACGTGGCCGGGGAATCGGGGATACACCTTGACCAGGGCGTTCGATTCCTCGACGCCGGCGGACATGATGCCTCGGGGTCGGTCCTCGTACAGGGAGTTGCCGACAGCGATGTGGCCGTTGGCGAGCAGGGCCGAAGCGAGGGTGTCGCCGGGATGGCCGGTGAATTCCTTGCCGTCCACGGTGAAACGCCAGGAGATGGTGCGGTCGATGCGCCCACCGGTGGTGAGGCGGGCGTTCTGGGAAGTCACGCGGTTGCTCCTTCCGGGGCAGCGTTGTCGGGACGGGGCGTGCCCATGGAGTACACCGCCTGGATCTCGTAGGTCACCGTGTCGCGAAGCATGTTGAACCACTGCCGGCAGCCGGTACTGTGCAACCAGCGTTCAGCGAAGGCTCCCTTGGTGTTGTCCCTGTAGAACAGGAACTCGGCCCATTCGCGGTCGCTCAGTTCGTTCGGGTTCTCCGGGTAGGCCACGTGAGCCTGGCCGCCGTAGCGGAACTCGGTCTCGTCGCGGGATCCACAGTTGGGGCATGGGATGAGGAGCATGTCCGGACTCTCTTCTAATGGGCCACGGCGGCTGCGCCGTGTTCGTCGATCAGGGCGCCGGTCTCGAACCGTTCCAGTGCGAACGGCCTGTTCAGTTCGTGCGGCGCGCCAGTGGCGATGGTGTGGGCGAAAGTGAGCCCGGCGCCCGGGGTGCCCTTGAACCCTCCGGTACCCCAGCCGCAGTTGACGAACATGTTGTCCACCGGGGTGGTTCCGACAATGGGTGAGGCGTCCAGGGTGGTGTCGACGATCCCGCCCCAGGTGCGCAGTACATGGGCCCGGGCGAAGATGGGGAACAGCTCGACGGCCGCGGCCATCTGGTGTTCGATGACGTGGAACGACCCGCGCTGGCCGTACCCGTTGTAGGAGTCCACGCCGGCACCCATGACCAGTTCGCCCTTGTGCGCCTGCGAGACGTAGACGTGGACGTGGTTGGACATCACCACGGTGGGATGGACGGGTTCGTGGAGTTCCGAGACGAGTGCCTGCAGCGGGTGGGACTGGATGGGCAGCCGGAAGCCGGCCATCTCGGCCAGGACACTGCTGTGTCCGGCGGCGCACAAGCCCACCTTCTCGGTGTGGATGGTGCCCTGGGTCGTCCTGACGCCGACGACGCGGTTGCCGTCCTTCAGAAAGCCGGTGACCTCGCAGTTCTGGATGATGTCCACCCCGAGCTCGTCGCACTTACGGGCAAAGGCCCAGGCCACGTGGTCGTGCTTGGCGATGCCGGCACGCGGCTGGTAGGTGGCGCCCATGACCGGGTAGCGGATGTTGTCGCTGATGTTCAGGATGGGGCACAGTTCCTTGACCTGTGCGGGGTCCAGCCATTCGGCGTCCACTCCGTTGAGCCGGTTCGCACCGACCCGGCGGATGCTCTCGCGTACGTCGCCGAGGGTGTGGGCGAGGTTCATGACGCCGCGCTGGCTGAACAGGAAGTCGTAGTCGAGTTCCTCGGGCAGGATCTCCCACAGCTTGAGGGACGCCTCGTAGATGGCGGCGCTCTCGTCCCAGAGGTAGTTGGAGCGGATGATGGTGGTGTTCCGCGCCATATTGCCTCCGGCCAGCCAGCCCTTTTCCAGCACGGCGATGTTGGTCATCCCATGGTTCTGGGCGAGGTAGTAGGCCGTGGCCAGTCCGTGTCCGCCGCCGCCGACAATGACGGCGTCGTAGCTCTTCTTCGGGGTCGGGTTGTGCCAGAGGAATTCCGGGTGCTCAGGAAGCAGATCTGCCATCAGGCCACCTCGATCGTGTCGGAGGAGAGGTTGGTGTGGAGGGGGAACCCGAGCGGTTCCAGATGTCCGTCATCGACTCTCCAAGCTCGGCCTGGTGATATCCCATTGATATACTAGGTTCTGGATCGAGTATCGTACGAAGTACCTTGGCGGTCAAGAGGGGCTATGTGCTGGTTGAAGGCGGGCCTACGCGGCGAAGAGTGCCTCGCGTACAGCATGCTCGAATGCACTGACATGGGTCCGCGCGAGTTCGGCGGCGCGGTCCTCATCTCCGTCGATCACCGCGCGCAGCAGGTTCAGGTGCTCGTGGACATGGCTGGTGAGGTCGGGAAGGCGATCCAGGACCATGCACCAGATACGGGTAGCGAGATTGTCGTAGCGAATCAGCACATCTTCCAGATGCGGGTTGCCCGCGGCCGCGTAGATGCCCTGGTGCACGCGGGTATCCAGGCGCAGTAGTTCGACGACGGAAGCCCCTCGCGTGTCGAAGGACTCCATGACACGCACGAGCTCGCGCAATTTCTCTCGCGTCGATTCCGTCGCCACGCGTGCAGCCCGGGATGCGGCAAGGGGCTCGAGCTGCGTCCGGATCTCGGAGATGAAGGCGAGGTCCGTGACCTCGACCCGCGTAGCGAAAGTTCCCCTGCGTGGATAGGACACCACAAGGCGATCCAGCTCCAGCCGCTTCAGGGCTTCACGTACCGGAGTCCGTCCGACCCCTAGTTCCTTGGCGAGGCTGTCGTCATTGACGAGGTCGCCAGGCCTGATGTCGAGAACCAGCAGGCGGTCCCTGATGGTTTCGTAGGCCACATCAGCCAGGGACTTCCGTGCTGCTTCAACCCCTGTCAGCGCTTCAAGAGCCATCGCGCGGTTCCTCTCTCCCGGGCCAGAACAGTTATTGACCTCTACTACTGCTGAGTATACGCTGAACCGCAGGTCTAATATATCAGTCTCAATACTTTGCATATATCCATGGGAGAAGATGTGACTCTAGTAACGGCAGCCTCATCGCCCAGCACGCTGCCTGGACCTGCATACCGCGTCGAAGAGGTGCCGAGGAAGTTCGTGCTCACTCTGTCATGCAGCGAACGAGCGGGCATAGTCCAGGCGGTCACGACCTTCCTCTTCGAACGTGGCTTCAACATCGACGAACACCAGCAGTTCGACGACGGCCTCCGCCAGACGCTGCATCTGCGCACTGCCTTCTCCGGGTCGTGGGCCTGCACACCGGAGGTACTCCAGGAAGAATTCCTCGCGATCGCCGCGCGGTTCGACATGAAGTTCAGTTTCCATGACCAGACCAAGCAGCGCATCCTCGTCATGGTGTCCAAGTTCGGCCACTGCCTGAACGATCTACTGTTCCGTTGGCGGGGTGGGAGCCTCGGAGGTGACATCGCCCTCATCGTCTCGAACCACGAGACCCACCGGGCAATGGCCGAGGCTGCGGGGCTTCCCTTCATCTACCTACCGGTGACCCCCGAGACGAAATCCGACGCCGAACGGCGCCTGTTGGAACTGGTCGATGAACACGACATCGACCTCGTGGTGCTTGCCCGATACATGCAGGTGCTCTCTGACGACCTCTGCCGGGCCCTGCAGGGCCGGGCGATCAATATCCACCATTCCTTCCTTCCGGGCTTCAAGGGTGCTCGTCCCTACCACCAGGCATACGATCGCGGCGTCAAGCTGGTGGGGGCAACGGCGCACTACGTGACGGCCGAACTGGACGAGGGGCCGATCATCGAACAGGAGGTCATCAGGGTGGACCACAGCTACGGACCGACCGCCCTCTCGACGGTGGGCCAGGACGCGGAGGCACTGGCGTTGTCCCGTGCCGTGCGCTGGCACTGCGAGCACCGGGTGCTGCTGGACCGGTCCAGCACCGTCGTCTTCCGGTAAGTCACGACCGCCGCACCCGCAAGGACAACCCATGAGCAGCAGCAGGAGAAACCACATGGCATCGACGCCGACCATTGTCATCATCGGAGCCGGAATCGTCGGCACGAACCTGGCCGATGAACTGGTCACCAGGGGTTGGAGCAACATCACCGTTCTCGACCAGGGGCCGCTCACCATGCCTGGGGGCTCCACCTCCCACGCTCCTGGTCTCGTCTTCCAGACCAATCCCTCGAAGACCATGGCTGCCTTCGCTACTTACACGGTCGAGAAATTCTTGTCCCTGACCGAGGACGGCGTCAGTTGCTTCGACCAGGTCGGTGGCCTCGAAGTCGCCACCACAGCGACCCGCCTGACGGATCTGAAACGGAAGCTCGGATACGCCGCGTCATGGGGAATCAGCGGCAGGATCCTTTCCAGCGCCGAGTGCAAGGAGCTCTATCCGCTCCTGAACGACGAGGACATCCTCGGTGGTCTCCACGTTCCCAGTGATGGCCTCGCGCGTGCCGCTCGAGCCGTTCAGCTGCTGATCAAGCGGACGGAGGCAGCAGGCGTCAAGTACCTCGGTGACACCACGGTTACGGGCATCCAGCAAGCCGGCCGCCGCGTCACCGGAGTCGAGACGTCCGAGGGCGTCTTCCCCGCCGACATCGTGATCTCCTGTGCTGGATTCTGGGGTGCCAGGATCGGCGAGATGATCGGTATGTCTGTCCCGCTTCTGCCACTCGCCCACCAGTACGTGAAAACTACTCCGGTGCCGGCGCTGGCAGGCCGCAATGAGCTGCCCGACGGTGCCTCGCTTCCCATCCTGCGTCACCAGGACCGGGACCTCTATTTCCGCGAGCATGGCGACCGATACGGGATCGGTTCCTACGCTCACCGCCCCATGCCGGTGGACCTCGCGGACCTCGGCTCCTATGACGCCGACAGCGTCGACGAGCACAATATGCCATCCCGGCTCGATTTCACCGTCGAGGACTTCCTGCCCGCATGGGAGGACACCAAACAGCTGCTTCCCGCGCTGAGGGAAAGCGACATCGATGATGGTTTCAACGGCATCTTCTCCTTCACCCCCGACGGCGGACCCCTGATGGGCGAGTCCAAGGAGCTCGACGGTTTCTACGTTGCGGAAGCCGTCTGGGTGACCCACTCCGCTGGTGTCGCCCGGGCCATGGCCGAACTCCTGACCACCGGCAAGTCACAGCTCGATCTCGGTGGATGCGACATCCATCGCTTCGAGGACGTTCAGCTGACACCTGATTACGTCAGTGAAACCTCCATGCAGAATTTCGTCGAGATCTACGACGTGCTGCACCCACTCCAGCCCAGGCTCTCCCCTCGCAACCTTCGGGTGAGCCCCTTCCACGCCCGCCACGGGGCATTGGGAGGCTACTTCCTGGAGTCCGGTGGGTGGGAGCGCCCCTACTGGTTCGACGCCAATGCGGACTTGCTGAAGGAGATGCCGACCGGATGGCTGCCACCGGTCCGCGATGCGTGGTCGGGAATGTTCAGCTCACCCATCGCGGCCGCCGAAGCATGGAAGACCCGCACTGCGGTGGCCATGTACGACATGACGCCCCTGAAGCGCCTGGAGGTGTCGGGCCCGGGAGCCCTGAAACTGCTGCAGGAGCTGACGACGGCAGACATGGCGAAGAAGCCGGGCGCTGTGACCTACACGCTTCTGCTGGACCATGCCGGCGGTATCCGAAGCGACATCACGGTTGCCCGCCTGAGTGAGGACACTTTCCAGCTGGGAGTCAACGGAAACATCGACACCGCCTACTTCGGGCGGGCCGCACGTCACCAGACGGAGGGAGGAGCGGCAGGTGACTGGGTGCAGGTTCGCGACACGACGGGCGGCACCTGCTGCATCGGCTTGTGGGGGCCTCTCGCCCGGGACCTCATCGGCGCGGCGAGTAAGGACGACTTCTCCAACGACGGACTTCGGTACTTCAGGTCCAAGCAGGTGATCATCGGTGGCGTCCCGGTGACAGCAATGCGCCTGTCCTATGTCGGGGAACTGGGCTGGGAGTTGTATACGAGTGCAGACACCGGCCAGCGCCTCTGGGATGCATTGTGGAAGGCCGGGCAACCCTATGGTGTTATCGCAGCGGGGCGGGCGGCCTTCAGCTCGCTGCGTCTCGAGAAGGGCTACCGCTCGTGGGGCACTGATATGACCACGGAGCATGACCCGATGGAAGCCGGACTCGGCTTTGCCGTGAAGATGACAAAGGAGAGCTTCGTCGGCAAGGCTGCCCTTGAGGGTCGTACTGAAGAGGAAGCCCGACGCCGCCTGCGGTGCCTGACCGTCGACGACGGCCGGAGCATCGTACTGAGCAAGGAGCCGGTCTACTACAAGGACCAGGCGGTCGGCTATGTCACCAGCGCCGCTTACGGATACACGATCGCCAAACCGATTGCCTACGCGTACCTGCCGGCCGCTGTCAGCGTCGGGGACTCGGTGGAGATCGAGTACTTCGGACGCCGGATACGGGCCACGGTCACGATGGATCCGCTCTACGACCCCACCATGTCCAGACTTCGCGGCTGACGCCGGTCTAGAGTTGCTCCCTGATCAGATTCTCGAAATCTGTGACGTGCTGGGTGGTCAACCGCGCCGCACTCTCGGAATCGCCCGCTACGATGCATTCGAGCAGCCCGATGTGCTGGGAGATGTGTTCGGACACCGGCGGAAGCTTCTCCAGGACAAGGCTCCAGATCCGTGTTGCCAGGTTGTCGTAGCGAATCAGGACGTCTTGTAGGTGCCTGCTACCCGTGGCCCGGTAGATCGTCCGATGCACGCGCATATCCAGCCGCATGAGATCCCGTTGGGGCTGCACCTTCTGCAACAGCTGCTCGATCTCATGCGCGGTATCGGTCAGTTCCTGTCGGGACCGCGGCGACGCCACGCGTGCAGCCCGCGCAGCCGCCGCGGGCTCCAGGAGATGACGGATCTCGGAGATCTCGGCGAGGTCCTTGATGTCGATGCCGGCGGCGAATGTACCTCGTCGCGGATACGCCACTACCAGGTGGTCGCCCTCGAGGCGCTTCATGGCCTCACGGATAGGCGTCCTGCCCACGCCGAGTCGTTGCGAAATGACCTCGTCGTTGAGGGGCTCGCCCGGCTTGATGTCCAGAACGATCAATTCATCGCACAGCACCCGGTAGGCAAAATCGGCGAAGGATTCATCGTCGTACCTCTGCAACGTCGTCCTGTCAGCCGTGTCCGGCGCTGATCGGCCAGCGTTTGCCATGTTCGGAGCTCCTTCTGCCGTGCGTTCGGACATCGATGCTCCGGCCGAACCCATGATAGATGCGCGGCCGGCGAGCAACCTCTGGACACATATCAGGACCAGCAGTAGGGTGTGCTGATATATCGCCGCCTATATCAACAACATATCAGCGGTCACTCCTGCTACAGAGGGGCGCACGCGCGGCCTACGCGTCGACGGCACTACCGTGGCCGTCGAAGCGGACAAGGCCCAACCTGTCGCCCGGCATCACCCTGAAGGTCATGTTCACCTTCAGGCCCATGGCGCACCGAGCAAAGGACCCGCTCATGACTTCTGACAGTGACCGCAGAACGTTCTCACGCCGGGGATCGGCTCCCGACGACGGGATGGCAGAGCACGCGCGGAACGGCGCGTCCGGGGTGGAGAAGGTCGCCGTCGAAGATCCCGACCTCCTCGACCCACACGAAGACGTCGCACAACCTGCAATGGACGATGACTACGAGGAGATCCTCGAGGAACTGCGCCATGCGACGACCGAGCAGGCAGGCGCTGATCACCGGAGGCACAAGCTCGTTCTCGACAAGGTGATCTTCGGGATCACCGGCGTCATCGCCGTTGCTTTCGTCATCTGGGGTTTCGTCGGACGGGACAGCCTGTCCACCTCTTCGACGGGTGCACTCAACTGGGTGATGGAGTACACCGGATGGCTCTTCATGCTGATGGCGTCGCTCTTCGTGATCTTCGTCCTGTGGCTCGCCCTGGGTAAGTTCGGCAACATCCCGCTGGGCAAGGACGGCGAGAAACCCGAATTCCGCACCATCTCCTGGGTCGCGATGATGTTCGCGGCAGGTATGGGCATCGGGCTGATGTTCTACGGCGTAGCGGAGCCGCTCTTCCACTACATCTCCCCGCCGCCGGGCACCGTTGACGGAAGTACACCCGAAGCCATTCAGACGGCCATGGCCACCTCGATCTTCCACTGGACTCTGCACCCATGGGCGATGTACGCAGTAGTGGGTATCGCTATGGCCTACGGAACCTACCGCCTGGGTCGCAGGCAACTGATCTCCGTCGCCTTCACCTCGCTCTTCGGCGTCAGGACGGTCGAAGGGCCAGTCGGGAAGTTCATCAACATCCTCGCCATCTTCGCCACGCTGTTCGGTACCGCTGCGTCACTGGGCCTCGGCGCCCTGCAGATCGGCAGCGGAATGACCTCCAACGGGTGGTTCGGCGAGATCGGCACACCGGTTCTCGTGGCCATCATCGCCGTTCTGACCTTCTGCTTCGTCGCGTCCGCGGTCTCCGGCATCAGCCGCGGCATCCAGTGGCTCTCGAACATCAACATGGTTCTCGCCATCGCCCTCGCACTGATCGTCTTCATCGTGGGTCCCACTCTCTTCATCCTCAATCTCATCCCCTCCGCGGTCGGCGACTACGCCCGTGATCTGGCTGAGATGTCCTCCCGGACCGAAGCGGTGGGCGACGAATCCCTGCGGAGCTGGATGACCAGCTGGACCATCTTCTACTGGGCCTGGTGGGTGTCCTGGACGCCGTTCGTCGGTCTGTTCATCGCCCGAATCAGCCGCGGTCGCACCATCCGCCAGTTCGTCACCGGCGTGCTGCTGGTACCCAGTGTCGTCAGCGTGATCTGGTTCTCGATCTTCGGGGGTACCGCGTTCTCCATCCAGCAGGAAGCCGACAGGGCCAACACCCCCGGCCTGGTCACCGTCGTCGACGGTGCACCGACCATCAACTTCGACGGTGCGCTCTTCGATCTGATCAACAACCTGGGCATGCCCGCCTGGGCCACCACCGCCGTCGTCCTGCTGGCCATCGTTCTGGTCGCCATCTTCTTCATCACCGGCGCCGACGCCGCCTCGATCGTGATGGGCTCGCTGAGCTCCAACGGCGCCGAACATCCCCGCCGGGCGGTCGTCATCTTCTGGGGCTGCCTCACCGGCGCCGTAGCCGCGGTAATGCTGCTGGCGGGAGGCGACGAACCATCCGAAGCCCTTGCCGGCCTGCAGAGGATCACCATCGTGGCGGCGCTTCCGTTCGTCATCGTCATGGGGTTGCTGTGTCTCGCCCTGACGAAGGATCTTCGTCGCGATCCACTTTCCCTCAGGCGTCGCTTGGCCACCTCCGTGGTGGAACGAGCCATGCGCACGGGAGTGGAACAACACGGCGGAGTGCAGTTCGACCTCGTGACGAAGCACGACTGCGCCGAGAAGTGCGACGCCTCGGACTGCCCGGGGGTGTCGGCCAATGGCATCCCGGCTGCGGGGCCACGACATGCAGACCCGAAGAGGAGCCAGCCCTCGTAGGAGGCCGCGGCGAGTCGGGCATCTACGGCCCCGGCATCACGTCCCTTCACCTCCGGCCCGGGACCACCTGGACATGACCGCATGACGGCTGGTGTCAGGAATCGCCTTCGGGCCGGGTCGTGAGGATCCGGGCAGCACTGACCTGCAGGATCCCGAGCGACTCCTGGATCAGGGGCGATGCGTGACTACCCCTACGCACTGCGGCGACGATGCGCCGGGTGGGCTTCCCCCGTCCGGTGATGCGCAATCGAACGACGCCATGGGGGGAGTTCAGGGGAGCCAGACGAGGCAGTAATCCCACACCGAGCCCTGCACCGACGAAGGCGATCAGGGTCTCCCACTCCACGGCTTCGTGGGCGATCCGCGGTGACATGCCGACTGCCGTGAAGGCCGCGGTGAACAGGGAACGGTAGGTGGAACCTGCAGCGTCGGTGATCCAGGGTTCCGACGCCAGCTCTTCGAGCGTCACCGTCTCCCGCGAGGCCAGCCGATGACCGGCTGGGATGATCACGTCCAGGGGATCGTCGAGCAGGACAGTCTGCTCGAAGCGCGGATCATCCTCGACGTGGGTTTCGGACTGCATGGCGACGACGACCGCCAGGTCGATCCGCTCAGCAACCAACAGGTCGAAGCAGCGGGTCGGGTTCGCCTCGAGGACCTGTACCTCCAGCAGCGGACGTGTCGAACGCAGCGTAGCGGCCAATGGCGCAAGCAGTTGAGCGGCTGCCGATGAGAACCCGCCGAGACCGAAGCTGGCCTGTACCTGGTCACCGGCCTCCATGGCCGCCGTGCGCAGCCTTTCCCAGTCCGCGATGAGAGCGTTCGAGCCTGCCACGAGAATGCGGCCCGTGGCGGTCAGCCGCACACCCCGACCGTCCTTCGTCAACAGCTGCATTCCGAGCACGCGCTGGAGTTCCCGTAACTGCGCGGATACGGCGGAGGGTGAGTAACCCGTCAGCTCAGCGGTTGCACCGACAGAGCCGCAACGGGCGAAAACCCGGAGAGTGATGAGCCGGGGGTCGATCATGCAACTATTCTGCATGATCATCCGCTGAACCTTCCTCTTTTATCGAACGGGTTCCACCCGTACCCTGTGAACAAAACGATTGCGGAACGATTCGGCGCGACGCCGATCCGTAGTTCCGACGGTCAGCGCTCTTACCCGATCCACGCGGGAGGAAAACCATGTCTGCTCACGTGAACGCACTGCGCGGCTCGCGCGGAACGCTCGAAACAGCGGTACCTGCAGAGCAGTTGAGGGAGATCGCCGCACTCTTCGATACCCGCCGCGTGGGGTACTCCCTCGAGGCACCCTGCTACACCGATCCGACGATTTTCGCCATGGACATGCAGGCCGTCTTCGGCCGGCACTGGATCTTCGCGGCGAGCATCGCCGAGCTTCCGGCACCTGGCGACTACATCACGGTCGACTACGGCCCCTACTCCCTGATCGTGCTGCACAACGACGACGACGGCGTGAACGTGCTGCACAACGTGTGCCGTCACCGCGGTGCCCGCGTCCTGACAGAACCGGCGGGGACCACCGGGAACCTGGTCTGCGGGTACCACTCGTGGACCTACTCCCCCGCCGGTAACCTGATGCACGCCTCGGCGCCAGGCGAAACGGGGTTCGACAAGGGATGCTTCGGCCTCAAGAGGGCCCACAGCCGCGTGATCGCCGGGCTCATCTTCGTCTGTGTTGCGGACGAACCGCCAACGGACTTCGATGGGACCGGCAGAATCTTCGAGCCCTATCTCGCGCCCCACGAGCTGTCGAAAACGAAGATCGCCTATCAGCAGAACATCGTCGAGGAGGGCAACTGGAAGCTCGTCATGGAGAACAACCGTGAGTGTTACCACTGCGACGGTCACCCCGAGCTCGCCTGCTCACTCTTTCCCACCTGGGGCCTGACGGATGGACTTGTTCCTCATCATCTGGAGGAGGTGTGGGACCGCAACAAGAAAGCACAATCCGTGCTCGAGGACCGTTGCCGCCGCTACGGTCTTCCCTACGAGGTCGTCGAGGAGCTCGACACCCGCGTAGCCGGGATCCGCATCTCACGTGAGTCACTCGACGGCAGTGGCGAATCATTCTCGCCGGACGGGCACAGGCTCTCCAAGAAGTTGCTCGGCGACCTGCGGGATTTTCGCCTCGGCCGATGCTCGATGCACCTTCAACCCAACAGCTGGTTCCACTTCCTCGGCGACCACGTGATCACGTTCGCCGTCTTCCCCGTCAACGAACACCAGACCCTGGTACGCACCACCTGGCTGGTAGCCGACGACGCCGAGGAGGGCGTCGATTACGACATCGAGAAGCTCACCCACACGTGGAAGCAGACCAATCTGCAGGACAAGGCGTTCGTGGAACTGTGCCAGAGGGGAGCCGGCAGTCCGGTCTACGAGCCCGGCCCGTACATGAAGAGCGAGTACCAGGTCGAGGCATTCATCAACTGGTACGTACACCGCATGCAGGAGTACATGGCATGACCGACATGCGGCCCGTCGCTGCCCCCCAGGAGCCACAGCGCATTCGCGGGCTCGAAATGCCGTGGAACCGAGTCATGGGTAGCACAGGGGGCCCCGCAGGCGCCGCCCGAGCTCTCGGTCCCTGGCACCCGCAGGAGTTCCTGGCCGAATGTGTCGAGACGGTTCCCGAGGTCGGCGGCATGATGACGTTCGTCTTCCGCCGCTCCGACGGTGCGCCCCTGGCGTTTCGCCCCGGCCAGTACGTGAACATCGCCTTTCCCGTCCATGGTGAGGACCGTGACGCGGCGGACCGCAGCTACTCACTGTCCAGTTCGCCGACCCAGCCCTGGACCTTCGACATCACGGTCAAATCCGATCCGACGGGACTGGTGTCACCGTGGGTGCACGCGAACGTCAGGCCTGGCACCGTCCTGGAGATGATCGGGCCGGTCGGGGCCTTCCACCTCCCCGATGTCGACCGCCGGGCCAGGTATCTCCTGCTTGCCGCCGGCGCGGGTATCACCCCCATCATGGCGATGGTGCGAACGATCCACTCCCTTCCCGGGCAGGCCGACGTCGTCGTGCTCTACCACGGAGCGGCGGCGGGAGGCTTCGCCTTCCACCAGGAACTGGCATACATCGCCTCCGTCGACTCGCGCATCAAGGTGTTCTACTCCCTGGGCGACCGCAGTCGCGTCGAGGGATGGGAATGGTTCACCGGCAGGCTGACGACAGCGATGCTCGATGAGGTGGCGCCCGATGCGAATGGCCGCCAGGTGTATGCCTGCGGCCCCGAAGGTTACCTGAACACCGCAGGTGAGCTCCTCAGGGAGGTCGGGGTGGATGACACGTCCATCCACATGGAGTACTTCTCCGGAAGCCGCCAGACGCTCCTGGAGTATCAAGCGGAGCTCGCCCTGGCCGTGGACATCGCGGAAGAGATCGCGGAGGAGATTGCCGACTCCGCCGAGATGTACTACGAGGGTCAACCCACCGCGTTCGGGCTCTACGAGCCCGGATACGACGCCGAGGGAACCACGGGTGCCCGAGGCCTTCCGCTGGTAGCAGCCGACGCGGCCCGCGCCGGGGCCTCCGATCGCCTTCCGGACGAGGGACCGGAAGCCGACGCCCCCGATTCCCCCGATGCCGCCGGCTTCGACACGGTGGGGACGGGAAGTCTCACCCTGTCCTTCATGCGAACCGGAATCAAGGTGCGTATCGATCCGACGGACCACATACTCGGGGTCG
Organism: Arthrobacter sp. TJ-240; assembly: GCF_058269195.1. Taxonomy (NCBI): domain Bacteria; kingdom Bacillati; phylum Actinomycetota; class Actinomycetes; order Micrococcales; family Micrococcaceae; genus Arthrobacter; species Arthrobacter sp. TJ-240. Next base: position 469,251 of record NZ_JBZCNG010000002.1, read on the forward strand.
CGCAGCGCGCAGGCGTCAGGATCGGCGCGAACTGTAAGGAGGGCATGTGCGGGTCCTGCAAAATCGTCAAACTCTCCGGGGACGTGGAGATGAACCACCAGGGCGGGATCCGCTCGCGGGAGATCGAGGCGGGCAAGTTCCTGCCATGCTGCTCGGTTGCGCTGACCGACATGGTGATCGACGCCTAGCCATTCGCACCTACTGCATGCCGAATGATCCGGAACTTACGCTTCCGTCAGCTTTCAAAGCAGTTCGCTCAGCCCCCTGTTCGTGAATCCGAGGGGATCGGCCTGTTATGCGTCGCCTTACGGTCCGCCTCTTGGATCAGCTGAATGATACGGCGGCAAGTTCCTCCATCGTCGTCCAGTACTTGGAGGCGAGTTCAGCGTCTTGAGCGCTGTCGGGAATGATGGCGAACCCTGGTAGCCCGCTCAGGCCTCGCAGTTGCTTAGGCCCGTAGTAGCCTCCGCCGGTGGCTTGGGGTGACGTGGCAGCGTAGAGGGCGGGGAGGGCCCCGATCGCAGGGTTTTGCCATAGGGGCGGTATGTACTGGAAGCGCCAGCCTTCCGGTGAATCAGGCCCTGGTCCATCCAGAACGATGTTCGTTCGACAGACACCGGGGTGTGCGGCAATGCTGGTGATCCCCCATCCGGCGGCCTTGCTGCGGCGCTCACATTCGAAGGCCATGAGGAGATTCCCGAGCTTGGTGTCGTCGTACGCTTGCCCGTAGTCGTAGGTGCGTTCCTTCTGCAGGTCGTCGAAGTCGATGGATCCGACGCGCGAGCTCGACGTCCAGATGATGCGCGGTGTATTCGCCGCTTGAAGGAGTGGTCGTAGCTGCGCTGACAGGGCGAATGGACCGCGGGCGTTGGTCGCGAAGACCCGCTCCAGGCCGTCTCGGGATTCTTCGCGTTCTCTGCGTCCCTGGACGCCGGCGTTGTTGACGAGCAGATCCAGGCTTCCCCCGGATTCCTCCATGCGTCGTGCGAGGAGGTTGATGGACCCGAGATCAGTGAGATCAAGGGTTTCGAAGTGAATAGCTGCTCCTGGGACTTCAGCGCGGATCCTGCGGACTGCTTCCTCGCCACGCTGACGGTTGCGGGATGCGATTGTCACGTCCGCGCCGGCTGCGGCGAGCGCCAGTGCTTGGTGGTAGCCCAGCCCGCTTCGTCCCTCGTCCGGGTAGCCGTTGCCGCCGGTGATGACTGCACGTCTGCCGGCCATGGACGGCATGTCGTCGGCTGTCCAGTCCGGCAGTTCAGCGCCGGGCGCGGTGATGCGGGCCGCGCCGAAGCCGACCGTGCCAGCTGCGACACCAACCGCAGCCATGCGGAGCAGCGAACGGCGCGAGGGACGCCGGCGTTGCTCGGCCGCATTGACGTCCTTCACGCGGCGGTCGGCTGAGGGTGTGTTGTCGGGGACCATGATTGTTTCCTTCTCGTTGGGATCTCTTGGCGAATCGGCATTAACTCAAGCACTCATGTTCTGCCCGAGAACGATCATCGGCAGGGCTGTGCCCACGACGAGGTTCGTGATTGTGCCTGGCGCTTTGCAGGGACGACGCGTGGGGCTGAACCCTTCTCGTCCTTCGGGCTTCGGGCCCAGAACGGCACAAGGGGGAGGGAAAATGAGTGCGCTTGTACTGCGAAAGGCTTTGCTCTCACACCAGTAGTGCAGCGGCATCAACCGCGATCGAAGCCGCCGCAGCTCTTATCGCTTTGGGCTGGAGGCGGTGGACGATAACCCAGACGGGTGATGGGGACTGTGGCGGTTCCGTCCGCAGTCGATGATGTCGGCGGCAGGGCGAGCCCCAGGGGGAAGCTAGGGAAGTGGTTCGGGTGAACGGCTGAGGGCACTGATCAGGAAGCGCGAAACGATCTCCGCGTCCGCAGTTCCTATGGCATGCGCTCCGCTGAATCTGCGTAGCGCTGCCTGCATGACTCCGACCATGAGTGCCCGGGTCAGTGCGGGATCGTCCACCGGTGCGAACTCTCCTGCTTCCACGCCCGCCCGCACGACGTTGATGATCCGATCACCAATTTGGTCACGGAAGGGAATGACAGCGTCGGTTACGCGCTCCTGCCGGAGGGTGCGCTCTATTGTCTGCATCGCGATGAATGCGCTCGTGCTCTGGGCGTGTTCGGTGAGCAGGACGATCACGATTTCGCGGAGGCGCTCAGCGGGCGAGAGTGACGTGTTGTCGGCTCGGCGTGCAACCGCTTCGTCCACCTCGGTACTGCCGCGCTTGGCCGCCTCGATCAGCAAAGTGAGGGTGTCGGGTGCGTAGTTGTAGATGGCGGTCCGGGCGACCCCTGATCGTTCGGCGACGTCACGCATCGAGATCGTCTCGAAAGGACGCTCGAGGATGAGCGCGTCGACGGCGTCGAGCAGCAAGCCCCAGGTGTGCAGCTTGTGTTCGGCGATCGTCGCGGCGGAGATCTTTGGCACTACGCTCCCTTTCCGATACTTACCCGGCGGGCAAGGCAGTGGCACGCGCTCAGATCGTCGAACATGCGCGCCGGCGCTAGACCAGTCTCAGGTCCCCTCTGGCGATCTTGGCGATCGCGAACAGTGCAACCGGGACGACGCTGAAGATGTTGATGATCATCAGTGTCTCATTGAGCGCCGCTGTGTCCCATGGAGCGCCGCTTGGGTCCAGGATCGTCTGCGGTCCGCCGTCGGCGATGAAGGTCGTCGTGGAGAGAACCGCGAACATCGCGTAGGTCAGCACGGGCTGGACGTAGGACACCTGCGGCAAGCGGCGCGTTTCCTGCACCGATTCCCCTGTCTGCCCTGTCTGCGCCGATTGCTGTGTCTGTCGTGTCTGTCGTACCGCCAGTATCAGGGCGAAGATCTGGAAGAAGGTCCAGGTGACGAACCACCAGCCGAGGTAGTTGGTATAGGGGACGCCAAACAGTCCTCCGCCTTCCTCCCAGATCCAGATTCCCCTGACGGTCGAGATCAGCGAGTCCGCTCCGACGTCGAACATTGTCATGACGGCACCAGCAAGGACGGGCAGCGCGATGACGTTGACCCGGCCGGTACGAGTGCGCAGGTTCAGGCGCTCGTCAGCGCGGTCGAGGATCGTGTTGGTGGTCATCCAGCTGACCCAGCCGATACCGAAGTAGGTGAACCCGATGATCACAGGCACGTAGAACAGCTGTGGCATGAGTGTGTAGTAGTAGTTGCCGAACGGGAACCCCGTGATGATGCTGAGGTTCTCCCAGAAGTTGCTGATGACGAAGCAGATCGCGAAGAAGGCCAGGAGAAGCCTCCACCCGTAGCGGCGGGAACCTTGGACGATGGCCAGGGCCAGCGCGAAGACGGACACCGCTTGAGCGGCAGCCAGCACCCCGGCCAGGGGCATGATGATCGCGGCGGCAGCAGCCCCCGCGACTGCAATCCACCCTAACGACGAACGAACCCGACCACCGGGACCCCTCTGCGAGCTACGCGGCACAGGCGGTCTTGTCTGACTCACTGTTGCTTGCATACGACACCTTCTCCTGGTCTTGCTCCTTGTGGAGCTATCTTGACAGTCTGTCATAAAGATAATTACATAGTGTCATGAAGATGCGCAAGAGGCCGGCCCGGAGCTCGACCGACCATCACCCCCGGCTGTCGTGGAGGTCGGACGTGTCGGGTAGATGGAAGACGCCGATGGTTGGTCTGGGCGCGCTCTACACGTGCGCTGTTCTCTGGGTGACCCTCAGACCGATCGCATGGGCAGCCGACGGCGACGAGGACGACGGCGGGATCCTGAACCCCAAAGCGTGGACGGACGTATCTGCCTGGACTGAAGGCCGGCCCCTGGAGGTCGTGCTCAATATCCTCATGTTCGTCCCCATCGGTGTGTCCGCAGGTCTTCTCTGGAGGGGAGTAGCAGGCATGGCGGGTCCCTTGGTCCTGACGCTTGTGATCGAACTCGCGCAAATACCACTCGACCGCATTTCCCATCCCCGTGATCTCGTAGCGAACACCGTTGGAGCTCTTGCAGGGATCGCAGTCACGACCGCTTACCGGCATCGGAAGCAACGTCACGAGCACCGGCACCAGGGGCACCACCAGGCGCACCCGAAGGCCTGGAGTGTCGGGCTTACAAAGCATGAGTCGGACGTTGACAGCACGCCGCGTTTCACGACGGGGCCGGCTGCATCCCTCGGAGCAACACTCGGGATGTAAACGGTGTGCGCCACAGCAGATTTCAAAATGTGACTGACGTGCTACCTATCGGTGGTTTGGTAGGCCGTGGATAGCCGTCGGGCCATGCAGTAGACAGAGGGCCTCAACTCGAAGGGAAATACACCATGATCGATCGCGAAGCTCTGGGTTCGTTTCTGCGTCATCGGCGCGAGTCGCTCCAACCGGAGGACGTCGGGCTCATGCGTGGACCGCGCAGGCGGACCACTGGCCTTCGACGCGAGGAAGTAGCGGGCTTATGCCATATGTCCAGCGACTACTACGCCCGCCTCGAACGCGGCACCGGCCCACACCCCTCCGAGCAGATGGTCGCCTCCATTGCCCAGGGCCTACACCTGACCCTGGGCGAGCGTGATCATCTCTTCCGCCTCGCAGGGCATACCCCACCTCCACGCGGCACCGACAGTGAGTTCGTCAGCCCGGGCCTGCTGCGAATCCTCGATCGTCTTGCCGACACTCCCGCAGAAATCATCACCGAGGTCGGGGACACCCTCCGGCAGACCCCGCTCGGTCTGGCGCTCTTCGGTGAGGCATCCCTGCGCACGGGGCCGGGCCGCAGTAACGGATACCGGTGGTTCACCGATCCCACAGCCAGGGAAGCCTACCCGTCCGAGGAACGCGAACAACTATCCCGGCTCTATGCCTCGGGTCTGCGCCAGCTCGTAGCCCTCCGCGGGCCAGGCTCGCGGGCAGCCGAACTCGCCGCACTCCTGCAGGACAACGCAGACTTCCGCAGGGTCTGGGACACCCAGGAAGTCGGCGTGCAGCCACCCGAGGTCAAACGCTTCCTCCACCCGACAGTGGGCCGCCTCGATCTGAACTGCCAGACTCTGCTCGATCCGGATCAGTCCCACCGCCTCCTCGTTTACACCGCCGTACCCGGCAGTGACAGCCACGAGAAACTGCAACTGCTGGCTGTCATCGGCACGCAGACCATCACCTCCTGACCACCGCCGGGTCAGCAGCCACTGCCTCGCCAGCCGTGGATCGACAGGTCCTAGCTACGCCCCAGCAACCGGTGAACCATGAGATCAGGCACCAGATCCAGTGACCTACCCCTCGAACGAAGGAACCCCTCATGCCTCGCACCTACGACCTCACCATCCCCGACCTGACCGGGACACTCGCCGTCGTCACCGGAGCGAGCGACGGGATCGGCACCGTCATCGCGACACGGCTGGCCGGAGCCGGCGCGGAGGTCATCATGCCCGTCCGCAACCAGGCCAAAGGCGACGCGGCAGCGCAGCGTATCCGCGCTGCCGTCGACGGCGCCAGGGTCAGCACCCGATCCCTGGACCTGTCATCGCTGGAATCGGTCACATCCCTCGCCGCCACGCTCATGTCGGAGGGACGTCCGGTCAACATCCTGATCAACAACGCCGGCGTCATGCAACCACCCACACGTCAGAAGACCCGCGATGGGTTCGAACTGCAGTGGGGCACGAACCACCTCGGCCACTTCGCCCTCACCCTGGGCCTGCTGCCGCTCCTGCGCGAAGGCCGCGCCCGTGTCACCCACCAGACCAGCGTGGCCGCCCGAAAGGGCGCGATGAACTGGGACGACCTGAACCACGAGCAGCACTACGACGCCATGAAGGCCTACACCGGGTCCAAGATCGCCGTCGGCCTCTTCGCCCGTGAACTCGAGGCACGGAGCCGCGCCAACGGGTGGGGCATCAGCAGCAACCTCTCACACCCCGGTATCTCGCCCACCAACCTGCTCGCAGCACAACCCGCCATGGGCCGCGACAGGACGCCACCGGCGCGCCGCCTCATCGGATTCCTCTCCCAGATCGGTCTCGCCGGGACCCCGGACAGCGCAGCACTACCCGCACTCATGGCGGCGACCGACCCTGAATACGGGGGCGACCAGTTCTTCGGGCCCAAGCGCACCGCCGGCGGGCCGCCGGCCCTCCACGAGTTCTGGGCGCCCCTACGCGACATGGACGACGCACACCGGATCTGGGAAGTGTCAGAGCAGCTCGTCGGCACAAGGGCCAATCACTGACGTAGATGCCGGTAATCGAGAAGTCAGCCGACATCCCACAGCGAAGAAGCAGCCGGACCACCCACAATTCTGCTCTCTCGGCGAACTCTTCCGGACTGCGAGAGATAACAACGCCAAAACCGGTCCTACGAACGCCCCTGGGCGACCGGGCACGGTGCCGATCTTCAGCAGAAGGAGGTGTATCCCACCGCCCACCGTGCACGGCAAAGCCAAGTTCACCTAGCGCACCTACGAGCGGCATAGGCAGCGTCCAGGCAGCAATCCAACGCTGAAATGTCTGCTCAGACAGCTACAAGACCGAAGCGCCGAGTATGCAGAACGTGGTGATGGAATGTCATCGGAACGCCCTTCGAGGACCATAAGACGGTGATTCACCCCGAAGGTAGCCGTCTCGAGCCCGATTATCAGGCACTAATCAGCAAGGACCGTAGCGAAGCGCCTTTGATACTTACGGCTGCGCCGCGAAGTGAAGCAGCTGACAAGCCCGCCCTCCTCAACGTAGTTGGACGAAATCATATTTATTTGACGTTCACTGGTCTCAGAGCGACGGCTTGGGCATCTAGAGAGATTGAGAGACGTCCTGTTCATATGATTTCGGCCGGGAATCTATTGGCCAACGATTAGCTTTCCTCAGAAGAAAAAGGGGAAAAGTAGTCGATCGCTCGCACAATAAAGACACGCTCAAAATTCTAAGGAGATCCCAGATGACAAATCGTATCGCTCTCGTGACCGGCGCGAATCAAGGAATGGGCAAACACGTTGCGGAGGAGCTCGTCTCGGACGGCGTCACCGTATTCGTTGGAGCCCGAGAGCTCGAGCGCGGGAAGAAGGCTGTCAGCGACATCGGAGGCGGTGCAATTGCTGTCCAACTCGACGTGACGGATGCCGCGTCCATCAGCGCAGCGGCCGAGCAGATCTATTCGAAAGCCGGCCGTCTCGATCTTCTCATCAACAACGCCGCCGTCTCCAGCACCCGCACCGATATCCAAAGCTTCGAAGAACTCCGCGCGTCCTCCACGGCAAGCAAGGTTCCCTTGGAGGAGGTACGAGCCGTCTGGGAAGTCAACGTCTTCGGGCCGCTGGCGGTGTATCAAGAGATGCTGCCATTGCTTCGCAGATCCGCCAACGCCCGCATCATCAACGTCACAAGTGCAATGGGTTCACTCCACATCATGAGCGATTCGATGGCTCCGAATCATTCGGCGTACGAGCCGGTCTACTCGGCTTCGAAGACAGCGCTCAACGCCATAACGCTATCCATGATGGTCGAACTGGAATCGAGCGGAATCAAAGTCAACCTTGTCTCACCTGGCTTCGCAAAGACCGCACTGGTCGCCTTCCAAGGAACAGAGACCGTTGAGGAAGCCGCGCGCGAGATCGTACGCGTGGCTCGCCTTGGGCCCGACGGGCCGACCAACACCTTTACTACGTGGAACGGAACGAGCCTCCCCTGGTAATCCAATTTCCACGCTCCAACGATTGAGTACGCAAGCGACGTCCATTACCCCGACCGACCGAGGTGTGACTCCGCTTCCCGTAGTGACGCCTGCGGTGTTCGAGCTATATCTTTCGACAAATCGTGTTGTACCCACTGGCACTATCCACCACAGGAGACCTCATGCAAACACGCACGCTGGGCACTCAGGGCCTGACCACGTCCGCCATCGGTTACGGCTCGATGGGAATTTCAATGGCCTATGGAGCGGCCGACGCCGAGGGTGGTTCCTCTGCGATTCAGCGCGCCTACGATCTGGGCGTCACCTTCTTCGATACCGCCGAGCTGTACGGCTGGGGAGAGAACGAGAAAGTCGTTGGCCACGCGGTGAAGAACTTCCGCGACGATGTCGTCATCGCGACGAAGTTCGGCTTCACCAGAGAGTTCGGGTTCGACAGCCGGCCGGAGCACATCCGCGAGGTCGTCGACAACAGCCTCCGCTACCTCGGGATGGACCACATCGACGTCCTCTACCAGCACCGGGTGGACCCCGGCGTCCCCATCGAGGATGTCGCCGGAACCGTGAAGGAACTCATCGACGCCGGAAAGGTCAAGTACTTCGGTCTCAGTGAAGCCGGACCGGAGACCATGCGCCGCGCCCATACCGTCCAGCCCGTCTCGGTCCTTCAGACCGAGTACTCCCTCTTCGAGCGTGAAGTCGAAGTGCTGTTCCCGACCCTGCACGAGCTCGGCATTGGTTTCGTCCCCTATTCCCCCTTGGGTCGTGGGTTCCTCACTGGTGCCGCGAAACCGGCTGCCGATTACGAGGAGGCCGATATGCGCAGCTGGGACGCCCGCTGGCAGCCCGGCAACTTCGAGAACAACGTTGAGGCCACACGCCGGCTGACCGAACTTGCCGCGTCCAAGGACGCGACCGTCGCACAGCTCGCCCTTGCCTGGCTGCTCGCACAGGGGGAGAACATCGTTCCGATCCCCGGTACCCGCAGCGCCAAGCGCGTCGAGGAGAACGTCGGCGCGGCTGACCTGATCCTCACCGAAGCCGATCTCACCCGCATCAAGGAGATCCTCCCCGAAGGAGGGTTCGGCTCGCGCTACCCCGAGGGCATGAACCCGAACTGGCAGTAACACCTACGACGGTGCAGGCGCGAGGCGCTGGCCGCCTCGCGCCTGCACCGTTTTCCGGGGGAAGACGCCCTCATTGCTCTAGTAGCTCGACCGACGTGGATTGGGACCGAACGCATCGATATGACCGAGAAGGTCGATTCTGAAGAATGGATCGGGGAGGAACGCGAGTGACATCGAAGCAAGGAACAGGATGACGGTGTAGAACAGCAGCAGTTTGATGCGCGGTGGCTGTCCTCGAGCCCCTGGCCGAGACCAGCCTTCGCAACGCGCTCATGTCGACCGGTGGGGACGCCAGCGTCCTGGTCAGCAGCAGCATCTCGCTGACCCTCTACGGAATCCTCGCCCTCGTCGTGATCTACAAGCATCACCCGAAAGCTCCGGGCGCGGCAGATGCAGGACGTCTGATCTACAGCATCCGGGACCTTCCATCTTGGGATAAACACCCGGCGACATCACGCATACATAGACCCGGGACCACCCTGCCGTAGCGCGGCAGGGTGGTCGCGGCCTCACCTTGGAAGCTCGAACGCCTGTATTCGAGAGCTGCCGAAAGTCGTTGAAGGAGCGTTCACCAGGGGACCGCAATCACGCACTGAACGTTAGTTACTCACTGACCCTCACGACTCACTTGTGCTCCTGTACTTCGATAACATCTATGCTGCTCGAATCGATCAGACATTGTCATCCCAAGCTGGCTCCGCTCTCGCGGCACCTTGAGGCTGGCTTGTAGGCTGGCGAAGTGCCTAGATTCACCACCGCCGACAGATCGTGGTCCGACGAAGCCGTTCGGCGCATCGAGGCGGAAGGCAACCGCTCGGCGGACACACACCTCTTCGCCGTACCGCTTCCCGAACACTGGGGCGTGCAGGTGTACCTCAAGGACGAGTCCACCCACCGGACCGGCAGCCTCAAACACAGGCTGGCGCGGTCCCTCTTCCTTTTCGGCTTGGTCAACGGCTGGATCACGGAAGGGACCACGATCGTGGAGGCATCCAGTGGCTCGACGGCGGTGTCCGAGGCGTACTTCGCTCAGTTGCTGGGTTTGCCGTTTATCGCCGTGATGACGGCGACTACGAGCCCGGAGAAGATCGCGCTCATCCAGCAGTACGGCGGGAAGTGCCGGTTCGTCGAGCACGCCTCCGACGTCTACGCCTCTGCGGAGGCGGTGGCGCGGGAGACCGGAGGCCACTACATGGACCAGTTCACCTTCGCCGAGCGTGCCACCGACTGGCGCGGCAACAACAACATCGCGGAGTCCATTTTCGGACAGCTCGCTCTCGAGCCTCATCCGCTGCCGACCTGGATCGTCGTGGGGGCCGGGACTGGAGGGACGAGCGCTACGATCGGCCGTTACCTGCGCTATCACCGGCACCCGACGGGCCTCGCCGTCGTCGACCCCGAACACTCGGCGTTCTATCCGGCATGGGCTCATCCGGGCTCAACCCCGACTGGTCGTCCCTCTCGCATAGAGGGCATCGGCCGGCCACGCCCAGAACCGAGCTTCGTGCCGTCCGTCATCGACGCGATGATTCGGGTACCGGATGCCGCATCAGTCGCCGCCGCGCAACACCTTCGAGCACTCACCGGGCTGCACCCGGGACCCTCGACCGGAACCAACCTCTGGGGCGTATGGCAGCTTGTCGCGGATCTCATCGCCGACGGCCGTTCGGGAAGCATCGTCTCGCTCATGTGCGACTCCGGCGACCGTTACGCGGCCACGTACAACGACCACGACTGGCTGATGCGCAAAGGCTTAGACCCGTCCCATGCGCTCACAACTCTTCACGACTTCTTTAAGACCGGCGCCTGGCCCGAAAGGACGCTGGACCCGAGCAACTGAGATTCAATCGTTCTAGCTGCTAAACACACTGATACAGAGCCAGGTTGAGGGGAATCCCTGAGTGGATCCACGACTGTCCGACACTTACTAGCCGATCATCCGCGAGGTGGAGGCGTTCGATGAGGTACGCGTGATCTCTGGGCTTCAAGCGCAAATGGCACGCCGTACGGTGATGCGGGAAACCCCGAATTCCGATTCGAGTTGACGCTCACCGAGGAGATGATCGCCCTGCCGCAACTCGGCCACCATCTCCTCGATCCTTCTGCGAACCTGAACATGCTTGGGCTGCTGTCTGCTCGTTTTCATACGTCGGGAGCCGGAATGTGAAGTCGGGCGCTGTGGGGTGCAGGTCCTGGCTGAACGGGTCCTGAGGTGCATGTCCTCGCCCTTCTCGTACAGCCCCGACTCACAGCCCGCGATGGACGCCCTGATCGGCCTACTTCCGCTGCAGAACGAACGGGTTGTAGTTCAGGGCTGCCATCAGGTACCAGGCGGTTGCCCCCGTATGCGGGGCGGCGTAGTACAAGTCACCGAACCCTGTGTCCAGCTCGTCGGTGGATGCGGCGACGATTCCACTTCCATCGGCGTTAGGGGCCTCCGTCTGTGCCTTTTCGATGGACGACAGCAGCACTGCCCGTAGGTCCCTGTCTTCCCGGGACGGTGTCAGTGCCAGGGCCAGATGTGCGCTTCCTTCGAACCAGACCTTCGTGACATCGGCGTTGCTGTAGCTGGATCCGGTGAAGGGCCCGTCCGTGACCAGGAGGTTATCGACCACCCAGGCCACGGATCGCCTGTACCGCGGGTTACCTGTGGCCAGGGCCGCCCAAGTCTGGACATCAGCGGGCAACGGGAATCGGTTGATAGTCGAGCCGTCTTCCGTTGTACCCGTCCAGATCTTGCCCGAGGAGCTGTCCTGCATTGCCGCGACGAAGCCGAAGGCAATTCTGGCTCGGCGTTCCCAGACACTGTCGCCGCTGATGCGGGCCAGCATTGTGAAGAACGCTCCGATGTCGATGTTGTGCTCGGTGGCTTTGAAGGTGAAGGGGATGTTGTCGCCGTTTCGACCTCCGGTATAGCCGGCGGGTTGCCGCTGCTCATCGAGCGTCGTCTCATGAATCCAGGTCGCCGAACGCAGGGCCCCTCGGAGATAGCGCTCATCCCGGGTGCGATGGAACAGTTGCGTAAGCGCGATGCCGAGCCATGCCTGGTTGCCGGTATTGGCTGCAGGTGAACCGATCTGTGGGCTGCCGTCGCGGGTGATGAAGGGATCAGGCTGGTAGGAGGCTCGTGTTCGGCCGTCGCCTTCGGGGTCATTGTCCTGCGCGTACAGCAGTGTGTCGGCGAGGATCTTGGCGCGGGTGAGCTCGGAGGATCTGCCGGTCGCGAGCCAGGCGAGGATCATCAGAGCGTTGTCGTAGGTGAAGGACGAGACAAACCCGATCGATGCGAAGAACCCGCCGTCGTAGCTTTGGGGAAGTCGCAGGGTGGACCCGGCCCCGTACTGGTCGTGGCGTCGGGCGAGGAAGGTATACCCCGCGGTGATCGATGCGGAAGAGACAGGATGCTTGCCCGAGCCCCGACCGGTGTCGCCGCTTCCGGGTGCGGCGACTGCGGACCCCGCAGCGAAGACGGTCGATGTCGTCGCGACGGCGGCGGAGCCCCATGCAAGCACTGCTCTGCGAGACGGTCCCTCGGATGGGCTGAACTGTGGCTGGAATTGGTCGGTCATTATTTTTCCTCACTTCTCAGTTGTGGTTCTGCTGCATGAAGGTTGCACCGATTCGATAGGGCCGTTCAGGATCCGTTCGTTGCGCCGGCTGGAAGACCTACCTGTTGTGGAGTGCTGGAGTAAGCGCTGCTGGTTTGAGGAGATGCGCGGCCGCAGCGTCCAGGACGAACGTCACGTCGGAGTGGCCCTGCAACGCACTGGCAGGGCAGTCGGGGTTTGGAGCACTGTTCAGGGCTTGGGCAACTGCGTGTGCCTTCGCCTTTCCTGACGCTACGAGGACGATGCTGCGCGCTTGAAGGATGGTGCCGATGCCCTGGGTAAGGCATCGTGTCGGCGTGTCGGCGAGGGAGGGAAAGTATCGGGCGTTGTCGAAGCGAGTCGAAGCGGTGAGCCGGGCAACGCGGGTGCGGGAGTCGAAGGCCGTACCCGGCTCGTTGAAGCCGATGTGACCATTAGTTCCTATCCCGAGGATCTGCACATCGATTCCTCCGGAGGATCGGATGGCTGCTTCGTAGTCGAGGCAGGCGGCGTCGAGGTCGTCCGCGTTGCCGTCGGGCACGAAGACCCGTGTCGGATCCAAGGCGAGGCGCGTTGTGACTTCACGGTCGACGACACTCCGATAACTCTCCCGATGGTCAGCGGGTAACCCGACATATTCATCGAGGGCGAATGCTGATGTTCTGCCCACATCGAGCTGACCGCACCGCCTGAGCTGAGCCAGGTGAGCATAGGTGGTCAGCGGGGAGGATCCTGTCGCGATGCCAAGGACAGGAGCGGGTCGTAGGGCCAGATGGGCAGCTATGAGATTCGCTGCAATCTCACCAACCTGCAGGGCATCGGCGGTGACGTGTACGGAGATGTTCACGCGACAGCCTGGGCTCTACCTGCGCCGGCCGGGCTGGCAAGCAATGCCGCTCCGATCGCTGCAACGGGGGCGACTCCGTCAAGAGCATGGACACTTCGGCTCATGTGGAGTGTTGCGAGGAAAGGCGATTCTGCTTCCCAGGACCTCAGCTTCAAGCGGATTGCCTGGGTAAGAGGTTCACCTATGCGGGTGATCCCTCCCCCCAGAATGACCGCCTCTACCCCCACGGTGAGGGTGAGGATCCGGATGGCGGCGGCGGCCCCGTCGACCAGCCCATTCCGCGTGACTATCGCGACCTCGTCTCCTGCTTCAGCGGCCGCAAAGAGAGCTTGAACGCGATCATCCCCGTCATAGGGCCACATTCTTGCCAGGGCGGATCCTGATGCCGTCGTTTCCAGGCAGCCGCGCTGACCGCAGCTACACACCACTCCCCCGTCGCGAAACGGGAGGTGGCCGATCTCTCCGACTGAGCCGCCCGATCCACGCCAGAGCACGCCATCAACCGCGATGCCCGCTGCAAGGCCGGTCCCGAGATTGAGATACCCCAGAACTCCATGCAGTCCTGACGCGTGAGCGGCACCGAGTGTTGCCGCATTCACGTCGTTCTCGACCGTGACGGGAACGCCGACCGACGCGCTGAGAGCCGCTCCTAGTTCGAGATCCGCTATGCCGAGGTTGACCGAATGACGCACACGCCCGGACTCCACATCGACAATGCCCGGCACGCCTATTCCGACCGACTCGACGCCGGTGCGGGGGGAAGCATCAAGCGAAACACGCTCAATAGCCTCACCGATACGCTCGAGGACTGCTTCACCCCCAAAACCCGTTGGAAGTCGAGCCTCGGCCACAACGGAGTTGTCCTCGCCAAGCGCCACAGCATGGATCTTCGTTCCGCCAACATCTAGGCCAAGCCGCATCAGTGCCTTTCGGATCGGACTTCGCCCCTCATGAGCGCCCTCTGATTTGTCAGTAAAGCTTACAAAGCACTGACGGGGCAAGCATTGACGCAGGCGAGAAGTTACTGGTCCACGAAACATGATCGTAACCACATCGATCGGGGATGCTCTGGTGTGAGGCGGGTTAGTTTGATAGGTTCCTTTACTAATTCGTAGTGACGTAGGTAACAAGGAGGTGAGCCAGATGACCGATGCCCGTGAGTACACCTCAGGCAGGGTGGCTGTTGGGCCGCGGGCCGACCGCGCCAGGCTCGGGTCCACGCCCGAGGACAATCGGCTTCATAACCGGGCGCTGATACTCCAGTCCCTCTTCCACCAGGGGGCAGTGAGCCGCGCGGATCTAGCCCGCAGTACTGGTCTGACCCGGACGAGCATCTCGGCCCTGATCAATGACCTTGCGTCCGAGGGGCTCATCAGCGAGCTCGGACTACGCGATGATTCGCGTGTCGGCAAGCCCGCCAACCTCGTGGGGCTCCGGTCCGATGCTTACAGCATCATCGCTGTAGACCTGTCCGCGGACGACCGGTTCACAGGGGCGGTCATCGATCTCGCGGGTTCGGTCATCACCCGGGAGGAGATCGAAGCGGGAACGAGTACGGGCGAGGATGCAGTGAACATCGCCCTGGAACTATGCGATCGGCTGGCCGCTTCCGCTCCCCAGCGCATTCTGGGTTTCGGTGTCAGCGCTCCAGGCGTCATCACCCCGGACGGGGTAGTTCTCGAGGGGTTGTACCGTGACTGGACCAACCTGCCGCTTGCAGCGCGGATCTCGGAACGCTTCGGCGCTCCAGCCCATGTGGGCAATGACGCGAACGCAGCTGCCCTGGGCATCCGTACCTACGATCCGGATGCAGCTAGCAGTCTGCTCGTGGTCCATCTGGAACATGGCGTCGGGCTGGGAGTCGTCATCGACGGCATCCTTGTCCGCGGTGAGCGGTTCTCCGCCGGCGAGATCGGCCACGTCACGGTCGACGAACTCGGTGAGCGGTGCGCCTGCGGCAGGCGTGGCTGCCTGGAAACCGTCATCGGCACACACCAGCTCATCGAACGCCTCGATAGCGAGGCGCCACAAGACGTAGGCCGGCGAGACGAGATCCTCGAAGACGCCGGACGCGCGCTCGGACAAGTCCTTGCTCCTATCGTGAGCGCACTGAACCTCAACGACATCATCGTCACAGGTCCGGCCGGCCTCCTGTCCGGTCCTTTCGAGTACAGCGTGCTTCGCACTCTGCGAGCACGAACCTTCACGAGCATCCACGAGGGCCTCCGGGTCCGCATTGCAGACACCACCCGGCCCCTCATTCTTCTCGGTGCTGCCGCCCTCGTGCTCAGCGCAGAGCTCGGTGTTTCCTGACCCTCCTACCCTGCCCCAACCAGCTCCAACAGACCTATCCGCACTCTCGAATCCCGGTTCTTCGGGGTTCCAGTTCGTTTAGAAGCGTCCACTGCGGTTCAGCCGCTCATCCGATCAGGAGAAACACCATGCGCAATACCCGGATCACCGCAGTCACAGCCCTTAGTGCAGCAGCGTTGCTGGCACTGAGCGCCTGCTCGACCTCGGCATCATCGTCCGGCCCCAGCGAACCGACGGCTGTCCCCAGCGCCGAAGGCGACGGGAAGACCGTGACGGTCTGGATCATGCAGGACGATTACACCGACGAGACGCTCGAGGCCATCAACACACAGTTCACCGAGGAGACCGGAGCCGAGGTCGATATCCAGGTCCAGCAGTGGGATGGCATCACGACCAAAATCAGCACAGCACTGGCCACCTCCACTCCCCCGGACGTGCTGGACATCGGCAACACCCAGGTCGCCGGCTACGCGGCCAACGGTGGCCTGCTCGACCTGACCGCCTATGAGGACGACCTCGCCCAGGGCCGGACGTGGCTCGACGGCCTTGCCGACCCGGCGCGCGTGGACGGCTCGCTGTTCGCGGTCCCGGGCTTCGCGGGAGCGCGGGCCGTGATCTACAACAAGCAGATGTGGGCCGATGCCGGTGTCACTGAGGAACCCGACACCTGGGAAGAGTTCACGGCCGCCCTCGATGCCGTCGCGGCAGCCAACACGGAGCCGGACTTCTCTCCCTTCTACTACCCCGGTCAGTACTGGCAGTCCGCGATGCAGTTCGTGTGGGACGCCGGCGGGGACATTGCAGTCGAGCAGGACGGAACCTGGACCGGTGACATGGACAGCGACGCCGCTGTCCAGGGGCTCGAGGACTTCGTCGACTTCCAGAACACCTACTCGAGCCCCGCATCGGCGACACTCGACAACCAGGTACCTCCCCAGGGCCAGGTGTTCGGGGACGGCAAGACATCGGCGATCCTCAACACAGGCGGCGGGATCAAGGGCATTACCGACGTCAACCCGGAAATGACCGCGGACATGCTCGGGACGTTCCCCTTCCCGGGCAAGTCGGGTAGTTCTCAGCCGGTCATGATCGGTGGGTCCGACTGGGCTATTCCGGCAAAGAGCCAGAACAGCGACCTGGCCCTGCAATGGGTCAAGATCGCCTCGGGCCCTGAGATCCAGGACGACTTCGTGTTCGGGGTCGACGGGTGGATCCCCAACAGTACCGAGGGCATCGAAGCGGCACAGGCCACCGAGCTCCCGGAGCACCAGAGCGGCTTCTTCGAAGCAGCACTGACCTCGAAGGCGACCCCCGCGGCAGCAACCTGGTCGACCATCGAGGGCGATAAGTCCATCAATGACCTCTTCTCCGCTGTCGCTTCCGGTTCGAAGCCGGCCGAGGACGCGGCCACGGAATTCAACGAGCACCTCACCTCCGTCCTCGAAGGCCGCTAACCTCCACCGTCTGTCAGCGACCGCATCGTGTGGTCGCTGACAGACACCGCGCTACAACACCAGGAAAGGGGCAGCCGTCATGACCACCTCGACCACCCGCCCTACCCCGCCAGCGGAACACGGGGGAAGCACCGGAAGTACGGGAAGCACCGCCGGCGCTTCGTTGCGGCCCCGTCGACGGCGGCAATTCGCTCCCCTTGTGCTGCTCACTCCGGCCGGACTTGTCATGCTCGCCGTGACGGTGCTGCCAATCATCCTGCTCATCGGCATTTCCTTCACCGACTTCAACCAGCGCAGCCTGTTCACGGGTGTCTTCAGCGGGGTCGGCGGGGAACAGTACGCCCGCGTCTTCACCGATCAGGATTTCTGGCTATCACTGCTCCGCACGATCGTCTTCACCGCTGCAATGGTGATCGGAAGCGTCGTCATCGGTATGGCTGTGGCAGCACTGATGACAAGGCTCCAGCCGCCCATACGATACGTGGTGACCGTGGTACTCATCTGCGCGTGGGCGATGCCCAATGTCGCCTCGTCACTGGTGTGGACATGGCTGTTCCAACCAGGTTACGGAGTGCTGAACTGGATCCTGACCCGCATGGTCGTCTTCGGTGACATGACCGCCACGAACTGGGCACAGGATCCCTTCCTCTCAGCCGCGAGCATCTGGGCCCTCATCGTCTGGCAGGCCGTGCCCTTCATCGCCCTGACGCTCTATGCCGCGCAGATCCAGATCCCGATCGAGTACTACGAGGCCGCGAAACTCGACGGAGCGAGCGACTGGAAGATCTACCGTGTCATCACCCTGGTATTCCTGAAGCCCACCCTGCTCCTCATCACCATCCTGTCGATCATCTGGGACTACAACGTCTTCAACCAGATCTGGCTGATATCCCGGGGCGGACCCGACGACGCGACCACGACCCTCGGCGTGTTCACCTACCAGACCGCTTTCGTCGGTTTCGATCTCGGCGCCGGATCAGCGATCTCCGTCATCACCACCCTCATCCTGCTCGGACTCACCGCTGTCTACATCCGAGGCCTCATCCGATCAGGAGAAGACCTGTGAACATCACCACCAGTACCCCGCAAGGGCCCGCCACGACACCGTCCGCCCTCCAGAGGATACGACTGACTCCCACCCCCAAGCGGCGACGCCGGCGGCCCGTGCGCTGGGTCAGCAACACCATCGCTGTCATCTTCTGCATGGTCTGGATCTTCCCGGTCTACTGGATGGTCAACACTGCCTTCAAACCGCGCAGCGAAGTAATGACAGCCACACCCCTCTTCGTTCCCAGCGTGCCCACCTTCGACAACTTCGTCCTGGCGATCACCGAGACGACGTTCCTCACCAATCTCGGCAACAGCCTCATCGTGGTGACAGGTACCGTGCTTCTGTCGGTCATCGTCGGCTTCTTCGCCGCAGCTGCACTGGCACGCTTTCGTTTCCGCGGACGCAGGGCGATCATGGTCATCATCCTGGCTGTCCAGATGCTTCCAGGAGCGGCCCTGCTCATCCCGACATTCCTCATGTTCAACGCAGTCAACCTGCTCGGGACCTTTTTCGGTCTGATTCTGGCGTATGTGGCAGCTGTGCTGCCTTTTTCCATCTGGGTGATGCGAGGATTCTTCGTCGCGATCCCCGTGGAGATCGAGGAAGCCGCAAAGATCGACGGGGCAGGCACCACACGCATCCTCTTCAGCGTGCTCTTCCCCCTCGTCGCACCCGGAGTCATCTCCACGAGCATCTTCGCGTTCATCGCGGCCTGGAACGACTACCTGGTTGCCTACACGTTCATGAAGGACCAGGGCATGTACACCCTGCCGGTCTGGTTGGCATCCTTCACCACTCCGACGACAGGCACGGACTTCGGTGGGCAGATGGCCGGATCCGTCCTGATCTCACTACCGGTCATCATTTTCTTCCTCATCATCCAGCGCAACCTCGTCTCCGGCATGTCAGCCGGAGCAGTGAAGGGATAAGCATGCTTCCGCTTCCTACCCGAGTGACGGCCCCTCCAATAGCCGGTCCATACACGCTCACCGACACGAGCGCCATCAGTGCCCCCACGCAACTCACCTCGGTGGCGCTGATGCTTCAGGCGGCACTACGGCCGGCAACCGGATTCGAGCTTCCCCTTCTGGCGGACGGCTCCATCGTCCTGGCCCTCAACGAGGAGCTCGCCGACGAGGGCTACCGACTGGACGTCACCGCCGAGTCGGTGCACCTCTCAGGCGGATCCGCCGCCGGTGTGTTCCGCGGCGTCCAAACACTGCTGCAACTCCTACCCGTGGACATCTACCGCCGGGCACACGTCACAGACAGGGGTTGGGAGATCATGCCCGCTTCCATCACCGACGAGCCGAAGTTCAGCTGGCGCGGTGCGATGCTCGACGTCGTCCGCCACTTCATCCCCAAGCACGACATCCTGCGCTTCGTGGACCTGATGGTCATGCACAAGCTCAACACCCTGCACCTGCACCTCACAGACGACCAAGGGTGGCGCATCGAAATCCTCCGCTACCCGAAGCTCACCGAGATCGGTGCATGGCGCCGCGAGACACAGGTGGGCGCCGATCCCGACTCCCCCAGTGACGGCAGACCCCACGGAGGGTTCTACACCCAAGCCGACGTCCGAGAGATCGTGGCCTATGCCGCGGCCCGATTCATCACCGTGGTCCCGGAGATCGAAACCCCAGGACACGCCCAGGCAGCCATCGCCGCGTATCCCGATCTCGGCGTCACCGGGCAACCGGTCGAAGTGTTCACCCGCTGGGGCATCAATCCCACCGTACTGAACGCCGAAGACAGGACTGTCTCGTTCTTCCAGAACGTCCTCGAGGAAGTCATGGACCTCTTCCCCAGCCCCTTTATCGGCATCGGCGGCGACGAATGCCCCCGCGAGCAATGGCAAACCGACCCACGCACCCAGGAACGAATGATCGAACTGGGCCTCATCGACGAAGCTCAGATCCAGGCCTGGTTCATCAGCCGGCTCGAAGAAACGATTACTGCACGAGGACGCCGTGTCTTCGGGTGGGACGAGATCCTCGAAGGAGACCTCTCCACGGATGCCGTCGTAGCCTCCTGGCGAGGCATGACAGGGGCGACAACCGCCGTCAAGCGCGGGAACGACGTCGTCTCCTGCCCGGACGACCAGGTCTACCTCGACTACCGGCAATCCGATCACCCGACCGAACCCATACCTGTCGCAATCCCGCTCACCGTCGCCGATGTCTACGCCTACAACCCGGTCCCTGAGGCGCTGACAGAGGACGAGGAGCGGCACGTCCTGGGAGGTCAGGTGAACATCTGGACCGAACACATGGACTCGCCGCGAACCATCGACTACTTCGCCTTCCCACGGCTCTGTGCAGCGGCAGAAGTACTGTGGTCAGGACCCGGCGGCTCCTATGACGGCTTCGCCCCCCGGCTGCAGGATCATTTGGGGAGACTGGATGCCTTCGGCGTGGAGTACAGGCGAGATTCCGGCCCCTTGCCCTGGCAACAGCGCCCCGGTGTGCCCGGTCGACCTGCGACACGTGAGGAGCGGGAGGCGCACATTGCCGAGCTCGTCGCCAGCATCACCCCCTGAACCGGGCAGGACGCTCCTCCTCAGTGACCTGCGTACCGTCGAACACGAGGGCCAGGACGCTGCGACATGGATACTGTTCGACGGCGACACCATTGCTGATATCGGCACTGGTGCACCGCCTCCCGCTGACAGCGACGTATCAGCTGACGGCCGGCGTGCGGTACCGGGTTTCATCGACCTGCACTGCCACGGGGGTGGCGGCAGGGCGTTCGACGGCACCGAGGAGGATATCCAAATTGCCTTGGACGTGCATCGGTCCCACGGGACGACGCGCTCCATCCTGAGTCTGGTGTCCGCACCATTGGACGACCTCGTCGTAAGCCTGCAGCGCATCGCCGGACTGGACGACCCGCTGGTGCTCGGCGTACATCTCGAGGGCCCTTTCCTCGCGCCGAGCCGCAGAGGCGCGCACAGCACGGACATGCTTCTACACCCGACACCCGATGTGGTCGATCGGCTCATCGAGGCAGCAGCAGGTTCACTACGGCAGATCACCATTGCCCCCGAGCTGCCCGGCGCCCTCGATGCGATCGAACGGTTCACCGAAGAGGGAGTCGTCTGCGCGATCGGTCATACAGACGCCGATGCGGCCACCGCGCGGCAAGCTATGGACCGTGGAGCCCGCCTGATCACTCACGCCTTCAACGCGATGCCCGGCATGCATCACCGCAATCCGGGTCTCCTAGGGGAAGCCTTCCGGGATGAACGTCTTGTTCTCGAACTCATCCTCGACGGTGTTCACGTCCATCCGGATGTCGCACGAGTAACGTTCGCAGCTGCACCCGGACGTCTCGCGCTCGTCAGCGATGCGATGGCAGCAGCGGGATGTGCCGACGGCGATTACCTCTTGGGGTCCCTGCCCGTTCAGGTTCAGAACGGCATGGTGACACTTCCGGACGGGACACTCGCCGGATCGACCCTCACCCTCGACGTCGCTCTGCGCATCGCGCTCGAGCAATGCCGGATACCCCTGGAGACGGCCGTCGAAGCGCTGACTGCAACCCCGGCAAGAGCACTAGGACTAGAAGCGCGTCTGGGTCGACTTCGGCCAGGATATGCAGCTGACGTACTGCTACTCGAACCAGACAACACCATCGCTACCGTTTATGCTGCAGGCCAATCAGTACAGCGTAAGTAAATGCCTCCAAGCGCTTGTCGGCAAGAATCATTCAGCATGCAGCAGCGACGCTAGGGCTTGTCCCTGCGATGGGTCTTCTCCCCATCGCAGGGACAGAAGGTCGGTTATCGGCGGACTTCCCTAGGCGGATAGGGGCTGCTCGTTGGCAGTTCCACGGCTGCGGTCGACGTTGCTAGTCATCATGGTGTGGGGCGGATGGCCGCGTCTGAACTGTATGACGTGATGGAGGAATCAGGGCCACTGTCGAGGACCTTCGATCGGGTCGTCGAGGCGTCGAGAACCACGTGCTGGGAAGGCACGTTACTCACCACATGATTGGTGGCGATCACGTTGCTGTCTCCTCCTGCTATCAGAATGATGGTCGGCTGAGCGCCCGCGGGTACGACCTTCGACGGTGCGACGTCGTAGGCAAACAGATTGTTCGAGATGAGGTTGTTATCTCCGGTCGCGTGGATGACGCCGTAGTAGTCGTCCAGGCCATTGGTGCGGTCGATGAAGGGAGGGAACCCGTCCGTGCCGCGCCGGAAGTGGTTGGATGTGATGAGGTTTTCCTTGGCATTCGTCAGGCGCAGTAGCCCCGGGAAGAAGCCCTGCAGTCTATTTCCTACTATGGAGCAGCGGTTGCACCCGACGAACTCGATGAGGCTTCGGCCTCGAGGGAAGAAGTTGTTTCCCGTGACAAGCAGCCCCTCGTGGTTCTCCGCCAGGAGTGTCACTCCATCTGGTCCGGCGCCCATGAGGTTGTCGCTCACGATGGTGGCTTGTCCGGCACCGGTCAACTCAACGCAGTTGCCGCATTCGGCAATGAAGTTGTCGTGCACGCGCAGGGCGTCGGTGCCCCGCACGATGAGGGCTCTTTCCAGATACACGAAGCCCATACCGGTGATGTGAAATGAATCGTTGTCCGAGGCTACTTCGATGCCGGTTTTCCCATTCCGGTAGCTATTCCCGTCTGGAGGAAAAGCTACCCCATCGAGGCAGAAGTCCCGGAAGACGACCCCTGACAGACGGGGGCTGCCGGATCGACCGACCAGGAAGGCTTGTGGGGCGCTTGGGGAGGTGAGGACCCTGATGTGGCTTCCGCCGGGCTGAACGTTCAGCCAACCGGTGGTATCTGAATTGTCAAAGATACTCCGCGAGAAGAATCCGTGACCGAAACCGGCGATTGTCAGATGATCAATGTCGACAATGACTTGAGTGTGCAGATCATAATCTCCTGGCGGGATGATGATGACGGCCCCGGGGCGTTCACTCGGAGTAGCTTGTCGTTTTTTGATATCCGTGATGATGTCGTTGATGACGGCCCCAATGTCCGTCTGCGCCGTAACCTTCGGCTGTCCCTTCACACGCCAACTCGTTACGTCGTACATGTTGGGTGAATCGTGTGTCCCCTTGGGCTGGTCCGCCGCTACAGCTGCCGGAGATGGCCCAAATGTAAGCGCAGCGGCCAGCGTACTAACGGCGCCCGATCCCATCAGGGCGCGGCGACCAGGATCAACCTTCTCGGTATTTCTCTTATCAACCATTTCTGTCTCCTTCGACAACAAATCAGGGCCAAGCAAAATGTTTTGGCCGAATAAATCCACGTGAACATTAGGAGTGACGCCGAGGGTCTGTCAATGCCAAAAAAGTTCTCGTCGGATTTTGGCATTGGTTTCCGTCGCAAACTTCGATGCACTGGGCAGATCCGTCACGCCGGTGAAGCGCTACACCGTGAGGCCAGTCATTGGTCAGTCTTCATTCACGTTCGCAGGAGAGTGCGCGGTTCCTGTCATGCAGCTCTTGACGGTATGGGGCAGGCAGCTTACTCTTGTCGCCAAGACGATTTGGCAAAACGTTTTGGCAAACCCGCAGCAATGAAGCTCAGAATGGAGTCCCTGTCATGCAGCACTTCGCCAGCCAGCGCCCGTCCGGCGCAGCAGCACGTACCACGACTAAGATCTTCCTGCCCGCAGTCGCCGTACTCTCCGCTCTCACTCTGGCGGGCTGTGGAGCCGGTGGAGGAGGTGAGCAGGTAGATGCTGACTCCGACACCTTGACGGTGCTGGTCGAAGCCGGTGGCAAGGCCGAGCTCACCGGAATAGCCGAGAAGTTCACGGAAGAGACCGGAACCGGGGTCACTTTCGTCGAACTACCCTATGAGGGTCTCTACAACCGCCTGAATACCGAATTTTCCTCCGGTAGCACATCGTTCGACGTGGCGGCTCTCGACGCGATCTGGCTGTCGACCTTCGCCGACGCGGTGACACCGCTGAACGACATGTTCACGGACGAGGTGAAGCAGGATCTGTTCCCGGCATTGGTCGAGGAGGCCCAGATCGACGAGAATTTCGTCGGCATGCCGGTCTGGACGAACTCCGAGATCCTGTTCTACCGTACCGACCTATTCGAGGATCCTGCCGAGCAAGCCGCCTTCAAGGGTGAGTATGGATACGACCTCGTGCCTCCCACCACATGGGAGCAGTATCAGGACGTGGCACAGTTCTTCACGCGCGATACGGACGGTGACGGCCAGACGGATCTCTATGGCACCGATGTGAAGGGCGCGGTCGAGACGGAGTGGCTCGCTACCGTGTCGCAATCCGGGGCGGAAAACATGGTCCTCAGCCCGGAGGGTGACGTCACGGTCAACGACGCGGATCACCTAGCTGCGCTGGACTTCTACGTAGGTCTCAACAACGATCTGGAGGTCGCCCCTCCGGGAGCAGCACAGATCGATTGGGCCGGCGCCCAGAATCTGTTCTATCAAGGCAACACGGCCATGATGCGCTTCTGGGCTCATGCCTACCCTCAAACCCCGGAAGACTCCCCGATTGCCGGCAACATCGGTGCAGCGCCGATGATCGGCGGCCCCGGCGGCATCGCTGGCGTTCCTGGTCCCTGGTACCTGTCGATACCCAAGACCACGGAGAAGCAGGAGATCGCGAACGAGTTCCTCCGGTTCGCCTATGACAACAACGCAATGGGTATCGATTCGTCACTCGGACTGGCTGCTCGGATCTCCGCCTTCGAGCAGTACGAGGGCCAAGCCGGTTACGAGCACTTCGACGCTCTGGTCGAGACCCTCTCGGCTCCCAACACGAAGCCGCGACCCGCCACACAGAACTGGCAGGAAATCGTCGATTCAGCGCTCATCCCGATGCTGCAGAAGGCTCTCGAGCCCGGCGCAGACAACCAGGCACTGCTTGACGACGCAAAAGAGCAGATCGAGGCCATCACCCAGCAGTAAGTCGTGGTGGCGGGCCCTGCTCGCCACCACCTCTTCTTGGCGATTCCGAACCTCTCCAGCAAAGGCGCACCTCGTGCACGTAACCAATCTGCGGGACACACCCCACTCCTCGACGGCTGTCCCTCATCTGCAAAGACGGCGGAAAAAGGGCTTCACGGACAAACGATTCGCCGCTGTCATGATGCTGCCAGCTGTCGTGTTCCTAGCCATTTTCGTCGGCTGGCCGCTTCTCCAGTTTGTCAGGGACAGCTTCTACGCCATCGAACCTTTCGGAGGCGGCCGCGAGTTCGTCGGTATCGCCAACTACACCGCAGCACTGGCCTCCGACGCATTCACCGGCGCCGCGTGGCGGACATTGCTCTATACCGTGATCGTCGTGACCCTGGAGTTCACGCTCGGCCTTGCTGTTGCGCTGCTGTTCTCGGCGCTAGGCGACCGGTCACGGATCTTCAGGACTATCTTCATGTACCCGCTGATGATTGCTCCCGTGGTAGCCGGCCTGCTCTGGCGGTTCCTGCTCATCGACAACTTCGGCATCCTCAACGAACTGCTCCGCCGCGTCGGGATTCTGCAGACCACGGACCAGATCCAATGGCTCAGCAACCCCGATATCGCGCTGTTCTCCGTAGCGCTACCTGACATTTGGCTGACCACATCATTCATCACGCTGATCCTCTTCGCAGGCCTGCAGAATGTGCCGGGTGAACTGCTGGAAGCGGCAAGGATCGATGGTGCGAGCTATCCCACCATCCTCTTCAGGATCATCCTGCCGCTGCTCAGACCGGTGATCGCGGTCGCTCTGATCATCAGGGGAATCGATGCAGCCCGGGCCTTCGACATCATTCTCATCCAAACCAATGGCGGCCCGCAGGGCAGTACAGAGACACTATCCCTCCTCGTATATCGGACCCTCGTACGTTTCGGCGATCCCGGCCTGGCCAGCGCCATGGGCACCATGTACCTGCTGGGCATGCTCTTAGTCGCCGTCGTTGCTGTCTATGCCATTTGGCGTCCAGGAAGTGATCGCTAATGAACGGTCTTGTCGTCCGCGGGAGAACGTCCCGCACCATCCTGTGGGTACTGCTCGCGGCCGTTACCGTGCTGTACGGGTTCCCCTTCGTCTACCTACTGCTCACGTCCTTCAAGACCCCGCTGGAAACGATCTCTGTTCCAGCGACCGTCTTCGGATCTCAGTTCACGCTTGAGAACTACGTGTCGGCCCTCGGACGGGAAGGTGTGGTGGCGTCGTTCATCAACAGCATCGTGACAGCGGTCCTCAGCACCGTCATCTCGCTCGTACTCGCGGTCCCAGCTGCATACGCGATCACCCGATTTCGTACGCCTGGCGGGCAGGTCTTCATCCTTGTCGCACTCGTCTGCCGGATGGTGCCGGCGATCGTCGTCGGCGTCCCTCTCGTTGCGCTCTTCCGCGACCTCGGCATCGCGGACACCTCCATTGCCCTCGCCATCGCACACACCACCCTTTCCTTGCCCTTGTCCATCTGGCTCATGACAAGCTTCTTCGACGCGGTTCCCGACGAGCTGGACGAAGCAGCTAAGATCGACGGCTGCAGTCGCCTGGGCGCACTTCGCAGAGTGGTATTGCCTGTCGTCTCAGGTGGTGTGGCAGTAACGGCGATCTTTGCCTTCCTAGCTTCCTGGAACGAGTTCCTCTTCTCCCTACTACTCACCTCGGTGCGATCGCAAACAACACCGATCGTCATCGCGAATTTTCAGACCCAGTTCGGTCTCGACTGGGGATCCATGACCGCACTAGCGGCCCTGTACTCCATTCCCGTCGTCCTGTTGACACTGGTTCTCCAGCGCCACATCGTCGCCGGCCTCACCCTTGGTGCGGTCAAGGGCTGAGTCGAAGGATGGGCGCCGAAAGCAGTGGTGCCTGTTTCTGGAAGTCAGCAACGTCAGAGCGTCACCTTCGACACGATAGGGGAAACACATGGCTCGAAAGACAGTAGGCATACGTGACGTCGCAGCGGCGGCAGGAGTGTCCGTGACCACCGTGTCTCATGTTCTGAATGACACCCCCCATGCCCGGGCCAGCGACGAAACCCGTAAAAAGGTCAGGGACGCAGCCGCGAGCCTCGGGTACGGGCCGAACCGGATGGCCCAGGGCTTACGGACACAACGCTCGGCGATGATCGGCCTGTTGAGCGAGGACATCGCCACCACCCCGCATGCCGGGATGATTATCAAAGGTGCCGAGGATGCAGCTCGGAAACACGACTACACCCTTGTCATCATCAATACCGACAAGGACGCCGACACCCAGTCGAAGCGACGCGACGTCGATGCCCTGCTCGAAAGGCAAGTCGACGGCATCCTCTACGCGACGATGTACCACCGCGCCGTGTCCCTGCCCACCAGGCTCTTTGAGATCCCGGCCGTCCTCATCGACTCCACGGACAAGACCGGCCTGGTCCCCTGCACCATCCCGGATGAGCAAGGCGGCGCCCAGACCGCTGTCACGGCCCTGCTTGACGCCGGACACCGGCAAATCGGATTCCTCAACAACACCGACGACGTTCCAGCCACTCACGGGCGCCTTCAGGGGTACCGGGAGGCACTGCAGGGAGCAGGCATCGACTTCGACCCTGACCTCATCACGGCACGGGAATCCGAGGCAGCGGGCGGGTATGCAGCGGCGATGGAACTACTGTCTCGCGATAACCGCCCGACAGCACTCTTTTGCTACAACGACCGCATGGCCATGGGCGCCTATCGGGCCGCCAACGAGCTCGGGCTCAGCATTCCCAAACAGCTATCCATCGTAGGTTTCGACAACCAGACACTCATCGCCGAAGGACTGTTCCCCGGCCTTACGACCGTGGCGCTCCCCCACTACGACATGGGTGCCTGGGCAGTCCGAACACTCATCAGGCTCATCGAAGGCCACGACGAGGAGAAGCTGCTCGCCGACAAACCCACGATCCTCTCCTGCCCACTCGTCCAGCGCGACTCCATTGCACCGCCTCATGCCTCAACTCCAGCCGGCACCGATGCCGCGCTGACCGACTAGATAAGGACTCTTGATGTTTGAACTGCGCTCCTCCTGGGTGTGGGACTTTTGGTTCGCCGACGACGGCGACCGGTACCACCTCTTCTTCCTCAAAGCATCACGTGCCTTGCAGGATCCCGACCGCCGCCACTGGCGCGCGACCGTGGGCCACGCAACGTCCACGGACCTGCGCACCTGGGAGGAACACGCTGACGCTCTCGTGCCCGCCGACGGGCCCGCTTTCGATGACCTGGCCACCTGGACCGGCTCCGTGATTCGCGACGACGCCGGACTGTGGCACATGTTCTACACGGGAGTGAACCGGGAGGGCAAAGGTCTCGTCCAGCGCATCGGCAGCGCCACCTCACACGACCTCTTCACCTGGACCCGCACGGATCTGGTCCTCGAAGCTGACAGCACGCACTACGAGAAGCTGTTCCACGGCGCCTGGCCTGATGAAGCATGGCGTGACCCGTGGGTCACCCGCAGCGCTGACGGCACCGGGTGGAACATGCTGATCACCGCTCGATCGGCGACGGGCGAACCGGACCAACGAGGCGTCGTCGGGCACGCCTTCTCCACCGACCTCGCGCGGTGGCGGATCCTTCCACCCCTGAGCCGGCCCGGTGAAGGGTTCGGGCAACTCGAGGTCCTCCAAACCGAGACCGTCGACGGCCGAACAGTGCTCCTGTTCTCATGCCTCGGCTCCGAGCTGTCCACTGAACGACAAACACGCCATGACCGTGGAGGAATCTGGGCCGTGAACACGCCGAACGCCCTCGGTCCCTTCGACATCTCGGAGGCCTACCTCGTAGCTGACCAGTCCCTCTACGTGGGACGCCTCATCCAGGACCGTACCGGCCAATGGCAGATGCTCGCCTTCGAGAACGCTGATGACACGGGGGCCTTCGTCGGCAGGATCACCGACCCGCAGCCCGTTGCCTGGATTGACGGAAAGCTCACTCTGATCGGTGCCCACCACCCACCCGTGGGGGAACGACGCTACGTCGACGCTTCCTGACGGGAGGGTGCTTGCGTCATAGGTCCAGCAAGCCGCGTATTGACGACACCTGGAGTGAGCCTCAGCGTGAGGTTCACGTTGAGCAAACCCAACGTGCGCCCTGTTTGATGCCACGAGCAGGTATCTCGCTCACACTCTTTTCCCCGGTGCCGGGGTGAACCCATGAAAGGGCCCCGTAATGCCAGCAAGCCAGCGGATAGACGACCACTGCCTAACGAACGTTGATGTCGTCGTCGTCGGTGAAGCTGTCGTGGATATCGTCGTTTCTCCCCAAGGCACTGTGGAACACCCGGGAGGGTCCCCTGCAAACGTCGCTTACGGACTTGCCCGGCTGGGAGTCGACACCGCACTGCTGACCTCGATTGGAGACGACCACCGTGCAGCCACCATCGAGACGCACCTTCGCAACGCCGGTGTTCGCCTTGTGCCCGGTTCCAAGCACAGCGGTAGCACTGCAACCGCGACAGCGGTGTTAGCGCACGACGGGTCAGCACAGTACGACTTCGATATTCAGTGGGAGCTCCCGCAGGTCACTCCGACATCCTTTCCCAAGGTGCTGCATACCGGCTCGATAGCTACTTTCCTTGCACCAGGGGCGGCCAGTATTCGCGAGCTGATGAGGCAGGCATACCAGGACTGTGTCGTCACCTACGACCCCAACATCCGCCCGGCTCTGCTCGGTAGTCAGGCTGAAGCGAGAACCATCTTCGAAGAACTCGTTCCATTCACTGAAGTGGTCAAACTCAGCGACGAGGATGCACGGTGGCTCTATCCGCGGCTGGCCCTGGACAGAATCCCCCAGCGGATCCTCGACCTGGGAGCCAACCTTGTCGCCGTCACCAGAGGATCGGAGGGATCCCTCCTTACTACCCGGGACGCTCAAGTTGTTGTTCCCGCAGTCAGGTCTGCTGTGCTCGACACTATCGGGGCTGGTGACGCCTACATGTCTGCCCTGATCTACGGTCTCCTCAGGCGTAGCGCGCACGGACTGGGGCCTTCGGCCTTGGAGTCACTAGGGCACGTGGCATCGACGGCAGCAGCCATCACCGTCCGCCGGGCAGGCGCCCAACCACCCACATCAGAGGAACTAGAGAAGGAACTCGGAGAAGAACCCCGGAGTACCTACACCGCTATGCGGCGCTCGGTCTGACCACCAGCACCTTGAACACCGGAGAAACCATTACAAGGAAAGAAGCCATGTCGAGCAACAACAACTACGACGTGACCGCGTGGCCCGTCGGCAATCCGTTCGAGGACATCGGTCAAGTAATCAACAGCATCATCGCTGACATAAAAACCCGGCAGACCGACACTGATGTCAACGACGGCGGCAAGCCCGGAGCGGTGATCTACCTTCCACCCGGGGACTATCATCTCCGGACGCAGGTGGTCATCGATATCAGCTTCCTCAGGATCGAAGGCTCGGGTCACGGCTTCACATCGTCGAGTATCCGATTCAACGTTCCCGAAGCCGAATGGCCCGACCTACACGAGCTGTGGCCTGGAGGAAGTCGAATCATCGTCGACCTCCCTGCCGACTTCGAACGGGCGGAATACCAGGGCGCCGCGTTCCATGTAGAGCGGAGCGGGAGCCCGCGTATCAGTTCCGTCGAGTTCGCCAACTTCTGCATCGACGGGCTGCACTTCGCCCCGGACGATTCGGGGAGGCCGGCGGAGAACACTTACGTGAATGGCAAGACCGGTATCCACGTCGCCAGCGCTAACGACTCATTCCGCGTCACCGGCATGGGGTTCGTCTACCTGGAAAACGCGCTCACCATCCACAACGCGGATGCACTGTCGATCCACGACAACTTCATCGCCGAATGCGGAAGCTGCATCGAGCTACGCGGCTGGGGACAGGCATCCAAGATCACCAACAACCTCATCGGAGCAGGCCCTTGGGGTTACTCCATCTACGCCGAAAACCACGGCGGGCTCCTGATCACCGCGAACAACGTCTTCCCCCGTGGCGCGAGCAGCGTACACCTCGAAGGCGTCATCCGTTCGAGCGTCACCAACAACCGCCTGCACTCGTTCTACCCCGGCATGCTGATCATTACAGCGGACAGCTCCGAGAATCTCGTCGCGACGAATCACTTCCTGCGTGATCAAGAGCCGTGGATACCCTTCCAGGGTGTCGATAACGGACTGGACGACCTTGACGGGCTTCTCCGCGTGAGCGGCAACAACAACTCCGTCATCGGCAACCACTTCTCACAGGTCATCGACGCACAGGACATCCGCCCGACGGGCGCAACACCCGTCATCATCCGGTTGGTCGCAGGGGTAGGCAATTTCATATCCACCAACCACATAGTGGCGTTAGATGTTCACTCCACGTCCAGTAACTCCTGCTTCGAGGCACAGGTCGACGCCCTGCTGACAACCGAGACCTCAGACAATCGGACGGTCACGACGGTCAAGGTCGATTCTGAATCGAGCCGAAACACGATCCTTGATTCCGGAAGCGATGCCCAAGTCAGCGTGGATAGGGAGGTCAACGCTCTCCGTGCAACGCCCACAATCGGATCCTAGGCAACACATCTCTCCTCACCTAGTCGCGCTCAGGAGCTTGACGAGCCTCACCGACGAGCTTCACAATCTGGCAGAAGATGGGTTATCGACGATGCTGCGGCATCTCGAAGAGGGGCGTTTGCAGGCCCAGAACCATATCCTGATGAGTCATACACCGCTTGATGGCAATTACCCCGCAGGGTTGAGAGCTTCAGCTGCCAGCGGCGTTTGATCGTGCTCGTGCTCGAGCGCGGCGGTGATGGCGGCCGGTGACGGCAGGGTGGCTTGTGGGGGAACTCTGACTTCAGGTCCTTTGCCAGGCGGTCGAGGACCCTACTCCCCCAAGGTTCGTCGGCCTGCCTGTCCGGCATAATCTCGCGGAAGAGCCGGCTCGAGCTGGGGCATGAAACTGCCCTAGTTTGGGCACGCCACTGTCATCTGACGTCAGTCAGAGCCAGCGATGGGAGCGCTGCTGGATCGGGTGATTCCAGATGCGGGTAGGTCGACTTGTACTGATGGCTGCTTATCACTTCCGGGCTCTCGGAGTCCGGGATTCTGAGAGTCTGGAAGTTCGGCTGGTCGAGTCGACAGGACGCTGGAGGAACGGCGCTTTCTTGCTGCGCTGACCCGTTAAGGCCGTGATGGCGTCCTGTCCCTGCAGGGGTGGGCGCTTGCGGCGCGTTGGTGTCACTTCTCGAGCTATACGGTGGGGACGGTCCCGCCGTCGATCACGTATTCTGCGCCCACGATCGATGATGCTCGATCGGACACCAGGAAGCCTGTGAGGTCGGCGACTTCCTGGGGGGTTGCGAACCGGCCCAGTGGTACGCCGCCGAGAGAGTCGAAGATTCTCTGCTTAGCTTCCTCTCGGCTGATATCGCTTCCCTCAGCGATCCGATCGACGAATCGTTCGTACGCTTCGGTCTCGATTCCGCCGGGGCTGAGCGCGTTGACCCTCACGCCAAGCGGTGCGACTTCGTTCGCGAGACCTTTGCTGTAGGTACGCAATGCCGCTTTCGAGGCCGCATACGCCAGTGATGCTTCGTATTGCGGCATCTGGTCCTGAATCGAGGTGAAGTGGACGACGACGCCGGAACCGGAGCGGATCATCGCCGGAAGGAGCGCCCGGTCGAGCCGGACGGCGCCGAGGAAATTGAGCTGCAGCTCGACCAGCCACTGCTCGTCGGTGATGACCGCGAATCCGCCGGCAGGTGTCGATGCACCTCCCACGACGTGCACGAGGATGTCTACTCCGCCGGCCTCACTCAGTCGTGCCGCAACTGTTTCCGTCCCGCCGACAGTCGAGGTGTCGGCCTCGATGAAGCGGTCAGGGATTTCATAACCCTCGGGCATTGATCTGGCTGTCACGAAAACGTCGGCACCGAGTTCGCGGAGCCTCTCAGCCACCGCTTTGCCCGATCCTTTCGACCCACCCGTAACGAGTGCTCGACGTCCATCCAGTCGATCGCGATTCACATCCGACATGTCTTCTCCTCTTGAGCCCTTGGCTCCCCTGAAACTTCCTATAATTCGTGGGTACTGTTGGCGGTCGTCTTAGGGCGACCGGCGCTGACTCTTCCTCGTGAGGCAACGGACAAGCCCGACTGTCTCTATTCACTGCAGTGACCGGGAGCGGGTATTTTCGCTACCCAACCGGATGGGGACCGAACCTGCTGGAGCAGCACGGAATTGTTGTGCGGGCGTCTGACCCCGCTGGGACAGCGCTGTTGCCGGTCTCGACAGTCGCGTCGCGCAGGAGGAGGCTCCGGCCACCTTGCTCGAGGTCGATGTCATGCGTCTCCGGTGGACGCTGGTTAGGCGCACCTTTTGAGGACAACCCGAGCAACGGCGTCACTGGTAGCAGTCAGTTGCAGATCCGGGCCCGGCGTTTGCGCCTGCCGTCGACCCTCAGTCCCTCGTGCTCTTGACCCAGTCCGTTTTGCTACCTGATGAGGAGGACCTGGTGCCGATGTTCGTTCCGCCAGGTAGGGGCCGGGGAGGAGCGAAGCTTCCTGCACCCGTTGTTGGGGGTGCAGCATGAAATGCGTCCCCTGAGTGTTGGTCAGGCTGCACCTCGTGCGGCTTGGTCGATGGTGTCCGCGACCGCTGCAGGCTGGGTGAGGAAGACGGCATGGCTGGCGGTGACCTCGGTGATCGTCGCGTTGGCGCGCCTGGCCATGCGCTGCAGCATGGCCTGATCGAAGGCGCGATCTTCGGTCGCGATGACGGCCCAGGTGGGCTTGTCCCGCCATGCCGCGTTCATTACCGGGGCTGCGAAGACCGCCATGTTGATCGGTACCTGCGAGTCCCGGAGGAAAGCGGCGTCAGTGTCGCTGGTGTCATGAGCGAAACCAGCCTTGAACTTGTCCCGGTTGATATACCCGTACCCGTCGTCACCGACGTCGATGACGAAGTCAGCAGTCTTCGCGAAGCCTTCGTACTGCTGTGCGGTCGTCTCCCCCACATCCGGCACCAGGGCCGAGACGTAGACCAGGCCGGCGACGTTCGGATGCACTCCGGCTTCGGTGATGACCGTGCCTCCCCAGGAATGACCGACGAGGATCGACGGACCGTCCTGCTGGTCCAGCACACGGCGGGTAGCCGCGACGTCATCCTCCAGCGACGTCAATGGATTCTGCACGATCGATACCCTATATCCGCGTGCGGTGAGGTCGTCATACACCCCCCGCCAGCCGGTGCCGTCAGCGAACGCTCCATGCACCAGCACGATGTTCGAGATCACCGGTTCTGCCTCGGTCGTTGTGCCTTTCTCAGCCATGATTCTCATCCTCTCGATTCAAGACTTCTCTATGTACACCGAACTGATTGGGGGCACGCACAGTGCCTATGGCGCTCCCTTCTGACTGGAGCGGAATAACTGCTTCAGGCGTTGCGCAGACTACGCCGGCCCGATCGCCAGGTTGGTGATGGCGTCGTTCTTCTCGGTGAAGTCGAAGGCGAACGTCAAGGGTCCTCCCGGGAACGCGCCATTGACCAATCCCACCAGTCGGTCTCCCTGGAACGAGATCGGAGTGATGACGATCATGGGATCGACTTGGTGAACCTTGATCCACTCGCGGAGTGCAGCCTCGGTGTCGTACGTCGTTCCGTCGTCAACAACAGTCGCGCCAGGGGCGAAGACCTTGAAAAGTGCCTCGGCATCATGGGCGTTGGTAGTTGCCACGAACTTGTGAACAGCTTTGGGAAGGGCGATCTCAGCCATCTTGTGTCTCTCTTTCTTCGAGGGTGAACGCGACACACGCGCTCACCGCGTTCAGTCAGGGTCTTGACCAGTTGAAAGGCTGCACAATCGGTGCCGCACAGCCCGAGCATCCTCACCAGGGGATGTACGCATCCGTGTACATCGCTCTGCCTGCCGGACCAACTGGGGACGACAGTACCAAGTACTGTCCTGCAGGACAATACTTTCAGGATTGTTTCGCTGTAGAGCGATGGCGCTAGAGTGCTGGAATGACTGAGATCAACCAGGATCGCGAGAAGGAGCGGCACCGGCCCCTCGTTGCCGGCGACTTCCCCTACCAGTCGAGGCTCCTTGCCAATCTCAGTGCGCTGATCCTGCTGTGGGACTCCCCTGCCCTACAGGGACAGATACTCGCCAAGAGCGGTGAGTCGCTGGATCAGCCCTCCCACCAGACTCTTCGGCTTCTGCTGGCTTGGGGGTCGATGCGACCGACCGCCCTTGCGGATGAGCTCGGCGTCGGCGCGTCATATGTCAGCAAGATCGTCGGTCGCCTTGAAGCTGATGGGCTGGTCCAGCGGGCAGCGGACCAGTCCGATCGCCGGGCCAACCTGATCCGCCTGACCGAAGCAGGAGTGGAAGCCGCACGTGGCGTCTACGCCCTCGGAGACCGGATGATCGCCGAAGTGCTTGATGACTGGTCACCCTCAGATGTCCGCCGCTACACCGAACTGACGGAACGCTTCGTTGATGACGCAATCAGATCCGCCGCACAGATGCGCGAACGAGGCCTACGACCTGCCAAGTGAGGCTAGGGGTGGATCAATGCTGAGCGCCTTTCCAGCTGCAATCGGACGAGGGCTAAGCGCGTGCAGTGGGACTTGACGTCCTCTAGCAGTCCACCGACTGAAACAATGCCGGCGCCACCCGTTCACGTAGCCGGAGGGGTTTGCAGCACATCCAGCAGCCACTCGGGTGTCGGGTGCGCGCCGCACCCGCGATCTTGGCACCGAACCCGACAACACGCTGTGCGGTTAAGCCTCCGCGGCTGCACAGCGCGTTGCCAGGCGGAGCAGGTGTGCGTCGCTTGGAAGGCGCACTCGTGTCCCCGGGATGGTTGTATACCAAGTGTCAGTCGAGAACGGCTGTCGCTTCGACTTCGACAAGTACGTCCCGTTCGAACAGGTAATCGACGCCGATCAGCGACGCTGGTGGCATCGGCAGCGGCAGGCCGATGTCCTCGGCTACCGCGTTGACGCCCGCCATGAATGCCTCGATCCTGTCGGGGCTCCAGCCGGTCACATAGAAGGTGAGGCGAACGACATCACCGAACCCGGCACCGGCACTGATAAGGCCCGCGTGTGTGTTCCGCAGGGCCTGGGCCACCTGGCCCGTCAAGTCACCGGGGGCCACCGGAGTGCCATCAGCGGTTCTGGCGATCTGGCCGGACACATGCACGTGGCGGCTCCCGGTACCGACGGCGACGTGATGGTACGGGACGGGCTGCATCAGGGTCTCCGGCGAGGAAAGGCGAACAGTCATCGAAAGCTCCTTGGTCTGGACTGGAAAATTGTTGGTATCTCAGGGATACCTTGCTGGAGGTGGTCACTTCAAGGAAACTGGGTGTCGTGAGAACAACCAGCAGCCCACCATCGGACCGCTTCGAGATCGACGCTCCCCACCGTGAGCTCCTCGACCAGGTACTCGACAAGTGGTCCCTCCTGGTCCTGAACGAGCTGTGCGAACGGCCGATGCGTTTCAGCGAACTGAGACGCGTCATCCCGGCGGTCACGCAGAAGTCGCTTACCGCCACGCTCAGGCGGCTCGAGCGCAACGGAATCATCGAACGCGCCGTTCTCAGCACCCGTCCGGCGGCGGTGGAGTACAGCATCACGGCGTTGGGAAAGACCCTCCGACCGCCGGTCGAAGCGATCCTCGAGTGGGCAGCAAAGCAGATGCCACTGATAGAGCAGGCGCGCCGCCGCTTCGACGAATTCGACGACTCTTCCTCACACAGCCATTGATCTCTCTACCCGAGGCTTGCCGAGGGTAGCTCTGTACTTCTGTGCATCTGTGCTCACCCGCTGAGAGCTTGTCCTCAAATGCGGGCAGATGTCCTTCAAAAACTGGATAAGTCAGGCGGGTCTTGCCAATGCTGACAGCAAAGGGCTTTACAGAACGATGGTTATCGGCGGTTCAGTTGTGCGTCCTGTAAGGGTTGGCGAGGGCCGGTACGCGCCGAACTGAGCATCTCTATCGGCGCCGTTGTGAGGTAACTTCGCTGGTCCAAAGACCGTGACATCTGGCCGAGTCCGTATCAGCAACAGCCAGCTTCGCCGCGGTCCTCGCCGTAGGCGCGGTGCCGATTCCGCTGTCAGGCTTCTGAGGTTCCGGCTACCTCAACGGTGACACCCGCTTGTGTGAATCGGTCGAGTTCAGCGGGGTCGGCATAGTCATCTGTGATGAGTGTCCAAGGTAGGCGAAGGCGAGCCCAGGCGTGGAAAGGCCTTTGTCCGAGTTTGGCTGAGTGGGCAAGTACATAGGTGTGGTCGCTGCGCTGCGCGGCGAGCTCCTTCAGCCTGGTTTGGGCATGGTCTGCTTCGCACAAACCGCCGTCGGCGGTGACGCCGTCCGCGCCAAAAAATACACGATCAAAGCTCATTCGCTCTAGAGAAGCTTCAGCGAGGGGGCCGACAAAGCTCTGGCTCAGGCTTCTCATCCGACCGCCGAGGCAGTCGAGTGTGATCCCGTCTGAGTCGGCCAGTTCCTGCAGCGTGTTGATGCTTGGTGTCGTGACGGAAAGGTTGGTGAAAGCCCGGAGCTCGTGGGCCAGTGCGCCAACAGTAGACCCGGCGTCCAGCATGACGCTCTCGCCAGGTCTTACCAAAGTGGCGGCCAGGCGCGCGATGGCGTGTTTCTGCTCGAATGCTTCACCTGTCCGCTGGCGTAGGGATGCTTCCGGGTGGGCGCCCAGCGCCATCGCTCCGCCATAAGTGCGGGCAAGGCGCCCCTGACCGTTGAGGAGTGCAAGGTCCCGTCGGATAGTGGAGGCCGTGACGTTGAACTTGGCGGAGAGATCCTCGACTGACGCGAGACCTGTGGTGAGTGCAAGGTGGTAGATCTCCTCGCGCCTGGTGCCTGCCGAGGGCATTAGGTCTCCTTTCCTCTTAGCGTGATCCCCATGCTAGTTCTATGGCAGGGTCCGTCATGAAGTTTGCTGCCGGTCGGGGGCTTGTCGGGCCCTGCCATAGGTCGTTGCTTTATACAGTGACGCTCGGTCGTGTGGCCATTTCTGAGGCTTGATGCAGGGCTTCCACCATGCTGCGGGAGTCGGCGATGGCTTTGCCTGCGATGTCGAATGCCGTTCCGTGATCCACGGACGTGCGGATGACCGGTAGTCCGACGGTGATGTTGACGCCGGCTTCGATGCCGAGCACTTTCACTGGTCCATGGCCCTGGTCGTGGTACATCGCCACAACCAGGTCATAGTCGCCGCGGCCGGCAAGGAAGAACAGGGTGTCAGCCGGTAACGGGCCTGTGGCGTCGATGCCGTCAGCTGCGGCCGCCTGCACCCCGGGGGCGATCTTTTCTGCTTCCTCGCCTTGCCCGAACAGGCCGTTCTCACCAGCGTGCGGGTTGATGGCACAAACACCGATTTTCGGTTCCGGTATGCCTGCCCGGACGAGGGCTTCGTGTCCTCGGCGGATGGTGCGCTCGACCAAGTCGGGGTTGATCTTGCGGATGGCATCAACGAGACCGATGTGGGTGGTGACGTGAATGACTCGGATCTTCGGTGTCGAGAGCATCATTGACACCTCTTCGGTGGCCGTCAGGTGTGCCAGGAGCTCGGTGTGGCCCGGGTAGATGTGCCCGGCTGCATGGAGCGCTTCCTTGTTGAGAGGTGCCGTGCAGATAGCCTGCACGTCACCTTTCATGGCCAGTTCGCTGGCGACGCGGATGTATTCGTATGCCGCATGACCTGCTACGGGTGAGAGCTGTCCCCAGGCGAGGTCCTCGGGCAGCAAGCCGAGGTCGATCACGTTGATCCGGCCCGGCTCGAAGACCGCTTGGTCGACGGCGTCAATCGGGACGATCGATGCTGTGATGCCTAGAACCTCTGCAGCCTGCCGCAGACGCATGGCGTCACCGATAACGACGGGTCGGCACTCGGTGTTGCTGTGCGGATCCAGGACGGCGGCTACGACTACCTCCGGTCCGACTCCCGCGCCGTCGCCCATGGTGACAGCCACAAGGGGGAGGGCCTCTGTCGTTGTTGTCATGCCAGTGGTCGTTGTCATCGTTGCTCCAAGGTGTGGTGGTAAGGGTTCATGGGAGGGGTGGTTCGAGGTGGTGAGGGAAACGCTGCTCGGGTCTCGTTGCGTGAACAGGTCATGAAGTTCGACGAGTGCGAACTCATTACCGAAACTGCCGGGTTTCGTCCCGACGAGTGTCCCGTCGGTTGCCTGGCTGAGGACTGCACCATGGTGGGTCGCGGCCAGCGGAGTCAATGTGTGGTGACCGAGCGCTACCAGGACTTCCCGAGCCGTTTCTCCCCCGGTGAGGAGCAGATTCGGCGATACCGGACCTGCTGCTGCCTGGGCAGCGAAATGTGCCAAGGTTCCAACGATGTGCCGGGCGCGGGTGGGATCGATCCGTGTTTCTGCCGTCGTGACGGCCACGTCCCGGCCCGCGGCGAGGGCAGCGCGGCATGCCGCTAACTCCACGGAAGCGGCGTCGAGATCTATTGGTTCCTGTGTGCGGATCCGCATCAGCAGGAAGCCACGGTCCTCGAGCCGGTGCAGCTGCTGGCGTGCCGGCCCGGAGGCGCTGCCTACGACGGCGAGGACCGGGCCGGCATTGCGGCCCTCATCGCGTTGCTGAGCGAGTTCCTCCCCGCGCTGCCTGGCGTCGTATGCGGAAGGAGGTGCGCAACTCTGTGCGAGGGCGGCGGCGGTTGCTCCTGTGCCGGCAAGTACGACCTGTCGCCCATGGGCGGTGAAGCCGAGGTCCACGAGCATCGTCACGATCAGGTGCAGGTCTTCTTCCGTTTCACTGTCGACGACGACGACGGCTGGGCCAGGCCCACTAAGAAGCTGAGAAAGCAGTGCGGGGCCCGAGCCTTCCCGCAGGACTGACAACCCGAGCTGATGCACCTGTCGAGGATCGTCGGGGTCGAGCAATGACCGCACGTCGGTCGGTGGCTGCGCAATCTCGGCCTGCCAGTGATCTGTTGAAGCAAGCGGCTGACCGTCGACGAGCGGCTGACTGTTGACCACGCTCCGGCCCAGGTGCGGCAGTGCACCAGCGACGACAGCATGATGGCCCGCGTGCGTGATGGCAGCGACCTCGGCCCGGATGTTTCCGCGCCATAGGGAGTCGAACTTTTTGAACGCCAGGACTCCACCACCGACGGGCATATTGCGGAAGACAGCTGC
Source organism: Arthrobacter sp. TJ-240 (assembly GCF_058269195.1). Taxonomy (NCBI): domain Bacteria; kingdom Bacillati; phylum Actinomycetota; class Actinomycetes; order Micrococcales; family Micrococcaceae; genus Arthrobacter; species Arthrobacter sp. TJ-240. Next base: position 509,389 of record NZ_JBZCNG010000002.1, read on the forward strand.
AACGCGTTCCCGGGCCTCCTCCCCCGAGAGGCCCCGCGAGTGGGAGTCGTGAACGACGACGTCGACATCGAACGCTGCAAGTCCAAGGTCTTCGGTGGTGGCGGTAGATCCGGCGCCGTCCAGGACGAGTCGTACCCGGTGGCCCTGCTGGACGAAGCCGAAGGCGGTCTCGGCGGCACCGGACAGATCATCGGCCTGCACCACGATGTGGGCCACGCCAGTCTCCCCTCAACTCTGATAGGTGCGCTCTGCTTACAAGCGATGTGGGCATCATCATGGCATGGTTGCGCGTTCTGCGCTAGGACACTTGCGCGAAACGCGCAGCAGTGGGAAAGTGATGGAGGTTACACGGCGCCTCGACCGCACGGCGCTTCTCCGCTCTAACGAGAGGTCAATGATGACCGGTCTTCCTGCCGACAGGGAATTATCCCGTCGCCATCTGCTGCAGTTCGGCGCCATCGCCGGGCTGCTGGCTGGTTCGGGGAGCCTTAGTGCCTGCGCCGGACCCACCGGCCTGCCGGGACGTGAAACGCTGACGCTTGCACTGAACAGATCCCTGGTGAGTCTGGACAACAAGCTCAACCAGTTCGATGCTGCTGTCACAGTGCAGCGCGCGGTACGGCAAGGGCTTACTGCGATCGGACCTGATACGAAGCCCGTGCTGGTCCTTGCGGAATCATTCGACCAGACCGGTCCGACGCAGTGGACGGTTCGGCTGCGCGAGGGTGTCCGCTACTCGGATGGCAGCCCCGTCACGGTGGAAGATGTCTCGACAGCACTGAGCATGTACCAGCGGGTGCAGGGATCCTTCGTCGCCGGGTTCTTCCCCGAGTTCCCGACGGTCGTCCCGGTTGATGAACGGACTTTCCGCATGGAGTCCGAGCAGCCCATCCCCATCCTTGATTCCCTGATGAGCATGATCCTGATTACCCCTGCCGCGCAGAACAAGCCCGAGGAGCTGCAGGAGGGGTTGGGGTCCGGCCCGTTCGTCGTGACCAAGTTCAATCGAGGCGCCGGCACCTACAGTCTGCAGCGGAACGAGAACTACTGGGGTCCGAAGTCCGAGGTCGAGAACGTCGAGGTCCGCTTCCTCCCGGAGGAGTCGAGCCGCGTTATCGCTCTGCGAAGTGGAGAGGTCGACGTCATCGATTCCATCACCCCGGATTCGCGTGAGCAGCTGGCGGGGCTTCCGGGCATACAGCTGCAGGAGGCCTCGAGCCTGCGCCTGAACCAGATGTTCTACAACTTCCGTAAGCCGGCGAATCACCCCCTGGCGGACGCCCGAGTACGCCAGGCATTGAGCATGGCGATCGATGGGGAATCTCTGGTTCGCGACGTACTGGTGAACGCTGTGACTCAGGCCGAGGGCGTCACACCGTCGAGCCTGACGGGCTATTTCAAGACCGGCGACTACATGTACGACCCGGAGAAGGCCAGGGCAACGTTGCAGAGCCTTGGAGCGACCGACCTGTCCCTGAAGATCATCTGGGAGACCGGCGAGTTCGCCGGCGACACCTCGGTCATGGAAGCACTGGTGGAGATGTTCGGCGCCATTGGTGTCCGGACCGAGCTCCAGCAGTTTGAGCCGGGAGGCAACATCCTCGCGTGGCGCCAAGGCAAAGAGGGCGACTGGGACCTGCTCGGCAACGGATATCCGAGCCCGACCGGTCTGGCCATCACCATGCTGCAGGGCATGTATGCGGGCACATCTGAAAAGGAACAGACCCGCGACACCTACCAGGGGTACGTCATCCCCGAGGTAACAGCTGCCATCCAGGCCGCATCGACAGAAGCAGACCCGCTCCGCCGGCAGGACCTGCTCGACGCCGCCCAGCAGGCGGTGTGGGATACCTGGCCCTGCGCGTGGGCTTTCGTTCCGAAATCCGTCCTCGCACATCGGAACCGTGTCTCCGGCATCGATCTCGCCTCCACGAACTCCTATCCCCTCGCCGCTGCCCGGCTGGAGGCCTGAGCCATGAAGACCTACATCCTGAAACGCCTCGGCCAGGGCCTCCTGACCGTCTTCCTGACAATTTCCACCGTCTTCATCCTCATTCGTCTGGCACCCGGCGACCCAGCGGTGTCCTACGCCGGCCCTCTCGCGACGACGGAGCAGCTCACCGCAGTCCGGGAACAGTTCGGCCTGGACCGGCCCGTCCTCGAGCAGTACTGGATCTTCTTGCAGCAACTGTTCACCGGCAACCTCGGCCAGTCGTACTCATTCCAGGCGCCCGCGCTGCAGGTGGTCGCCGAACGCATGCCCTACACACTCACACTGGCAACAGCCGCGATCCTGCTCACCGCGATCATCGCAATTCCACTGGGCGTGTGGATGTCACGCCGACCCGACACCGGGCGCGAGCTTGGTGTCAACGTCCTGACCATCGCCGGGCAGTCCATGCCGGACTTCTGGACAGGGATCATGCTCCTCACGGGCTTCGCCGTCCTCATCCCCCTCTTCCCTGCCTCGGGGTTTGCCACCTGGGGTGGCCTGGTCCTTCCCACCATCACCATCGCCATCTTGCAGATCGCGCTCATCTCGCGCATGGTGCGCAGGGAAATGACCGCGAACTTCGCCGCCCCGTACCTGACGGTCGCCCGCTCCCGAGGAGTCCGCAACTCCGCACTGACGTGGCGCTACGCCATGAGCAACTCGGCCATCCCCGTCTTCACGGCATTGGGCACCCGCTTCGCAGCGATGCTCAACGGCGTCGTCGTCGTCGAGGTCGTGTTCGCCTGGCCCGGAGTCGGTTCCCTGATCGTGCGCGCACTGGAAACCCGTGACTACCCACTCATCCAGGCGACGGTGCTCCTCACCGCCCTGCTGGCCGTGGCCGTCCAACTGGTCATCGACCTCGCCTACCCGCTCCTCGATCCCCGCGTTCGTCTTGGAAAGGCGGCAGCAGCATGAGCCTCAGCGACACCACAACCCACCCCGGAGGAGGCGTGCCGGACCGGGAGCCGAGCCCCAGTGCCGTCACCCAGGAATTGATCGCACGGGCCGGTGCCACCAGACGCAGAAATGCCGCGAAGTGGAAGGTCGTAGTCGGTGTGATCTGCACGCTGCTCGTGATGGTGCCAATCCTCCTGGCCCAGGTGCTTCCCCTGCCCGACGCGAACTTCCAGGACCTCTCCGCCAGGCGCCTACCGCCGCTGACAGACGGGCACCTCTTCGGGACCGACCAGCTGGGCCGCGACCTGCTGTCCCGCGTCCTGCACGGCGGGCAAGTCTCCCTCACCATCGGTATCCTCGCGGTCCTCGTCTCCGGCGCCATCGGTATTATCCTCGGATCAGCGGCCGGCTACTTCGGCGGATGGATCGACACCATCGTCTCCCGACTCCTCGAGGCGCAGATGTCCCTCCCCCTGCTCATGATGCTGCTCCTCGTGGTGGCACTATTCGGGCCATCCATCCCCGTCATCACCTTCGTCATCGCCATCGCGCAATGGCCGGAAGTTGCACGCCTTACCCGATCCATGGTGTTGGTGGAACGCGAAAAGCCCTACGTCTCCGCCGCCCGGATCCTCGGCCTGCACCGCATCCAGATCCTGATCCAGCACATCATCCCCAACGTCATCAAGCAGGCCACCCTGGTCGTCCTGCTGCTGCTCGCTCAGGCCGTGCTCCTGGAAAGCGCACTCAGCTTTCTCGGCGCCGGCCCCCAACGCCCCTTCGCAACGTGGGGACGCATCATCTCGGACGGACAGGATTACATCACCACCTCATGGTGGATGGTGACCATGCCCGGTCTGGTCATCGTGCTCATGGTGGTGGGCGTGAACCTCCTCGGTGACGGTCTGCGTGACCGCCCGCGACGCAAGAAGAAGGGGATCTGACATGGCGGTCGAAACCAGTGTGAGCAGCCGCAGCACCCACCAGGAAGAAGCACTCCTCGACGTCCGGGACTTCCAGGTCGAGCTGATCACCGACGCCGGCATCGTCCGGGCCGTCGATTCCGTAAGCTTCAGCATCCACCGCGGCGAAACGGTGACCATCATCGGCGAGTCGGGTTCCGGCAAGTCGACGACGGCGATGGGTGTCCTCGGGCTCCTGCCGAAGGATCTCGCGGTCCTCTCCGGCACGGTCCTGATTGATGGGGTGGACATCACAGCGAGCCCAAAGGCCATCGAGAAAGTTCGCGGGCGGACCGTGGCGCTGATCCCTCAGGACCCGATGACGGCGCTGAGCCCTGTGCACTCCATCGGCTCCCAGCTCATCGAGGCCATCCGCATCGCGGGCGCGGCATCCGCGCGAGACAGGGACGCCCTCAAGGCCCGGGCCGTACGCCTGCTGGAACAGGTGCACATCCCCACGCCCGAGAAGCAATTGAAGAAGTACCCCCATCAGCTCTCCGGCGGCATGCTGCAGCGCGTACTCATTGCCATCGCCCTTGCCAGCGAGCCTCAACTCCTGATCGCCGATGAACCCACCTCCGCCCTCGACGTCACCGTGCAGGCGGGGATCCTCGACCTTCTCCTGGAACTGCAGGAGCAACGCGGAATCGGCATCCTGATGATCACCCACGACCTCGGCGTGGCACGCCTCATCTCCGATCGAATCCATGTCATGAAAAACGGGGCCTTCGTGGAGTCCGGTGAAGTGCAGCAGATCGTCGACCATCCCGCGACCGACTACACGCGGTCCTTGCTCGCCGCCATCCCGACCCTCGGCCCGTGGGACGAGACAGTCTCACTGTCAGCGGGCCCGCAGTCGCCGCGACCAAGCGGTAGCACCATCCATCCCGACAAAACCGGAGCCCCCCATGGATAAGCCCTTCCTCTCGGTCGAGAACCTCGTCGTGGATTACCAGGTTCCCGGCGGGTCGTTCCGAGCGGTCGACGATGTCTCGTTTTCCGTCGACAAGGGCAGGACCATCGCCGTTGTCGGGGAATCAGGGTGCGGAAAATCCACCATAGCGAAGGCGCTCATGCGACTGATCACGCCGACCAGCGGAACCATCGACCTCGATGGCACCGACATCGCCTCCCTTCCCGAATCGAAGCTCAGAGGAATCAGGTCCAAATTCCAGATGGTCTTCCAGGACCCCTACGGTTCCCTCGACCCGCACATGACCGCCCAGGAAATCGTGGCCGAACCACTGAAACTGCAGAGAATGAAATCGAAGGCGGAACGTCACGCCGCCGCCGCGAAGCTCATCGACCAGGTCGGCTTGCCCATTGCGTCCCTGGACAAGCACCCCTCCGAGTTCTCCGGCGGGCAACGACAGCGCATCGGCATCGCCAGGGCATTGGCATCAAAGCCTGAGCTGCTGGTGTGTGACGAAGCAACGAGCGCACTTGATGTGTCCGTTCAGGCACAAGTGCTCCGCCTGCTGAAATCCATCCAGGAAGAAACGGGCATCACCTATGTCTTCATCACCCACAACCTCGGAGTCGTGCAGGAAATCAGCGACACCATCATGGTCATGCAGCGAGGCAAGGTCGTCGAAACCGGCAACACGTCAACCGTGCTCACGACACCAGCTGAGGACTACACCCGCAAGCTCCGCCGTGCAGCGCTCGATCCAGCCACCATGCAGGGACTGAAACCCCGGCACCTCGTTCGGACCCTCTCACTCGCAGGTTAAGAACACCGGAACGCCCCTCCCCCTCCCGTCGACACCCATCAGGAGCTGCACCATGAGCCCGACGCCGGCCACCGCCGACAACACACCACAGACCCCTCCGATCTCCAGACTCGTTCTGGGAACGATGACCTTTGGCGACACCGCCGATGAAGCCACGGCAGCGACCATGATCGACGAAGCACTCGACGCGGGCATCACGACCATCGACACCGCAAACGCCTACGCAGGAGGGGCGACCGAGGAGATACTCTCCCGTCTTCTGAAGGGACGGCGCGATCAGGTCATCCTCGCCACGAAGGCGGGCATGCCGCATCCCGACCATGCGGACAACAGCCCCCTGTCTCCCCGAGGGCTGCGCAACAGTGTTGACGGTAGCCTTCGTCGGCTTGGAATCGACCGAATAGACCTGTTCTACTTGCACCAGCCCGACCGGACCACCCCCCTGCAGGAGACACTGCAGACCGTCGCAGACCTCGTTGCGGAGGGCAAGATCGGGGCGCTTGGAGTCTCGAACTTCGCGGCCTGGCAGATCGCGGACACCATTTACGCCGCACGGGAAGTCGGAGCTCCCACGCCTGTCGTCGCCCAGCAGCTCTACAACCTGGTTGCGCGACGAGTCGAGGAGGAATACCTCGAGTTCGCAGCCACCCATTCGCTCCACACCATGGTCTACAACCCGCTCGGCGGAGGGCTCCTCACCGGCAAACACGCCTTCGACGCGAAGCCCACGGAAGGCCGCTACGGTGACTCGAAGCTCGCAGCTATGTACACGCAGCGTTACTGGGACCGCCAACTCTTCGACGCAATCGGGGAACTCGCGGCCATCGCCGAGGACGCCGGTATGCCACTGGCCGAACTGTCCCTGCGCTGGCTGTCCAACCGCGACGGAGTCGGATCGATGCTCCTCGGAGGCTCCAAAGTGGAACAGCTCCGAATGAACATCAAGGCGATCGCCAAAGGTCCCCTGCCCGAGGACGTGGTGAGCGCATGTGACGCGGTGGGCGCCCAACTCCGCGGGCCCATGCCTGCATACAACCGCTAACCCCCTCTCTACAGCCCCAGCCCCGCTGGGCCTAGTACCAATCGAAAGAAGAAAACCCTATGACTTCCGACCTCGCCATCGAGTTCGCCCGCAAGATCCGCGCACGCGAACAAGCCGTGGGGTACTGGGCGGTCCTTGACGCGCCCGTCGCCACCGAGCGCATCAGCCGCCTCGGCTACGACTACGTCGCGCTGGACGCACAGCACGGGCTGCTCGGCTACTCCGGAGTACTCAACGGCCTCATGGCCATCGACGCCGGACACAGCGCAGTCGGCATGGTTCGGGTGGAAGAGAACTCGCCCGTGGCCATCGGCAAGGCCCTCGATGCCGGCGCTATCGGCGTCATCGTCCCCCTCGTCAACACGGCGCAGGACGCTGCAGCGGCCGTCGCTTCCGCAAAGTATCCGCCCCTGGGCAATCGCTCCTACGGCCCTATGCGGGCAGCCCTGCGCGTCGGTCCCGTCCCCGCCGAAGCCAACGCCGCGACGCTCGTCTTCGCGATGATCGAGACCCCGGACGGCCTGGCGAACGTCGACGCCATTTGTGCCACCCCAGGGCTCGACGGGATCTACGTCGGCCCGTCCGATTTGACCATTGCCGTCGGCGGGAAATACCCGGGCGACCCGGACGTCGAGAAGGCGTTCACTAACGCGCTCGATACCGTTGCCGCCGCCGCAGCAGCGGCAGGAGTAGCCGCCGGGATCCACACAGCGGCCGGTGACGTCGCCGCCCAACGGCTGGGCCAGGGATACACCTTCGCTACCGTGGCTTCCGATCTCACCCACCTCGAACAGATCGCCAAAAGCCACCTCACAGCCGCAACCGCGACCGCGACCGCAGGGAAGTAGAGACGTGCCCACTATGAACGATGCCTACAGCACCATCACCCCCGACGGGACCATCAGGCAGGCCGACGGAGCCACTTACGCCTACCTGCCCGCCCCGACCGTGCAAAGCCACGCGGCCAACCTGCTGACCCTCCCTGATGGGCGGCTCGGTTGCGTATGGTTCGGTGGAACCCAGGAAGGAGTCCCAGACATCTCCATCTGGTTCTCCACCCTCGCCGAGGGCAGCGACAAATGGTCCGCACCACGGCAACTCTCCGACGACCCCGCCCGCTCCGAACAGAACCCGATCCTCTTCAACGCCCCGGACGGGACCCTTTGGCTGCTCTACACAGCCCAGAAAGCAGGCAACCAGGACACCGCCGAGGTACGACGCCGAATCTCGACCGACAGCGGCGAAACCTGGGGCGCCGTCGAGACTCTCTTCCCCGCTAATGAAACTGGCGGAGTCTTCGTCCGACAATTGCCCATCGTGCTGCCGTCCGGCCGACTGATCATCCCAGTCTTCCGCTGCATCACCACTCCAGGTGAGAAGTGGGTGGGCAACAACGACGACAGCGCCGTCATGATCTCCGACGACGACGGCGCGACATGGACCGAACAGGTCCTCGAGGGAAGTCGTGGGTGCGTGCACATGAACATCCAATCCCTCGCCGATGGGACATTGCTGTCACTTTTCCGCAGCCGCTGGGCAGATTGGATCTACGAATCACGCTCCACCGACAACGGCAGCACGTGGAGCGAATCGGTACCGACCGAGCTTCCGAACAACAACTCGTCCATCCAGTTCACAGCCCTCGATGACGGCCGTCTGGCTCTCGTCTACAACCACAGCCAAGCCCAGGAAGGCACCGAGCGCAGGCTCTCCCTGTACGACGAGATCGACGATGAAGGGCTTGCCGAGGAACAGGGACAGCTTCCTGCATTCGAGCCCGGCACTGCCACAACCGAGGACGGAGACTTCCGTCGCGCCTTTTGGGGCACCCCTCGCTCGCCCATGACTCTCGCCATCTCCGAGGATTCAGGACGCACTTGGCCTATCCGTCGCGACCTCGATGTCGGCGATGGATACTGTCTCTCCAACAATTCCCGCGATGGACTCAACCGCGAGTACTCCTACCCCTCCATCCACCAGGGGCCCAGCGGCTCGCTCGACATCGCGTACACGTACTTCCGCCAGGCAATCAAATGGGTGCGAGTCCAACCAGACTGGGCCTACGCAGGAACTGGAACTCCCGGCCAAGCCGACGGCGCAGCGGCCAATGCCAGCTGACCAGCACGCCGTCATCACGGGCTGCAGCTCCGGCATCGGCCACGCCATCACCGAGAAATTGCTGTTCGACGGTTGGTCGGTCACCGGGATCAGCCGGAGCCCGACAACCTTCCAGGGCGACTTCGAATGGCGACAAGCGGATCTCTCGAACACCGAGAACCTCCAAGAGATCGCAGGAAGCCTCGGCCCCGCCGACGCCCTCGTCCACGCTGCGGGCCACCAACGATCAGGCCCCCTAGGTGAGCTCGACCCGCACGACCTTGCAGGAATGTTCACCGTCCACGTCGCGGCAGCAAGCGTGCTCGCGAACGCGCTGACACCCGCCATGAAGGACGGGGGCCGGATCCTCCTCCTCGGAAGCCGCACCTCCACCGGCGTCGCAGGGAAAAGCCACTACGCCTCCACGAAAGCCGCACTCCTCGGGCTAGGGCGATCGTGGGCGCAGGAACTCGCACCACGTCGCATCACAGTGAACGTCCTCTCCCCCGGCCCAACCGATACTCCCATGCTCAACGACCCCGGCCGGGCCAGCACACCGGTCAGAGTCCCAGCCCTCGGATCACTCATCGACCCGCAGGACGTCGCAGCCCTGGCAGCGTTTCTCCTCGGCCCACACGGGAAATCGATCACCGGGCAGAACTACGTGATCTGCGGAGGAGCATCCCTGTAAGGAACCGACGAGGGCGAAACACTGACGATCAGTTGGTCAACCGCTCAGACTGGGCGTGATTGACAGAAGAAGGGTATCGGCGGTTGGTCAGGAGTCATTAGGGGGAGTTTGAGTAGGTGTCTACCTGTCCGTTCCTAGATACAGATCCCCGCAGTTCTTCGGTCGCTGCAGCTACCGGGTCATCCACCTGTGGGCGGCAAGTCCGATCATCAGGGCGTCGTGGTGAGTTGCGGCGACGAAGTTGATCAGGAGTAACGGCTTTGCCGCTGTCAGCCACAGAGCCTTTGCGGGATCAACGCCGGGCAGGGCGGCGAGCTTCGGCACAGCGCACACGCACAGGGCGACACCGGTGAGAGCGACAACCCGGAACAGAATGACCGAGGTGTCCGGGGGGCCGCCGGTGAACCGGACGACCGCCTCCTCAATCCATAGAAAAACCGGCCCGTAAGGTGTCGGATTCTGTGACCACAAGTCATCGGCGCCAATCAGGGGTAACCGCGAATCACACGGAGGCCAATACCAGCTCGCAACCACGGCCCGCCTGTCTGACCAGCGGCAGGTTGACGGTGATTACCGCGAGGAAGGTCACTTCGTGACCACGCCATCCTGCTTCGCCCACAACCACACCGGATCAGCGGTTCCCTCGCGGTCCTTGACTCCACGGAACACGCGCGCCTTGACCTCAACCCGGGTTCAGGTTCTAGCGTCGCCTACATCAGCGTGTTCGAGATCGTTACTCACCAGTGGGAGAAACACATGACGTCCGCACCGCACAGCACACTGGAAACACCTATTGAGGGATTGCATGCCACCCCGACATCACGGCTTCCCTACCAGCACGACGTACTGCTCCGCTCTTACGTACTCGAACGCCCCCACGGCAGCCTGATCATCTACAACTCCCCCGGCATCAACGACGCGGCACCCGACATACGAGCACTCGGCAGACCAACCCGCCTCCTGATCAATCACAGCCACGAATCGATGTACGGGCAGCCCGAGCTCGACGTACCCATCTGGGTCCACGAGAAGGACCATTCCGAGGTCAGCGACTCCCTGGACATCACGGGCACCTTCGACGAGCGGACCCTTATCGATGACGACCTCGAGATCATCCCCACCCCCGGCCACACCCCAGGAACGACCTCCTACCTCTGGGACAGCGGGAAGCACCGTTTCCTCTTCACCGGTGACTTCATCTGGATCGAGAACGGCGAGTGGAAGGCCGTGCTCCTCAGCCCCGAATCGCGCCGCGACTACCTCGACAGCCTCGCCCTCGTCCGAGACCTCGACTTCGACGTGCTCGTTCCCTGGGGCGCCACCGATGACGGCCCCGCCATCGGACTCGTGGAAGACCAATCGGAAAAACGCGACCGCATCGACGCAATCATCACCCGGATCGAAGCCGGCAGAAACCGCTAGGTACCGACCTCGCCGTGGCTGACCTTCGACTGTCCTGCAAGGGGTCACCTTCAGAAGGCAGACCACGGAAGTGAACCGGTCATGGGAAGAGTAAGCACCCCGAGGACCCGTACCGCTCGAGCGCAATTATCGGGACAGACGTAATCCTCCCAGGATTGGAGTGGCCTGAATTTGGTGATGGGCGTACGCGGTGAGGAGGATCAGACGGTCGCACTGTCTCCCCCGTTGTTCCTGCCTGCTGGCGGGCTCGCTCGCTGGTCCCCGACGGAGCAGTGCTCAACACTGTAGGTGCGAGGGCACGCCGAATCCTGGGAGGATCTAAGGGACGAAGGAGCGCCCGGGCCGTCATGGGGCCGAAGCGAAGCGAGGACCGCTCAGGGGTTGAGAACGCGCAGCGCCCTTCGGCCACGAGTCTCTTCGATGACGGTCCGGCCGATGTCGTGGAAGACTGCCGGCATGGAGACTCGAGCGCGCGACCACGACCTCGTTCTGCTAGGTGCCACCGGCTTCGTCGGTGAACTGATCGCCGGGTACCTCGCGGACCACGCACCGCCGGAGCTCCGCGTGGGACTCGCGGGCAGGTCGAGGAAGAAGCTCGAAGCGGTGCGGTCCAGGCTCCCCGTCGCCGCACGCGACTGGTCCCTCCTTGAAGCCGACACGGAGCTCCCCGACTCGCTCGCCGCGCTGGCCGCGGGCACGAGGGCGCTTTTCACCACGGTGGGCCCCTACGCGAAGTACGGATTGCCGGTCGTGGAGGCGTGCGCACGGGCCGGCACACACTACGGGGACCTGACGGGAGAGGTGTCCTTCGTACGCGACGCCATCGACCGCTACGACGCCCTGGCGAGGACCACCGGCGCACGGATCGTCCATGCGTGCGGCTACGACTCCATCCCCTCGGACCTCGGGGTGCTGCTGCTGCACCGGGCCGCGCAGGCCGACGGTGCCGGCGGGCTGACCGAGGTCGAGCTGGTGGCGACCGCCAAGGGCGGCTTCAGCGGGGGCACGATCGACTCGATGCGGGGGCAGCTCGACGGCGTGCGCACGGACCCGGTGCTGCGAAGGCTCGCGGCCGATCCCTACTCCCTCAGCCCCGATCGGGCGGAGGAACCTCCGACCCGGCAGCCCGCGGATCTGGGCTGGGTCGGCCGTTCGGAGGGCGGCCTGTGGACGGCTCCCTTCGTCATGGCGTCGGCGAACACGCGGATCGTCCGTCGCAGCAACGCGCTGCAGGGGTGGGCCTACGGCAGGTCCCTGCAGTACGGCGAGGTGATGGGCATGGGACGCGGGCCCGCAGGGGCTGTCGTCGCCGGCGCGACGGCGATCGGTCTGCGCGCCTTCGGAGCCGCGATGGTGTTCCCCCCGACGCGGAAGCTGCTGGACCGGGCCCTTCCGGCCCCGGGTACCGGCCCGAGTGAGGCCACGCAGCGTGCCGGCTGGTTCCGTTCCCAGGTGACGGCCTCGACGGAGGACGGCCGACGGTACCGGGCCGTCGCAGCCGGACCGGGCGATCCCGGGTACGCTGCGACCGCTGTGATGGCCGGGGAGACAGCGCTCTGTCTGGCCCTCGACGGCGATCACCTGCCGCCCGCCGCCGGTTCCCTCACCCCTGCGACCGCCCTCGGCGATGTCCTGGTGGAGCGGCTGCGCGCCGCAGGCCACACCTACGAGGTCACACACGGACCAGAACGTGTCCGGTAGAACTTCCGAGGAGAACAGCGCTCGGCGAGGTCGAAGGCAGACGCGGTGAGCGCGGTGCAATCGGGACTGGTGTCTCAGCTCTTCTTCGTCGCGCAGCCTGCTGATCCCTCGCCGTACTCATCGGCGGAGCTCCAGCACATGGGTCGGCGTACCGCTCACCGATGGTCGTCAGCATGCCTTGATGACATATGAGTGTCTCCAAGAAGACCAGATACATGGCGTTGGGGCTGCTGTCGACCATTTCTGGAGCAGTCGGTGGCGTCGTCTTCTTTCTTCAACCGTGGCGCAGTTGCCCCGAAATCGATGACAGTTCCGCAGGTTGCCCCGCCACATCGACCGATCAGGCTCTACTCGTCCTCGCTCTTTTCATTTTTGTGGTGGGAGTGATTCTTCTCGTGAACTCGATGAAACCAGAACGTTTGTCTTCCGACGCAGCAGGGCACTTCGGGAAGCTCAACTAGTCTGCTCAGGTCTTTGGAGGAGGAATTGGGATCAACGCCGGAGAAACGCGGTACGGGCGCCTCTAATCGGTCATCGCACGGCGTCATCACCTCTCTGCAGCGAGCCGATCAAATGCTGAGCGCGGGGTAGGCCGGGAGAGCTCAGGAGCTTTTCGACCGTGCAGCGCACCCAATAGGAGACACCTGGTCTTTCACCTCGGAGTTGGGTATTCATATGCTCGAATACGGACGGGTGCCGACGGAGAGATCATTTGAGCCGTAACGGCTCGAGCTCCTGTCGGCGACGACAGCCCGGTCGAACCGCAGCAGGGAGGATGGCTACGTGACGGTTCTCCGATGCATGAGAGCGACACCGTGGTCCTCAGGTATTGCTCGTGCGTCAGCAAAGGAGCGGTAAACAGGAACTCAAGGAAACGAAAGACCAAGCTGCTTAGCAAAAAGGGGAACAAAAAAATCTAGGCTGCTTAGTGACAAGCGCGTTGAAATCACTTGTGCGGAGGCGTCCCACAGGCGATTACTCGCCAGTACGAGAAAAGACCTTTACCCTAGGTGCATTGGGTGTGGCTGGGGTCACATAGGGCAAGCCCTATCCCATTTCCGGGCCATCCGGAACGCAGCGCTGGGTTCCGGATTCGATGACGAACCGGGCAGTTCCCCTGCCTCGGTGATGAGGGGCTAGTTGTGAGCGGAACGTTCGAGCTTTTCCATGACGAAGGAGCTTCCTTCAGGTTCAGGTTGAAAGCGGCCGGCGGGACGGTCGTCGCCGTATCCGGGCAGTTCCCGGACAAGGCATCAGCGGTCGAGGGCATTCGCGCGGTCCGTGAGTGCGCTGGGACGGGGCTGATTACGGACCTCTGCCCACCGATGTCGTGTGAAGCAGCAAAGGAGCAGAACCCCTTCCCGGCCGCTGGGGCCGGATAACACACCCCTCAGTCCAAGGAAGGCCGCCCGCGAGGCGCGGTACCCGATAGGCACCAGGTCGCCTGATACTCGAAGCGCTAACAGCGCCCGGCCAAGATACGCCGGAGCTGCGGAACGACAACCCGCTTCAAGAGCAGGCTTCCTGTCTCCTCACGGGTAGGGCACATCGCGGTTACCCATGACCTGTCCCGACAAGCGCACCAGCAAGCGGTGCAGTCGTGCAGGGCACGGGGGTTGCGACCGGCATTGGACGTGAGCCGCGCCGGCAAGCGACAGGCACGGAGAATGGCCGCTGGAGTCAGGCAGCGGGGCGAGGGAAGATCCGGTCCAGTTCCTTGAGGTCCTCGTCCGACGGCGACCATGCGGCAGCCGCCGCGTTCTGGCGCACCTGCTCGGGCGAGGTGGCGCCGGCGATCACGGATCCGACCGATGCCTGGGCCGCGAGCCAGGAGAAGGCGACCTGCACCTCGGTGAGGTCCCGCTCGGCTGTGAACGCCGAGAATGCCTCGAGCTGGTCCCAGTCCGCAGTCTCCAGCACGTTCCTGCGGGAGTGCGTGAGCCTGCTGCCGGCCGGGACCTCGTTGCGGCGGTACTTGCCGGTCAGGAGCCCGTTGGCGAGGGGAAAGTACGGCAGGATGCCGAGACCGTAGGCCTCCGCTGCCGGCACTACCTCGCGTTCCAGCCGCCGGTCCAGCAGGCTGTAGGGATTCTGCGCCGAGATGAAGGGCGTGTAGCCGCCGCTGCGCGCGGTGAACTCCGCCTCGGCGATCTGCCAGCCCGCGAAGTTGGAGTGCCCCAGATAGCGGACCTTGCCGCTGGTCACGAGGTCGTCGAGGGCCGCGAGGGTTTCCTCGACGGGTGTGAGGGCGTCCGGTGCGTGGTACTGGTACAGGTCGATCCAGTCGGTCCCGAGGCGCCGTAGGGACGCTTCGGCGGCCCGGACGATGTAGCGGCGCGAGCCGCGCGCACCCCAGTCGGGTCCGTTCGCACCAGCCATGTCCAGGCCGAACTTCGTGGCGAGCACGACGTCGTCGCGCCTGCTGCCCAGCGCCTTGCCCAGCTGGATCTCACTGACGCCGGGCGCCTTGCCGTACATGTCGGCGACATCGAAGAGCGTGATGCCGGCCTCGATCGCGGCGTGCACCACGGCGTCGGTGCCCTCCTGCGACTCGGAGGTCGTGCCGGTCCTGCCCAGGTTGTTGCAGCCGAGCCCGACGGTGGAAACGCTGAGCCCGGAGGTACCCAGTCTTTGGTAGGTCATCATGGCCCTAACCTACCAAGACGGTTGCCCCGGGCACATGACCCGGGGCAACCGTTCATCCGCTGGAATTCTCAGGCGAACCAGATACCGATCTCGCGTTCGGCGGACTCCGCGGAGTCGGACCCGTGCACGAGGTTCTGCTGCACCTTCACGCCCCAGTCACGGCCGAAGTCACCCCGGATGGTGCCGGGCGCCGCCGTCGTCGGCTCCGTGGCACCGGCGAGGGAGCGGAAACCCTCGATGACGCGCTGGCCCTCGAAGATCGCGGCGACGACGGGCCCGCTGAGCATGAACTCGACGAGCGGGTCGAAGAACGGCTTGCCGACGTGCTCGGCGTAGTGCTCCTCGAGCAGCTCGCGGGTGGCATGGACCTGCTTGAGTTCGGCGATGGTGTAGCCCTTCGCCTCGATGCGGGACAGGATGGTGCCGGTCAGGCCGCGGGCCACGCCGTCGGGCTTGACGAGGACAAGGGTTCGCTCAACGCTCATGGGATCTCCTTCAGGGGGCGCCGTTCTCGACGGCGCAGCGGATCAGTATCGGGTCCGACTCTACTAAAGGCGCCGCTACTCGGGGTTCGCCTTCTCCCACTCGGCCTGCAGGCGGTCCCGCTCCACGTTCTCGCGGTCCACCCGCCGACCCTGGCGGAGGCCGTAGAGCCAGGTGAGGGCGAACGCGAGCCCGACGACGAACATGGTCGGCTCCAGGAAGCCGCCCGCGATGATCACGAGCTGCAGTACCCAGCCCACCGCGATCCCCCACCGTTTCGTGAGGACGGCGCAGGTCAGGACCAGCACAACGCTGAGGGTCAGCCCTGAGGTCAGGATGAGCGCGGGCGAGATCTCGTCACGGCGCAGACCGAAGACCGTAAGCGTCGCGAAGAACACCACGAACGCCTCGAGCAGCAGCACGGTCGAGGCGAACATGATCTTCGTGGACCTGCGCTTCTTCGGCGTCCCGGGGCGCCACGCCCGCTGCGCCCTCGTCATGCGTCGAGCCATGCTCTGCCTACTTCCCTAGGAGCGTGCGGGCTTCCCCGACCACCGTGATGGAACCGGTCACGAGGACACCGCCCGCGAGGTCGTTGTCCTCCTCGGCCTTCATTACGGCCCACTCGAGGGCGTCGTCGAGGCCCGGCGCGATGTTGATGTTCTCCTCGGCGAAGCCCGCCGACAGGGCGGCCTGGAGGAGGTCCGCGGCGGGCACCGAGCGGGGCGAGGTGGACTGCGTCAGGCAGACGTCCTCCAGGATCCCGCCGAGCTCCTCGTGGAGTTCGGCGAGGATGCCCGCGGCATCCTTGTCCTCGAGGACCCCGATGACCAGCACGAGCCGGGAGAAGTCGAACGCCTCGTTGACACCCTTCGCCGCCGCTCGCGCACCGGCGGGGTTGTGGGCGGCGTCCACGATGATGCTCGGTGCGGTGCGCACCACCTCGAGGCGGCCCGGGGAGGTCACGGCGCGCAGGCCGTTCCGCACCAGGTCCGTCTGCAGCTCCCGCTCGCCGGCGCCGAGGAACGCCTCGACGGCGGCGACGGCCACGGCCGCGTTCTCGGCCTGGTGCTCGCCGTGCAGGGGGACGAGCAGCTCGCCGTAACGGCCGGCCAGCCCGGTGAGGGAGACCACCTGCCCGCCCACGGCGACCGTGCGGGACTCGACACCGAACTCGACACCCTCGAAGCGGAACTCGGCGCCCACCTCGCGGGCCCGGTCGAGGAGCACCTGGGCCGCGCCGCGGGGCTGGATGGCGCTCACGAGAAAGGAGCCGGGCTTGATGATGCCGGCCTTCTCGAGGGCGATGTCCTCCTCGGTGTCACCGAGGAGTTCGGTGTGGTCCAGGGAAATGGGCGTGATGACCGCTACCTGCCCGTCGCCGACGTTCGTGGCGTCGGTGACCCCTCCGAGTCCCACCTCGATCACGCCGACATCGATCGGCTCGTCGGCGAAGATCGCGAACGCGAGGATCGTGATGCACTCGAAGTACGTGAGCCGGGGCTCCCCGGCGACGAGGAGCTCGCCGTCGACGATGTCCAGGTAGGGCTTGATCTCG
The DNA here is from genome assembly GCF_058269195.1 of Arthrobacter sp. TJ-240. Taxonomy (NCBI): domain Bacteria; kingdom Bacillati; phylum Actinomycetota; class Actinomycetes; order Micrococcales; family Micrococcaceae; genus Arthrobacter; species Arthrobacter sp. TJ-240. The sequence goes on from NZ_JBZCNG010000002.1 coordinate 526,617, forward strand.
TCCCACACCCGCACGAAGGTCTCGTCCGCGACGGGCTCGCCGTCGATGCTGATGCGCTCCGTGACCCGTGACAGGTGCGGGCTCGTGAACCGGCCGGTCCGGAGGTCGTGCGCCAGCAGGATGCTCTCGATCATGCGCGCCGTCGATGTCTTGCCGTTGGTGCCGGTGATGTGGATGATCGGGAACGCCCTGTTGGGCTCCCCGAGGATCTCCATGGCCCGGTACAGCGGAGCCATGCGCGGCTCCATCCTGTCCTCCGGGGCGCGGCCCAGGAGTTCGGCGTACACGCTCTCGACCGAGAAGGCGTCGAGCCCCGCGCCGGTACCGTTCGTCTCATCCATGCTGCTGCTCCTGCTTCGCGACGGTGATGGTGAAGTCGTTCCCCGAGCCCTCGACGGCCTCCACGCGGAGGTCCACCGTGAGCGTCTCGGTCCGGATCAGGCCGGCATTGGCCTCGAGGGCGGCGACCTGCTCGGCGGCGACCCCGATGGTGGTGCTGACGCGGTCGCTGATGTCGAGATCGGCGTCGCGGCGAGCCTGCTGAATGGCCCGGATGGCATCCCGTGCCGTGCCCTCGGCCGCGAGTTCCGCGGTGACCTCGGTGTCGAGGACGAGGAATCCGCCGCCCGGCAGCACGGTGACGGCCTTCGACGCGGCGTCGTTGCCCTCGACTACGGTGTCGAGCGTGTACTCGTGCGGCTCGAGCGCGAGGCCGCCGGCGGTGACACCGCCGGCGTCGTCCACGGACCAGTCCCCGGACTTCGAGGCCTTGATGACGGTCTGCACGTTCTTTCCGAGGCGGGGCCCGGCGGCCCGGGCGTTCACCACGAGGCGCTGCGCGATGCCGAACTCGGCCGGCTCGGCGTCCGCGGAATCCACCAGGCGGACGCCCTTGAGGTTCAGTTCGTCGGCGATGATCGAGGCGTACTGCCCGGAGAGGCCCTCGGCGCCGGGCGCGACGACCGTCAGCTCCCGGAGCGGCAGGCGCACCCGGAGGTTGGCCGCCTTGCGGAGGCTCGATCCGACGGAGCAGACCTGGCGGGTCCGGTCCATCTGCTCCACGAGGTCGGGAGCGGCCGGGAACGACGCCGCCTCGGGCCAGTCGGTGAGGTGCACGGACCGGCCTCCGGTGAGGCCGCGCCAGATCTCCTCCGTGACGAGCGGCAGCAGCGGGGCCGCCACGCGGCAGACCGCCTCGAGGCAGGTGTAGAGCACGTCGAAGGCGTCGGTGTCCTCCTCGAAGAACCGCTGGCGGCTCCGGCGGACGTACCAGTTGGTCAGCGTGTCCAGGTAGCGGCGCAGCGACTCGCAGGCGTCGCTGATGGTGAACGCGTCGAGCGCCTCCGTGAGGTCCCGCACGAGGTTCCCCGTGTTCGCGAGGATGTACCGGTCGATCGGCTCCGCCAGCCGGGCGGCCGCCTCCGGGGTGACGGTCCTCGCCTCGTAGCCCTCGCCACCGTTCGCGGCATTGGTGTACAGGCTGAAGAAATGCCAGACGTTCCACAGCGGCAGGATCACCTGGCGGACGCCGTCGCGGATACCCTGCTCGGTGACCACGAGGTTGCCGCCCCGGAGGATCGGGGAGGCCATGAGGAACCAGCGCATGGCGTCGGAGCCGTCGCGGTCGAACACCTCGGAGACGTCGGGATAGTTCCGCAGGCTCTTGGACATCTTCTGCCCGTCGGAGCCGAGCACGATCCCGTGGCTGATGACGTTGCGGAACGCTGGTCGATCGAACAGCGCCGTGGACAGGATGTGCAGCATGTAGAACCAGCCGCGGGTCTGCCCGATGTACTCGACGATGAAGTCCGCCGGGTTGTGCGTGTCGAACCACTGCTCGTTCTCGAACGGGTAGTGCACCTGCCCGTAGGGCATGGAGCCGGAGTCGAACCAGACGTCGAGGACGTCCTCGACGCGCCGCATGGTGGAGCTGCCGGTCGGGTCGTCCGGGTTCGGGCGCGTGAGCTCGTCGATGAAGGGGCGGTGGAGGTCCACCTCGCCCTGCTTGTTCACCGGCAGGCGGCCGAAGTCGGCCTGCAGCTCGGCGAGCGAGCCGTACACGTCGGTGCGCGGGTACTCGGGATTGTCCGACTGCCACACGGGGATGGGGCTGCCCCAGAAGCGGTTGCGGCTGATGGACCAGTCGCGCGCGTTGGAGAGCCACTTGCCGAACTGGCCATCCTTGACGTTGCCGGGGATCCAGGTGATGTCCTGGTTCAGCTCGACCATCCGGTCGCGGATCTTGGTGACCTCCACGTACCAGGAGGACACTGCCCGGTAGATGAGCGGATTGCGGCACCGCCAGCAGTGCGGGTAGCTGTGGACGTAGCTGGACTGGCGCACGAGCCGTCCCTCGGACTTCAGCACGCGCGTGATGTGGCGGTTGGCCTCGAAGACCTGCAGGCCCACGATCTCCGCGAGCGGTCCCTTGCCGAACAGGGGGAGGAACTTGGCGCCCTCGTCGACGGAGAGGATCACCTGGATGCCGGCGTCCTCGCAGACCTTCTGGTCCTCCTCGCCGTAGGCGGGTGCCTGGTGGACGAGCCCGGTACCGTCCGTCGTCGTGACGTAGTCCGCCACGAGGATGCGGAACGCATTGCGGTATCCACCCTCCTCCGGGTCGGCGAGGTAGTCCCAGAGCGGCTCGTAGGTGAGGCCCTCCAGTTCGGTGCCGCGGTGGCGGGAGGTGACGGCGTCGCGTGCGGCGGCGGCGTCGGCGAATCCGAGGTCCTTGGCGTAGTTGCCGAGCAGGTCCTCCGCGAGGAGGTAGCGGCCCGCCTGGCCGTCGCGCTCGCCGTCGACGACGACGTAGGTGATGTCCGGTCCGACGGCGAGCGCCGCGTTGGTGGGCAGGGTCCAGGGCGTGGTGGTCCAGGCGAGGGCCTGGACGCCGGCGAGGTCCCGCGAGAGCTCGGTGGTGCCGGCGAGGATCGGGAAGGTCACGGTGACGGTCTGGTCCTGGCGGTCCTGGTAGACGTCCTCGTCCATGCGGAGCTCGTGGTTGGACAGCGGCGTCTCGTCGTTCCAGCAGTACGGGAGCACGCGGTACCCGTTGTAGGTCAGACCCTTCTCGTGCAGCGTCTTGAACGCCCAGAGGACGGACTCCATGTACTCGGGGTTGAGGGTCTTGTAGTCGTTGTCGAAGTCCACCCAGCGGGCCTGGCGCGTCACGTAGTCGCGCCACTCCCCCGCGTACTTCATGACGGAGGCGCGGGAGGCCTCGTTGAACTTGTCGATGCCCATGGCGAGGATCTGCTGCTTGTCGGTCATGCCGAGCTGCTTCATGGCCTCGAGCTCGGCCGGCAGGCCGTGGGTGTCCCAGCCGAAGCGCCGCTCCACGCGGTGCCCGCGCTGCGTCTGGTAGCGGCCCACGAGGTCCTTGGCATAGCCGGTGAGGAGATGTCCGTAGTGCGGCAGGCCGTTGGCGAACGGCGGGCCGTCGTAGAAGACGAACTCGTTGGAGCCGTCCGTCCCGGCGTCGCGGTTGTCGATGGAGGCCTGGAACGTGCCGTCCTTCTCCCAGTAGCTGAGCACGCGCTGCTCGAGCTCGGGGAAGCGCGGGGACGCGCTGGTCCCGGAGGTGGGCGTACCCGCGTCGTCGGGCGACACTGCTTTGGGGTAGATCTGCGGCATGGTTCTCATCCTGTGTACGGCGGCGTGGGGTGGGCAGTCCTGCCGTGAGGACGGGAGCCTGTTCGGTCCGCCGCCGGTTGCCTGACCGGCCGCAGGGAACTGGACCCGCGGTACCACCTCACTTGCCGCCGTCGTCCGCCGTGCCGCTCGTCGCGGGCACTGCGGGCGGGGCCGCCGCTCGTTGCCAGGCTGTGACGGGCCGCCCCGTCCGGTTCTACGGGCCGCCGCGCGGGCTGGCCTTTCTTCCGGAAGCTCACCGGTGATCGCCGGGTCGATGCTGATGCAGCAAGTCTAGCGCCGGGGCGAATTCCTTGTCGAAAGGGGCGCCCGCACAGCGGCGGGTGCGTGGGCGCCGGGAAATACGTTGTGGCGGCGGTGCATGCTTGGGAGGCTGGGAGGGTACCCGAAGCAACAGGATGGATGCCATATGCCGACCACCGCCCCCACCGCGACCACCGCCCCCACCGCGACCGGTCTTCCGACCGCGACCGCACTGGACACCGCACGGCTGCTGCTGGGGGTGTTCCTGCCCACCGTCGTCAAGGGACCCATCATCCGCAGGCCGTGGGCGGTCGGGCTGACCGCCCGCCTGGGCCTGGATACGAGGGCCGTGGGGATCGTCCGGAAGGTCCATGCGAGATACCCGTCGGGCCCGCTGATGCTGAGGCTGCCGGTCCGGAAGCAGGCGATGGTCCTGGACCCGGGCGACGTGAACACGGTCCTGGCGCACTCCCCGGAGCCGTTCTCCCCCGCGAGCAGCGAGAAGAAAGCAGCGCTCTCGCACTTCCAGCCCGCCAACGCACTGATCTCCCGCGGGTCCCTCCGCACCGTGCGCCGCGCGCTGCACGAGCAGGTCCTGGACACGGACCATCCGGTGCACCACCTCGCGGACACGTTCGTACCCGTGGTGGAGCAGGAGATGCAGGGCCTGCTCGCGGAAGCGCTGAGGACCGGATCGCTGCCCTGGGCCGACTTCCTCGACGCCTGGTACCGCGTGGTGCGGCGGGTTGTCTTCGGCGACCACGCACGGGACGACAAGGAGCTCACCGCGATGATCATCCGGCTGCGGAAGGACGGCAACTGGGCGTTCCTCAAGCCGGTGCGGAAGGACACCCGTCGCCGCTTCCTGCAGCGGATCAGCGACGAGCTGGCGAACGCCGAACCCGGCAGCCTGGCCGCCGTGATGGCGGCCGCCCCGAAGGCAGAGGGCGCCGAGCCCGCGCAGCAGGTTCCCCAGTGGCTGTTCGCCTTCGACCCGGCGGGCATGGCGGTCTTCCGCACCCTGACCGTGCTCGCCACCCACCCGGAGGCGATGGCGACGGCGCGCCGCGAGATCGACGGCGACACCTCGGGGCGCCGCGTGCTCCCCTACCTGCGGGCGAGCGTCCTCGAGACCCTGCGCCTCTGGCCCACCACCCCGATGATCCTCCGCCAGACCACAGGACCCGTGGAGTGGCCGGAGGGGACCATGCCGGCGGACTGCGGCGTGCTCGTCTACGCGCCGTACTTCCACCGTGACGAGCGCTCGCTGCGCAGCGCCCACAACTTCTCGCCCGAGCGCTGGTTGACCGACGAGGACGACGGCTGGCCGCTCGTGCCGTTCAGCGACGGTCCGGTGGTGTGTCCCGGGAAACAGCTGGTGCTGCTCCTGACGAGCGCGGCCCTCGCCTCGCTGGTGAGCGGGCACGACGTCCGCGTGGAGGAGGGCCAGGACCTCGACCCGGAGCGGCCCCTGCCCGGGACCATGGACAACTACTCGGTGCGTCTCGTCGTCTCGCCGCGGGCCTGACCCGTCGAGCTCACCGGTCGGCGCGAGGTTCTGCTACCACTCGGATCGCAGCACCTTGTGGTTGGCGGCCTGGGCGAGCGGGCGCAGGACGAGGTGGTCGATGTTCATGTGGTGCGGCGCGTTGAGGGTGAAGGCCACCGCCGAGGCGACGTCGTCGGCCGTCAGCGGGAAACTCACGCCCTCGTAGACCCTGTCCGCCGCGCCCCGGTCGCCGCCGAGACGGTTGAGGGAGAACTCCTCGGTGTGCACCATGCCGGGCGACACCTCGATCACGCGGATGTTGTGCTCGGCCTCCTCGAGCCGGAGCGAACGCGCCATCGACTCCTGGGCCGCCTTGACGCCGCAGTACCCGGCCCCGCCCTCGTAGGCGGCGAGCGCAGCGGTCGAGGTCAGGAACAGGACGCTGCCCTGGCCGCCGTCGCGCAGGGCCGGCAGCAGTGCGCGGGTCATGCGCATCGAACCGAGGACGTTCACGTTGTACATCCATTCCCAGTCCGCCGTCACCGCGTCCGCGACCCGGTCCGCACCGAACGCTCCGCCCGCGTTGTTGACGAGCGCGTGGACCGGTCCGGCGGCCGTGACCTCCGCGGCGAAGGCATCGACCGAGGCCTGATCGGTGACGTCGAGGGCCATCGGCGTGGCCCCCGTCTCCTCCGCGAGCGCCGTGAGGCGGTCCAGGCGCCGGGCCGCCGCGACGACGTCCCACCCGTCGCGGCGGAGCGCGCGCACGGTGGCCGCGCCGATCCCGGAACTGGCTCCGGTGACGATCACGCGCAGGGCGGAAGGGGCAGGATCTGCAGGGGCGCCGAGCGGCGCGGGCGATGACTGGCTCATGGGGCCACTGTAACGATCACCTCCGGGACAAGGAGTCCTGCCGGCTCATCCACGGTCAGCCCGCCGCCTGATGATCCGTGCCGGAGGACGTCCGGATCTCCTCGGGGCGGTCCGGAGAGCGGGTCCCCCGGGGTAGGGAACAATGGAGGGATGGCCGACACCACCCAGGGCACAGACACGCCCTCCCCCCAGCCCGTTTCCGTTCCCGACAAACCCGCCCTCGAGGGCCTCGAGGAGAGGCTGTCCCGCCAGTGGCGTGAGGACGGCACCTACACCTTCCGGCGCGACACCACGCGCGAGCAGGTGTACTCGATCGACACTCCCCCGCCCACGGCGTCGGGTTCCCTCCATGTCGGGCACATGTTCTCCTACACGCAGACCGACGTGATGGCCCGCTTCAAGCGCATGAACGGCGCCAACGTGTTCTATCCGATGGGCTGGGACGACAACGGCCTGCCCACCGAGCGCCGCGTGCAGAACTACTACGGCGTGCGCTGCGACCCCTCGGTGGCCTACGACGCCGGCTACCGCCCGCCCGCCGAGCCGGCGAAGAACCAGCGCGACTTCGACGCCGTCTCGCGCCGGAACTTCATCGAGCTCTGCGAGGAACTGGCCGTCGAGGACGAGAAGGTCTTCGAGAACCTCTTCAGCACCCTGGGCCTCTCGGTCGACTGGGACCTGACGTACCGGACCATCGACGACACCTCCCGGGCTGTCTCGCAGCGCGCCTTCCTCGAGAACCTGAAGGCCGGCGACGCGTACCTCGCCGAGGCCCCCACCCTGTGGGACGTCACCTTCCGCACCGCGGTGGCCCAGGCGGAGTTGGAGGACCGTGAGCAGCCCGGCGCGTACCACCGGATCGCCTTCCATCTGCCGGACGGCGGGCAGGTCCACATCGAGACGACCCGGCCCGAGCTGCTCCCGGCGTGCGTGGCACTCGTGGCCCACCCGGACGACGAGCGGTACAAGCCACTGTTCGGCACCACGGTGACCTCGCCCCTGTTCGACGTCGAGGTCGAGGTCAAGGCGCACCCCCTCGCCAAGCCCGACAAGGGCAGCGGCATCGCGATGATCTGCACCTTCGGCGACCTCACCGACGTCACGTGGTGGCGTGAGCTGCAGCTGCCCACGCGCGCCGTCGTCGGCAGGGACGGACGCCTCCGCTCGGAGACGCCGGAGTGGATCGCCACCGGACGGGCGCGTGAGCACTACGGGCAACTGGCCGGCAAGACGATCTTCAGCGCCAAGGAGGCCGTCGTCTCGATGCTCCGCGACAGCGGGGACCTCGAGGGCGAGCCGAAGAAGATCATGCACCCGGTCAACTTCTACGAGAAGGGCGACAAGCCGCTGGAAGTGGTGACGAGCCGCCAGTGGTACATCAGGAACGGAGGGCGCGACGCCGGCAAGCGCGAGGCGCTGATCGCGCGCGGTCGCGAGATCGACTTCCACCCGGCCTTCATGCGCTCGCGCTACGAGAACTGGATCGAAGGCCTGAACGGCGACTGGCTCGTCTCCCGTCAGCGGTTCTTCGGCGTGCCCGTCCCGGTCTGGTACCGCCTGGACGCCGACGGCGAACCCGAGTACGAGGACCCCATCCTCCCTGCGCTCGAGGCCCTGCCCGTGGACCCGGCCGCCGACCCGGCGCCGGGCTTCGACGAGTCCGCCCGGAACCAGCCCGGCGGCTTCATCGGTGACAGCGACGTCCTGGACACCTGGGCGACGTCGTCCCTCACCCCGCAGATCGTGGGCGGCTGGGCGCGCGACGAGGACCTGTTCGCCACGGTGTTCCCGTTCGACCTGCGTCCGCAGGGGCACGACATCATCAGGACCTGGCTGTTCTCCACCGCCGTCCGCGCCGACGCGCTGCAGGACTCGGTGCCGTGGAAACACGCCGCGCTCTCGGGCTGGATCCTCGACCCCGACCGCAAGAAGATGTCGAAGTCCAAGGGCAACGTGGTGGTCCCGACCGACGTCCTCGAGCAGTTCGGCGCCGACGCGGTCCGCTACTGGGCCGCCTCGGCGAAGCTCGGCGCGGACACCGCGTACGAGGTCAACCAGATGAAGATCGGGCGCCGCCTCGCCATCAAGCTCCTCAACGCGTCGAAGTTCGTGCTGAACCTCGGGGTCACGGATGCGTCCGTCGGCGAGGGGTCGCTCGGGCGGGTCACGGAGGCGCTGGACCTGGCGCTGCTCGCGCAGCTGCGCACCGTCACGGAGCAGGCGACGGCCGCGTTCGAGAAGTACGACTACGCCCGGGCACTCCAGCTCACGGAGTCCTTCTTCTGGACCTTCACGGACGACTACGTGGAGCTGGTCAAGGACCGCGCCTACGGCGATGCGGGCGACGCGGGGACGCAATCGGTCCAGACCGCTCTGGCCACCACGCTCGACGCCCTGCTGCGGCTCTTCGCGCCGTTCCTGCCGTTCGCGACCGAGGAGGTGTGGAGCTGGTGGCGCCAGGGTTCCGTGCACCGGGCGGCCTGGCCGAGCGCCGGGTCCCTCGCTGGGCTGCCCGGAACCGCCGATGCCGGCGTGCTGACGACCGTGTCCCTGGCCCTCGGAGGCATCCGCAAGGCGAAGTCCGAGGCGAAGGTCAAGCAGCGCACCGAGGTGGAGACCGCCGTCGTGACGGCGCCCGCCGCGCAGGTGGACCAGCTACGGGCAGGTCTCGCGGACCTGCTGGCGGCCGGCAACGCGAAGGACCTCCGGTTCGCGGAGGGCGACGGCCCGCTGGCCGTCTCCGAGGTGGAACTCGTCCCGCAGCCCGAGCAGTAGCCGGCCGGCGGCCGGTGGGACGCAGAAGGGACCCGCTCGGACGAGCGGGTCCCTTCTGCGTCCCAGGGTGCCTAGTCGAACGCGGGGCTCTCCGTGCGGGAGCGCTTGAGCTCGAAGAACCCGGGGAACTCGGACATCAGCACGGCGCCGTCGAAGATCCGGCCGGCCTGCTCGCCGCGCGGGATCCTCGTGAGCACGGGGCCGAAGAACGCGGTGCCGTTGAATGCCACGACGGGCGTCCCGACCTCGTCGCCGACGCGGTCGATGCCGTCCTTATGGGAGGCGCGGAGCTGCGCGTCGTACTCGTCCGAGCTCGCGTAGCGCGCGAGCTCGGCGGGCAGACCGACCTCGTCGAGCGACTCGCGGATGACCACGTCGAAGTCCCTGTTCTGCCCGATGTGGATGCGGGTGCCCATCGCGTCGTAGAGCTTCTTGATGTACTCGCCGCCGTGCAGCTCCGCCGCGGCGATGATGACGCGGACGGGGCCCCACCCCCGATCCATCAGGGTCCGGTAGTCCTCCGGCAGGTCGCGTCCCTCGTTCAGCACGGACAGGCTCATGACGTGCCAGTCCACCGAGATGTTCCGGACCTGCTCGACCTCACCCATCCAGCGCGACGTGATCCAGGCGAAGGGGCACAGGGGGTCGAACCAGAAATCGGCCTTCTCGACGGTGGTGGACTCGCTCATGCAGTACTCCTTCGAATAGTGGACAGGCCTCGGGCCTTTCCCGGTGCAACCCGCGCCGTACGCACCGTATTCCGGGCGTCCCGTCAGGACGGCTTGCTCGAAATTGGTGCGGAGCCGTGCGGGGCGGTCTAATGGGAGGACACGACCAGTCGACGGTGCCTGGCGCTATCCCTGCGCCGCCATCCGGCTGGAGGAGTCCGCACCGGTCATGCCGGTGCCCGAAGGGATGAACTCTTGCAGCACGACCGGATAGAGAACCACACCGAGAACCACGCCGAAACCCATGACATGTGGCTCGAGCGCGAGGCGCTCGCCGAGGCCATGATCCCGCTGATCGGACGTCTGTACCGCACCAACAACGTGGTCACGAGCATTCACGGGCGCAGCCTGATCAACAAGTCCACCATGAGCATCCTCAAGGCGCACCGCTTCGCACGGCGCATCACCACCGAGGCGCTCCTCCTCGAGGACACCGCTCCCCTGCTGCAGATCCTCACCGACCTCGACCTCGGGGCCGCGGCCATCGACATCGGGCGCCTGCGCAACGCCTACGACCGTGCCGTCGGCGCCGGGGACGGGCGCACGCTCGAGGAGTTCGTCCGGGCGGAACTGGCCGACATCGTAGGACAGGGCGGGCGGGACGAGCGCACCAGCACCGACGTCGTGCTCTACGGGTTCGGGCGGATCGGTCGCCTCGTGGCCCGCCTGCTCATCGAGAAGGCCGGCGGCGGCCACGGGCTGCGGCTACGCGCCGTCGTGGTCCGCCGCGGCTCCGACAACGACCTCGTCAAACGCGCCAGCCTGCTCCGCCGCGACTCCGTCCACGGGCCCTTCGAGGGGACCATCCAGGTCGACGAGGCGGCGAACACCATCACCGCCAACGGCATCCGGATCCAGGTCATCTACTCCGACGACCCCGCGTCCATCGACTACACCGCCTACGGCATCCGGGACGCCCTCGTGGTCGACAACACGGGCCGCTGGCGCGACGAGGCGGGCCTGTCGCAGCACCTGCGAAGCACGGGCGTGGCCAGGGTCCTGCTCACCGCGCCGGGCAAGGGGGCGCTGAAGAACATCGTGCACGGCATCAACCATGACGCCATCGAGGACAGCGACCGGATCATCACCGCGGCGTCCTGCACCACGAACGCGATCACGCCCGTCCTGAAGGCCATCAACGACCGCTACGGCGTGGTCCACGGGCACGTGGAGACCGTGCACTCCTTCACGAACGACCAGAACCTCATCGACAACTTCCATAAGGGCGACCGCCGCGGCCGCTCCGCGGCCCTGAACATGGTCCTCACCGAGACCGGAGCCGCGACCGCCGTGGCCAAGGCCCTCCCGGAGCTGGCCGGCAAGCTCACGGGCAGCTCCATCCGCGTCCCCACCCCGGATGTCTCCATCGCCATCCTGAACCTCACCCTCGAACACCCCACCTCCAAGGACGAGGTCAACGAATACCTGCGCGAGATGTCCCTGCACTCGACCATCCGCAAACAGATCGACTACATCGCCAGCCCCGAAGTCGTCTCCACCGACTTCGTCGGCTCACGCCGCGCGGGCATCGTCGACGGACTCGCGACCATCGCCGACGGCCACCACGCGGTGCTCTACGTCTGGTACGACAACGAGTTCGGCTACAGCTGCCAGGTCGTCCGCGTCATGGAGGAGATGGCCGCCGTCCACCCGCCCACCTACCCCGCCGTGAACACCGAGGCAGAGGTCCCAGCCGGCCTGTAGTCCCGCGTCCCGGAGGCTCAAGACAGGAAGGGCCCGGCCGAACGGCCGGGCCCTTCCTGTGGTGCGAGCGTCAGGCGGACTTGTTGCGCCGCTTGGCGACCACTTCGTGGGAGATCAGCGTGGGCTCTGCACGACGCCCGACGACATCGTCCGTGATGACCACGGTGGCGATGTCCTCGCGGCTCGGGAGGTCGAACATGACCGGGAGGAGCACCTCCTCCATGATGGCGCGAAGGCCGCGCGCACCCGTGCCGCGGTCGAGGGCGAGATCGGCGATCGCCTCGAGCGCCTTCGGTTCGAAGACGAGCTCGACACCGTCGAGCAGGAACATCTTCTGGTACTGCTTCATGAGGGCGTTCTTGGGCTCGGTCAGGATCTGCATGAGCGCCGGACGGTCGAGGTGCGTCACCGTGGTGATGACGGGGAGGCGCCCGATGAACTCGGGAATCAGCCCGAACTTCAGCAGGTCCTCCGGCATGACGTCGCCGTAGCTGACCTCCTCGTTCTTCAGCGAGCTCAGCGGCGCGCCGAAGCCGATGCCCTTGCGGCCGGCCCGCGACCCGATGATCTCCTCGAGCCCCGCGAAGGCGCCGGCGACGATGAACAGCACGTTGGTGGTGTCGATCTGGATGAACTCCTGGTGCGGGTGCTTCCGCCCGCCCTGCGGCGGCACCGAGGCGACAGTGCCCTCGAGGATCTTCAGCAGCGCCTGCTGGACGCCCTCGCCGGAGACGTCACGCGTGATCGACGGGTTCTCGCTCTTGCGCGAGATCTTGTCGATCTCGTCGATGTAGATGATGCCCTGCTCGGCCTTCTTGACGTCGTAGTCGGCGGCCTGGATGAGCTTCAGGAGGATGTTCTCCACGTCCTCGCCGACGTAGCCCGCCTCGGTGAGGGCCGTGGCATCGGCAACGGCGAACGGGACGTTCAGCCGGCGGGCGAGCGTCTGCGCGAGGTAGGTCTTGCCACAGCCCGTGGGGCCGATGAGAAGGATGTTCGACTTCGCGATCTCGACGTCCTCGGTCTCGGCCGCGTCGGCGAGTGTCCCGGCGGCGCGGGGGCCGTTGCCGGACTGGATGCGCTTGTAGTGGTTGTACACGGCGACCGCGAGGGACCGCTTGGCCGGCTCCTGGCCCACGACGTACTCCTGCAGGAAGTCGAAGATCTCGCGGGGCTTGGGCAGCTCGAACGTGCCGAGATCGGCCACCTCGGAGAGCTCCTCCTCGATGATCTCGTTGCACAGGTCGATGCACTCGTCGCAGATGTACACGCCGGGACCGGCAATCAGCTTCCGGACCTGCTTCTGGCTCTTCCCGCAGAAAGAGCACTTGAGCAAATCGGTGCTCTCACCAATGCGAGCCATGGTTCAATCCCCTTAGGTATTACACGATTGCTAAGACCACTGTAGGCCACATGGCCTCGGTGGCCAGTATCAAAATGCCCGTGGTGCCTTGGGGCGCCACGGGCGGTGAAGCGACCGGATGACGCGGCCGGCGATCACGTGGACCGCCGGTCGCGCCGTCCCGGCTACGGGGTGTTGATCTTCGGCGGGGTGATCTTGCGCGAGTTCAGGACCTCGTCCACCAGGCCGTATGCGACAGCATCGGCGGCGGTGAGGATCTTGTCGCGCTCGATGTCGATGTTGACCTGCTCGGGCGTGCGGCCCGAGTGCAGTGCGAGGGTGTCCTCGAGCCAGGTGCGCATGCGCATGACCTCGTTGGCCTGGATCTCCAGGTCGGAGGCCTGCCCGCCCTGTCCTCCGGAGAGGGCGGGCTGGTGGATCAGCACGCGTGCGTTCGGCAGGGCGAGGCGCTTGCCCGGCGCGCCGGCGGCGAGCAGGACGGCGGCGGCACTCGCGGCCTGGCCGAGGCACACGGTCTGGACCTCGGGCCGGATGAACTGCATGGTGTCGTAGATCGCCGTCATGGCGGTGAAGGAGCCACCGGGCGAGTTGATGTACAGCGTGATGTCGCGCTCGGGATCCGTTGACTCGAGCACGAGCAGCTGCGCCATGACGTCGTCGGCTGACGCGTCGTCGACCTGCGTGCCGAGGAAGATGATGCGGTCCTCGAACAGCTTCGTGTACGGGTCCTGGCGCTTGAAGCCGTAGGGCGTGCGCTCTTCGAACTGGGGGAGGATGTAGCGGCTCGTGGGGAGGTTGCGTGCGCTGGATCCCGCGGCTGCCTGGAAATCGTGGTTCATGGTGTCTCCTGTAGGACGACTGGTAGGAGTGGGGCTGCTGCGCGGACTACGCGGTCTGCTCCGTCTGGTCGGTGCCGCCGCCGCCCGCGACGGAGCCGGAGTGCGCGGAGATGTGGTCGAAGAACCCGTAGTCGAGGGCTTCCTGGGCCGTGAACCACTTGTCGCGGTCGTTGTCCTTGAGGATCGTCTCGACCGTCTGGCCCGTCTGCTCCGCGGTCAGCTCGGCCATGACCCGCTTCATGTGGAGGATGAGCTCCGCCTGGATGCGGATGTCGGTCGCCGTGCCGCCGATACCGCCGGAGGGCTGGTGCATCAGGATGCGTGCGTGGGGGGTCGCGTAGCGCTTGCCCTTCGTGCCCGAGGACAGCAGGAACTGGCCCATGGACGCGGCGAGGCCGGTGGCCACGGTGACGACGTCGTTCGGGATGAACTGCATGGTGTCGTAGATGGCCATACCGGCCGTCACGGACCCGCCGGGAGAGTTGATGTAGAGGTAGATGTCGCGCTCAGGATCCTCGGCGGACAGCAGCAGCAGCTGGGAGCAGATGACGTTCGCGTTGTCGTCGCGGACCTCGGAACCGAGCCAGATGATGCGCTCCTTGAGGAGCCGGTTGTAGATGTACTCATCACGACCGCCCATTTCGGGGCCTGCCATGCTCGGGGTGCGTGGTTCGGTTGTCATGGACGTTGACCTCTCACTCTGGCGGGTGGTGCCTCGTCGGCCTACCCGTCCTTTTGTCTCTTCTTGGACACTAACCCGCTGCCCGGCCGATTTGCTCCCGCGTGGGGAACTGTTCGCTGACGGCGCACGGTGGCTGGGTCCGGCCCCACCGACGTCCCGCGGGCGCACCGCGCAGCCGCTCCGGGGCCTTAACGCGGCAGCGGCGCCGCGCCCGAAGGCTGCGGCACCGCTGTCGGCATGGCTGGTCCTACTCGGCGGCCGGCTTCTTCCGCGGGGCGCGCTTCTTCTTGGGCGCCTCGGCGGCCTCCGGCTCCTCGGCCGACCCGGCGGGCTCGGCCGCGGCGTCAGTCGACTCCGAGCTCTCGGGCTCGGTCGTGGCTGACTCGGCGGTGGCTGCCTCGGTGGTGTCGGCTTCCGTCGCCTGGATGTCCTCGACGGCGTCCTGCTCGGTGTCGACGTCGTCGACCTGGACCGTCTCGGCCTCGTCGTCGCCCGCGGGGCGCACGAACTCGGTGAGGTCGACGGCCGCACCGTTGGTGTCGGTGACCGTGGCGTACTCGAGGACCTTGGCAAGGGCCTTGCGGCGGCGGACCTCTCCCACGATCATCGGGACCTGGCCGCTCTGGTCGAGCATCTGGGCGAACTGGTTCGGTTCCATGCCGTACTGGCCGGCGGTGGAGACGATGTAGTCGATCAGCTCGCTCTGGCTGACGCCCACCTCCTCCTTCTCGGCGACGGCGTCGAGGATGACCTCGTTCTGGAAGGCGCGCTCCGTGTTGGTACGGACCTCGGCGCGGTGCTCCTCGGTGTCGTGGTCCGCTGCGGCAGTGTGGGCGTTCTCGCCGTTGAAGTGCTGCTCCAGCTGCTCCTCGATGACGCTCTCGGGCACCGGCACGGCGACGAGCTCGACGAGCTTGTCCAGCACCTTGTCCCGCGCCTCGACGCCCTGGTCCATGAGCTTGGACTCGGAGGCCTGCTTCGTCAGGTCGGCGCGCAGTTCCTCGGCGGTGTCGAACTCGCTGGCGAGCTGGGCGAACTCGTCGTCGACCTCGGGCAGCTCGCGCTCCTTGACGGCCTTCACGGCGACGGTCACCTGTGCGTCGGCACCGGCGTGCTCACCGCCGGCCAGCTTGGTCTCGAAGGTCGCGCTCTCGTCCGTGGACAGCCCGGTGACGGCCTCGTCCATGCCCTCGAGCATGGTTCCGGAGCCGATCTGGTAGGACAGATCCTGTGCCGAGTCGACCTCGACGCCATCGACCGACGCGGTGAGGTCGATGGTGAGGAAGTCGCCGTCCTGCGAGGGGCGGTCGACCGTGGTGAGGGTGCCGAAGCGGCCGCGCAGCTCGTCCATGGCCTTCTGGATGTCCTCGTCCGAGGCCTCGACGGGCTCGACGGTGACGTCGATGCCCTTGTAGTCGGGCAGCTCGATCTCGGGGCGGATATCCAGCTCGACCGTGAAGGTCAGCTGGCCGTCCTTCTTCGCGGGGTCCGGGACCTCGGTGATCTCGACCTCGGGGCGGCTGAGCGGGCGGATGCCCGTCTCCTGCACGGCGCTCTGGTAGAAGCCGTTCAGGCCATCGTTGATCGCGGTCTCGATCACGTAGCCGCGGCCGACCCGCTGATCGATGAGCTGCTGGGGGACCTTGCCCTTGCGGAAGCCTGGAACCTGGACCTGGGTGGCGATGGTCTTGTAGGCCTCGTCGATGCTGGGCTCAAGTTCCTCGAAGGGGACCTCGACGTTCAGCTTCACCCGGGTGGGGGAAAGGGTTTCAACAGCGCTCTTCACAGCGTAGGACTCCTGGGATGATTGGGATTGGTTCTGCAGCGGAGGCACTTTCCTCATCACACGACAGAGTCGGGGTGACAGGAGTTGAACCTGCGACTTCCTGCTCCCAAAGCAGGCGCTCTACCAAGCTGAGCTACACCCCGTAAGTGCGAGTGTCAGTCTACGCACCTTTACGAGAACCACGCACATTTGGCGAACGCGCGGCGGCTGTGGTGTAGTTGTAGGCGTTCCACGAGGGTCCACGAGGCCTCGCTTCGGGGATGTAGCTTAATGGTAAAGCCTCAGTCTTCCAAACTGATTACGCGGGTTCGATTCCCGTCATCCCCTCTGATCCCGGCAGGCGCCGGACCCGCACCCGGACCCGCGCGTCCGGGTGTTCCGCTTTAACCGGCCGATTCCATACCGCCGGTCAGGCCACCCGGGTGCCCTTCAGTCCGCCTGGCACTGCGGGCACCAGTACACCGTCCGCGCCGCCATGTCGGCGGTCAGGATCGGCGTCGCGCAGCGGCGGCACGGGAGCCCCGTCCTCTTGTACACGTAGTTCGGCGCCGACCGCTTCGGCCTGCCGTTCCGGGCCTCCGCCGTCGTCGTGATGATGCGTCCCTCCCGCACGCCGTCCTTCATGAGCCGCACCGTGTCCGCCCAGAGGCCGGCGGCCTCGTCGTCGCGGAGCTGCTTCCCGGGGCGCCACGGGTTGATCCCCTGCAGGAACAGCACCTCGGCGCGGTAGATGTTGCCGATCCCTGCGATGACCGCCTGGTTCATGAGCTGGATGCCGACCGGCGTGATGCTCGACATGACCTTGCGGACGAAGACGGTGCCATCCGTTGCCGGCTGCAGCGGATCCGGGCCGAGCCGAGCGCGCGCGGCCTCCTCCTCGGCGCCGGTGATGACCTCGCAGGCCGTCGGTCCGCGCAGATCCGCCCAGCCGTGGGCGGACACGAGCCGCACCCGTACTGCTCCGACGGGGTCGGGCGGACCACCGTAGCCGGCGGCGGCGGGGTCGTCGCCCTCGGCGGAGGGTTGCTCCGACTCCCCCACCCGGCGGGGTGCGCCGATGCTCGACGCCCCCCGGAAGGTCTCATCGCCGCCGAAGCTCCACGCACCGTACAGCCCGAGGTGGATCCGCAGCACGCGGTCGCCGTCGAACCGCAGGAACATCTGCTTGCCGTGCGCGATGGCGCTCAGCAGCGTGCCGCCGTCGAGCAGTGCCGCGCCGGCGGCGAAGCGTCCCTGCGGGCTGGACACTGCGAGCTGCTCGCCGACGAAGACCGAGGTGAACTGCTTCGCCAGCCGATGGACCGAGTGGCCCTCAGGCAAGAGTCCCCGTCTCCTCGAATCGGGCGATCTGGGCGATCCGGCGGCTGTGCCGCTCGGCGCCGCTGAACGGCTCGGCGAGGAACGCCTCGATGATGGCCGTCGCCTCCTCCACGGAGTGCTGGCGGCCGCCGACGGCCACGACGTTCGCGTCGTTGTGCTGGCGGCCGAGGCGCGCGGTGTCGAGGTTCCAGGCGAGGGCCGCCCGTGCGCCCCGCACCTTGTTCGCGGCGATCTGCTCGCCGTTGCCGGAGCCGCCGAGGACGATCCCGAGGGCCTCGATACCGGCGGCCCGGTCCGCGACGACGGCCTGCGCGGCGTGGATACAGAAGGAGGGGTAGTCGTCCTCGGGGTCGTACGACGCCGGGCCGTGGTCGACGATGTCGTACCCGGCGGCGGTGAGGTGCGAGAGCAGGTGGGCGCTCAGCTCCATGCCGGCGTGGTCTGTGGCGAGGTGGACGCGCATGGACATCTGTTCCTTCGGGACGGCGCCGGGGGGTGACCGGCGGTGGCTGAGGGGGTCGCGTGCCCGGCAGGGCAGGACGCGTCCCAGCCTAGTCCGCCCGGGTGGCGCCCGGATGACCCCCGGTGCGAGCGGCGGCACCTGGCGGAATGAGAGAATCTAAGCGCCGCGTAATCCCCATCACACGTGCGGCCCCCGATTCCCACCCTGGAGGCGATCCTTGCCCGGTCTGAACCTGACGCGCGACGAAGCACGTACGCGCGCCGATCTGCTCACCGTCCACTCCTACGAGATCACCCTCGACCTGACACGCGGCGAGCGCCTCTTCCGGTCGACGACGGTCGTCTCCTTCGACGCCGAGCCGGGCACGGCGACGTTCATCGACGCCGTGACGGACACCGTGCACCGCGTCGAACTCAATGGTGTCCCGCTCGACGCCGCAGAGGTGTCCGACGGCGCCAGGATCCAGCTGCCGTCGCTGGCCGCGAGCAACCGGCTGGTGGTCGAGGCCGACATGCCGTACATGAACACGGGCGAGGGCCTGCACCGCTTCACCGACCCCGTGGACGGGGAGGTGTACCTGTACACCCAGTTCGAGGTGCCCGACTCCCGCCGCGTCTTCGCCGTCTTCGAGCAGCCGGACCTCAAGTCGACGTTCCGCTTCACCGTGACGGCGCCGTCCCACTGGGACGTCATCTCCAACAGTGCGACGCCGGAACCCGTCCAGGCCGGAGCGGACGGCACTGACGGTGCCGCGGCCTCCACCTGGGCCTTCGAGCCCACGCCCGTCATGTCCTCCTACGTGACCGCGCTGATCGCCGGGCCCTACCAGTCCGTGCACAGCGAGCTCACGAGCTCGGACGGGCGGACCATCCCGCTCGGCGTCTTCGCCCGGAAGTCGCTCATGCAGTACATGGACGCCGAGAACATCTTCGCGCTCACCCGCCAGGGCTTCGCCTTCTACGAGGAGCAGTTCGGCGCGCCCTACCCGTTCGAGAAGTACGACCAGCTGTTCGTGCCCGAGTTCAACGCCGGCGCGATGGAGAACGCGGGGGCCGTGACCTTCGTGGAGACCTACGTCTTCCGGGGCCGGGTGCCCGATGCCACCGTCGAACGGCGCGCCATCACGATCCTGCACGAGCTGGCCCACATGTGGTTCGGCGACCTCGTCACCATGCGCTGGTGGAACGACCTCTGGCTGAACGAGTCCTTCGCGGAGTTCATGTCCACCCTCGCCGCGGCCGAGGCGACCGAGTTCGAGCAGGCGTGGACGACCTTCGCGATCCTGGAGAAGGGCTGGGCCTACCGCCAGGACCAGCTGCCCTCCACGCACCCCATCGTGGCGCAGATCAACGACCTCGAGGACGTGCAGGTCAACTTCGACGGCATCACCTACGCCAAGGGCGCCTCGGTGCTCAAGCAGCTCGTGGCCTGGGTGGGTCACGAGGAGTTCATGGCGGGCGTCCGCCAGTACTTCGCCAAGCACTCCTGGAAGAACACCGAGCTCGTGGACCTCCTGTCCGAGCTCGAGGCCTCCAGCGGCCGCGACCTGAAGGCGTGGTCGGCCCTGTGGCTCGAAACCGCCGGCGTCAATACCCTCCGCCCCGAGATCACCACGGACGAGGACGGCACCATCACCGCCTTCACCATCGTGCAGACGGCGATCGAGGAGTTCCCCACCCTGCGGCCGCACCGCCTGGCGGTCGGCTTCTACGATCACGACGACGACGGCTCGCTGGTCCGGGTGCACCGGCTCGAACTCGACGTCGACGGCGAGCGCACCGACGTCCCCGAGCTCGTGGGACGCACGCGGCCCGTCCTGGTCCTGCTGAACGACGACGACCTCGCCTACGCGAAGATCCGGCTCGACGCGGCGTCGCTGCGGGCCTCTGTACGCCATGTCAGGGACTTCGAGGACTCCCTCCCCCGCACGCTCGTCCTCGCCTCCGCGTGGGACGCCGCGCGCGACGGTGAGACGCCCGCCCGTGACTACGTGGAGCTCGTGCTGCAGAACGTGGGCGCTGAGTCGGACTCCTCCGTGGTACTCGTGCTGCTCCGGCAGCTCGCCTCGACCCTCGCGTTCTACGTCGACCCCGCGGACCGCGAGGCCATGGGCGATGCCGCGGCGGACAGCCTGCTCGAGCTCGCCCTCGCCGCCGAGGCGGGGTCCGATGCCCAGCTGCAGTTCACGAAGGCGTTCTCCGCGCACGCCCGCACGGTGCCCCAGCTCGACACCGTCCACGCGATGCTCACCGGTGAGCGCGTGCCCGAGGGCCTCGCCGTCGACCAGGACCTGCGGTGGGAGCTGCTGACCAGCCTGGTGGCCGGCGGCCGTGCAGGTGCCGCCGACGTCGAGGCCGAGCTGGCCCGGGACTCGACGGCGACCGGTGAGCTGGCGGCGGCGGGGGCCCTCGCGGCGCTGCCGACGGCGGAGGGCAAGGAAGCCGCGTGGACGGCGCTCGTCGACGCCACCGACCTGCCCAACGCCACGCAGCGCGCTATGATCGTCGGCTTCACCCGCGTGCACGACCGCGCGCTCCTCGAACCGTACGTGGAGCGGTATTTCGCGTCGCTGCGGCAGGTGTGGGAGACGCGCACGCACGAGATCGCCCAGCAGATCGTCGTGGGCCTGTACCCCTCGCTGCAGACCACGCAGGAGACCCTGGACCGGACGGACGCCTTCCTCGCCGAGCTCGGCACCGAGGCGCCCTCGCTGCGCCGCCTGGTGCTCGAGAGCCGCGACGGCATCGTGCGGGCCCTCAAGGCGCAGGCCGCCGACCGGTAGGGGCACCCGGGGAGGGCCGCTCCGGTCCTCCCCCCGCGTGCACGGGTACTCACGGGTACTAGGGTCGAGTCATGAACCTGCAGGAACACTCCTACGCGGCGCGGATCCGCTGGACGGGCAACCTGGGCACCGGCACGGCGGGCTACCGCGCCTACAGCCGCGACCACGAGGTGGATGTGGAGGGCCCGGGGCGCCTCCTCGGGACCGCCGATCCCACCTTCCACGGGTCGAAGGACCGGTGGAATCCCGAGCAGCTGCTCCTGACCGCCGTCGCGCAGTGCCACATGCTGTCCTACCTGCACGTCGCGGTGAGGGCGGGCGTGGTGGTCACCGGGTACAGCGACGAGGCAACCGGGACGCTGCGCCTCAACCCGGACGGCAGCGGCGAGTTCACGGGCATCGTGCTGCGCCCCCGCGTCGAGCTGCAGGATCCAGGGCAGGCGGACCTCGCGGACTCCCTGCACGCGGAGGCGAACCGGCTGTGCTTCATCGCCCGGTCGCTGGCCTTCCCCGTCCACCACGAGCCCACGTCCGTGGGGGCGCCGCTGTAGCCTGTTAAGGCATCCCCGCGCCACTGTGCCCTCGTGGCGGACGTCCCGGATGCCTGCCTGAAAGTGACCCCTCATGACATTCCTCACCCCCCTCGGCTATGGCGGCCAGGTCATCACAGCTCTGATCATCATGATCGGCGCCCTCCTGATGTGGCTCGTGGTCCGCTACCTGATCGCGCGGTCCGTCACACGCGTCCAGAACGGCTACAGCGTGTTCAAGAAGCCCCACTTCAAATGGGCCCAGCCCGCACTGCGCCCGTTCGACAGTGCCCGTCGGGTGCAGCGCGCCGAGACCATCGGCGGCCTGCTCTCGAGCATCGCCGCCGTGACGATCGCCATCATCGCGTTCCTCATGGCCATCGAGACGCTCGGGTTCAACATCGGGCCGATCCTCGCGAGCGTCGGGATCGTCGGTATCGCCATCGGTTTCGGTGCCCGTGAGGTCATCCGCGACGCCTTCCTCGGCTTCTTCATCACCATCGAGGACCAGTACGGCATCGGCGACACCATCGAGGTCGGCGAGACCGTGGGCGTGGTGCAATCACTGGGCCTGCGCATCACGCGCATGGTCGACGAGCACGGCGCCATCTGGTACGTGCGCAACGGCGACATCACCAAGGTGGGCAACCGGTCGCAGGGCGATTACGTCGCTCCCCCGGCCGCACATGCAGCCACCGCCACCGCGGAGGACCGGGCATGACCGGCGAGCAGGCACCCGGCGGCTCCTCGCCCGACCCGACAGCCGCTCTCCCGTCCCCGGCGTCGCCCCCGGCCACACCCCCGGCCGGAGCGCGGGCCGCGCTGCCCGTCGAACGGCTCGTCGCGGCAGGTCAGGGCTTCAGCCAGCCCCAGTACACGGACAACTTCTACGAGACGGTGGGCGGACACGCGACGTTCGTGAAGCTCGTCGATGCCTTCTACGACGGCGTCGCCGATGACGAGGTGCTGCGGCCCATGTACCCGGAGCAGGACCTCGGACCGGCGAAGGAACGGCTCCTGCTGTTCCTCGAGCAGTACTGGGGCGGGCCGAGGACCTACGGCGAACAGCGCGGCCACCCGCGGCTGCGCATGCGGCACATGCCGTTCCGGGTGGGGCCCCAGGCACGGGACCACTGGCTGCAGCACATGCGCGCGGCCGTGGACTCCCTGGGACTCGCTCCCCTGCACGAGGCGACCCTGTGGGACTACCTCGAGCGCGCCGCGCACTCGATGGTCAATTCCGCCGACTAGCCCGACGGGGCCCGCGCATGCGCTCGTGTGCCGGCGTCTCCGTCCCGGTCAGAGGACGGCTGCGGCCCGTACGAGGATGTGCCCCCGGGCAGTACTCACCCGGGACCAGCGGCCGTTGACGTGGATCGTCGCGACGGCATCCGGGACGAGGAAGCCCAGGCTGAACGCACCGAAGGCCGCTCCCGCGGGCACCGGGCCGGCCGCGCCGCCGAGGGGCCGGCCCCAGACGGCGGCCCGTGCACTGCTCACGAGCGGCGCACCGGCGCGATCGGGCAGGCTCCGCGCCACCTCGGCGATGCCGTCCTTCGCCGCCCGGTCGAGGGCGGCGCACGGCACCTCGCCCGCGGGTGCCCAGCCGGACCGGGGCGGAAGGATCCCGGCCCAGGTCTCGGTGACCGGGACGGTCGGGACCGGGAACACGACATCGTCGACGGGCATGCGGGCTAGCCTGTCGAGGACCGACCCCAGGGAGACGGTCACGTCCACCTCCGCATCCTCCCCGAGCGCCATGGTGCGGAGCCCGAGCACGGTGGGCAGCGGCTCCCCCAGCACCGTGGGACCGAGGGTCCGCACGTACGCCGCCGCTACGCGGCCGACGCCCACCAGCCGCATGCCGCCGTCGTCGTTCGCCCGGGCCCGCGCGGTGAAGGTGCGGAAGTCCGCCACCGACTGCGCATCTGCGAACCGTAGCTCCGAGGACCCCACGCCCGCCCCTACTTCCCTCGTGCGCGGCGGAAGGGGACGGCCGGTCCCTGCCAGGACAGCAGCACGTCCTTCTGGTCGCCGGAGAGACGCACGGGCCGCCCGGTGGACCTGCTGACCAGCACCATGGTGGTCGCGGCGACGGCACTCGTGGTGCTGCCCTCGGCGTCCACGCGGTCCCGTACGGAGTAGCCCAGCTCGAAGCTCGACCCGCCCACGGCCGTGACCCAGAGGTCCACCGCAGCGGGGCGGGTGCTGAAGTTCAACGGCGCCCGGTACTCGATCTCCTGGCGCCCCACGAGCGTGTAGTGGTCCGGGTCGATCAGGTCCATGAACGAACCACCGGGCCGGGACCCGCTCATCAGGTGCACGCGTGCGTCCTCGAGGAACTGCAGGAACCGGACGTTGTTCACGTGGCCGTACGAGTCCTCGTCGCCGAAACGCAGCTGAAGGGGGAAGGTGTTCACGGGGGGCATGATGCAATCCTCTCAGGGAATCGCCGGGGCTCCGGCCGGTGGTCGCTCGGTGGTCGCTCGGTGGTCGCTCCTGTGGTCGCTCGTGCGGACATCGGGTGGTCGCTCGTGCGGTCGCTCCTGCGGACGGCGGGTGGTTTTGAGCAGGGCGGATGCGTCCGTCTAGTGTCGGACGTAGCCGTTCCCCGTTCCCGCTTCCGCCGACACCACCGCAAGGACCACGATGACCGATCTGCCGCACGAGGCCGGCGCCGCGGCGCCCCCGACCGATCCGACGCAGGCGCTCCTCGGCCTGCTGGACCTCAGCAGTGCCGAGGGGGCGCACACCGACGAGGAGATCTTCGTGGGCTCCTCCGCCCGCCAGCCGGGACGCCGTGTCTTCGGCGGCCAGGTGCTCGCCCAGTCCCTGATCGCGGCGATGCGGACCGTCGACTCGTCGCGCGAGGTCCACTCCATGCACGCCTACTTCCTGCGCGCAGGCGACTCGGACCAGCCGATCACATTCGGCGTGCAGCGGCTGCGGGACGGCCGGTCCTTCTCGGCGCGCCGTACGCACGCCTACCAGAACGGCGTCCCGATCCTGTCGATGATCGCGTCCTTCCAGACCCCCGATGAGGGGATCGTGCACCAGGACACCATGCCGGCCGGGATGCCCGATCCGGAGAGCCTGCCGACCACCGCCGACCTCCTCGGCCGGCTGGACCATCCCGTCGCCCGGGCGTGGGCCTTCGAACGGCCCTTCGACATACGGCACGTCGACGCCCCGCTGTACCTGAGCAACGAGGGCTCCCGGGAGCCCCGGAACGCCGTGTGGATGCGGAGCCTGGGAGCGCTGCCCGACGATCCGAACCTCCACCGCGCGGCCCTCGCCTACGCGAGCGACTACACCCTGCTCGAATCGATCCTCCGGCCCCACGGGCTCAGCTGGATCCGGCCGGGCATGAGCGTCGCCAGCCTCGACCACGCCATGTGGTGGCACCGCCCCGTGCGCGTCGACGAGTGGCTCCTGTACGTGCAGAGCTCGCCGAGCGCGTCCGGTGCGCGCGGCCTGGCCGCGGGACGCATCTACAACCGGGAGGGCGAACTGGTGGCGAGCGTGGCGCAGGAGGGCATGATCCGCGTCCCGCCGGCCTGACCGGTCTGCTTACGGGCTGATTACGGGCTGCTTACTGGACAACAGAAGAGGGACACGGCATCCGCCGTGTCCCTCTTCCTGCATCACGTCACGCGTCGGGGCACTAGTCGCGGGTGAGGCGGCGGTGCGTGACGCGGTGCGGCTTGGCGGCGTCGGGTCCGAGCCGCTCCACCTTGTTCTGCTCGTAGGCATCGAAGTTGCCCTCGAACCAGTACCAGGCGTCCGGGTCGTCCTCGGTGCCCTCGTAGGAGAGGATGTGCGTGGCGACCCGGTCGAGGAACCACCGGTCGTGCGAGACGACGACGGCGCAGCCGGGGAACTCGAGCAGCGCGTTCTCGAGGCTCGAGAGTGTCTCCACGTCGAGGTCGTTGGTCGGTTCGTCGAGGAGCAGCAGGTTGCCACCCTGCTTCAGCGTCATCGCGAGGTTCAGGCGGTTGCGCTCACCACCGGAAAGCACCCCGGCCTTCTTCTGCTGGTCCGGTCCCTTGAAGCCGAACGCCGACACGTAGGCGCGTGACGGCATCTCGACCTGACCCACCTGGATGAAGTCGAGGCCGTCCGACACGACCTCCCAGAGGCTCTTGTTGGGGTCGATCCCGGCGCGGGACTGGTCGACGTAGGAGATCTTCACGGAGTCACCGATGCGCAGTTCACCGCCGTCGAGGGGTTCGAGACCCACGATGGTCTTGAACAGCGTGGTCTTGCCGACGCCGTTGGGACCGATGACGCCGACGATGCCGTTCCGGGGCAGCGAGAAGGACAGCCCGTCGATGAGCATCCGGTCGTCGTAGCCCTTGCGCAGGTTGCGCGCCTCGATGACCTGGCTGCCGAGCCTCGGGCCCGGCGGGATCTGGATCTCCTCGAAGTCGAGCTTCCTGGTGCGCTCCGCCTCCGCGGCCATCTCCTCGTAGCGGTTCAGGCGCGCCTTGGACTTCGTCTGGCGGCCCTTGGCGTTGGATCGGACCCACTCCAGTTCCTCCGTGAGGCGCTTGGAGAGCTTCTGGTCCTTCTTGCCCTGGACCTCCAGGCGCGCCCGCTTCTTCTCGAGGTACGTCGAGTAGTTGCCCTCGTAGGGGTACAGGTTGCCGCGGTCCACCTCGGCGATCCATTCGGCCACGTGGTCGAGGAAGTAGCGGTCGTGGGTCACGGCCAGGACGGCACCGGCGTAGGACGAGAGGTGCTGCTCGAGCCAGAGCACGCTCTCGGCGTCCAGGTGGTTGGTGGGCTCGTCGAGGAGCAGCAGGTCCGGCTTCTGCAGCAGCAGCTTGCAGAGCGCCACCCGGCGTCGCTCACCACCGGACAGGACGGTGACGTCGGCGTCCGGCGGCGGGCAGCGCAGGGCGTCCATGGCCTGCTCGAGCTGGGAGTCGAGGTCCCAGGCGTCGGCGGCATCGATCGCTTCCTGCAGCTTGCCCATCTCGTCGAGCAGCGTGTCGAAGTCGGCGTCCGGGCTGGCCATCTCCTCGGAGATCTCGTTGAAGCGCTGGATTTTGCCGTAGATCTCGCCCACGCCCTCCTGGACGTTGCCGAGAACGGTCTTCTCCTCGTTCAGGGGCGGTTCCTGCAGGAGGATGCCGACACTGTAGCCGGCGCTCAGGCGGGCCTCACCGTTCGAGGGCGTATCCAGGCCGGCCATGATCTTGAGGATGGTGGACTTGCCGGACCCGTTCGGGCCGACGACGCCGATCTTCGCGCCCGGGAAGAACGACATGCTGACATCGTTGAGGATGACTTTGTCGCCGACGGCCTTGCGGGCCTTGGTCATTGTGTAGATAAATTCCGCCATGCCTCAAGGCTAGTGGGTGCTCAGGGTGTTCTCACACTCTCACCGCTGGCCACCGACGAAGCACCGGCCCGACGCCAGGGCCGGCAGCACGACGACCGACACGGCGCCCTCCCGCACCTCCCCGAACACGCAGCGCCCGCCCAGGAGGCCGGCGCCCTGGATCGCGTCGACGTCCAGACCGGTCGGGGTCGTGTCGACCGACACCTCGACCGTCTCCGGCGCGACGCCCGACGCGGTGAACCCCTGCTCGATCGCGCCCCGGACCTGATCGCTGGTGACCGCGTCCTGGTTCGCTGCCAACGCTCGCAGGGCGGAATCGACCGCGCCGGACACACCGGCGAGGTCGTCCTCGGGCGGCGCCGTACCGGCAGGCGGGTCCTGGTCCTCCTGTGCCGGCGCCGTCGTGGCGGGGTCGGCCGGTTCGCCCGCCGGCGCCGCGGAGACTTCCGGAGCCTCCATCGCGGGCGATGCCGCGCAGGAGCTGAGCGCGAGGAGGATCGCGGCCAGCGCCGCTGCACCCGCGATGCGCCGTCGGCCGATGGTCGGACGGACGAACTGGGCGGGGACGGCGGTGATCACGTGTTCATCCTGCCACGCACCCGCGGCGGGCCCCGGCCGTTCCGGCCCGCGCCGGCTGCCCTGCTCCCTGTCCGAGGGCGGCCCCCGCCGATCCGTGGGCAGCCCCCTCTCCTCACCGGCGGGCCGTCAGAAAGGAACGCTCGCCGTGTCCACGGCGTCCTCCCTGTGCGATCGGTCCAGGTCGCCGGCACGACCGGGCCCGCCCGGATCCGTGGTGCCACCGATCTCCCCGAAGGCCGCGGTCGCGTCGTACAGCTCGCCGGTGGCGACGTCCATGCCCTCGGGCAGGCCGTCGTCCGCAGCGCCTGGCTGGTCCTCCTGTTCGGCCGCGGACCGCGCGTCCGTGCGGTCCGCGGTCGTCCTCCGGAAGTTCGCCGTCCCCCACATCAGGTCGTGGCCCGCGGTGTCCGCGTCGATCTCCACCGATGTGCCCGTCCTGCCGTCCGCGCTGCTCCACGGCCGTACCCTCAACCGGCCCGTGACGATCACGCGGTCCCCCTTCTTGATGCTGGCACCGGCATGCGTGGCGAGCTGACGGAACATCGACACGGAGTACCAGTTGGTGTGGCCGTCCACCCACGCGTTCGTCTCCCGGTCGAAGCGGCGCTCCGTGGAGCACATGCGGAATCCGGCGATCGCCAGCCCGCTCTGGGCGGAGGTGAGGCGCACATCCGTGGCGACATAGCCGCGCACGGTGATGGTGTCAGTCATGGGTTTGTCCTTCCGTAGATCGGAGGAGCGGCGAGGTGCGCTCCCGATCAAGCGTCGGTCGGGCAGGTCTCCCCGCGAGAGCCGAGAGCTCCTATGTGGACAACCACGCGCCCGCGGCGCCGCGGTAGAGCACAGGAGGGGGCTAGCGGAAGTACTGGTGGTGTGCGAATCGATTCTTGGGGCGCATGGTGATCCGTTCCTAGCATGGAGACATGGACACGGCAGCACCTTCCCGCACGAGGGCGGAACCCGGCACCGACACCCGACCGGACACAGAACCGGACACCGAACCAGACACCGAAGCAGGCACAGAGGCAGCAACCGGTACCGACACCGGCGAGCGCGTCATCACCACGCTCGACGAACTCTGCGAACTCGTGCAGGGACCCTGCACGGTGTACCTCCGCTACTCCTCCGGCTTCGAGGCGGACCGCGGCGGGACGAGCAGGGACGGCGAGAGCGGGCTGGACCTGCCCGGTCTGTCCGTCAATCCGCTGACGCCGGAGCAGTGGTGGACGCGGCCGCTCACGGACTGGCTCGCCCGGCAGGTATGCCAGTACCGGCATCTGGCGGAGGAGGAGGAGCGCTTTCCATGGGTGCTGAGGGGCCGGTGCGTGGGCCGCGGCCCCGACTCCGAACCGCTCCTCACCAACGTGGTGCCGCTCGGGAGGCTGCACGACGATCTGCTCCAGGAGGCAGTGCGGGTCTACGACGAGAGATTCGACACCGGCAATCGCCCCTAGCCCGGACGCCGGCGGGGCTACGGGCGGGACGCGGGTCCACGGCGGGAAGGGCATGCGGCCGGGACGGGCGTACAGAAAAAAGCGGAGGGCCGGACGCGCGGCGTCCGGCCCTCGTGCTGTGCCCCCGGCAGGATTCGAACCTGCGACCAGAGGATTAGAAGGCCCCTGCTCTATCCCCTGAGCTACGGAGGCAGTGCGCCCAGTTTACTATGGGCGGTTCCGGGCGCCGGGCGTCGGCTCGGACTCATTCGTCCCCGGGGAAGCTCACCCTCAGCTCGAGGCGGTGCTGTCCGTCCGGGTCCTGCGAGTAGACCGCCTTGCCGGAGATGCCGTGCAGTCCCTCCGTACCGGAGCCGGGGACGATGTGCCCCGAGCTGGCCGCTTCGGCGCCCTCGGCGACGCCCCAGTGCTGCACCGTCATCGCCCCGGTGCGCTCGCCGACCGTCCCCACGAACTGTTCGGAGGCCACGTACCCGGCGCCGACGTCATTGCCCGCCATGAGCAGCTCGGCCGTGCTCGTTCCGCTGATCTCGCCCTCGAACACCTTCGCGGCGCGCACCCTCGACAGCTCGCCGGTGCTGCCGGGTTCGGTGTAGGGCTCGGCGTCCCATTCGGTGATCTCGAACTCTCCGTTGTACGTCGTCGTTCCTGTTTCAATCATCTGCTCAGTATCGCTGCTCCGCGCCCGTCCCGCATGCCCATTGTGCCTCGGGGGCCCGTGAACCACCCCGGCGGAGCGCACATCAGTGCAGCTGGCCGGGTTCCAGCGGGTGGTAGCGCTTGCGGAACAGGACCTTCGTGCTCCGGTCCACGAAGACGAGGTACAGCGCGAACGCGAGGGCGACGACGGCTGCCACCTGACGCGCCATCATCAGGCTGAAGTCGAAGTAGGGGAAGATGTCCAGCTGGTCCGTGATGGCGTAGACCATGAAGAAGGCCACCGTGAAGTAGAGGAACTTGACCTGCCAGTCGTCACGGATGCCGGTGACGGCGAACAGCGGGATCAGCCACACCACGTACCAGGACTGGATCATGGGCGAGAGCAGCACGATCGCGGCGAAGGCGAATGCGAGCCGGCGCACGAGACGGCTGTGGTCGCCGCGGAAGATCTGCAGCGCGATGATCACCAGCGAGGCCACGCGGGCGAGGGTGTTGAAGGCGTTGGTGACGTCCCAGCCGTTGAGCCCGACGGCGTCGCCCAGGGTCGCGATGACGAGGCCCATGAAGCCGATGGGCGCGTACCAGATCCACACGCTGCCCGGCGTGCTGAGGGCGCCCACCCAGCCGAAGCCGAAGGTGTTGACCATCCCCATCACCCACAGGATGCCGAGGGACAGCCCGGCTGTGAGGAACCAGTAGAGGAAGCGTCGCGGCCAGGAAGCTCCCCTGCCCGCCCACATCAGCCCGACGAACGGCAAAAAGATCAGGGTGATCGGCTTGATGCCTACGGAGAGGGTGATGAGCAGGATGCCGAGGAGCGGCCGCCGGGTCGCCGCGAAGTAGAGCCCGGCGAGCGCGAGGCCGATCATCAGGGAGTCGTTGTGGATCGCGGCCACGAAGTTGATGAGGAACAGCGGGTTGGCGACGGTCAGCCAGAGGGCGCGGTTCGCGTTGATGGAGTGCAGTTCCGCCAGCTTGGGGACGAAGTAGACGCACAGGGCGACACCGATGAGCGCGACGACCCGGAACAGGATGATCGAGGTGTCGGGGTGCCCGCCGGTGAGCCTGACGATGCCCTCCTCGATCCAGAGGAACACCGGGCCGTACGGGGTGGGGCTCTGAGCCCAGAGGTCGTCGGCGCCGATCTGCAGGTAGTTGGAGATCTGCGAGTAGCCGTCCACGTACGGGTTGAGCTTGGCCACCATGACCTGGCCCTGCGCGATGTAGGCGAAGACGTCGCGGCTGAACAGCGGCAACGCGGCGGCGAGCGGAATGGTCCACGCGACGATGGCTTTCAGCACGTAGGGGCGGGTCTCGTCCGACCAGCCGTTCAGCCGCTGGCCCAGCCGGAGCCAGGCCCGGATCAGGAGCATCCCGCCGAGTGCGAGCAGCAGCACGGACAGGACCGCGCCGGCGGGTTCGAAGCGCAGCCAGATGATGACGGAGTTCCGCCTCAACTCCGTGGAGGCCAGCGACAGCCAGCCGACGCCGAGGGATCCCATCCACATCAGCAGCGAACCGACGAAGCCCTGCACGACGGCGACGTTGGGGCGGTTCAGGCCCGGCTGCGTCTCGACCTTCGTGAGGGGGACCTGGGCGGGCATCTGGGGATTCCAATCGTCGTCAGGCAGGAGGTCGGCGTCGCATGCTCACGTTCTCGGGCCGCCGACGGGTCGCGATCGGACGGCGGACACCGCGGTGCCCCGTGCCGGAATCGGCGGGGGCACCCAGGTCTCCCCGCAGCCCCGAGCGGACTGTTCGAATATTAGCACCGGCCCCTGCGCGGTCCCCCGGGCACGGCCCTCGGCGCGGCCGGACACGCGCCTTCGACCGGCGGGTGGGGCCGTCGGTCCCGGACGGTACATTGGTCGAATGCCGATATCGAGTGAACACATCGTCTGGATCGACTGCGAGATGACGGGGCTGGACCTGACCCACGACGGGCTGATCGAGGTGGCCGTCCTCGTCACCGACTCGGAGCTCAACATCCTGGGCGAGGGTGTGGACGTCGTGATCAAACCGACCGCCGAGGCCCTCACGCACATGGGGGATTTCGTCCGGCAGATGCACACGACGTCGGGCCTGCTCGAGGAGCTGGACAACGGCATCAGCATGGGGGAGGCCGAGCAGCTGGTGCTCGAGTACATCCGGACGTGGGTGCCGGAGCCGCGCAAGGCGCAGCTGGCCGGCAACTCGGTCGGCACGGACCGGAATTTCCTCGCCCGGGACATGCCGCTCGTCATCGACCACCTGCACTACCGCGTCATCGACGTGTCCACGATCAAGGAGCTCGCGCGCCGCTGGTACACCCGCGCCTACTTCCAGGCGCCGCCCAAGACGGGCGGGCACCGCGCCCTCGGTGACATCGAGGATTC
Source organism: Arthrobacter sp. TJ-240 (assembly GCF_058269195.1). Taxonomy (NCBI): domain Bacteria; kingdom Bacillati; phylum Actinomycetota; class Actinomycetes; order Micrococcales; family Micrococcaceae; genus Arthrobacter; species Arthrobacter sp. TJ-240. The sequence goes on from NZ_JBZCNG010000002.1 coordinate 558,260, forward strand.
GATCAGGGAGTTGCGCTACTACCGCGCCGCGGTCTTCGTGCCCTCGCCGGGCCCGGACTCGGCCACGAGCAAGGCGATCGCCGGTACCGTCGCTCCCTGAGGCCCACCGGCGGGTGCCCGGACCGTGTGTCGGGAGCACACCGAAATGTGTGTAAACTTGTATCCGCTGCCTGTCGCTGACAGTCCGGACGGGGTTCCCACGGGCTGGCCGGTGACGACACATGGTGGGTATAGCTCAGTTGGCAGAGCGCCTGGTTGTGGTCCAGGAGGTCGCGGGTTCAACCCCCGTTACTCACCCTCAGGTGCCAGGGAAGGTCCTGGCCACGTATGCCGCCCCGGAGATGATCCGGGGCGGCATACGCATTTGCGGCCCACCCAGCCCAGCCCCGGACGGCAGCCCTCGGGACATGCCCGCGGCTGCCAGCACCGAAGGACCAGGAACCATGGAACGCACAGTGTTCGACGAGGATCACGAGCTCTTCCGCGACGTCGCCCGCGAATTCAACGAACGGGCCGTCGCCCCCCACTACGCGGGGTGGGATCAGCAGCACATGATGGACCGGTCCGTCTGGACCGCCGCGGGCGAGCAGGGCCTGCTCGGGCTCGCGGTCCCCGAGGAATTCGGCGGTGCGGGCATGTCCGACTACCGCTTCCGCTCGGTGCTCGACGAGGAGTTCGCCCGCAGCAACCACCTCGCCGTCGGACTCGCCTTCCACCTGCACGACGACCTCGTCCTCCCGCACCTGCTCGCGCACGCCTCCGACGACCTCAAGGAGCGGTGGCTTCCCGGGATGGTCTCCGGCGAGATCGTGACGTCCTGTGCATGGACCGAGCCTGGAGCCGGCAGCGACCTGCGGGGAATCCGCACCCGGGCCGTCCGCGACGGCGACGACTGGCTCATCACCGGCCAGAAGGTGTTCATCGGCAACGGCATCAGCGGTGATGCCTCCCTGGTGCTCGCCCGCACCGACGGCAGCACGGGCCGCGGGGCCAGTGACTCCTTCTCCCTGTTCATGGTGCGACGCGGCGAGGGGTACACGCCCGGGCGACAGCTGGACAAGATGGGGCTCCGCGCGTCGGACACGGCCGAGCTGTTCTTCGACAGCGTGCGCGTCCCCGGCGCGGACCTCGTGGGCGAGGTAGGCCAGGGCCTGCGCTACAGCCTCGAGCAGATCCCCCAGGGCCGCCTCGGCATCGCCGTCGCCGCTGCCGCCCTCGCCCGGGCGACCTACGAGCAGACCCTCCGGTACGTGACCGACCGCAGCGCCTTCGGGGAGCGCGTGCTCGACTTCCAGACCACCCGCCACGTGCTCGCGGACATCCTGACCGAGATCCGGGTGACGGAGACCTTCGTCGACCACGCGGTCCTCGCCTTCAACGCCGGCACCCTGACCCCGACGTCCGCCGCCCAGGCCAAGCTGTGGGCCAGCGAACGCGCCAAGTCCATCACCGACCGGTGCCTGCAGCTGCACGGCGGCTACGGGTACATCCTCGAGTACCCCGTGTCGCAGGCCTTCCTGGCCGCCCGGCTGCTGACGATCTTCGGAGGCACCAGCGAGATCATGCGTGAATCCATCGGACGGTCCATTGCGGACCGTCCCGCCCAGAACAGGTAGGTCCCATGACCGTCCATCCCATCGTCATCACGGGTGAGCCCGTCCTGCATCGGCGCGCGCAGCCGGTGGAGGCCTTCGACGACGGACTGCGCACGCTCATCGCCGACCTGTTCGAGACCATGGACACCGCGAACGGCGTCGGCCTCGCCGCACCGCAGATCGGTGTGGGGCTCCGCGTGTTCGTGTACGGGATGGAGAACGACGACGACGTGCCGCCGCGCGGGGTCCTCGTCAACCCGACCCTCGTCACCTCGAAGGTGCCCGGGTCAGACCCCGATCCCGACGACGAGGCCGAGGGCTGCCTGTCCGTGCCCGGCGAGGCGTTTCCGCTCAAGCGCGCCGAGTGGGCGCGGATCTCGGGCTTCGACGGTGACGGTACGCCCGTCGAGTTCGAGGCGACGGGGTGGTTCGCACGGTGCATGCAGCACGAGTTCGACCACCTGGACGGGAAGCTGTACGTCGACCGCCTCGACGCCCGGCAGACGAGGAAGGCCAGGAAGACCATGAAGAGCAACGGGTGGGGCGTGCCTGGCCTGACCTGGAGGCCCGGCGTCGACCCCGACCCGTTCGGTCACTGAGGCCTGCGGACGGTCACGCCCGACGCCGGCGCGTCCATGCGTCGGGTCAGGTATTCGTCGTCGCGGCCGAGCGGGCGTCGGGTGCGGGTGCCTCGACGAGGTCCTCCAGCCGCCGGACGCCCCGGAGCGGTCCGAGCAGGGCCACCAGCGGCGCCAGGGTCGCGATCACGACGCCGACCACCACGGCCCCGCGCACCCCGATGGTCTCGGCCAGGATGCCCGCCAGCAGGCTCGCGACCGCGAGCATGCCCCAGCTCACCGTGCGGGACGCCGCGCCGAGGCGTCCCATCATGCCGGGCGGGCACACGCGCTGGCGGAAGCTCGAGCCCACCACGATGTTCCACGCGACGCTCGCGCCCATGACGAACATGCCGACGACGCCCCACAGCATGCCCCAGCCGGGTGTGAGCACCAGGAGCGAGGCGTAGCCGAGCACCCCCGGCACCATGGACCAGCGCCAGAGCGGTCCGGAGCCGATGCGCTCGCCCAGCGCGTTCGCCGTCGTGCCACCCACTGCGCCGCCCACGGACGCGGCGGCCAGCAGCAGCCCGAGCCACACCTCCGACTCCCCCAGGGTCCGCAGGACCAGGACGACGAGGAGGGACGCGGCGATGTTGCCGCCCAGGTTCCACAGCGCCGCGTTGAGCAGGATGGCCCGCAGCGGGGCGGTGCTGAAGGTGTAGCGGAGCCCTTCGGACATCTCCTGCAGGATGCGACGGTCGCTCCGCGGCTGCACGACCTCCTGCACGTCGAGGCGCAGCAGGGCGAGCAGGGACACCACCGAGGTGGCCAGCTGCACGATGAGCGCATTGGACGCCCCCACCGTCCCGGCCAGCCACCCCGCCACCGACCGTCCCGCGGCGTCCGCCGCGGCGCCGGAGCCGGTGATCAGGCCGTTGCCCTCCATCAGTTCGTCGGGTGTCACCGCCTGCTGCACCAGGGCCGAATCCGCCAGCTGGAAGAACACGGACGCCACCCCTGCCACGAAGGCGGCGGCGAACAGCAGCGGCGTGGTGAGGAAACCCAGCCAGTACCCGAGCGGAAGGAGCGCGAGGACCATCACGCGCACCGCCAGCGCCGCCAGCATCACGGGCCGGCGGGGCAGACGATCCACCCACGCGCCGATGACGAGCCCGAGGAGGAGCCAGGGCAGGAACGTCATGCCGGCCAGGGCGGCGACCGCGAAGTCGCTGGCCCGGAGTTCCACGGCGGCAATGACGGGCAGCGCCACGGCGGCGACCGCGTTCCCGAACACGCCGAACGTGCTGGAGACCATGAGGGCACGGAAGTTGCGGTTGCGCGTCAGAAGCCATCGGCTCCCCCTACCCCCTGCGCTCATCCGATCACCCTAACCCAGGCATCGTGACGGCTCCGGGCGCGCCGGGGGTCCCGGTCAGGATGACTTCGCAGGGTCTTGACGGAGCGTGCGTCACCTCCGATAATCCGTTGCCTGTGGCATCTTCCGAGTTCCCGCGTTCTCCCATGGCTTAGAGGGCCCTCCCCGATTGCCGCACCACCGGCGGAAGCGGAGAATAAGGGGTGGGAGTGGGTTACGCGGTCGTTCCCCCAGCAGTACCGCGGTCGACCGGCTCCTGAGGCGGCTATAGACGCCGGGCGGTCCCCCTACCTCTTGAGACCGGGTACGGGGGGCCGCTTACTTCTTCATCCGCGAAGCGCCGACGGTCAGCTAGCGGTCCGCTCTCGGGGAAGGCGAACGGGTCAGCCCCGTAGCCCCAGCGGTAGGCCGACCCGTTCGTACCGCCGTGCTCATCGAGGAGACCCACGGCGGTGTTCACAGAGTATGTGGGCACGCGGCCTTCGCGGACGCGCGACGCGCCGAGAATCCTGCGGCAGCACGCAGACGGTGAAGGGTTTCGCGATGGCCTGGGCGAACAGCCACGTCCCCTGCCAGTAGGTGGAGTGCTCCATGGCGCGTCAGTGTGGGCAGACGGTGGTGTCGTCCGCCGGCCTCAGGTCGAGGAAAGGAAGCGGGACGGAGACGGCTAGTTGTCCCGTCGGAAGGCCGCTGCGATACCGTGCACCAGGACGATCAGTAGTAGTGTCGCCCCGCCGAGGAACAGGGCGCCGAGCCATAGGTCAGGAGGTTCGCCGCTGCCGTTGGTTCCCCACCCGAGGCGCCGCGCTGCGATCGTACAGGCGATCATGGAAGCACCGACGATGAAGCAGATCGCCACCCATTTGGGACGTCGTTCAATCATCTCATCAGCCTAGATCAGGTGAGCGGGCGAGGGATGGGTCGACCGATACGCCGGGTTCTGTCATCGCGCGTCGTCGCCGACGCGCGAGTAGCGGCCATCCATCTACGGACGCCGTTGCCGACGCCCTCCAGCGGCCTACCCGTGCCCTCGGGCGGGCAGCCCTCGAACGGACACTGTCTGGCCTTGCTCCGGGTGGGGTTTACCGAGCCACGCCGGTCACCCGGCGTGCTGGTGGTCTCTTACACCGCCTTTTCACCCTTACTGCCTGCGCCGGCCGGAGCCTGCAGCACGCAGCGGTCTCTTTTCTGTGGCACTGGCCTGCGGGTTACCCCGAGTGGGCGTTACCCACCACCCTGCCCTGCGGAGCCCGGACGTTCCTCGGTGGATCGGGCGCGTGCGCACCGTCCAACGCGGCCGCCTGGTCGACCCATCCGTCATCCATTCTAGACGGGTCGGCGGGCCCATCCCGACGGCGACAGGAGGGCCGCCGACGTCCGATAGGGTTGATCGGTGCTGATCCTGCTCCCCCCGTCCGAAGGCAAGTCCGCCGCCCGTACGGGCGGTCCCGTGCGGCTCGAGGACCTCCACTTCCCTGTGCTCAACGACGCCCGCCGCTCCGTGCTCGCGGCCCTGAAGTCCGTCAGTGCCGACCATGACGCGCACGCGGTCCTCGGCGTCGGCGCATCCCTCATCGAGGACGTACAGCGGAACCTGGTGCTCGACGTCGCCCCGGCCGCCCCCGCCCACGACGTCTACGCGGGGGTCCTGTACGAGGCCCTCGGGTACGCCCGGATGACGCCGGTGCAGAAACACAGGGCGCGAGAGCAGTGCGTCGTCGTGTCCGGTCTCTGGGGCGCCCTCGGCTTCGGCGACAGGATCCCCGCCTACCGCCTGTCCATGGCGGTGGACCTGCCCGGCACGGGCCGCCTGGCGTCCTTCTGGAAGAAGCAGCTGGCCCTGCCGCTGGCCGAGCACGCGGGCACGGGCCTGGTCGTCGACTGCCGGTCGAGCACCTACGCAGCGGCGTGGAGCCCGCCGCCCTCGCAGAGCGCCGCCGTGAACGTCTTCCAGCTGCGCGACGGCCGACGGACGGTGGTGTCCCACTTCGCCAAGCACACGCGCGGCGAGTTCGCCCGGCACCTGCTCACGCGACGCGGCACGGCCCCCGGGACGCCGGCGGCCCTCCTCGCCGCGGCCCGCGAGAAGTGGACAGCGGACCTCGAGCCCGCGACAGCGCGGAAGCCCGCCCAGCTGAACATCGTGCTCGACTGACGTCCGTCAGTCGGCGACCAGCTCCACCTCGAACCCCTCGGCGTTCTCGAGGTACGCGGCGTAGTGGCCCGGCCCTCCAGCGAAGGGGTGGCGGTCGGGGAACATCAACGACCAGCCGTGGCTCGCGGCACGGCGTGCCAGCAGGTCGACGGCCGCGCGCGGGCCGGCGCGGAAGGCGAGGTGGTTCACCCCGGGGCGACGCCGCTCGTGGGCGCCGGCGGTCACGTCCGGCCCGCTCTCGAGCACGATGTAGAAGTCGTCGGACCCGAAGCTGATCCCGTGCTCCCAGGACTCCCTGCGCGGGAACCCGAGGCGCTCCAGCAGCCAGCCCAGGCTCGCCTCCGCAGCGGCGAGGTCCCCGGTCCACACCTCGACGTGGTGCAGCCGGCCAGCGGGCCGCGGAGCCTCCTCCGCGGACGGAGCGGCCGGCGTGCCCGGCGTCGGGTCCGGCGCGGGCGCGGCGGCGCGCCGCTTCCACGGCACGCCGGCCATGCCGGCGTCCATGGCCTCGTTGGAGAGCCGGTCGGCGTCCTTGTTCCGCTCGCGCGGGATCCACTCGTAGGTCACGCGGCGCGGGTCGAGGACCTTGCGCGCCTTCGCCGCGAGCACCTTCATGTCGGCGTGCTTGATCTGCCACCGCCCGGACATCTGCTCCACGACGAGCTTCGAGTCCATCTTCACGTGGACCGCGGCCCGCGGGTTGATCTCCCGAGCGAGTTCGAGTCCCGAGACGAGGCCCGAGTACTCGGCGACGTTGTTGGAGGCCTTGCCGATGTACGCGGCCTTCTCCACGAGGATCCGCCCCGTGTCCGGATCGCGCACGAGGGCGCCGTAGCCGGCGTGCCCCGGGTTGCCGCGGGAGCCGCCGTCGGCCTCGACGACGAGGCGTGCGGGCCCGTCCGCGGCCGCCGGGGAGTCGGAGTCGTCTCGCTCGTAAGGGTCGAAGAGTTGCTGGTGCGTCACGGTTGCTGGGGTCCCCAGTCGCTCGAGCGGACGAGGATACAGCCAGAATCGGGGCACAGCACCACGTCGTCGGGCGCCGCCCCGGCGATGTCGCGGAGGTCGCCGGGGCTGAGCTGCATGCCCGATCCCTCGGACTTGCCGTGGAACAGCCGGGCGGCTCCGACGCCGCGCTTGACGAGGATCCGCTCGTACAGGGCGAGGAGCGCCGTGTCGAAGGTCGAGGCGAGGTCGTTGCGGCGCGCCTGCACGTCGACGCGCTGGACGTCGATGTCCGCGAGCTCAAGGTCGCGCGCCTCCTCGAGGTCGCGGAGTTCGGCACGGACGGCGTTGGTCCGTTCCTGGACGTCGGCCCGGGCGGCGCGCGCCGCCTCCACCCGTTCCATGACGTCGAGTTCGATGTCCTCGAGGTCGGAGCGCCGCTTCGTCAGCGAGGCGACCTCGTGCTGCAGCGCGGTGAGATCCTTCGACGTCCCGGTGCCGCTGTTGAGGCGCTTCTCGTCCCGCTCGAGGCGGTCCACCACGGACTGCACCTCGTCCTCGGCGCGCGTCAGTTCACGCTCGAGGTCCCCGACCTCCGTGCTGGCCCGCACCAGTTCCGCGTCCACCTCGGCCACGCGGGCGGCGACGGCGCCCAGCGCAGGGTTGCCGCGCGCCGCGACGGCCTGGCGGGAGAGCTTGTTGAGGGTCGAGTCGAGGGCCTGCAGGTCGAGCAGGCGGAGTTGTTCCTCGGGTGCAGCCTTGGCCACGGTTAACCTCCAGGGTCGGACGGACGGGGCTCGACGGCCGGGTCGGACGCGTCGTTCCAGCCTAGGCCACCGGGGCCGCGCGGCAGGTCAGTCGCCGGTCAGTCGCCGGTCAGTCGCCGGTCAGTGGCCGGTCAGTGGCCGGTCAGTGGCCGGGCGTCAGCACGAAGTCCCAGGGGTCGGTGTTGACCCCGCTGACACGGATGTCGGTGGTGAAGCCCTGGTCCGAGAGGACGTTACCGAGGGCATCCGCCGCCGGGGTGAGCCACAGCCACTCGCTGCCGAAGTGCGAGACGTCGATCAGGTACGGCGGGCCGTCGGCGGCGGCCTCCCTGACCTCCGACGCCGGGTGGTGACGGAGGTCCGCCGTCACGTACACGTCCGCGTGGCTCGAGCGGACGCGGTCGAAGAGGGAGTCGCCCGCCCCTCCGCACACGGCGACCCTGCGCACCTGCGCGTCCTTGTCACCGGCGACGCGCACGCCGCCGGCCACGGCGGGCAGGATCGAGAACACGGTCTCGGCGAAGACCCCGAGAGGAACAGGCTCGGCGAGGTCGCCCACGCGTCCGATGCCCTCCTCCGGCAGACCGTCCGCAGCCCGGGCGAGGGGCTCCACGTCCTGCAGCCCGAGGGCGTCGGCGAGCACGTCCGACACCCCGCCCACGGCACTGTCACCGTTGGTGTGCACCGTGACGAGGGCGCAGCCCGCCTCGATCAGCCGGTGGATGGCGTCGCCCTTGAACCCGGATGCCGCCACGGTGGAGACCGGCTTCAGCAGCAGGGGGTGATGGGACACGATCATCGTCGCACCCCAGTCGAGCGCCTCGTCGAGGACGGCGGCCGTCGGGTCCACCGTGAAGAGGATCTTCCCGGCCCTGTTCCCGGTCCGGCCCGCCACCAGCCCGACGGCGTCCCACCCCTCGGCGAGGCTCTCCGGCCACAGCTCCTCGATGGCCACGAGGACCTCGCCGACGGTCGGCACGCGGACGGCCGGTGCGGGCACTGCGCGCGCGGGGACGGCGGACGAACCCTCGCCCACCGTGGCGGTCCCCGCGGCTCCCGCCGGACCGACGCCGTCGTGCTCTTTCTGTTCCATGACTCCAGTAATACCTGCCGCCCTGCCGCCCCTCCAACCCTTACGGGTTCACCCACGGCAGATGACGGTCGGGAATCATCGGGGCGCACCGCGCATTGACACAGTCATGAAGACTTTCGTGCTCGGTGGGGGCTGTTTCTGGTGCCTCGATGCCCTCTACCAGAAGACCCGTGGCGTGACCGAGGTGGTGTCCGGCTACACGGGCGGCCACACGCGGCACCCTGACTACGACTCCGTCTGCTCCGGCATCACGGGCCACGCCGAGGTGGTGGCGGTGACGTTCGACGAGACCGTCATCCCCGAGGACGTCATCCTTGACATGTTCTTCGTGTCCCACGACCCCACCACGCTGAACCGGCAGGGCTACGACGTCGGCACCCAGTACCGCAGCGTCATGTACTACCAGGACGCCGAGCAGAAGACGCTGTTCGAGGACGCGATCCGACGCAACCAGGAGAACTGGAAGAACCCGATCGTCACCGAGGTCAGCCGGCTCCCGCAGTTCCATGTGGCGGAGGAGTGGCACCAGAACTACTACGCCAAGCACCCCGAGCAGGGCTACTGCCAGGTGATCATCAACCCCAAGCTGTCGAAGGCCCGCAAATATTACGCCCAGTGGCTCGCCGCCTAGGTGCTGTGTCGGTCACCCGTTAAGCTGACCGCCGTCGCTCGGGAGCAGGCGTCCCACCCGCCACGACCGACGTCGCCCCTCCCCTTTCCAGAACAGGCAGGCTCCACATGGCAAAGATCTACGACGACGTCACCCAGCTCGTGGGACGGACGCCCCTCGTCCGCCTGAACCGGCTCACCGAGGGCCTGGACGCCCAGGTCGCCGTGAAGCTCGAGTTCTACAACCCCGCCAACAGCGTGAAGGACCGCATCGGCGTGGCCATCATCGACGCCGCGGAGAAGGCCGGCGCCCTCCGGCCCGGCGGCACGATCGTCGAGGGGACCTCCGGCAACACCGGGATCGCCCTGGCGATGGTCGGTGCGGCACGCGGGTACCGGGTGCTGCTGACCATGCCGGAGACCATGTCCACGGAACGGCGGGTGATGCTGCGGGCCTACGGCGCCGAGATCATCCTGACGCCCGGTTCCGAGGGCATGCGGGGCGCCGTCGAGCGGGCGAAGGAGATCGTCGCGACGACGGAGAACGCCATCTGGGCACAGCAGTTCGCCAATGCGGCGAACCCTGCCATCCACCGCACCACCACGGCCGAGGAGGTCTGGGAGGACACCGACGGCGAGGTGGACATCTTCGTGGCCGGCGTCGGCACCGGCGGCACCATCACCGGCGTCGGCCAGGTCCTGAAGGAGCGCAAGCCAGGCGTGCAGATCGTCGTCGTCGAGCCCGCGGACTCCCCCATCCTCAACGGCGGCGCTCCCGGCCCGCACAAGATCCAGGGCCTCGGGGCGAACTTCGTCCCCGAGAACCTCGACCGCGAGATCTACGACGAGGTACTGGATGCCACGGTGGAGGACTCCGTACGCATCGCCCGGGCGCTGGGCACGCAGGAGGGGATCCTCGGCGGCATCTCCTCGGGAGCCATCGTCTGGGCGGCCCTCGAGCTCGCCAAGCGCCCCGAGAACGCCGGTAAGCTCATCGTGGCGGTCGTCTGCGATTTCGGCGAGCGCTACATCTCAACGGTGCTGTTCGACGACATCCGCGGCTGACGCCGCCCCGACTCGACACCCCGTTCCTATCGATCCCCTGAGAGGGTAGCCGGTGAGCTTCCTAGAACGACTGCGCGAGGACCTCGAGACCGCGCGCACGCATGATCCGGCTGCCCGTGGGTCCCTCGAGAACACCGTCGTGTACTCCGGGCTGCACGCCATCTGGGTGCACCGGCTCACCCACCGCATGTGGCGGGACGAGCGGCTGCGCTTCCCGGCGCGGGTACTGTCGCAGCTCGCGCGGGCCCTGACGGGGATCGAGATCCACCCGGCGGCGACCATCGGGCGCCGGTTCTTCATCGACCACGGCATGGGGATCGTGATCGGCAGCACCGCGGAGATCGGCGACGACGTCATGCTGTACCAGGGGGTGACGCTCGGGGGACGTTCGCTCGAGAAGGTGAAGCGCCACCCCACCATCGGCGACCGGGTGACCATCGGCGCGGGCGCCAAGGTGCTCGGCCCCATCACCATCGGCGCGGGGAGCGCTGTCGGCGCGAACGCCGTCGTGGTGAAGGACACGCCGCCCGACTCGATCGTCACCGGCATCCCGGCCACGTTCCGGCACCGCGACTCGCGCCGCGAGACGCAGCCCGCGGTCGATCCCGCGGAGTACGTGGATCCGGCCCTCTACATCTAGGCACGCCACCCATCAGGCCGCGTACGACGGAAGCCCCGGACCACGGTCCGGGGCTTCCGTCGTACGCCTTGGCGGAGGACCGTCAGTGCGTGTCGACGGCGCTGATCTCGGACCTGTCCTCGCCCCACAGGGTGTGGAACGTGCCCTCGGTGTCCACGCGGTTGTAGGTGTGGGCGCCGAACAGATCGCGGAGACCCTGGGTCAGGGCGGCGGGCAGGCGCTTGCGGCGCAGGCCGTCGTAGTAGGCCAGCGACGCCGAGAACACCGGCACGGGGATGCCCAGCTGGACGGCGGTCGCCACCACGCGGCGCCAGGCCGGGACCGCGCCGGCGATCGCCTCGGCGAACGCGGGTGCGAGCAGCAGGTTCGCCGGGCGGCCCTCGCCCGCGTACGCCTTCATGATGTCGTCGAGCAGCTCGGCGCGGATGATGCAGCCGGCACGCCACAGCGACGCGATCTCGTCCAGCTTCAGTTCCCAGCCGTACTCCTTCGCCGCGGCTGTGAGCATGTCGATGCCCTGCGCGTAGCTGACCAGCTTCGAGGCGTAGAGCGCGAGCCGCACGTCCTCCACGAAGGTGTCCGGGAGGTCGACGGTCCCCTCGTGTCCCTGCAGGATGTCCTGGGCCTGGAGGCGCTGCTCGAGCTGCGAGGACAGGGCGCGCGCGAACACGGATTCGGCGATGCCCGACGTCGGGCTGCCCAGTTCCAGCGCGGACACCACGGTCCAGCGGCCGGTCCCCTTCTGGCCGGCCGCGTCGACGACGACGTCGACGAAGGGCTTGCCCGTGCGTCCGTCGGTGTGCGCGAGGACCTCGGCGGTGATCTCGATCAGGAAGGAGGACAGCGTGCCGCTGTTCCAGTCCGTGAAGATCTTCGCCTGGTCCGCCGGTTCGATCCCGGCGCCCGAGCGGAGGAGGTCGAACGCCTCCCCGATGACCTGCATGTCCGCGTACTCGATGCCGTTGTGCACCATCTTCACGAAGTGCCCTGCGCCGTCCGTGCCGATCCAGCGGCAGCACGGCTCGCCGTTGTACTTCGCGGAGATCTTCTCGAGCATCGGCCCGAGGGAGTCGTAGGACTCCCGTGAGCCGCCGGGCATGATCGACGGGCCGAGGAGCGCGCCCTCCTCGCCGCCCGACACCCCGACGCCGACGAAGTGCAGGTCGTGCTGCGACAGCGCCGCCTCCCGGCGGCGCGTGTCCTCGTAGTGGGAGTTGCCGCCGTCGATCACGATGTCGCCGGGTTCGAGCAGCGGGGTGAGCTGGCCGATCACCGAGTCCACCGGCTTGCCGGCCTTGACCATGATGAGCACGCGGCGGGGCTTCTCGAGGGAGTCGACGAGCTCCTGCAGGGTCTCGGTGCGAATGAACTCGCCGTCCTCGCCATGCTTCTGCAGCAGCGCGTCCGTCTTCTCCACGGACCTGTTGTGCAGGGCCACGGTGTAGCCGTTGCGCGCGAGGTTCCGTGCGAGGTTCGCTCCCATGACTGCCAGGCCCGTGACGCCGATCTGTGCGCTCAATGTCTTCTCCGTCGTTAGTCAGCTGGATGCAGGACGCTGCATCGGCCGGTGCGTCAGCCGACATCCGGGGCGTTCCCCCGCCGGCCGCCCGGTCGCTTTCACACTATTACCGTGCCGGCACTGCCCGCCAGACGCGCCGCCTCACGCCGCGTTTTGTGTCATGGCCGGGCCCCACGGATAGCGTGTCCGACGCGACAGGTCCCCGGCTGGGACGCTGGCGCCATCCGTGAAAGAATGATAAGGATGTCCGACGTTACGGTAACCCCCGCCCTTGCCCCCACCGCTTCCGCGCGCCCCCAGGTGCGCCCCGAAGTGGAGGGCGCGCAGCCGATCGTCTCGAGCGACGGTCGGCCCCTGCTGCAGTTTAAGTCCCCGAGGGTCAGCCAGCCGCCCGTGCACCTCGCGGACCTCACGCTCGCCGAACGCCAGGAACGTCTGAAGGAGTTGGGCCACCAGGGCTTCCGCGCGAAGCAGCTGTCGACGCACTACTTCACGCACTTCACCACGGACCCTGCCGCGATGAGCGACCTCCCGAAGGCGGGGCGCGAGGAGTTGGTCTCGGCGATGTTCCCGCCGCTGCTCACCGAGGTGAAGCGCCTGACCACGGACAACGGCGACACCATCAAGTTCCTGTGGCGCCTGTTCGACGGCGCCCTCGTGGAGTCCGTCCTCATGCGCTACCCCGGGCGTGTGACCCTCTGCGTGTCCTCCCAGGCGGGCTGCGGCATGAACTGCCCGTTCTGCGCCACGGGCCAGGCCGGGCTGACCCGCAACATGTCGACGGCGGAGATCGTGGACCAGGTGGTCGCCGCGAACCGCGCTCTCGCCGAGGGTGCCCTCGGCGACCTGCGCACGGACGGCGGGCACGACGCCGACCGAGTGACGAACATCGTCTTCATGGGCATGGGTGAGCCGCTGGCCAATTACAAGCGCGTCATGGCCGCCCTGCACCGCTTCGTCGACGACTCCCCCGAAGGCCTCGGCATGTCGGCACGCAACATCACGGTCTCCACCGTGGGACTCGTGCCGGCCATCAACAAGCTCGCGGCCGAGTCGCTGCCGGTCACCTTCGCGCTCTCCCTCCACGCGCCCGACGACGAGCTCCGCGACGAGCTCATCCCCGTCAACACGCGGTGGAAGGTGGACGAGGCCCTCGACGCGGCCTACAACTACTACCGCACCACGGGCCGGCGCGTGAGCATCGAGTACGCGCTGATCAAGGACATGAACGACCACGCCTGGCGCGCCGACCTGCTGGCGAAGAAGCTCAACCAGCGCGGCCGCGGCTGGGTGCACGTCAACCCGATCCCGCTGAACCCCACGCCCGGCTCCATCTGGACTGCGTCCGAGAAGAGCGTGTCGACCGAGTTCATCAACCGCCTCCGCGCCGCCGGCATCCCGACCACGCTGCGGGACACCCGCGGCAAGGAGATCGACGGCGCCTGCGGACAGCTCGCCGCCGGAGAGTAGCAGGCGGCCGGATTGGCGGAACACCGCAGCCGGCCGGTATAGTCGTCCCTCGTGATGCAGCCGTCCGGCAGGCGCCGGAACGATGGATCGCAGGACGAGGGTCTTTAGCTCAGCTGGTAGAGCGCCACGTTTACACCGTGGATGTCATCGGTTCGATCCCGGTAGGACCCACCACCCAGAACCCCGCCATTCCCAGGACAGTCGTCCGGGAGGGCGGGGTTTCCTGCTGTCCGGGTACCACCTTGCACATGCACGCTCAGGTGGCTCGTGGCATCCCGAGGGTCAACCCGGAGAGCGGTGTCCGGTGGAGGACCAGCGCGGCAGCCCATGGCAGGACCAGTGCGGCGGCCAGCACCCAGGACGACCGCTCCGCGTCCGGCACGTCGAGCAGCCAGAGGACGTACGTGTGAGTCAGCACCACCATCAGGCAGCCGGCGGCGAGCCTCGTGGACACCGCGTGAACCCAGCCGGGCAGCAGAGGGAACAGGCCCTCGAGCATCAGCAGGAGGCCGACGTCGATCAGCACCGCGACGACGACCCCCAGGAGCGGTGTGCCGAGCTCGCCGTACTTGATGTCCAGCGGGGCCGACACCCCGGCGAGGACCGGTGCCGCGCCCGCGGCGAGGCACACCGTGCCGACCCGGATCGGCGCCCTGACCCGGCTGCGGAGGTGCTGCAGTCCCTGGCCCGCGAGCAGGAAGACGAGCGCGGCGCCCGCCACCCCGAGCGACATGGGCAGCGGGGCGAGGACCTCCTTGAAGGCGTCGGTCATGATCGCGAGGCCGACGACGACCGCTGCCCGGAGGGCCAGGGGAACACGCTCGAGGACCCGGAACAGGACGGCCGAGAGGAACAGTGCGGGCATGAACCAGTACGCGCCGAACGGCCCGGCGTTGAGTGACCCGCCCTGAAGGGGCAGGATCACCGCGTCGGGAGTCAACGTCCCGCGGTGACTATGGATGGCGACGTGCACGACCAGGGTGACGAGCAGCCAGGCGAAGAACGGCGTCATGATCGTCCGGAAGCGCTTCTTCGCCTCCTCCGCGACTGCCCTTCGGGTACCCGGTTCCCCGGTCTTCCAGAGGTACCCGGACAGCAGGAAGAACACGGGGACGTGCCAGGTGTAGAGGCCGGCGTCGACGAGGGGGCCCGACCAGACGTGCCCGGCCACCACGCCGACGACCGCAAGGACCCGCAGGGCGTCGATGGCCCCGGAGCGGATCGCTGGTGCGCCCGCTGTTGGTGCGCCCGCTGCCGGAGCGCGCGAGGTCGCCAAACTCTCCTCCATGGTGGGCTGAATCAGTGTCCATCCCAGCGTGGCCCGGCCGGCGATCGGATACCAACCCCGGCGACTGACGTCGGGAGGTGGCGCTTTCGCCGTCGGCATGGTTCACGGTGCCGTCCGCTCGGTGGATCCCGCAGGAGGCGCCTAGCCCGGCACCTCCAGGACGCCGACGGGCTTGCCGTCCGCGAAGGTCACGACGTAGTCCTGCCCCATGATTGTGACGGTGCACTGCAGCACGCCGGTGGTTCGGCAGTCGCCACCGGGACCGGGCTCCGTCCCTGGCTCCTCGAAGATCGGTTCCAGCAGCTCGGGGTCGATCCAGGGTGGCGTGGGCTCGTGGAAGGGGAGGGATCCGGGCGGGATGCAGGTGTAGGGGTCGGACGGATCCGTCCACCACGCGCCGGCCCCGGTGATCGGGCACTGCGGGTAGGGCGGTTCAGGGAGGTCCTCCCGCGGCAGGTCGCCTCCCCTCCCGCTGCCCGACGGACGGGGGGTTGGGGACGGCAGCGGGTCCGTGTGCGCAGCGGGCGCGACCGGCAGGGATGCGCCGGCGCCGTCCTGCACGCCGTCCTGCACGCCGTCCTGCACGCCGTCCTGCACTGCGGCCGGTATCGGCGCTTGCGCCGCAGGAGCCAGGGGGGCGGCGGGGACATCCTCCGCAGCCCGGCTCCCGGGATCGATCAGCAGGGGTTGGACGACGATGACCGCCGCCGTGCCGAGAGCGATGAGAAGAGACCGTGTCGAAGAACGCATTTTCCACCCCGTCTGAGAGACCGATGGGAGAAACCTACGATCCGAGGGAGGCGGCGGGACCAGTAGTCGCTACTCGGATTCCGGTCGCACTACTCGCACCGGGGTTGGGTCCCCCCTAGGCCTACTCGAGGTCCGGCAGCTGCCGCGCGAGGTAGTCCAGGGCCTCCGAGACGCCGGCCTCGATCTTCAGGGAGGCGAACTCGTCGCCCCGCGTGTGCCCACGGTTGATGATCACCACGGGCTTGCCGGCCTTGAAGGCGTGACGCACGAAGCGCAGCCCGCTCATGACGGTCAGGGAGGACCCGGCCACGAGGAGGGCGCCGGCGTCGTCCACCATCGCGTAGGCGTCCGCCACGCGCGCCTTGGGCACGTTCTCGCCGAAGTAGACGAAGTCGGGTTTTAGCATCCCGCCGCAGACCGGACAGGGCGCCATCACGAAGTCGCCCGTGTCGTCGACGTCGGCGTCCGCGTCGGGCGCGACGTCCCCGGCATCCGATTCGCGTTCGAGGTACCCCGGGTTGAGCTCCTCGAGGATCTCGGCGATCCGCGACCGAGGGAAGGTGGACGCGCACTGCAGGCACACCACGCGGTCGAAGGTGCCGTGCAGGTCGACGACGTTCACGCTGCCGGCGGAGGAATGGAGTTTGTCCACGTTCTGGGTGATGAGGCCGGAGAGCAGGTTGCGCTGCTCCAGCAGCGCCACGGCCGCGTGGCCCGCATTCGGGTCCGCCCGCCGGAGATGCCGCCAGCCCACGTGGTTGCGCGCCCAGTAGCGGCGTCGGAGCGCCTCGTCCCCGATGAACTGCTGGTACGTCATGGGACTGCGCGGTACCGATCCGGGTCCGCGATAGTCGGGGATCCCGGAGTCGGTGCTGAGGCCGGCGCCGGTCAGCACGGCGAGCCGGTGGCCGGCCAGCAGCACGACGGCCCGGTCGAGCAGCCGACGCTCCTCGGGCTCCAGCTCGGCGAGGCCGTGCGCGGGAGCGGTGCTCACGAATCCTGTCAGGCCGAGCCTCGGGTTGTCGGCGGGTCCGGCCGGATCCTCCGACCCCTGACCCGGCCGGTCGGTCACAGCGCGGCTTCGACCGAGCTCAGCGCACGGGCGTAGTCGGCGATGGGCCGTCCCTGCCCGTGGGAGGAGGACACGACGGCGCGGACCGTCCCGGAGCCGTCCAGGACGTAGCTGACGCGCTCGGCGTAGCCGCGGTCGTCGTCGAATGCGCCGTACGCGCGGGTGACGGCGCCGTGCGGCCAGAAGTCGGCCAGCAGGTCGAAGGAGATGTCGTTCGCGTCGGCGAAGGCGCGCAGCGTGTACTTGTGGTCCACCGAGACCGCCACCAGCGTGACGCCCGCGGCGTCGAAGAGGTCGAGGTTGTCCCGGAGCTGGCCGAGCTCGTCGGTGCACACCCGGGAGAACGCGAACGGGAAGAACACGACCACCGCCCCGCCGACCAGGGAGCTGCTCTCGACGGTCTCGCCGAACTGGTTCGCCAGCGAGAAGTCCGGGGCGACCGCCCCTACATCCAGTGCCAAGGCCTACTGCTTCCGGCGGCTGACGAGCCGCGTGGCAGACCATTCACGGGAGACGCCGGCCGATGACGTGGAGTGCAGGCCGGCGGTGGGAGCGGCTTCCTGCACATCGGCAGGAGAGACGTAGCCCGGCCGGCCGGACTTCGGGGTGAGCAGCCAGACGACGCCGGCGGCGCCGAGGGAGGTCAGGGCATCCACGAGGGCGTCGACGAGGTCGCCGTCACCGTTCCGCCACCACAGGATGACGCCGTCCACGACATCCTGGTCGTCCTCCGTGAGCAGTTCGGACCCGATGCCCTCCTCGAGCTGCTCGCGGAAGTCGAAGTCGACGTCGTCGTCGTAGCCGAGTTCCTGGACAAGGTCACCGTCTTTGAAACCCAACTTGCCTGCCACGTTGACCGCAGTGGCGGCTTCAGCCTCGCTCACTTAGCTCCTCCTGAAAAAACGGGACTGTCGGGTGAACGGCCCTCGTATGGATGTACATGGCTACCAGCCAACACCTTTATACGCCAAGCATCAAGCCAGCCGGCCGATTTGGACTCCCTGCGGCCCGTTGCCCGCGCGGTGGGACGGAGTGTGTGCAAGCCCTCGGCGTAATCTGCCCCGAGACCCTGATCCTGCTACGCACGGACCGCGTGGCGGCGATAGAGTGATGCGGTATATGGCCGCGGTGCTAGCGCCGGGCCAGCATCTCTGCGCGGGCCGAACGAGCCGTGCGCAGGCATTAAGCGACACGGACACGATCCGTGGAAGTGGAGAGATATCGCGTGGCTGCAGAACAAGGTACGGCGGATATTCTGAGCGGTCTGACCGTCGGCAAGCCCGACGGGGATCCCGAGGAGACCGCGGAGTGGATCGAATCCCTCGACCAGCTTATTCGCACCCAGGGCACCGAGCGCGCGCAGTACATCATGCGTTCGCTCCTGCAGCGTGCCGGTGCGCAGTCCGTGGGCGTGCCCATGGTCACGACGACGGACTACGTCAACACCATCCCGGCCGACCAGGAACCCGAGTTCCCCGGCGACGAGGAGATCGAACGCAAGTACCGCGCGTGGTTGCGCTGGAACGCGGCCGTCATGGTGCACCGCGCCCAGCGGCCCGAGATCGGCGTCGGTGGTCACATCTCGACCTACGCCGGTGCCGCCACCCTGTACGAGGTGGGCTTCAACCACTTCTTCAAGGGCAAGGACCACCCCAGCGGCGGTGACCAGGTGTTCTTCCAGGGTCACGCCTCCCCCGGCATGTACGCGCGGGCGTACCTCGAGGGCCGCCTCACCGAAGAGGACCTGGACGGATTCCGGCAGGAGAAGTCGAAGGAGGGGCACGCGCTGTCCTCCTACCCGCACCCCCGCCTGATGCCCGATTTCTGGGAGTTCCCCACCGTATCCATGGGCATCGGCCCCATGAACGCCATCTACCAGGCGCAGTCCAACCGCTACCTGCACAACCGCGGCTTCAAGGACACCTCCGACCAGCAGGTCTGGGCCTTCCTCGGCGACGGCGAGATGGACGAGCCCGAGTCGCGCGGCCTGCTCCAGCTCGCGGCGAACGAGAAGCTGGACAACCTCAACTTCGTGATCAACTGCAACCTGCAGCGGCTCGACGGGCCCGTGCGTGGCAACGGCAAGATCATGCAGGAGCTCGAGGCGTTCTTCCGTGGCGCGGGCTGGAACGTCATCAAGGTGGTCTGGGGGCGCGAGTGGGACTCGCTGCTCGCCAAGGACACCGACGGCGCGCTGGTCGACATCATGAACCAGACGCCCGACGGCGACTACCAGACGTACAAGGCCGAGTCGGGTGGATTCGTCCGCGACCACTTCTTCGGGAAGTCGCCGGAGACCAAGGCGATGGTCGAGGACCTCTCCGACGACGAGATCTGGAAGCTCAAGCGCGGCGGCCACGACTACCGCAAGGTCTACGCGGCCTACAAGGCGGCCACGGAGTTCAAGGGCAAGCCCACCGTCATCCTCGCGAAGACCGTCAAGGGCTACGGCCTCGGCCCGCACTTCGAGGGGCGCAACGCGACGCACCAGATGAAGAAGCTGACCAACGCCGACCTGAAGGCGTTCCGCGACCACCTGCGCATCCCCGTCACCGACGAGCAGATCGACGACGACCTCTACAACGCGCCGTACTACCACCCGGGCGCCGACGCGCCCGAGATCAAGTACCTCATGGAGCGTCGCCGCGAACTCGGCGGCTTCGTACCGGAGCGGCGTACCAAGCACGCCGACGTCGTGCTGCCGGGCGACAAGGCGTACGAGATGGCCAAGCGCGGGTCTGGGAAGCAGATGGCCGCCACCACCATGGCGTTCGTCCGCATCCTCAAGGACATCATGCGGGACAAGGAGTTCGGCAGGCGGATCGCGCCGATCATTCCCGACGAGGCGCGCACATTCGGCATGGACTCGTTCTTCCCCACGGCGAAGATCTACAACCCGAACGGCCAGAACTACCTGTCCGTGGACCGCGACCTGGTCCTCGCGTACAAGGAATCCATCGAGGGCCAGATCCTGCACGCGGGCATCAACGAGGCCGGATCCATGGCCGCCTTCACCGCCGCGGGCACGGCCTACGCCACCCAGGGTGAGCCGCTCATCCCGATCTACGTGTTCTACTCGATGTTCGGCTTCCAGCGCACCGGCGACTCCATCTGGGCCGCGGCCGATCAGATGGCCCGCGGGTTCATCATCGGCGCGACCGCCGGACGCACCACGCTGACCGGTGAGGGCCTGCAGCACGCGGACGGGCACTCGCCCATCCTCGCGTCGACGAACCCCGCCGTGATCACCTACGACCCCGCCTTCGGGTACGAGATCGGGCACATCATGCGCGACGGTCTCAACCGGATGTACGGGGACATCGGCGACAAGCCGGAGTCCTTCCGCAACGTCATGTACTACATCACCGTGTACAACGAGCCGTTCGTGCAGCCCGCGGAGCCTGAGGAACTGGACGTCGAAGGGCTGCTGAAGGGTATCTACCTGCTGAAGCCGGCCAAGGTCGACGGTCCCCGCACCCAGCTGCTCGCCTCCGGCGTGGCGGTCCCCTGGGCCCTCGAGGCGCAGAAGATCCTCGCGAAGGACTGGGGTGTCTCGGCCGACGTGTGGTCCGTGACGTCCTGGAACGAGCTGCGCCGCGACGGCCTCGCCGCCGAGGAGGAGGCCTTCCTCAGCCCCGGCGCCGACGCGCGGAAGCCGTTCGTCACGCAGCAGCTCGAGGGTGCGACGGGCCCGATCGTCGCGGTCTCGGACTTCATGAAGGCCGTGCCCGACCAGATCCGCCAGTTCCTGCCCAACGAGTTCGCGACGCTCGGGGCCGACGGCTTCGGCTTCTCGGACACGCGGGCGGCAGCGCGCCGGTTCTTCAAGATCGACAGCCACTCCGTCGTCGTCCGCGCGCTGGAGATGCTCGCCCGCCGCGGGGAGGTCGACGCGAACGCTCCCAAGGAAGCGATCGAGAAGTACCGCCTGCTCGACGTGAACGCCGGGACCACCGGCAATGCCGGCGGCGACTCCTAGCGTCCGCGCCTCGTCGCAGGGCGACGGCGGGAGCAGCCCAGTGCTGCTCCCGCCGTCGCCCTTTTTTGTAGCTCCTCCACAAATGGGAGCCGGGACGCGGAGACCGTATGCTCGGAGCATGCTGCAGCCCGAAGATGTCCCCGGTAGCACCCGGACTGCCCCGGGCGCCATGAACGCAGGGACCGCTCCCGCGGACCCCGCCACCGTCGAGAAGCTGCGGGCCACGATCGGCTCCCTCTCCACGGCGACCCTGAAGCAGCTCGACGCGGATCTGCCGTGGTACCGCGGCCTGCGCGCCGATGAGCGGTCCGCCCTCGGCATGGTGGCCCAGAAGGGCATCGCCTCCTTCGTCAACTGGTACCAGAAGCCCGTCTCCCCCGCCTGGGTGCTCAGCGACGTGTTCGGCACCGCGCCCACCGAGCTCACTCGCTCCATCAGCCTGCAGAAGGCCCTGCAGCTCATCCGCGTGGTGGTGCAGGTGGTCGAGGACCAGGTGCCGTTCCTCGCCCCTGCCGCCGATCAGGGGCCCCTCCGCGAGGCCGTGCTGCGGTACTCGCGCGAGGTGGCCTTCGCCGCCGCGGACGTCTACGCGCGCGCCGCCGAGACCCGTGGGTCGTGGGACACCCGCCTCGAGGCCCTCGTCGTCGACGCGATCCTGCGCGGCGAGAGCTCGGACGCGCTCCGCTCGCGCATCGCCGCGGTCGGCTGGACATCGCAGGCGCGCATCACGGTCATGGTGGGCAGCGCCCCGCAGGAGCCCGACGCCGGCTTCCTCAACGAGCTGCGGCGCGTCACGGGCCGGCTGGCGGAGGACGTCCTGGTCGGGATCCAGGGCGAGCGGCTCATCCTCGTGCTGGGCGGCGTGAAGGATCCGGCCAAGGCCTACCCGCGGATCACCGAGCTGTTCGGTGCCGGCGCCGTCGTCCTCGGTCCGGAGTCGGATTCGCTCGTCGAGGCGAGCACGTCGGCGCAGGCCGCCTTCGCAGGGCTCACCGTCGCCCGCGCCTGGCCCGGGGCGCCCCGGCCGGTCTCCTCGGAGGACCTGTGGCCCGAGCGCGTGATGTCCGGCGACGACACCGCACGGCGCGCCCTGGTCCGGACCATCTACCGGCCGCTGGTCGCGGCGTCGAACGGCCTGGAGCAGACGCTGTCCGCGTACCTCTCCCTCGGGCACTCCCTGGAGGCGACCTCGAGGGCCCTCTTCGTCCATGCCAACACCGTCCGGTACCGACTCCGCCGCGTCTGCGACGTGACCGGCTGGGACCCTTTGATCGCCCGCGAGGCCTTCGTGCTGCAGACCGCGCTGGTGGTCGGGCGCCTCTCGGCCGCGCCCCCCCGATGACTTGTAGACTTCCTACAACACGGCACAGCCAGCTTGGTTCAGCCGAACACCCGAAAATGCCTCACCGATTTGGAAAGCTGGAACAGTGCTTGCAATCGCCTGCCCCGGACAGGGCTCACAGACCCCGGGCTTCCTGAGTCCATGGCTCGAGCTACCCGGGGTGCGGGAGCATCTGGAAGAGCTCAGCGACCGCGCGGGCACCGACCTCGTGCGGCACGGCACGGTCTCCGACGAGGAGACCATCAAGGACACCGCCGTCGCCCAGCCGCTCATCGTCGCCGCCGGACTCGTGACGGCCCGGGTGCTCCTCGACTGGTCCGCGCTCACCGCGGCCACCGTCGTCGCCGGCCACTCGGTCGGCGAGCTCACGGCATCCGCGGTGGCCGGGGCACTCACCGAGGACGACGCGGTCACCTTCGTCCGCGTGCGCGCCACGGCGATGGCTGAAGCTGCCGCTGCCCGCCCCACCGGCATGAGCGCCGTCCTCGGCGGTGACGCCGACAAGGTGACGGAGCGGCTCGCCGAGCTGGGCCTCACCGCGGCGAACGCGAACGGCGGCGGCCAGGTGGTGGCTGCGGGAACGCTCGAGCAGCTGGCCGGGCTCGCGGCGCACCCCCCGGCCAAGGCGCGCGTCATCGCCCTGAAGGTGGCCGGGGCCTTCCACACGGACCACATGTCGCCGGCCGTCACCGCACTCGAGGCACTGCGGCCCTCGCTCTCCCCCTCGGATCCGGTGGCGACCCTCATGTCCAACTTCGACGGCCGTCCCGTCGCCACCGGCGGAGGCAACCTGGACAGCCTGATCGCGCAGGTCTCCCGCCCGGTCCGCTGGGACCTCTGCATGGAGTCGATGCAGGCCATGGGCGTCACGGGCATGCTCGAGCTGTCCCCCGCCGGGACCCTGACCGGGCTGGCGAAGCGCGGAATGCGCGGCACAGCGACCCTCGCCGTAAAATCGCCGGAGGACCTGGATGCCGCCCGCAGCTTCATCGAGGAGCACTCGCGGACCACGGACCTCGATCCGACCCTTACCTCCGAAGGACCCCAGTGAGCATCACCGCCATCAAGCAAGCCCCCCTCCGCGAGCACACGCGCATCCTCGGCGTCGGTGCGTACCGGCCCGAGGTGATCGTCACCAACGACGACGTCTGCCAGTGGATCGACTCCTCCGACGAGTGGATCCGCCAGCGCACCGGCATCGTCACGCGACACCGTGCACCCCGTGACGTGAGCGTCATCGACATGGCGGAGGCGGCCTCCCGGGAGGCGCTCGCCTCCTCCGGCATCGAAGCGTCCCAGATCGGCGCCGTCCTCGTCTCGACCGTGACCCACCCCTACGCCACCCCTTCGGCGGCCGCGCAGCTGGCCGACCGGCTCGGTGCCACCCCGGCGCCCGCCTACGACATCTCCGCCGCCTGTGCCGGGTACTGCTACGGCATCGCCCAGGGCGACGCCCTGGTGCACGCCGGCACGGCCGAGTACGTGCTCGTCGTCGGCGTGGAGAAGCTGTCGGACTTCATCGACAACTCCGACCGCACCATCTCCTTCCTCCTCGGTGACGGCGCCGGCGCCGTGGTGATCGGCCCCGGCGACGCCGCGGGTATCGGCCCGTCCGTCTGGGGCTCCGACGGGAGCAAGCACGAGGCGATCCGCATGACCCGGTCCCTGCTGGATGTGCGCGACTACGCGGCCGGCGTGGTGGCCACGGACGCCGAAGCCGCGGAGGACGGTGCCGAGGGCGAGAGCCTGTGGCCGACCATGCGCCAGGACGGTCCCTCGGTCTTCCGCTGGGCCGTGTGGGAGATGGCGAAGGTCGCCCAGCAAGCGCTCGACGCGGCCGGCGTCACCGCCGACGATCTGGCGGTGTTCCTCCCCCATCAGGCCAACATCCGTATCATCGATGAGATGGTGAAGCAGCTGAACCTGCCCGAGCACGTCCACGTCGCACGGGACATCGTGGACGCCGGCAACACCTCCGCCGCCTCGATCCCCCTGGCCATGCACCGGACCCTGAAGGAACAGCCGGAGCTCAGCGGCAAGCTGGCCCTGCAGATCGGATTCGGCGCGGGCCTCGTGTTCGGCGCGCAGGTCGTCGTCCTCCCCTAGTTTCCAAGCCCAGACCGTGACAGTGCGGTCTGACCAACCCCGCCGGTGCTCCGGCGACAATAGAAAAGGAGCCATCATGGCTAGCAACGAAGAAATCCTGGCCGGCCTCGCCGAGATCGTCAACGAGGAGACGGGCCTGGCCCCCGAGTCCGTCGAGATGGACAAGTCCTTCACCGACGACCTCGACATCGACTCCATCTCGATGATGACGATCGTCGTCAACGCCGAAGAGAAGTTCGGGGTACGCATCCCCGATGAAGAGGTCAAGAACCTGAAGACCGTCGGCGACGCCGTCACCTTCATCTCGGGCGCGCAGGCCTAGTCCCTGCGCTTCCCGGTGTTGCGGCCGCTCCCGGCGTTCCCGCCGTGGGCGGCCGCACCCATCCCTCCGCTCCGGTGCTGCCGGCGCAGGCCCTAGCTTCGAAAGAGTGACCATGCCACGCAAAGTCGTCATCACCGGACTCGGTGCAACCACCCCGATCGGCGGGGACGTGCCCACCATGTGGGCCAACTCCCTCAAAGGAGTCTCCGGCGCGCGGACCATCGAGGCCGACTGGGTCGCCCAGTACGAGTTGCCGGTGACCTTCGCAGCCCAGATCGCCACCCCCGCATCGGAGGTCCTCTCCCGGGTGGAGGCGAAGCGCATGGACCCCTCCACGCAGTTCGCCGTCGTCGCGGCCCGTGAGGCCTGGCGGGACTCCGGTATCGAGGAGGTCGACAAGGACCGCCTCGCAGTGGCCTTCGCCACCGGTATCGGCGGTGTGTGGACCCTGCTCGACGCCTGGGACACCCTGCGCGAGAAGGGCCCCCGCCGGGTGCTCCCCATGACCGTGCCGATGCTGATGCCCAACGGACCCGCCGCCGCCGTGAGCCTGGACCTCGGTGCCCGCGCGGGAGCGCACACGCCGGTGTCGGCCTGTGCGTCCGGCACGGAGGCCGTGCATCAGGGACTCGAGCTGATCCGCTCCGGCAAGGCGGACGTGGTGGTGTGCGGCGGCGCCGAAGCGGCGATCCACCCGATGCCCATCGCGGCCTTCGCGTCCATGCAGGCACTGTCGCGGCGGAACGACGAACCGGAACTCGCCTCGCGCCCCTACGACACGGGCCGCGACGGATTCGTCATGGGTGAGGGCGCCGGAGCACTCGTCATCGAGGCCGAGGAGCACGCCCTGGCGCGCGGTGCGCGGATCTACGCCGAGCTCGGCGGCACGTCGGTCACCGCCGACGCGTACCACATCACCGCGCCCGACCCGCAGGGCCTTGGCGCCACGCGTGCGCTCAAGGCGGCGCTGTTCGACGCGCGCGCGCAGGCGGAGGACGTGGTGCACGTCAACGCCCACGCCACCTCCACCCCGGTCGGCGACAAGCCCGAGTACACAGCCCTGAAGGCGGCGCTCGGCGCACACATCGACCAGGTGGCGGTGTCGGCGACGAAGTCCCAGACGGGTCACCTCCTCGGCGCCTCGGGCGCGGTCGAGGCCGTCATGACGGTGCTCGCGATCCACGAGCGGAAGGCGCCGGTGACGATCAACCTCGACAACCAGGACCCCGAGATCCCGCTCGACGTCGTCACGGCACCGCGCGACCTGCCCTCGGGCGACATCGTGGCGCTGAGCAACTCGTTCGGCTTCGGCGGCCACAACGCGGTCATCGTGCTCCGCAGCGTCTGACCGCCGTCCTCTGCACGCAAGAAGGGCGCCACCCGCGGTGGCGCCCTTCTTACGTGCTCTGACTTACGTGCACTGTGCGACGCGGGTCAGCCGACCTGGTGGAGCCAGCGCACGGGAGCCCCTTCCGCGGCGTACCGGAAGGGTTCGAGCTCCTCGTCCCAGGACTCGCCCAGCGCCAGGGACAGCTCGTGGTAGACCGCTGCCGGGTCACCGGCTCCCGCCTCGTAGGCGTAGCGGATCCGGTCCTCGGTCACCATGATGTTGCCGTGGACGTCCGTGGTTGCGTGGAAGATGCCGAGCTCCGGCGTGTGCGACCAGCGGCCGCCGTCGGCACCGGCGCTCTGCTCCTCGGTGACCTCGTAGCGGAGGTGGGCCCAGCCGCGGAGGGCGGAGGCGAGCTGCGCTCCGGTACCCTGCGGACCGACCCAGGACAGCTCTGCACGGAGCATCCCGGGCGCGGCAGGCTGCGCCGTCCACTCCATGTCGAGTCGCTTGTCCAGCACGGAGCCGACAGCCCACTCGACATGAGGGCACAACGCAGTAGGGGCCGAGTGCACGTACAAGACACCGCGCGCCATCACAACAGACATTCCATCCTCCATAGCTGTAGGTACGTCTTCCCCAACGACCTTCAACGGATGATGCAACGCGCAATGACCGGCAACTTCACGAGACCCACCCGCACACGGAGTGCGGGTTCGACCGAACTACTGCTCATTGTGCCGGACGGACGTGAATTTCGCCACTACGCGCGTAGGCCGCCCTGCGGACGTCCACAGGTTCCGCTCGCGGCAGGCAGCCGGTGCTTCAGGCGCGCGGGTGGGCCTGCTCGTAGCTACGCCGGAGGCGGTCCACGGACACGTGCGTGTAGAGCTGCGTCGTGGCGAGGCTCGAGTGCCCGAGCAGCTCCTGCACCGCCCTCAGGTCGGCGCCGCCGTCGAGCAGGTGCGTGGCCGCGGTGTGCCGGAGCGCGTGCGGGCCACGCGCTGCCGTGTCCCCGAGGGCGTCCAGTGCCTCCTTGACCTGGGTGCGGACGGCGCGCTGGTCGATGCGCCCGCCGCGGCGGCCCAGGAACAGCGCCGGCCCGCTCTTCTCCGTGACCCATCGTGGGCGGCCGCGCCGGACCCAGTCGTCGAGGGCGTGGGCGGCCGGCACACCGTAGGGGACGGTGCGCTCCTTCGAGCCCTTGCCCAGCACGAGGAGCGTGCGCCGCTCCGTGTCGACGTCGTCGAGGTCGAGGCCCACCAGCTCCCCGACCCGCACGCCCGTGGCGTACAGTACCTCCACCATGGCCCGCCGCTGGAGTTCGTGGGGGTCACCCTCGACGGACCGGTCGTCGAGGTCCTCGAACAGGGACCCGGTCTGCGGCCCGCTGAGAACCGCAGGGAGGGACCTGCTGCGCTTGGGTGAGCGCAGGCGCAGGGCCGGATTGGCTGGGATCAGCTCCTCGCGGACGGCCCAGTCCATGAAGGACCGGACCGAGGCGGCCCTGCGTGCGATGGTGGAGCGGGACATGCCGGCGCCGTCCAGAGCTCCGAGCCACGCCCGGAAGTGGCTGAGCTCTAGCTGGCCCAGCGCCGTGACCCCGGACTGCGCCGCATGGGCGAAGAAGAGTTCCAGGTCCGTGCGGTAGGCCCGGACCGTGTGCGCCGAGCGGTTCCGCTCCCGCGTCAGGTACAGCTCGAAGCCCTGGGCGGCCGCTGTCAGGGCATGCCCTCGTCCTGCGTTCTCGTGTGTCATCGTCCCTCCGGTACCAGTATCGCCGCCCGTGCCCGGCACGGAGCGTCGACAGGCCCGGAGCGTCGACAGGCCCGCCTCAGCCGGTGCCCTCGGATTGCGAGGCCCCCGGGCCGGCCTCCAGCTCGAGCAGGGCCGTCTTCGTTCCGGTGCCCGCCGCGTAGCCGATGACGGCCCCGCCGCTGCTCACGACGCGATGCCCGGGGACGATGATGGAGACGGGATTGGCCCGCACGGCCGCCCCGATCGCCCGCCCCATCCGGGGGTTGCCGAGGTCACCGGCGATGTCACGGTAGCTGCGGCGCTGCCCGTAGGGGATGCCCTGCACCTCGGCCCAGACGGATCGCTGGAAGTCGGTGCCGTGCAGCTCGACGCGAACCGCGAACCCGCGGCGGAGGCCGGCGAAGTACTCCCCCAGTTCCACCTCCACCTGATGCAGGAGGGCCAGCGTCGGTTCCGGTGTCGGAGGGCCCGACGTGCCGACGGCATCGGCAGCGACGTCCGCGCCATCAGCGCCATCGGCGCCATCGGCGACGGCACCGGCACCGGCGCCGGAGTGCACCGGGTCGCCGCGGCCCGGGGCCCCGGCGGGGCCGCCGGGTACGCGCCGGCCGAGGAGGCCCGGTGGAGGTTCCGGCACATGGTCGGCGTGATAGAGACCGACGATCGCTGTGGGGCCGACGACGATGCGCAGCACCCCGACGGGTGTGGACATCTCGACGTGCCATCGCTCGTCCTCGGCAGCGGAGTTACTACGGGTCACGACATCCTCCTGGTGTGATTCACGGGTCGGGCCTCGGGATCCGGGCTTCGGGCCTCGGGACCCGTGGCCCGTGGCCCGGCTCTGCTGGCTCTGCTGTCAGTCCCTCTGGCGGCGCCAGCCGCCCGCCGCCCTGACGGCGAGACCGGCCAGTTCGAGGCGGGCCAGTCCGCCGATGACGTGGCGTGGGGACAGACCGGCGACGGCCGACAGTTTGTCGACAGTCGTCGAGGCGTGCAGGGGCAGGCCGTCCAGTAACAGCAGGTCGGGGACCGTCAGCCCGTCCTGCGCGCGCAGCTCGACGGCGTCCGCCCTGCTCCGGTCGCCCGACGGTTCGCTGCCGAACGGTCCGGCGAGTTCCGCGACGTCCGCGGCGTCCGTGACGCACACCGCACTTCCGTCCCGGAGCAGCCGATGGCACCCTGCCGAGTTCGCCGAGCTGACGGAACCTGGCACGGCGCCGACGGGACGCCCCAGCCCGGCCGCGTGGTGCGCGGTGTTCAGGGCGCCGGATCGCCAGCGGGCCTCGACGACCACCGTGACGGCGCTCAAGGCGGCGATCAGCCGGTTCCGCTGGAGGAACCGGTATCGCGTGGGCGAGCTGCCGGGCGGCACCTCGGAGATCAGCAGTCCCCTGCCCGCGATGGTTCTCAGGAGCTCCTCGTTGCCGGCGGGGTAGTACCTGTCCACGCCACAGGCCAGCAGGGCGATGGTGGGAGGGACATCACTCTCCTGGGACGAGGCGAGAGCCGCCCGATGGGCCTGGGCGTCGATACCGTAGGCTCCTCCCGAGATCACCGAGTAGCCACGCAGGGCGAGACCGGCCACGAGTTCCGTGGTCACCGATGCCCCGTAGGCGGTGCTGTCCCTCGATCCGACGATCGCGGCGATGCGTGCCTGCGCCGGGATGGGCGTCCGGCCCCTCACCCACAGGCACAGGGGTCGGGCGAGTTGCAGGTCGTCCAGCGCGTCCGGCCACTCCCCTGTCTCGGGCGTGACGAGCCTGCCGCCGAGTCTTTCCAGGGTGGCGAGGTCCCGCTCGGGCGCGAGATCCTGCAGGCGCGGACCCCAGCGGGCCAAACCGTCCTTCAGCGGATCCCGAGGGCCGTCGGGCATGTCGAGGGCGTCCCTCAGGGAGCGCCGGTCGGCGGAACCCGCATCGACCTCACCGCGGATGATGCGCAGGGCATCGACCGGGCCCACGACCGCCACCAGTGCCATGCCGACCGTGTCCGACGGTTCGAACAGCCGCGAGAGCGCGGCCCGGGCCAGCCTGTCGCCTGCCGCCTGGCTCACGCCGCACGCTCCTGGATGCGGAAGGCCAGGGCTGTGACGACGTCGTCCCTGTCCGGCCGTGCCCTGCCGGCGAGATCGGCGATCGTCCACGCCACGCGGAGCACCCTGTCCCAGCCCCTCGCGCTGACGAGGTTCCTGTCCAGCGCCGTGTCGAGGGACGCCGTCACGGTCCGCGGGAGGGCGAGCTCACCCCTCAGGACACGCCCCTGGACCTCCGCGTTCGAGGCGTAGTCCCAGCGCCGGAGCCTGTCCCGCTGGGCGGCGCGTGCGTCGGCCACCCGGGTGGCGACGATGGCGGAGGTCTCCGCGCTCCGGGTATCCGTGTAATCCGCGAGGCTCACCCTCTGCACGGCCAGCTGCAGGTCGACGCGATCCAGCAGGGGTCCCGACAGGCGGTTGAAGTACCTCCGGCGCTGTTGTGCCGTGCACATGCAGTCGATCCCCTTGCCGCTGGCCAGCCCGCAGGGACAGGGGTTAAGCGCCAGGACGAGCTGGAACCGTGCGGGGTAGGACGCCGTCCCCGACGCGCGGTGGAGGACGAGGCGACCGCTTTCGAGCGGCTCCCGCAGCGCCTCGAGGACGCGGCGCTCGTACTCGGGTGCCTCGTCGAGGAAGAGGATGCCCCGATGGGCCCTCGACGCCGCGCCGGGCCTCGGGATACCGCTGCCCCCGCCGATGATCGACGCGGGCGTCGCCGTATGGTGAGGGCTCTCGAACGGGGGCTTCCGGACGAGTTCCGTG
Source organism: Arthrobacter sp. TJ-240 (assembly GCF_058269195.1). Classification (NCBI taxonomy): domain Bacteria; kingdom Bacillati; phylum Actinomycetota; class Actinomycetes; order Micrococcales; family Micrococcaceae; genus Arthrobacter; species Arthrobacter sp. TJ-240. The sequence continues at coordinate 588,791 of NZ_JBZCNG010000002.1, forward strand.
CAGTGCAGGTCACCGCTGAGGCTGTGGATCGCCGTCACCTCCATCGCCTGCTCGTCCTCGAGGTCGGGCAGGATGCCGGGCAGGCGCTCCGCGAGCATCGTCTTGCCTGCGCCGGGTGGTCCGACCATGAGCAGGTGATGGGAACCTGCAGCCGCGATCTCGAGGGCGAACCGGGCCTCCTGCTGCCCTGCGATGTCCGAGAGGTCCTTGAGGGGTTCGGACGGCACCACTGCGGGGCCGGGACCGCTGCGGCCCACCGGGTCCGGCAGGCGCACCTGCGCAGCGTCCGCGCCGAAGGCGAGGGCCACCTCGGCCAGTGTCCGGAAGGAACGGACCTCGGCCGACGGTACGAGCGCGGCCTCGGCGGCGTTCTCCACAGCCACCACGATGCCCCGGTGTCCGGCGTGCACGGCCGCCATCACTGCCGGCAGCACGCCGCGCACGGGCCGGAGTTGCCCGTCGAGGCCCAGCTCCGCGAGGAAGACCGTGGTGCCGCAGCCGCGCACATCCCCCGCTGCCGACAGCGCCGACATGACGATGGCGAGGTCGAAGGCGGATCCGCGCTTGGGCAGGGACGCCGGGATGAGATTCACCGTGATCTTGCGCCGGCTCAGCGGGACGCCTGCGTTGCGCGCCGCCGCCCGGATGCGGTCCTTGGCCTCGTTGAGCGACGCATCGGGCAGGCCGAGCAGCACGAAGGCCGGCAGGGTCTGCCCGATGTCCGCCTCGACCTCTATGACGTGCCCGTTCATGCCGACGAGGGACACCGCGTACGTGCGTCCGAGCGCCATCAGATCAGGGCCCGGACGTGCTCGATGCGTGGGGTCCCGGAGCCGTCGTCGAGCACCCCGACGGCGTCGATGCGGAACCCGCTGAACCTGAGATTGTGCGCCCGCGCCCACTTGGATGCCAGCAGGTACAGCCGCTCGAGCTTGGCCGCGGTGATGGATTCCAGCGGCTGCCCGAAATCGTCGGAGCTCCGGGTCTTCACCTCGACGATCACGAGCGTGGATCCGTCGACCGCCACGAGGTCGATCTCCCCCACCGGGCACCGCCAGTTGCGGTCCACGATCTTCAGTCCCGCCTGTTGCAGATAGGCGGCGGCCGTCGCTTCCCCGCGACGGCCCAATTGGTCCTTGGCCAGCATGGGCCTCACCTCCTCCACCAGACTCGGGGAACCGGCGAGGGCGCACGTCAGCGGGGACGGCTATGTGGACAACCCCGGGGGCCCGGCTGACGCGCGAGGACGATGACCGGAGAAACCTGTGGCATCCGACCGCTCCTACCTCGTACCGTGGTGGGGCGACGCCGTGGTGGCGCCGGTACGAGCCGAAGGAGGACACGATGGCGGCAGAGGATCTCACAGCCGGCGGGAGCGAGGCCGATCGGCAGGAGCAGGGTGTCCCCGATCAGGCGGCCGACACGGCGCCCGACGGGACGATCGCGGGGGCAGGGACGGGCGGATCCGAGGCCGACCTGCAGGAACAGGCCGCATCCGTCCAGGGGGAGACCCGGTCCGGCGGAGGGATCGCCGGCGAGGGAACGGGCGGATCCGAGGCCGACCGGCTCGAGCAGGCGGCGGACGTGCCGCTCGACGGCGACGACGCCTTCCCGCACGGCGCGACGGACGACAGCCCGTACGGCGACGACGCCTTCCCGCACGGCGGGACGGACGACAGCCCGACCGCCTGACGGCGGAGCCGGGACGCCGGCGTCAGTTGCCCAGCGTGCCGTCCTTCGGAAGCGCGATGTCGTCGGACTTCGACAGCTCCTCCACGTTGACGTCCTTGAACGTGATCACGCGGACGTTCTTCACGAACCGCGCCGAACGGTAGACGTCCCAGACCCAGGCGTCCTGCAGGGTCAGGTCGAAGTACACCTCGCCGTCCGCCGAACGGGCCTGCAGATCCACGCTGTTCGCCAGATAGAACCGGCGTTCCGTCTCGACGACGTAGCTGAAGAGCCCTACGACGTCCCGGTACTCGCGGTAGAGCTGGAGCTCCATGTCGGTTTCGTAGTTCTCAAGATCTTCGGCACTCATCCGTTCATCATCCTCCAATTTCCACGCGTGCTGCGCCGGGTCCGTCCGTACGGCCCAGGCGCCAGGTCTTCCGGTGATACTCGCTCGGCCCGACGGCGTCGATCGCCGCGCGGTGCGCCTCGGTGGCGTAGCCCTTGTTCCCGTCCCAGCCGAACGCGGGGTGACCGGCGGCGAGCGACACCATCCGGGCGTCGCGCTCCACCTTGGCCAGTACGCTCGCGGCCGCGACGCTCTGGCACTTCAGGTCCGCCTTGATCCGTGTGTGGACCGGGGCGGTGCAGCCGGCGGGCCCGACGGGCGCCGTCCCGCCGTCGCCGGTGTCGAAGAGCAGTCCCTGGGGTCGCGCCGAGAGCCAGTCGTGGTTGCCGTCGAGGATGACGGCGTCCGGGGTGACGGTGTCGAGGACCGACGTCCACGCCCGGGCACCGGCGGCCCGCAGGGCGGCCATGAGGCCGTGCTCGTCGATCTCGGCGGCGGAGGCGTGCCCCACGGCGCAGGCGACGGACCAGCGGCGGATGCGCGGTACCAGCGCCTCGCGGTGCGCCGGCAGGAGCAGCTTGCTGTCGCGCACGCCCGCCAGGCTCCTCGCGGCGTCGAGGTCGACGACGACGATCCCGACGGAGACCGGCCCGGCCAGCGCTCCCCGGCCCACCTCGTCGCACCCGGCGATGTACCGGTGCCCCGCGGCGGCGAAGGACCGTTCGACGCTCAGCGTGGGTGCCGCGACGCGCTTCGTCCGGGGTCGGGTCATGATCCTGCGGGAGCCGGGGCGGGCTCGGGGACGCCGTCGAACACGTCCGGGTGGTTCCCGAGGAACCCGATCCGGTTCAGGGGCCAGGCGATGACGGCGGCCTTGCCCTCGATGTCGTCGATGGTGACGAACCCCTCGCCGGGCTTGTCCTGGTTGGCGCGCGAGTCCGCCGACGCATTCCGGTGGTCGCCCATGACCCAGACCTTGCCGTCGGGGACCACGACGTCGAACGGGAAGTCCGACGGTGCGGCGCCGGGGTAGAGGTAGGGCTCTACGAGCGGTTCCCCGTTGACGGTGATCCGGCCCTCGGCGTCGCAGCAGATGACGTGGTCGCCCGGAAGCCCGATGACGCGCTTCACGAGGTGCTGCTGGGACTCGTCCGGGGCGAGGCCGATGAAGATCAGCGCCTCCTTCAGCCAGCTGACGGGCACCTCCTCCTGGGGCGGCAGCCACTCTTCCGTGTCGCGGAAGACGACGATGTCGCCGCGCTGGAGGTCGAAGGGCTGCGGGACGAGCTGGTTCACGAAGATGCGGTCGTCGATCTCGAGGGTCTCCTCCATGGAGCCCGACGGGATGAAGAACGCCCGGAACAGGAAGGTCTTGATGAGGAAGGACAGCACCAGCGCGATCACGACGATCGTGGCGATCTCCTTCAGCCACGCCCCGAAGCCGTGGTCGGCGTCCTTCCTGCCACGCGAGGAGCTCCTGGAGGCGTCGTCCGCGGCCCCGGTGCCCGGCTCGAACGCGTGTGCTGCGGGTGCCTCGGCTCCCGTGGGCGACTTCCTGCGGAAGCTGCGTGCCATGTGAAAGGTTTCCTCTGTGGTCGTGGCACCCGGCGCAACCCCGGGTGCGGTCCTGCTCGTGCGGCGTCGTCCGTGCCGCTACGACGTCGTCGCGGGCCGCTCGACCGGGGCGAACCGGTCAAGTGGCCAGACTAGCTGAAAGGCCCGACCGATGATCCGGTCCTCGGCGATGAGCCCTCCGCCCGGCGCGCCCAGCAGCGAGCGGGAGTCCATCGACGCCGAGCGGTGGTCGCCGAGGAGCCACAGACGCCCCTCCGGGACGACGACGTCGAACGCGTCCTCGCTCGGTGCGTCGCCCGGATACACGTACGGTTCGTCGATCGCCGTCCCGTTGACGGTCAGGCGCTGGTCGTCGGTGCAGCACGCCACGCGGTCCCCGCCGACACCGATCACGCGCTTGACGTAGACGGTGTCGCTGCCGGTGAGCCCCAGCCACTGGCCTGCACCCGCGACGACGCGCTCGGGCAGGCTGCGCGGATCGGCGATGGGGTCGAACGAGCCGCGGCCGTCGAACACGACGACATCGCCCCCGCGGACCTCCCCGGGCGTGTCCTCCAGCTTCGTGACGAGCACGCGGTCGCCCTCGGACAGCAGGGGTTCCATGGACGCGGACGGGATGAAGTAGACGTCGACGAGGAAACCACGTACGAGTCCGGTGACGAGGACCGCGACGACGACGGCGGAGAACACGAAACGCCAGCCCACGGGATGGGACCGGCGTTTCGGGTGCTCTCCGGCCGGTGACCGGGAAGCGGGGGTGGACTGCACCAGAGGGTTACTTGACCGTCTTGGGGTCGCGCTTTTCCTTGATCTTGGCTGCCTTGCCGCGCAGTTCGCGCATGTAGTACAGCTTCGCGCGGCGCACGTCGCCCTTGGAGACGACCTCGATCCTGTCGAGGACCGGGCTGTGGACGGGGAACGTACGCTCCACGCCGACACCGAAGCTCACCTTGCGGACCGTGAAGGTCTCGCGGATACCGTCGCCCTGGCGGCCGACGACGAAGCCCTTGAAGATCTGAACACGGGTGTTCTTGCCTTCGATGATGTTGACGTGGACGTTGACGGTGTCGCCGGCGCGGAAGTCGGGGACGTTGTCGCGGAAGGATCCGGCGTCGACGGAGTCGAGGATATGCATGCTGATTCTCCTGGTGAACGCCACAGGTCATTCACGTTGGTCACGGCGGGCAAGGACAGGACCCGAGGCCCTGACAGTGCCGCCGAAGCAGGTTTCCCGGCCGATCCGGAGAGTCGGCGGCCGGTGCGCGCTAACTGTTGGCCGGACACCCCCTGTGGCAGGGTCCGGCCCAGTGGGCACAATCTCCGATTATTCCACAGCAGCGCCGTCAACCGCTAATGCGCGGTCCGCGTGAGCCTGCCGTCGACGACGTCGAACCCCGCCTCGCGGAGCGCCTTGAGGTCCGCCCTGGTCAGTGCGGCCGTGTCGACGGCGGCGAGCAGGTCGGGCCGACGGTCGGCCGTCCGGTAGAACTGCTCCAGGCGCCGCCACTGGGCGATCCGCGCGTGGTTGCCGCTGAGCAGCACCTCGGGGATGTCCCGGCCACGCCAGGAGGACGGCTTGGTGTACACCGGGTACTCGAGCAGCCCGTCGGCGTGGGACTCCTCGACGAGCGACTCGGGGTTGCCGACGACACCGGGGATGAGCCTGCCCACGGCCTCGACCATGGCGAGCACGGCCACTTCCCCGCCGTTGAGGACGTAGTCGCCGAGGGAGACCGGCCGGACGTCGAACTCCGCGCGCGCCCAGTCGATCGCGCGTTCGTCGATCCCCTCGTACCGCCCGCATGCGAAGACGAGGTGGTCGAGGTCCGCGAACTCGTGGGCCATGGCCTGGTCGAACACCGCGCCGGCGGGCGAGGGGACCACGAGGGTGGGCCGCTGCGGGGCCGCGGGTGCCTCGGTCAGGACGGCCTCGAGGGCCAGGGCCCACGGCTCGGCCTTCATCACCATGCCGGCGCCGCCGCCGTAGGGGGTGTCGTCCACCGTCCGGTGCCGGTCGGTCGTGAAGGCCCGCAGGTCGTGGATGCGCACGTCGAGCACGCCGTCCTGCCGCGCCTTGCCGATCAGGGACAGGTCGAGGGCGGCGAGGTACTCCGGGAAGATGGAGACGACGTCGATGCGCACTAGTCGCGCGCCTCGCCGGAGCCGACGTCGTCGCCGTCGTCCGGCGCCTGGTTGGCCCCGGGGGTGTTGAGGTCGAACAGTCCGGCGGGCGGCACGATGGCCACGAATCCCGCCTCCGGATCGACCTCCGGCACGATCTCGCCCACGAACGGCACGAGGGCCTCGTGCCCGTCGGTGAGCTCGACCACCAGGAGGTCCTGCACGGCCATGGTCCGCAGCCCGGTCACCCTGCCCACGGACCGGCCGTCCACCCGTGCGTCGAGGCCCACGAGCTCGTGCTCGTACCAGGCGTCGTCCTCGTCGTCGGACTCGGTGGTGTCGATGAACAGCTGGGCTCCGCGCAGCGTCTCGGCCTGGTTGCGGTCGGCGACCTGCTCGAACCCGACGATCAGGATGTCCTTGTTCCAGCGCGCGCGGACCACCGTGAGCTCCGTGACGGCGGCGCCCTCCACGCGGAAGGTCTCGCCGGCGTCGAACCGGTCCTCGGGTGCGTCGGTGAACAGCTGGACGGTCACCTCGCCCCGGATACCGTGCGGCTTGCCGATCCTCGCTACGAGTACGTCCATGGTGGTGCTCCTGCTGTCGCGTCGGTGGGTGGGACCGGGGGTCGTCCGGGTGGTGCATGAGATCGGCCCCACCACCATGTCCTGGTGATGGGGCCGATTCGGTTCGTGCCTGGCTCTGGGAGGGTCAGCCCCGGCGGCGGTCGGTGTCGACGACGTCGACGCGCACCGGCTCACCGTTCGCGAGGGCGGCGACCACCGTGCGCAGTGCGCGGGCGGTCCGCCCCTGGCGGCCGATCACGCGGCCGAGGTCCTCCTGGTGCACGCGCACCTCGAGCGTCTCGCCGCGACGGTTGTTCTTCGCGGAGACCCGGACGTCGTCCGGGTTGTCGACGATGCCGCGGACGAGGTGCTCCAGAGCTTCGGCGAGCAACCTACTCCGCCTCGGTTGCTTCCGTGGCGGCGTCGTCGTTCTTCTTCGCCTTCGGCGTGATGGCCTCGGGGACGATGACGGAACCCTTCTCGGGAGCCACGAACGACTCCTTGGCCGCCTTGGTCCTCAGGGTGCCTTCCTGGCCCTTGAGTCCCTTGAACTTCTGCCAGTCACCCGTGATCTTCAGCAGGACGGAGACCTGCTCGGTCGGCTGGGCGCCGACTCCCAGCCAGTACTGGGCACGCTCGGAGTTGATCTCGATGAACGAGGGCTCCTCGGTCGGGTTGTACTTGCCGATCTCTTCGAGGGCACGGCCGTCACGCTTGGAGCGTGCATCCATGACGACGACACGGTAGAACGGTGCGCGGATCTTGCCCATGCGCTTGAGGCGAATCTTTACGGCCACTTGTGTGGTCACTCCTTGTAAATGAAAAGGGGCGAACCCGTCGTCCTGCTCCCGTGGGGCGGGCCATTCGGAGGGGTTCAGAGGACACAATTCACGCACAGAGAGAGGGGCTGCACGGATCGAGTACGAGTCCATTGTGCCAGACAGGCGTAAATTAGGCGATTCAGGCGCGCTGTGCGCTGCCTCCTGACGAGGAGCACCGCGAGCGCCTGGACCCGGGCGCACCGGGCGCCACCCATCCCCCATGAGCAGGAGAACAGGAAACACCATGACTGACGTGACACGGACGCTCCAGGGTATCGAGATCCCCGTTCCGGAGGGCGCGGACGAGGAAGTGGCCGCCGCGGTCACCGGTATCTATACGGAGGGCATCATCGCGAAGAAGCAGGCCTTCTCCCGCGAATGGGCCGAACAGCTGCGCGAGGACATCGACGCGGCGTTCGAGGAGGCGCTGTCGCGCCCGAACGGCGCCGTGGGGCGGGGCCCGAAGCGCTACTACGTCGAGATCCACCCCGAGCAGCTGAGGGGCTGGCTCGAACTGGTGGACCACCCGTGGGTCCGCCTGGTCTGCGGATCCGTGCTCGGCCCGGACTACCAGATCGTGGAACTGGGCTTCGACGTGCCGGGCGCCGGCGCAGTCAACCAGCCATGGCACAGGGACTTCCCGATGCCCGACGAGACCCGGACGAACCGTCGCCTGACGTCGCTGGCGTTCAACGTGACCGCGGTCGACACGGAGGAGGACATGGGCCCCTTCGAGGTCGCGCCGACCACGCAGTGGGACCTCCCGGAGGGCTTCGACCACGAGATGTTCCCGCCGAAGGCCGCGTACCCGCGCTACGAGACACTGGCGCAGCGGAAGTTCCCGCAGATGGGTGACATCTCGGCACGCTCGGCCCTCACGATCCACCGGGGCACCCGCAACGAGTCGCAGAAGTCGAGGCCGGTGCTGGTGCTCGGCGTCGACGCCCCGGGGGCGGGCAATGCCGAGCACCACGACATGGCGGTCACCCGCGGGTTCTACGACTCGCTGCCCCAGCGCGTCCGCGACCACCTCAGCTGCCCGGTGGTCGAGACCCTGACCCCGATCACCCAGAAGCACTCGATCGAGGGGCTCATGATGGGCGAGGCCTGAGGCTCTAGGCGCGGTCCGCGACCTCCACCCGCAGGCGGTTGCGCCACGGGTCCTCGAAGCGCAGTTCGGCACCCGTGTGATGGCTTCCGATCCCGGCGGAGGCGAGGCGGTCGGCGAGGGCCGCCACCTCGTCGGCTGCCGGAACGCGGATGAGGACCTCACCGAGTCCGAGGGTGTCCTTCCGGGGGCCGGCATTCCTGCTGTTCCAGACGTTCACGGCCATGTGGTGGTGGTACCCGCCGGCCGAGACGAAGAGCGCCTGGTCGTGCCAGCCCGCGGTGCGCTCGAATCCGAGCACGTCGACGTAGAAGCGGCGCGCGGTGTCCACGTCGCCCACCTGGAGGTGCACGTGCCCCACCGTGGCGCTGCCCGACTCCGGCGAGGACGCCGCGGCCTCGGTGCGGTGCGTGCGGATGTACTCCCGAGGCGGTAGGGGCAGGCTGCCCATCGTGACCTCGCGATTGCCCCGTCCGTCGTCCGTCCACTGCCAGCCCGCGCGTGGCCGGTCGACGTACAGTTCGATGCCGTTGCCCTCGGGGTCGCTGAAGTAGAACGCCTCACTGACGAGGTGGTCGGCGCTGCCCACGTAGGCGCTCAGCGGGTGGCGGGCCGCGGAGGCGACGGCGGCCGCGAGGTCCGCGCGATCGGCGAAGAGGAGGGCGGTGTGGAACAGGCCCGCCTCGCCGCGGCTCGGGAGCCGCAGGTGCCGGGCCTCCTCGAGGCGGAGCACAGCGCTCCCCCGGCGGCCGAGCACGACGGCGTCGGGGCCGTCGACGAGCACCTCGAGGCCGAGGGCGGTGGCGTAGTAGCCGGACATGGAGGCCAGGTCGCCGACCTTCAGCGTCAGCGGACCCATGGCGGTGGCGGCGGGCAGGAGATCCTGGGCGGACATGCGACTCCTCGGGGTGCGGTCGTTGGTGTCCGGTACAACTCGTTGAAGCTTCAAGTTATTCCCCGACCGCTGCATCAGGGGGCGCGGGGCCTCGCCTCCCCGGACGGGGCGGCTCAGGCCGCCGCGTCCAGCCTTGCTGCCGCCAGGAACGCGCGGATCAGCGCGGCACCCTCCGCGGTGTCGTGCGGACGGTGGCCGCCCGGCGTGATGCGGTGGACGGCACCGGTGCCCGCGAGGTACTCGGCCACCTCCTCGTACAGCGGCTCCCACCCGCCCGTGAGCACGAGCGTCGGCACGCCGGGGACGATCGACAGGGGCGCCTCCCACGGAGGGCTCTGGAGCCGCAGCCGGGCGGCGTCGCGCCGCGCGTCGGGTGTGGCGGGCATGCGGGCGTCCGCGTCGAACACGCGGCGGACGAACGCCCGCAGGAAGTCGTCGTCGGACATGGCGGCCCGGTCCGCGAACAGGGGCGCCATCCGCGCGATGTGCGCGGCGGTCGCCGGGAGGTCCGCCGTCAGGGACAGGCAGGCGGGCTCGACCAGCGTGAGCGTGCGCACGAGGTCCGGGCGCTCGACGGCGAGCATCATGGCGGAGACGGCGCCCTGCGAGTGGGCGACGAGGTGGCCCCCGCCCCCGAGGGCCTCGGCGATGATGGCCTGGTCGCGACCGTGGTCGGTCGGGAGCGGTTCCTCCGCCGCCGAGAAGCCGTGCCGCCGGACGTACAGGCAGTCGTAGTCGAGGGACAGCCCGTGCTGGCGCGGCCAGGCAGCGGCACCGAAGGAACCGCTGCCGTGGACGAACACCACGCGCTCGAGCGCCATCACCGTCCCCCGACCCCCGTCGGGGGCCCACCGTCCGTCACGGAGGGCTACTTGCCGAGGAACTTGTCGAAGCCCTTGGGGAGGTTCATGGCCGACGGGTCGAAATCCTGCTGGCCGCCGAACGCCGCCCCGGTGGGCGCGGCGGTGCGGGCAGCTGCACGTCGTGCCTCGGCTTCCTGCAGTTCCTGCGCGGCCTTCGCGGGGTTGCCCGAGCGGGGCTTCTTCTTGCCCTTCGCGGCTGCCGCCTTCTTGCGCGGACCACCGAAGCCGCCGGGTCCGGCCATGCCGGGCATCCCCGGGATGCCACCGCCGGAGGCCATCTTCCGCATCATCTTCTGCGCCTGGCCGAACCGTTCCAGCAGCCCGTTCACCTCGGACACGTGCACGCCGGAACCGCGCGCGATCCTCGCGCGGCGCGAGCCGTTGATGATCTTCGGCGCCAGGCGTTCGTGCGGGGTCATCGAGCGGACGATCGCCTCGACGCGGTCGATCTCCCGCTCGTCGAAGTTCTCCAGCTGCTCCCGCATGTTGGCCGCACCCGGCATCATCATGAGCATCTTCTTCATGGAGCCCATGTTGCGGATCTGCTGCATCTGGGCGAGGAAGTCGTCGAGGGTGAAGTCCTCCTGGTCGGCGAACTTCTTCGCCATCCGGGCGGCTTCGTCCTTGTCCCAGGACTGCTCGGCCTGCTCGATCAGGGTCAGGATGTCGCCCATGTCGAGGATGCGCGAGGCCATCCTGTCCGGGTGGAACAGTTCGAAGTCGCCCAGTCCCTCGCCCGTGGAGGCGAACATGACGGGCTTCCCCGTGACGGAGGCGACCGAGAGGGCGGCGCCGCCGCGGGCATCGCCGTCGAGCTTGGTCAGCACGACGCCGGTGAAGTCCACGCCCTCGTTGAAGGCGAGCGCGGTGTTGACGGCGTCCTGGCCGATCATCGCGTCGATGACGAACAGCACCTCGTCCGGGCTGATCGCGGCGCGGATGTCCGCGGCCTGCTGCATGAGCTCGGCGTCCACGCCGAGGCGTCCGGCGGTGTCCACGATGACGACGTCGTGGAGCCGGGCGCGGGCCTCGGCGACACCCTGGCGGGCGACGGCGACGGGGTCGCCGGTGGCGGCCTCGAACTCGGAGCTGACGCCGGGGTGCGGGGCGTACACGGGGACGCCGGCGCGCTCACCATTGACCTGGAGCTGCCGGACGGCGTTGGGGCGCTGGAGGTCACACGCGACGAGCAGCGGGCTGTGGCCCTGGCCCTTGAGCCACTTGGACAGCTTCCCGGCGAGGGTGGTCTTTCCCGCACCCTGCAGGCCGGCGAGCATGATGACGGTCGGCGGGTTCTTCGCGAGCCGGAGGCGGCGCGTCTCCCCGCCGAGGATCCCCACGAGTTCCTCGTTGACGATCTTGACGACCTGCTGGCCCGGATTCAGTGCCTGGGAGACCTCGAGGCCGAGGGCGCGCTCCTTGACCGCGGCCGTGAAGGCGCGGACCACGGGCACCGCGACGTCGGCGTCGAGCAGGGCGCGCCTGATCTCGCGGACCGTCGCGTCGATGTCCGCCTCGGTGAGGCGGCCTTTGCCGCGGAGGTTCTTGAAGGTCGCAGTCAGCCGGTCGGAGAGTGAATTGAACACGTGCCGTGCACTTCTTTCATCGGGAAGGATGGAGACTCAACTCCCTAGGGTATCAACTGGGACCCCCGGAAGGACGACCCCGCGGAGCCGCCTTCGAGCCGTCCGGCGCAATTGCGCCCGCATTGTCGGAGAGCAGGACACCTGCGGGGATAAGTGGCAAGGTGAAGAGGTGGACACTGAACTGCTCGCCGAACACAACACCATCCCCGCCGACGCCGAGACGCGCGTGCGGACGCTGCTGATCCTGGGTGCCTCCGGTGACCTGACGGGCCGGCTCCTGCTGCCGGGGCTCGCAAGGCTCATCCGCCTCGGGCGCGCCGACGGGCTGCGGCTCGTGGGCGCCGGGTCCGACGACTGGACGGACGAGCAGTGGCGTGAGCGCCTCGACGGCGCCTTCGCCGCCGCCATGGAGAAGGCGGACGAGCGCGGGCGCGCGGCGCTGCAGCAGGTCCGGGACGACAGCTCCTACCGCCTCATCGACGTCACCCAGGACGGCCTGGCCGCGCTCGTCGACACCCTCGAGGGGCCGGTGGCGATCTATTTCGCGCTCCCGCCCGCCGTCAGCCAGATGGCCTGCAGCGCCCTGGGCTCGAATTCCCTGCCGAAGAGCACACGCCTCGTGATGGAGAAGCCGTTCGGCACGGACCAGGCCAGCGCGCACCGCCTCAACGCCAAGCTCTCGAAGCTCGTCCCGGAGCAGAACATCCACCGCGTGGACCACTTCCTCGGCAAGGCGACCGTGTTCAACATCCTCGGCCTGCGGTTCGCCAACCGCATCCTGGAGCCGGTGTGGAACAACCTGCACATCGAGAAGGTCGAGATCATCTTCGACGAGGACCTCGCCCTCGAGAACCGCGCCCGCTACTACGACGGCGCAGGCGCGCTGCGCGACATGATCCAGAGCCACCTGCTCCACGTGATGGCGCTGCTGGCGCTCAACGCGCCGTCGACCCTGCACGAGCGCGACCTGCGCGACCACATCGGGTCGGTCCTCCGGGCGAGCTCCGTGCACCTCGACGCTCCGGGCAGCAGCCGCCGCGCGCGGTACACGGCGGGCACGATCGGCGATCGGCGGATCGTCGACTACACCGCCGAATCCGGCGTGGATGCCGCCAGGGGCACCGAGACACTCGCGGAGATCACGGTGTCCATCAACAACGAGCGGTGGTCGGGCGTCCCGTTCGTCCTGCGCTCCGGCAAGGCGCTCGGCGTCAAGCGCAAGGAGGCGGTCATCACGTTCCGGCCGGTCAGCCACCTGCCGGTCGGGTTCACGGGCCAGGACGCGCCGACGAAGCTGCGCATCGGGTTCGGGCCCGACACCCTGCAGCTGGAACTCGACGTGAACGGGCCCGGTGACATCTTCTCGCTGGACCGGGCCACCCTCAGCGCGGACCTCAACGAGTCGGACCTGCTCCCCTACGGCGAGGTGCTCGACGGCGTCCTGGCGGGCGACCCGACCCTCTCCGTCCGGGGCGACACGGCCGAGGACTGCTGGCGCATCGTGGAACCCGTCCTCACCGCGTGGGCACAGGACCGGGTGCCCCTCGAGGAGTACACCGCAGGATCGGCGGGCCCCGACACCTGGCCGTCGTCGCACGGCCGGGCCTGAGCCCTCCGGCATGCACACGAAAGAACGGAAGGGCCGCCGGGGTGGCGGCCCTTCCGTTCTGTGGTGCACGCGCCGGCCGGCGCTGTCCCGGCCTAGAGGGCTGCTTCCCCCCGCTCGCCGGTGCGGACGCGGACGGCCTCCTCGACCGGGATGACCCACACCTTGCCGTCGCCTGCGCGGCCCGTGTTGGCGGTGGAGACGAGGACATCGACGATGTCGGTGACCCAGGCGTCTGCAACGAGGACCTCGACGCGCGCTTTCTGCAGGAGATCCACGGTGTACTCGGCGCCCCGGTAGACCTCGGTGTGGCCGCGCTGGCGGCCGTAGCCGCTGGCCTGGCTGACCGTGAGGCCCTGGACGCCGTAGTTCTCGAGGGCCCCCCGGACGCCGTCGAGCTTGTCGGGACGGACGATCGCTGTGACCAGTTTCATGAATTTACGCCCTCCGTGACGTTCTGCTGGGTGGTCTGAGGTTCTGCTGACTTCCGCTGCCCGAACATCTGCTCGGCGAAGGGGTGGAAGGACCCACCCACGCCGAGCCCGCCGAACTCGTAGGCGGTCTCGGCGTGCTCCGAGAGGTCGACGCCGGACACCTCGCTGTCGGAGCTGATGCGGAAGCCGATGGTCTTGTGGATGGCCAGACCGATGATCGCGGTCATGACCGCGGACAGGGCGATGGCGATCGCCGCCGCCACGACCTGGGCGACGAGCTGGCCCGGGCCGGCGCCGTAGAACAGTCCACCGACCCCGTCGACGGGCATCATGATGAACCCGAGGGACAGCGTGCCGACGATCCCGGCGACGAGGTGGACGGCGACGACATCGAGCGAGTCGTCGAAGCCCAGGCGGTACTTGATGCCGACGGCGAGGGCGCACAGTGCACCCGAGACGATGCCCAGGCCCACGGCCCCCACCGGGCTGACGTTGGCGCAGGCGGGGGTGATGGCCACGAGGCCGGCGACGATGCCGGAGGCTGCGCCGAGGGATGTCGGCCTGCCGTCGCGGATGCGTTCCGTCACGAGCCAGCCCACCATCGCGGCGGCGGGGGCGGCCATGGTGTTGACCCAGATGAGGCCGGCCTCCTCGGCCGAGCCCGCCGCGCCACCGTTGAAGCCGAACCAGCCGAACCACAGCAGGGCCGCGCCGAGCATCACGAACGGGATGTTGTGGGGGCGCTGCGCGGGGTCCTTGCCGAAGCCCTGGCGCTTGCCGAGGATCAGGGCGAGGACGAGCGCCGCGACACCGGCGCTGATGTGCACCACGGTGCCGCCCGCGAAGTCGACGGCCTCTCCGACGGCGCCGCCCACGGCGCCGTCGGCGCTGAGGAGCCCGCCGCCCCACACCATGAACGCGAGGGGGCAGTACACGGCCGTGACCCAGATGGGCACGAAGAGCGTCCAGGCGCCGAACTTGGCGCGGTCGGCGATCGCACCGCTGATGAGCGCCACGGTGATGATGGCGAACGTGGCTCCGTAGCCGGCGCCGATCAGGTCCTCGGTGCCGATGAGATTCGTCAGGCCGAACGAGGCGAACGGGTTGCCGAAGAGCTGCGCGACGCCGTCCCCGCCCGTCATGGAGTAGCCCCAGAGGACCCAGACGATCCCCACGAGGCCGACCGCGATGAAGCTCATCATCATCATGTTGAGGGCGGCCTTGGCGCGGGTCATGCCGCCGTAGAAGAAGGCGAGGCCGGGGGTCATGAGTAGTACGAGGGCGGCTGAGATCATCACCCAGACATGGCCTGCTGTCAGATCCATCGAACGCTGTCCTTCCGAAGAGGGCGGGGACTTCCCGCCCTTCCAGAATGCGTTGCGCGTGTTTCCGGCTGCTGGGTGTCGTGTTGCGCGCAGGTTACGGAGATCGGGTCCGGGTAAAAGACGCGTGACACGCGTGTTTCGGACAGGTTTCGCGTCGGCCGGCGACGCCGTCGCAGCTCTCGGCGGGCCCCTCGGCGGTCCCCTAGGCGAGCAGTGCGTCGACGAAGCCCTCGGCGTCGAACGGGGCGAGGTCGTCCGCGCCCTCACCGAGACCGATCAGCTTGACCGGGACGCCGAGACTGCGCTGGATGGCCACCACGATGCCGCCCTTCGCCGTCCCGTCGAGCTTGGTCAGGACGATGCCGGTGATGTTCACGACCTCGGCGAACACGCGGGCCTGGCTGAGGCCGTTCTGCCCCGTCGTCGCGTCGAGGACCAGGAGTACCTCGTCGACGGTGCCCTGCTTCTCGACCACGCGCTTGACCTTGCCGAGCTCGTCCATGAGGCCCACCTTGTTCTGCAGGCGCCCGGCGGTGTCGATCAGGACGACGTCGACCTCCTGTTCGATGCCGGCCTTCACGGCCTCGAACGCGACCGACGCGGGGTCGGCGCCGTCGACGTCGGACTTGACGGTCGGTACGCCCACGCGCGCCCCCCAGGTGGCGAGCTGCTCGGCGGCGGCGGCGCGGAAGGTGTCCGCTGCCCCGAGGATGACGTCCTTGTCGTCGGCGACGAGGACCCGGGCCAGCTTGCCGACCGTGGTGGTCTTGCCGACGCCGTTGACGCCGACGACCATCACGATGGCGGGCCGGTCGGCGTGGCGCAGCGTCGCGAGGGAGCGGTCCATCGACGGGTCGACCAGTTTGATGAGCTCCTCCCGGAGCATGTCCTTGACCTCCGCGGCGTCGCGGCTGCCGGCCACCTTGACACGCTCGCGCAGGGCGTCGACGAGCTCCATGGTCGGCTCGGTGCCGAGGTCCGCCAGGAGGAGTGTCTCCTCGACCTCGTCCCAGACGTCCTCGTCGATCGTGTCGCGCGACAGCAGCGCGAGGAGGCCCTTGCCGAGGGCGTTGTTGGACCGCACGAGGCGGGCGCGCAGGCGGGCGAGCCTGCCCTGCACGGGGTCGACCGTGTCGAACTGCGGCCGGGCCGGCGCCTCGTCGAGACCGCTGAGGTCGTCGGGAACGAGCACATCGGTGGTCACGCCGTCCGGGCGGTCGAGGACATCGGTGGACGTCGCACCGTGGGCGCCGCCGGCCTCCAGGTCATCCGGATCGCGCGGTGACGGGTAGAGCCCCGGGGGCGTGCGGCGGCCGCGGACGAGGAGGGTCGCGACCGACCCGATCACGACGATCGCGAGGATGACGAAGATGACAGGCAGGAGGAGTTCGTTCACCGATCCACCTTCTCATACGGGCCGATTGAGCATCCCGGCGCGCGGGTGACAGAATTCAGGGACCATGGCCGGATTCCCTCGCGCGCGCGCCCCATTCCCGCAACGACCCGGGCAGGCGGACCGCGAGCGTATCCCCCGCGAGATCAGGGTGCTCATCGCGGCGGCCTTCGTCATCGCCATCGGGTTCGGCCTCGTGGCCCCGATCCTCCCTCAGTTCGCCCGGAGCTTCGACGTGGGGGTCACGGCGGCCTCGGTGATCGTCAGCGCGTTCGCCTTCACCCGGCTGGTGTTCGCGCCGGCGGGCGGGTGGCTCGTGGAGCGGCTCGGCGAGCGTCCCGTGTACATCGTCGGCCTGCTCATCGTCGCCCTGTCCACCGCGGCCTGCGCCTTCGCGGGCGACTACTGGCAGCTCCTCGTCTTCCGCGGCCTCGGCGGCATCGGGTCGACCATGTTCACCGTGTCGGCGATGGGCCTGATCGTCCGGCTCGCGCCGCCGTCCATCCGGGGTCGTGTCTCGGGCGCCTACGCGACCGCCTTCCTGCTCGGGAGCATCGGCGGTCCCATCCTCGGCGGGCTGCTCGCCGGGTTCGGGCTGCGCGTGCCGTTCCTCGTCTACGCGGGGGCTCTCCTCGTCGCCTCGGCCGTGGTCTTCTTCCAGCTCAAGGGCACCTCGCTCGCGGACCGCCAGGCGGCCCGGGACATCGCCCCCCTGACCGTCCGCGACGCCGTCAGGGACTCCGCCTACCGCGCGGCCCTCGTGTCCAGCTTCGCCAACGGGTGGTCCTCGTTCGGCATCCGCATGGCCCTCGTGCCGCTGTTCGCCGCCGCGGTGCTGGGCGCCGGGCCGCAGATCGCCGGCATCTCCCTCGCGTTCTTCGCCGCGGGCACGGCGCTCGCCCTGACCGTCTCCGGACGCCTCGCCGACACCGTCGGCCGGAAGCCCCTCGTGGTCACCGGGCTGCTGGTCAACGGCGCCGCCATGGCGGCGCTCGGGTACTCGGGGAACGTCGTCGTGTTCCTCGCCGTGTGCGTCGTGGGCGGCGTGGGGACGGGCCTGCTGAACCCGGCGCAGCAGGCCGCCGTCGCGGACGTCATCGGCAACGACCGCAGCGGCGGGAAGGTGCTCGCGGGCTTCCAGATGAGCTCCGACCTGGGCGCGATCTTCGGCCCCATCGTGGCGGGCATCATCATCGACCGGCTCTTCGTCGGCTCCTACGACCTCGCCTTCGTGGTGACCGGCGGCCTCGCCGTCGTCGCCGCGGCAGTGTGGCTCGCGGCGCGGGAGACGCTCCCCGCGGCGGCCCGCCCGGCCCCGGACGGTCCGGTCAGCTGAGCGCCGGTTCCACCGCGGCGTCCAGGCGCTGGCTGATCACGGTGGACACGCCGTCGCCGCGCATCGTGACGCCGTAGAGCGCGTCCGCCACCTCCATGGTGCGCTTCTGGTGGGTGATGATGATCAGCTGGCTGGACTCCCGCAGTTCCCGGAAGATCGTGAGGAGCCGGCCCAGGTTGGTGTCGTCGAGGGCCGCCTCCACCTCGTCCATGACGTAGAACGGCGAGGGCCGCGCCTTGAAGATCGCGACGAGGAGTGCCACGGCCGTCAGGGAGCGCTCCCCGCCCGAGAGGAGGGACAGCCGCTTGATCTTCTTGCCCGCAGGCCGGGCCTCGACCTCGATCCCCGTGGTGAGCATGTCCGAGGGGTCGGTGAGGACCAGCCGGCCCTCACCGCCCGGGAACAGCGTCGCGAAGACGCGCTCGAACTGCGCGGCGGTGTCCTGGAAGGCCGCCGTGAAGACCTGCTCCACACGCTCGTCGACATCCCGGATGATGTCCAGGAGGTCCTTCCGGGTGGCCTTGAGGTCGGCCAGCTGCTCGCTGAGGAACTGGTGCCGCTCCTCGAGCGCGGCGAACTCCTCGAGCGCCAGCGGGTTCACCTTCCCGAGGGCCGCCAGGTCCCTTTCGGCGCGCCTGAGCCTCTTCTCCTGCTGCTCGCGCACGAACGGCACGCCCACCGGCACGGGGTTGCCGTCGTCGTCGACCGGCGCCCGCAGGGCGGCCCACTTGTCCTCCGGCGCCGCGTCCGCAGGTACGGGCAGGTGCGGACCGAACTCGTCGACGAGGTGGTCCGGGGTCAGTCCCAGCTCCTCGATGGCCCGGTCCTCGAGGGCCTCGATCCTGAGCCTCTGCTGCGTGCGGGCGATCTCGTCGCGGTGCACGGAATCGGTCAACCGCGCGAGGTCGACGGCGAGGTCCGCGGTGGCCCTGCGCACCTGCCGGAGTTCGGCGTCCTGCTCCTCGCGCAGGCGCTCGGCGGCGTCGCGGTGGTCGGCGGCCGCGGCGACGGAGGCGGCGGCGGCGCGCTCGGCGCGGCGTGCGGCCGTGGCGACGGCAGCGGCCTTGCGGGCCTGCGCTGCGCGGATCCTCGCCTTCTCGGCGGCCTGCTCCCGTGCGCGGCGCTCGGACTGGGCGGCGCGTTCGAGCGATGCGGCGCGGTTGGTGAGCGCGGAGAGCTGCTCCTCCCGGCCACGGAGTGCCAGACGGGCGTCGAGTTCGGCCTGCCGGGCGTCGACGGCGGCGCGCTGCAGGGCGTCGCGCTGCTCGGTGGAGGGCTCGGCCTCGACGGGCTGCTCCTGCAGGTCCTGCAGGCGCCGGGCGGCCTCCTGCAGTTTCGCCTCCTCCTGGACGAGGTTCGCCTCGGCGGCGCGCACCAGGGAAGCGAGGCGTTCCGCCTCGCCGGCTGCCGAGCGGAGGGTCGCGTTCAGCTGGCCGAGCTTCTCGGCACCGGCCGCCATCCGGGCGTCGGATTCGTGGAGGCGTTCCAGGGCCGCGTCCACGCGCTGCTGGGCGGACTGCCGGCGTGCGGTGACGGCGGACAGCCGGAACCGCAGGCGCTCGGTCGCGGCGGCGGCCTCCGAGAGGTCAGCCTCCGTCCGATCGGCCGCTGCCCGCACTTCGAGGTAACCGGCGGCCCCTGGCGTCCCGCCGCGCGCGGTGTACCGGGACAGCAGGTCGCCGTCACGCGTGACGGCCACGGACGCCGTCCCGTCCTCCACCAGGCGGGCGGCCCGGGCGAGGTCCTCGACGATGACGACGCCGGCCAGGAGGTCGTCGACAGCGGGCCGGACAGCGGCCGGTACGGTCACGACGTCCAGGGCGGGCACCGGCGCGTCGTGCGCCGGGGATGCCGGGTATGGGGGGGATGCCGGGGGCCCGTCGTGCCCCGGCTCGCCGGGTGCGACGACGAGCGACACCTGCCCGGCGTCGTCGTGCTTGAGGAATTCCAGGGCGCGGACGGCTGCCGGGACGCTGTCGACGGTGACGGCGTCCGCGGCGTGGGCGAGTGCCGCGGCGACGGCCTTCTCGAAGCCCGGCACCACGTGGAGGAGCTGAGCGAGCGGCGAGCCCACGCCGTCGAGTGCTGCGGCGAGGAGTGCCGCCGAGCCGTCGCGCTGCTGCAGGCCCTCACGCTGCGCCTCGAGCCGGGCCGCGAGGGCGCCGCGCGCGCGGTCGGCCGCACGCTCCTCTTCGACGAGGGCCTCCCGCTCCTCGGTGGCGGCCGCCAGGACGGCGGCGGCGTCCTCGTACTCCGCGTCGAGCCCTTCCTCCCCCTGCTCGGCGCCGGCCACCTGGGTCTCGAGGGCCGCGAAATCGCGTTGGGCGGTCCGGCGCCGTTCGTCGGCGGCGGTGATGGATGCCCGGAGGCGGCCGAGTTCGGCGACGGCGGACTCGACGCGTGAGCGAGCCGCACCTACGGTTCCCGCGAGCCGCGCGTCGCCCTCGCGCCGGTCCGCCGCGGCCCGGAGGAGCCGCGCGAGCCGCGCGTCCTCGGCGGAGGAGGCCTCCTCGGCCGCCCGGCGCGCAGCGAGGGTGTGCTCGAGGGCGCGCGTGAGCGATGCGACCTCCTCCTGCAGGACCCCCACCTCGGTGCGGAGACGCTCGGCCTGCCGGTCCAGGTGGTCGGGGTCGCGGCCCTGGTCCGGTTCGGTGCCGCCCTGCCCGAGGAGGGAGCCCCGGTCCTCGGCGCGGTCCGCAAGTGCCGCGAGCTTCTCCCGGACGCTCGAGAGCGCGTACCACGTCTCCCGGGCTCGGTTGAGCGCCGGGACGGACGCGGCGGCGGCCTGCTCGAGGTGCGCCTGACGTTCCTGGGCGGCGCCGAGCTCCGCCTCGACCTCCTCGCGGCGCGCCTGCAGCGCCGCCTCGGCCGCGGTGTCGCGTGCAAGACCCGCTCGCAGGGTGACGAGGTCGTCGGCGAGCAGGCGCGACCGCGCGTCCCGGACGGCGAACTGCACCTGCTGGGCCCTACGGGCCACCTCGGCCTGCTTCCCGAGGGGTGTCAGCTGCCGCCGCAGCTCCGCTGTGAGATCGGACAGCCGCGCGAGGTTCGCCTGCATTGCATCGAGCTTCCGGACGGTCTTCTCGCGGCGGCGACGGTGCTTCAGGATCCCGGCGGCCTCCTCGATGAAGCCGCGCCGGTCCTCGGGTGTGGCGTGCAGCACCTTGTCGAGCTGGCCCTGGCCGACGATCACGTGCATCTCCCGGCCCAGCCCGGAGTCGGAGAGCAGCTCCTGGATGTCGAGCAGCCGGCAGCTCCTGCCGTTGATCGCGTACTCCGAGCCGCCCGCCCTGAAGAGCGTGCGGCTGATGGTGACCTCGGTGTACTCGATGGGGAGGGCGCCGTCGCTGTTGTCGATGGTGAGCGACACCTGCGCCCTGCCCAGCGGGGCCCGGCCGGCCGCGCCGGACGTCCCCGCGAAGATGACGTCCTCCATCTTGCCGCCGCGCAGCGTCTTGGCGCCCTGCTCCCCCATCACCCAGGCGAGCGCGTCCACCACGTTCGACTTGCCGGAGCCGTTGGGCCCCACGACGGCGGTGACGCCGGGTTCGAAGTCGAAGGTGGTCGCCGAGGCGAAAGACTTGAACCCTCGCACGGTTAGACTCTTCAGATGCACGGTGTCAGGATCTCCAGGTGGTGTAGGACCTCCCCAATCTACTGGAACCCACCGACGATGCCGGGCACCGGGCACGGAGCGGGGACCGCACGGAGCCGGTGGGAGGCGGCGTATCGGGAGACCCGGCCGCACGCCCGGCCGAATTTCGCGTGACCCGCCACCGCATTGCGAAGTAGGCTTACAAAAGTTTCAGCAGTATTCAGAGCGTCCAGGCCGATCCATCCGTGGGTCCTTCACGGCCACGCACCGGCGCTGACAAGACGAGGCAGGAAATTTGACCGGTAACGCGACGTTCCGACATGACAACACGGCCTTGCTCGCCGTCACGAGTGTGGAGGCGCCGGTAGTCGTCAGTTCCGCAGAGTTCGACGAGCGGCTCGCCCCCAGCCTCAAGAGGCTCCGCCTCTCCAAGCGGCTCCTCGAACGCGTGGCGGGCGTCACGGAGCGGCGCTGGTGGTCACCGGGGTCCGACTTCGACGACGCCGCCATCGAGGCCGGCGCGAAGGCGATGGCCGAGGCCGGCATCGAACCGGGCGACGTGGGCCTGCTCATCAACACCTCGGTGACCCGGCGGAACCTCGAACCGTCCGTGGCCGTGAAGATCCACCATTCGCTGGGGCTACCGTCCTCGGCCATGAACTTCGACCTCGCCAACGCGTGCCTCGGCTTCGTCAACGGCATGACCCTCGCGGCGAACATGATCGATTCGGGGCAGATCAAATACGCCCTGATCGTCGCGGGCGAGGACGCCCAGCGCACGCAGGAGGCGACGTTCCGCCGCCTCAACCGCGAGGATTCGACGCGCGCCGACTTCCTGGCCGAGTTCGCGACCCTCACCCTCGGGTCCGGCGCCGCGGCCGCCGTCATCGGCCCGGCCGACCTGCATCCGGGCTCGCACCGCATCCTGGGCGGCGTGTCCCGCGCCGGGACACAGCATCACGAGCTGTGCGTGGGCGGGATCGACGGCATGTACACCGACACCAAGGGCCTGCTCGACGGCGGCCTGGAGCTCGTGGTCACCGCGTGGCACGAGGCGCAGGCGGACGGCTGGGCGTGGGATTCCATGGACCGCTACGTCACCCACCAGGTCTCCAACTCGTACACCAACGCCATCATCAAGGCCGTGGACCTCGAGCGCGAGCGCGTGCCCATCACCTTCCCGCACTGGGGCAACGTGGGGCCGGCGTCGCTGCCGATGACCCTCGCCCAGGAGTCGCAGTCGCTGGCCCCCGGAGACCGCGTGCTGTGCCTCGGCGTAGGCTCGGGCCTGAACACCTCGATGATGGAGCTTGTGTGGTAGCACTCCCCGGCGTCGATCCCTCGTGGTCGGCGCGCATCGACGTGCCCTCGACCAGCGGCGCCGACGCCCCGGGTACGACGCACCGGTGGCACTACCTCGACAACGGCGCGGAGCTCGCAGGGCCCGTGCAGGGCACGCTGCTGTGTGTGCACGGCAACCCCACCTGGTCCTACCTGTGGCGTAGCTACCTCGCAGCAGGACGCGACGCCGGCTGGCGCGTGATCGCCGTCGACCAGCTCGACATGGGCTACTCGGACCGGACCGGCGTGTTCCGCAGACTCGCCCACCGCATCACGGATCTCGAGGACTTCGTCGCCGCCATCGGCCTCACCGGGCCCGTGGTCACGGTCGGCCACGACTGGGGCGGGGTCGTCAGCCTCGGCTACGCCGACCGCAACCGGGACTCCCTGGCCGGCGTGGTCCTCACCAACACGGCGGTCCACCAAGACGGGGACCGCCCGATCCCCGCGCCGCTGCGCCTCGCCCTGGCGCCCGGCGTCCACCGGCTCGGTACGCGGACCAGCACCGCCTTCCTCGACGTCACGCTCGGCCTCGCGCGGCCCGCGCTCGACCGCGAGGTCCGCCGCGCCTTCCGCGCCCCCTACCGGTCCGCGACGGACCGCCAGGGCATCGCGAACTTCGTCTCGGACATCCCCGCCGAGTCCTCGCACCCGAGCTACCCGGCGCTCACCGCGACGGCGGAGGGCATCCGCAGCCTCGACGTCCCCGTCCTGATGATGTGGGGCCCGCACGACCCGATCTTCTCGGACACCTACCTCGAGGACCTTGCCGGGCGGCTACCCCACGCGGACATCCACCGCTTCGAACACGCGGGCCACCTCGTGCAGGAGGACGCCGACACGGCGTCGACCGCCGTGGAGTGGCTCGCGGCCCGCTCCGTCGGCGCCGGCACCGTCGGGACAGCAGCAGGAGCAGCCACCGGACCAGCCGCCCCGGCCAGCGCCACCGCAGCCACCGCCGCGGATCCCGCCCGCTCCCGCGACGCCGTCCCCTACGTTCCGCTCGGCCGGCGCCTCGCCGACCTTGCGGGCAGCCCCGAGGGCTCGACGACGGCGGTCGCCGAGATGACGGCCACGGGTGCCCCGCGCATGCTGTCCTGGCGCCAGCTCGACGACGACGTCGCCGCCGTCGCCGCGGGACTCACCGCGCTCGGGTACGGCCCCGGCACCCGGGTCAGTCTCCTGGTACCGCCCGGCGTGGACCTCACCGTCCTGATCTACGCATGCCTGCGGATCGGCGCGGTCATCGTCGTCGCGGACGCCGGTCTCGGCGCCCGCGGCCTCAGCAGGGCGGTCAAGGGCGCAGCGCCCGACGTCGTGATCGGCATCGAACGGGCCCTCCTCGCCGCCCGCGCCTTCGGGTGGCCCGGCCGCCGCATCGGCGTGGGACCCCTCCCGGCGGCGAAGCGGAGGGCGCTGCACGTGGAGGCCTCCCTCGGCGACCTCCGCGCCGCCCATCCCGTCCCGGACGTCCCTGCGCCCGATGCCGACGCCGATGCAGCGATCCTGTTCACCTCGGGTTCCACCGGTCCCGCCAAGGGCGTGGTCTACACGCACCGGCAGCTCTCCGCGATGCGTGACGCCGTCGAGCGCACCCTCGGCCTGGGACCGGGAACGGCGCTCGTGGCCGGGTTCGCGCCCTTCGCCCTTCTCGGGCCCGCACTCGGCGCGACGTCCGTGACCCCGGCCATGGACGTGACGGCCCCGCGGACCCTGACGGCCCGGGCGCTGGCCGCTGCCGCCGGCGCCGTCGACGCGACCCTCGTGTTCGCCTCACCTGCGGCCCTGCGGAACGTCCTGGCGACGTCGTCGGACCTCGACGCCGACGGCCGGCGCGCCCTCGGCCGGATCTCCCTCCTGCTGTCGGCCGGTGCGCCGATCCCCGTCCCGCTGCTCGACGCCGTCCAGTCCCTCGTGCCCGCAGCCGCCCTCCACACGCCCTACGGGATGACGGAGTCCCTCCTCGTCGCGGACATCGACCTGGACGGCATCCGGGCCGCCGCGGCGTCTTCTGCGGAGGGCGCAGGGAACGGCGTCTGCGTGGGCGTGCCCGTCCACGGGGCCCGCGTGGCCGTCAGCCCGCTCGACGGCGCCGGTGCGGCGACCGGCGCACCCGCCGCGACGCCCGGTGTCACGGGTGAGATCCTCGTCGACGCCCCGCACGTCAAGGACCGGTACTTCCGGCTGTGGCGGACGCAGCAGGACGCGGCACGGACCGGACCGTGGCACCGCACAGGCGACGTGGGCCACTTCGACGCCGGGGGGCGCCTGTGGGTCGAGGGCCGGCTGGGCCACGTCATCACCTCCGCCGCCGGCGTCCTGACGCCAGTCGGGCTCGAGCAGGCGCTGGAGACACTGAACGGTGTCCGGTTGGCCGCCGTCGTCGGCGTCGGCCCCGCCGGCACACAGGCCGTCGTCGCGGTCCTCGAGACCGACACGGCGGGACGGCGTCCTCGCCTCGCGGACGCTCCGCTGGCCGCCGCGGCCCGCACGGCAGCGCGTGGGCTCGGCGTCGACCTCGCGGCCGTGATCGCGGTCCCCGCACTGCCCGTCGACGTCCGCCACAACGCGAAGATCGACCGCACCCGGATCGCCGCGTGGAGCGGCCGCTTCCTGTCCGGCGGGCGGGCGGGCTCCCTGTGACGGTCCTCGTGACCGGCGCGAGCGGCATGCTCGGACGCGCCGTCGCGCAGCACCTGATCGCCGACGGGCGCGACGTGCGGTGCTTCCAGCGCCGCCCCTCCGGCGTCCCGGGCGCACAGGACTCCCTCGGGTCCATCGAGGACCCGGGTGCCGTCATGGCCGCGGTGCGCGGGTGCACGGCGGTGATCCACCTGGCGGCGAAGGTCTCCTTCACGGGCGCCGCAGCGGAGTTCGACCGCGTCAACGTCGAGGGCACGAGGCGGCTGCTCGACGCGGCGCAGGACGCCGGTGCGACCGACGTCGTGCAGGTCTCCTCCCCCTCGGTCGCCCACGACGGGTCGTCCCTCGTCGGCGCTCCTGCCGGCCCCGCCGATCCTGCCTCTGCGCGCGGCGACTACGCGAGGACGAAGGCAGCCGCGGAGCTGCTGGCACTCGGCCGCTCCGGGCCGGGCTTCCGCGTCGCCGCGGTACGCCCGCACATCGTGTGGGGTCCGGGCGACACGCAGCTCGTCGAACGCGTCATCGACCGGGCGCGCCGCCGCCGCCTGCCCCTGCTCGATGGCGGCACCGCCCTCATCGACACGACCTACGTGGACAACGCGGCCTCGGCGATCGTCGCCTGCCTGCGACGCATGGACGCCGCCCAGGGTCGGGCCTTCGTGGTCACGAACGGCGAGCCGCGCCCCATCGCGGAGCTCGTGGCCGGGATCTGCCGCGCGGGCGGGGTGGCGCCACCGGCATGGTCGGTACCCGGAGCGCTCGCCCGAGGCGCGGGAGCGGTGATCGAGCGCGCCTGGCTCGCCGCGGGCCGCACCGAGGAGCCCCCCATGACCCGCTTCCTGGCCGAACAGCTCTCGACCGCGCACTGGTTCGACCAGCGGCGCACGCGCGAAGTCCTCGGCTGGGAGCCGGACGTCAGCATCGACGAGGGCTTCGAGCGGCTGGCCCGGCACTACTCGCGCTAGGGGCTCCGGCGCGTCACGCTCAGGCCCTCCGTGCAGCCAGGACCTCGAGGTAGTGGGGATTGTGCATGATGCCGAGCACGTTGCCGAACGGATCCACCACGGACGCCGTCGTGAACCCGCCGGTCCCCCGTTCCGTCACCGCCTCGTATTCGGTGGCGCCCAGCCGGAGCAGCCTGTCCAGCGTGCCGGTCAGGTCGTCGACGTGCCAGAACATGACGGCGCCACCCGGCCCGAGGGACGCACCGGACGGCCCGTACCTCCGGTCGATGAACCCGAGCTCGTCCTCGTCGTCACCCACCCGGAACTCGAGGTAGGCGGGAGGCTCGGGGGGCGGCGGGAAGGCGTAGTACGGCGCTGTCCCCAGCAGTTCCGTGTACCAGTCGCGGGCGGCGGCGAGATCGTCGGCGTAGAAGGTGACGGTGGCGAATCCTCGAAACATCGGTGCTCCTCCGGGTAGGCGTGACCCGCCGGAATGTACACCCGAAGCCAGGTACGGCAAAGGGCGGGGTGCATAGCACCCCGCCCTTTGCGTGTCGCTACCGGCGTTCGCCGCCGGTCTGCGCCGTCTGTCCGCTCTAGCGGGTGTAGTAACCGTCCACCGACATGACGTCGACCGAGTGCACCTGCGTGCCCTGCGACGGGTTCAGCGCGCTGACCATCTGGCCGTCGCCGAGGTAGATCCCCACGTGGCTGCCACCGTTCTGGCTCACCAGGTCACCCGGCTGGGGGCTGCTGGTGGGCGTCATGGCGGCGAACTGCGCCCACGTGGTGCGGGGCAGGTTGATGCCCTGCTGTGCATAGGCCCACTGGACGAAGCCGGAGCAGTCCCAGGCGCCGTAGGCGGTGCCGCCGTAGACGTAGCCCGAGCCGACACCCTGCATCGCCGTGCCGGCGATCCCGGCGAGCGAGGTCCTCGGCGCGATGGAGGCGGCGGACTGCGTGCTGAGTCCGGTGGAGTTGCCCGGGGTCGCCGTGGTGCTCGCGAGCACTGCCTGCGCGGGCGCTGCCTGTGCGGGCACCGACTGAGCGGAGTACTGCTGCGGGGCGGCGGAGCCGCCCAGCGAGATGGACTGCCCGGGGTGGATGACCGAGGCGTAGCCGAGGCCGTTCGCCGCGAACAGCGCCTCGAGGCTGACGCCGTGCGAGGAGGCGATGCTGCCGAGCGTGTCGCCCGCCTGCACGGTGTAGGTGCCGGCCGCGGTGGTGCTCGCGGTGGACTGCTGGGTGTCGATGCTGATCTCACCGGCTGCGCTGGCGGGAAGTGCCGCACCGAACAGGAGGCCTGACGCGGTGACGACGACGGCGGCGGGCTTGCCGGCGACGGACGCGGTCGCGGTGACGGCGCGTGAGGCCGTGACGAGGGGGTTGGTGCGCGTGGGGACGGCCCGGTGGCGCGCGATATGGCTCTTGGACATGCTGTTGCCTTTCCCAAAGCCTGCGAAGTTAGCTGTCGGGTTCGGATGGGACATCCGGACACGCACCTGTCGACCAACGCCCCCAGGCTGGTCAACGCGTGTCTTTACCCCTAGGACTCGTTGAAGAGTCCGCTACTGGTTCCCCCGCCCCTGTCGAATGGTTTGTGCGAACGGTTCATCCTCATCGACAGGGTTCGGCTGAAAGAGGATGAGCGCCCCGCCGTGGTGGCGCGGGCGCGGCTTCAACGGTACGCGAGGGGTCCCGGATTGTCACGTTTGGATCACGAGGGGAAGATCACGTCGCAGGCCCGGGGAGGCTACGTCCTCGCGTTGCGCGGTCTCGGCTGGCAGTGCGGGCAGAGGTAGGAAGACCGGTTCATGAAGGACTCCCGGCGGATCTGCGTGTGCCGGCCCTCGGCCGCGCAGCGGCGGCACGGCTGCCCGGCGCGGCCGTAGGCCTCGAGGTCCCGCGCGAAGTAGCCCGAGGCACCGTTGACATTCACGTAGAGGGCGTCGAAGCTCGTGCCCCCGGCCGCCAGGGCGCGGGTCATCACGCCGGTGGCCGCCTCGACGATGCGCCGGGTGTCCGGGCGCCGCAGGGTGTCGGTGGGCCGGGCGTAGTGGAACCGGGCAGCCCACAGGGCCTCGTCGGCGTAGATGTTGCCGATGCCGGAGACGAGCCCCTGATCGAGCAGCGCGCGCTTGAGTCCGGTCCTGCGGGCACGGAGGCGCCGGTGGAAGGCCTGGGGGTCGAAAGCGGGGTCGAGGAGGTCGCGTGCGATGTGCGCGGCCTGGTGCGGCACGAGGGGCAGGCTGCCCTCCCCCAGCCCTCCCGGGTGGCCGTCCCCGGTGGGCTGCAGGTCGGCGACGAACATGCCGCCGAAGATGCGCTGGTCCACGAAACGCAGCTCGGCGGGCAGCGGCACGCCCTCCTCGTCGAGCGCGGCGGAGAGGGTCAGGCGTACCTTTAGGTGCTTCTCGCGCGGCGCGGCGGGCTCCTCGATGAGGAGCTGCCCGCTCATGCCGAGGTGTGCCATCAGTGCGACGTGCGGCGGGGTGTCCGCGCCGGCGGCATCCTCCAGAACGAGCCAGAGGAACTTCCCGCGGCGCACCACGTCGGTGACGCGCGCCCCGGTGACGTTGCCGACGAAGTCCTCGACGCCGTCGACGTGCCGCCGGAGCGACCGGGCGTCGACCACGTCCACGTCCTCGATGGTGCGTCCGGTCACCCAGCGGGCCAGGCCACGGCGGACCACCTCGACCTCGGGCAGTTCAGGCACTCAGGAACCGTCGCGCGCGTCGGAGGGTTCCCCGGCCCCGTGCACGGAACCGGCCCCTTCGGTGAGCAGCTTCCACGACGCCGCTGCCGCCGCCTGCTCGGCTTCCTTCTTCGACGGTCCGTGCCCGGAACCGTATCCGACCCCACCGATCAGCAGGTGCGCCGTGAAGGTGCGGGCGTGGTCGGGGCCCGTGCCCTCGACCTGGTAGTCGATGAGACCGAGTCGCCGCCCGGCCGCGGTCTCCTGGATGCGGGTCTTCCAGTCCGTGCCCTCGCCGAGGACCGCGGAGTCGCGCAGCAGGGGCCCGATGAGGCGCATGACCATGGCACGGGCGGTCTCGATGCCGTGGCTGAGGTACGCGGCGCCGATCACGGCCTCCATGGTGTCCGCGAGGATCGACGCCTTGTCCCGCCCGTTCGTCAGCTTCTCGCCCTGCCCCAGCAGCACGTAGCTGCCGAGGTCGAGGGTGCGTGCGACGCCCGCGAGGGCTTTGGTACTCACGACGGCGGACCGCCGCTTGGCGAGCTCACCCTCGGACAGGCCCGGGTTGTCCCGGTACAGGGCATCGGTGACCGAGAGCCCGAGGACCGAGTCGCCGAGGAACTCGAGGCGCTCGTTGGTGGGGATCCCGCCCTTCTCGTAGGCGTAGGACCGGTGGGTCAGGGCAAGACGAAGCGTCTCGGCGTCGATATCGACACCGAGACGCTTCGTGAGCTCTTCTGTATTCTTCACAACCGCATCAGCCGGCGCATCGGTCGGGGGACCCGCCGGCGCGTGGACACGGCGGGACGGATCCGATGTCAGACGTCGGCGACCTTGCGTCCCTTGTACTCCAGGAACAGCGGCGTGCCGGCCGAGTCGGTGACAACCTTGGCCTGGTGGGCGAGGCTGTAGGTGACGCGACCGTTCTCGAGGGTCTTGACCAGTTTGGGGGCGGTTGCCTTCCACTGGGACCGGCGTGCACGGGTATTCGCGCGGGACATCTTCCGCTTCGGGACAGCCACGGCTAACTCTCTTCTCTCTCGTCTGACTCTGACTTTGGTGCCGCGTCGTTCTCTGCGGCGGTGCCGGTCAGCCCGGCGAGGGCCGACCAGCGAGGGTCCAATACTTCATGGTGGTGGTCCGGATCGTCATTGAGCCGGGCTCCGCATTCGGAGCACAGACCTTTGCAATCCTCCCGGCACACCGGCTGGAATGGCAGCGACGTGACCACTGCATCCCTCAGCACGGGTTCCAGATCGACCGAATCGTTATCCACCCTGTGCTGTTCCTCGTCCTCCTCCACCGACAGCGACTCGGAGTCGCTGTAGAAGAAGAGTTCCTGGACATCCACGTCCTGCTCGTACCGCAGTGGCTCCAGGCAACGGCCGCACTCGCCGGTTACCTCGACGTTCGCCGTTCCCGACACCAGGATTCCCTCGTGCACCGATTCGAACCGCAGATCGAGTTCCATGTCGGAACCCTCCTGCACGCCGATCAGGGCGACACCGAAATCCTTCGGTGCCGGCACATGTTCTTCGACTGTCCGCATGCTGCCCGGACTGCGTCCGAGATCCTTGACGCTGAACGTCAGGGGCGAACTGAGATCGCTTTTGATGGTGACTCCTGTAGAACATATGACCGACGTACCATCCTACCCTGACGAGCCGGGCTGACCCAAAACGCCGCCGCCGTCCGAGGCCCGGGCCTCCGCCTGCAGGCGGGCGAGGACGGTGTCCGGGACGAATGCGCCGATATCCCCGCCGAGCGCCGCGACCTCCTTCAGCAGTGTCGAGGACACGTGCGCGAAGTCCGTGGCCGTGGGCAGGAACACCGTCTCGATATCGGCCAGGTGCCGGTTCATGGTGGCCATGGGACGTTCGTAGTCGAAGTCGAGGCCCGACCGCAGCCCCTTCACGAGCGCTACGGCACCGTGCTCCCGGCAGAACTCGGCGACGAGACCGTCCCCCATGGGCCGCACGGTCACCCCGGGCAGGTGCGCGAGGCTCTCGCTGCAGAACGCCATGCGCTCCTCGGTCCCGAACCGGTACTTCTTGGCATAGTTCGTCGAGACCGCGACGATCACCTCGTCGAAGAGGCGGGCGGCTCGGCTGATGACATCGATGTGCCCGTTGTGGATGGGGTCGAAGGACCCGGGGCAGACGGCGCGGCTCATGCCCCCCACGGTACCCACTCGGGAGCGGCAATACTGGTGGTATGACGACACACGCGCGGCCCGCAGCCCCGATCAGCACCCCGCCATGGACGCGGGCGGCACTCGGGGCGAACCTGCTCGGCAGCGACGGCCGGCTCGGCATCACCATCTTCGAGGAGGTGACGGCCCTCGCACGCAAGCACGCGGCGATCAACCTCGGCCAGGGGTTCCCGGACGAGGACGGGCCGCGCGAGATCCTGGACGCCGCGCGGGCCGCCATCGCGGACGGCGCCAACCAGTACGCGCCCGGGCAGGGGCTGGCCGTCCTGCGGCACGCGATCGCGGCCCACCAGGAGCGCTTCTACGGGCTGACGGTCGATCCGCAGACCGAGGTGATCGTGAGCACGGGGGCCACCGAGGCGATCGCCGCCGCGATCCTCGCGTTCGCCGGGCCCGGCGACGAGGTGCTGACGTTCGAACCGTTCTACGACTCCTACGGCGCGGTGATCGGCCTGTCGGGCGCCACCCACACCACGGCGCCGCTCCGCGCGCCCGACTTCCAGCCGGATGTCGCGGCCCTGGAGGCGGCCTTCAGCGAGCGCACGAGGATCGTCGTCGTCAACAATCCGCACAACCCCACGGGCAGCGTGTTCAGCCGCTCCTCCCTCGAGCTCATCGTCAGGCTGGCGGAACGCCACGGGGCGATCATCGTCACGGACGAGGTGTACGAGCACCTCACCTTCGGCGTGCCGCACCTCCCCGTCGCCACCCTGCCGGGAGCCGCGGAGCGGACCCTCACGATCTCCTCCGCCGGCAAGACCTTCTCCGTGACGGGGTGGAAGGTCGGCTGGCTCAGCGGGCCTGCGGACCTGGTGGCCCAGGTGCGCACCGTCAAGACCTTCCTGACCTACACCTCCGGGACGCCCTTCCAGGCCGCCGTCGCCCTGGGCCTCGGACTGCCGGACGCGTTCTTCTCCTCCGCCGCAGCGACCCTCCGGAAGAAGCGGGACCTGCTGGGAGAGGGCCTCCGCGCGGCCGGCTTCGAGGTCTTCGAACCCGAGGGCACGTTCTTCACCATGGTCGACGCGGCTCCCCTCGGCATCGACGACGCGACCGACCTCGCGCGGCGCCTGCCGGAGCTCATCGGCGTCGCTGCGATCCCCGTGGCGATGTTCTGCCACGAGGACGGCGCCGAGCGCACCCGCTCGATGCTGCGCTTCGCGTTCTGCAAGAGGTTCGACGTCATCGAGGAGGGCGCACGGCGCCTCGGCACGCTGCGGGAGCACGTGTGACCAGGACGCCGGACCCGCGGCCCGCCGGTGGGCCCGACGGTGGGCCCGACGGGGCCGACGAGTTCGAGGTCCCGACGCGGTGGCTGCCGGACTCGGGCGCCTATGCGGAGATCGACGAGGACGCCTACATCGAGGGTGCCCTGATCCTCAGCGTCGGGGGCGCCCAGCAGTCCCACGTGGATCTGCTCCACCCCGAGCGGGTCTTCTACGAGTACCTGCAGCGCATCGGCAACGTGGTCGATCTCGTGGGTGTGCCGGGCGAACCCCTGCGGGTCCTGCATCTCGGCGCCGGCGCGCTGACCCTCGTGCGCTACGTCCAGGCCACGCGCCCCGCGTCCGCGCAGACCGCGGTCGACCTGGACGGTGCGCTGATGGACTTCGTGCTCGATGCCATGCCGCTGCCGGACGGTACCGTGTGCGACATCGTCATCGGGGACGCCGCGGACGCCGTCCTCGAGCAGCCGGACGGCGCGTTCGACGTCGTCGTGCTCGACATCTTCGCCGGGGCCGATGCTCCCGCCCACCTGACCTCGCCGGACTTCGCCGCGCACCTCCTGCGGGTCTGCGCCCGCAACGGAGTGGTGCTGGTGAACGTCGGTGACGATCCTCCGCTCGCCTTCGCGCGCGCGCAGTGCCGGCAGCTCGCAGCCCTGGCCCCCGCGACCGCCGCTCTCACGGAGGCGGGGATGGTGGACGGCTCACGGGCCGGCAACGTCGTCGTCGCCGCACGCAAGGGCCCCTGGCCGGACGCCTGGACGCAGGCACTCCTCGCAGCAGGTCCCCACCCTGCCGCTGTCCTCGTCGGGCCGGCCCGGGCGGCGTTCGAGCAGATCCCGCCCCGGTAGCGGCCCGGCCCGCGGGTCGGCGCCATCTCCCGGACCGAAATGGTTGCGCTTGTCAAGCAACATTGCGGCCTCCAGCGGCGCTGGGCTCCTCCTAGCCTTGAAAGTGCTTGAGCAGCCGGGCACCGACGATCTTCGTGCTGAGAGACCCCCGACCATGACCGTGAACCACAAGTTGCGTGTGGCGATCCGCCTCGACCTCGATCTGCGGTGGGCGCGCATGGAGATCCGTGGATGCCTCACGGAGGAGAACTGCCCGGCCCTCGTGGTCGTCGTCGAACGCAGTCGCCGCATCCTGCGGGTGCCGACGATCGTGATCGACGCGGGCAGGGCGCAGCACGTCGAACGCGAAGGGCTGGACGCGCTGAACCTCTCCGGGATCCTCGGACCGACCGCACCTCCTCCCCACGGGCCGACCGGCGAGTCTTCGACGTGCTCGCTGGTCGTGCCGAACGTCCTGCCCGACTGCCCCGCCCATGCCCCCGGTCGCACGGCACTCACCGGGTCCCGACATGACCCGCACCGTTCCTGCGTGAGCCCCGCCACCCCGATCCCGCCCGGAACGCGCCGTGACCACTGAATAGGCAGATCCGACCCTTGCGGCGACGCCCGCAGCCACCTCCGCCACCCGGTCCAGGGGACGGATCGTGGTGGAGTGGCTCACCACCACGGACCACAAGACCATCGGCTACCTGTACATCATCACGTCCTTCGTGTGGTTCTGTCTGAGCGGGGTGGAGGCCCTGATCTGGTTCTTCGGCCACCCCGAGGTCTAGATCATCGCGCTGCCGTTCTTCGGCATCGTCTCGGAGATCGTCCCCGTGTTCAGCCGCAAGCCGATCTTCGGCTACAAGGGGCTCATTTTTGCGACCTGGGCGATCGTCGCCTACTCGGTGACCGTGTGGGCGCACCACATGTACGTCACGGGCGCGGCGCTCCTGCCGTTCTTCGCCCTGCTCGCCATGTTCATCGCGGTGCCGACCGGCGTGAAGTTCTTCAACCGGATCGGCACTATGTGGCGTGGTTCGCTGACCTTCGAGACCCCGATGCTGTGGAGCCTCGGGTTCCTCGTCACCTTTTTGTTCGGTGGCCTGACGGGCGTGATCCTGGCCTCGCCGCCGCTCGACTTCCACGTCTCGGACACCTACTTCGTGGTGGCGCACTTCCACTACGTGGTCTTCGGGACCGTGGTGTTCGCGATGTTCGCCGGCTTCTACTTCTGGTGGCCCAAGTTCACCGGGACCATGCTGAACGAGCGCCTCGGCAAGATCCACTTCTGGATGCTGTTCCTCGGCTTCCACGCCACGTTCCTGATCCAGCACCGGCTCGGTCTCGAGGGCATGCCCCGCCGGTATGCGGACTACCTGCCCGAGGACGGCTTCACGGGAATGCACCAGTTCTCGACGTTCGGGTCCTTCCTCCTCGGCGCCTCCGTCATACCGTTCTTCTGGAACGTCTACATCACGTGGCGACAGGGCAAGAAGGTCGACGTCGACGATCCGTGGGGCTTCGGCGCCTCCCTCGAGTGGGTGACGTCGTGCCCGCCGCCGCGGCACAACTTCGTGTCGATCCCCCGCATCCGCTCGGAGCGCCCCGCCCTGGACCTGCACCACCCCGAGCTCATGGCCCGCTTCAACGAGACCAGCCACTCCCCTGCGGGCGCGGCCCTGGGCAGCGCGGACATGGGCGAGCAGGATCCGCGCCAGCCGGGTCCCGGGGACTGGGCCGGCCGTGCAACCGAGCGGCAGGCCCGCGGGCGTGGTGCTCGCCTGCGCCGAGGAGGACGTCACCCGATCCGCCGGCTGGACTGACGGACCCGGCCGGGGGACCCGCGAGACAGGGAACCGGCGCATCCTGCCGGCGGCCCATCCGGAAGCGCGCCGCACGCGAAGTACGTGGACGCAGCCGGTCCGGGCCGCGACGGTACCCTGTGAGGGAAGCATCTCGTCGGCCCGGCGAGGCTGCCGCGAGCGCGGGACACGACACGGAGGAGGCCTCGGATGGCTGCAGCCCTGCCCTATGTCCGGTCCGTCGCCCTCGTGGCGCTGACACTCTCCGTCTCCTCCGCGTCCCATGTCCTCGCGGCGGGGCACCTCCCCGCCCCGGGCGTCCTGCTCCTGATCGGCGTGCTGCTCCTCGTCCCCATGATGCGGCTCACCCGGGGTCCGCTCTCGTTCCGCTCCGGGCTCCTGACGATGGGCGCCGGACAGGTCCTGCTGCACACCGTGTTCGGGATGACGGCGGTCCCCGCCGTCTGCCGGAGCTCGTCGGCGATGCCCGGACACCATGCCGCCTTCGAGCTCGCCTGCTCACCGGCCAGCCAGGAGCAGATGGGCGATCCGTCCGCCGGCCCCGCCATGGTCCTGCTGCACGCCCTGGCCACCGTGGTCCTCGCCGTCGCGGTCTCCCGCAGCGAGCAGGCCCTGGCCCTGCTCCGCGCCTGGCTCCGGCCTCTGCTCGTGCGCCCCGTACCCGCACCCCTCGCCCCCGCGCGGCGCGGGCCCGTGCTGGACGGTCCGCCGCCCGTCGCACCGCTGTCCGTCCATGCCTCCGTGCCGAGCCTTCGGGGTCCGCCGGTGATGGCGCTGCCCGCCTGACCGGATCCGCCAGGAACCGGGCCGGACGGGCTTCCCCGATGACCCCGATTCCCCGCTGCTCCGTCATCTGCCGCCATCGCGGCCCGGAGCACACTCCCGAAAGGCACTTCCATGACGTCCTCCTCCAGGCGCACCCGCGCCGTCGCCCTGACCACCGCCGGATTCATGGCGCTCGGCCTCGGCGCCGCCAGCGCCCATGTCACCGTCTCCCCCGCCTCCACCACGGAGAACGGCTACTCGCAGCTCACGTTCAGTGTCCCCAACGAATCGGAGAGCGCGGCCACGAACAAGCTCGAGGTGCAGCTCCCCACCGAGCAGCCGTTCACCTCCGTCCGGGTCAAGCCGGTCG
This sequence comes from Arthrobacter sp. TJ-240, assembly GCF_058269195.1. NCBI lineage: Bacteria > Bacillati > Actinomycetota > Actinomycetes > Micrococcales > Micrococcaceae > Arthrobacter > Arthrobacter sp. TJ-240. The sequence goes on from NZ_JBZCNG010000002.1 coordinate 624,893, forward strand.
AGGGCTGGACGGCCGAGGTGGTCACCGGCGCCCTGCCGGCGCCCGTCACCACGGACGACGGCGCGACCCTCACGGAGGCGCCGCTGTCCGTCGTGTGGACGGCCGAGGCCGGCGCGGAGATCTCGCAGCAGGAGTACCAGACGTTCTCGATCTCGGTCGGGCGCCTGCCCGAGGCCGGGTCCACCGTGCTGCTTCCGGCCACGCAGTCCTACACCGACGGCGACGTCGTGGAGTGGAACCAGGAGGCCGAGGAGGGAGCGGAGGAGCCGGACAAGCCCGCGCCGTCCTTCGTGACCACCGTCGCGGCCGAGGGTGACGCCCACGGAGGCTCGCACACGGCCGCGGGGAGCACGGAGACGACGGAGACCCCCGAGGCGATCGACGCCGAGCAGACCGCGTCCAGCACGGACACGGGCTCCACCTCCGCCGTGGCGTGGATCGGCCTCGTGGCAGGGCTCCTCGGGCTCGCCGCAGGTGCGGTGGCTCTGGTCCGGACGCGCCGCACGGCGTAGTCCCCCGCAGGGCGCGGTGCCGGCTGCGCGTCGGCGCCGCGTCCTGCCACCGGCGACGGGTACGTCCTGCCGCCGGCGGCAGGACGCCCGCAGGGTCAGGGGACGGCAGGCTCCAGGAACCAGAGGCGCGTCTCCCCGTACTTTTTGTCGGAGAACCGCTCCAGCCATGCAGGCCACGCCGGTTCGGGCGAGCGGGCGGAGCGCTCGACGACGACGACGGCCCCTTCGGTGAGCCTCGTCTCGAGGGCCGCCAGGACGGAGAGCACGCCGTCCTCCCGTACCGTGTACGGCGGGTCCATGAGGACGAGGTCCCACATGACGTCGGGAGCGACGCGTTCCAGGTAGGTCTCCACCCTGGTGCGGTGCACGCGCACCGCCGTCCAGCCCAGAACGCGGTTCACGAGGTCGGCGTTGCGCTGGGCGACGGCGGCGGCCCGGTCGACCGATTCGACGAGGTCCACCGACGCGGCGCCTCGGCTCGCACTCTCGACGCCGAGCGACCCGGAGCCCGCGTAGAGGTCCAGCACGTGCGCGCCATGCACCACGTTGTAGGACTCCAGACTGGAGAACAGGGCTTCCTTCACGCGATCGGTCGTGGGACGCGTGCCGTTCCCGTCGACGCTGGTGAGGGTCGAGCCGCCCGCGGCCCCGGAGATGATGCGCGTCATGCTGTCGACTCTAGCGTCCGTGCGGTGTTGCGCCGACCGCCCGCCTACAGCGGGTAGATGCTTGCGTCCTCGTGCCGGAAGCCGACGAACAGCCGCATGCCCGGCGTGATGCCGAGGGCCACGACGTCGGCCGGAGGGATATCCGCCGCCAGGCCCGCGGCGTGGACGCGCACCAGGTCGCCGCGGTGCTCGACGTCGTCGACCTCCGCTCCGATACGGCTCGTGCCGGGCGGCGCGTCGGTGCTCCGCGACACGGTCACGCTGCCTGGACGTACCGTCAGCGCGAGCCGGCGGTCCGCCGGGAGCGGTGCGACCGAGGGCACCTCGAGTCCGTTGTCCGCCCTGAATCCCTGCGTCGTTGCGTGGCCGTGCACGAGGTTCAGGCCCGCCAGGCGAGCACCGAACGCCGTGACGGGCCGCGTGAGGACCTCCGCGGTGACACCGGACTCGACGATCCTGCCGCCGTCGAGGATGAGCACGCGGTCCGCGAGAAGGAAGGCGTCGAGTGGGTCGTGCGTGACGATGACGGCCGAGCGGCCGCCGAGCACCTCCCGGAGCAGGGTGCGGACGGCGGGCGCGACGGCGACGTCGAGGGCCGCGAGCGGCTCGTCGAGCAGCAGCAGTGCCGGATCGGCGGCGAGGGCGCGCGCGATCGCGACGCGCTGGGCCTGGCCTCCCGACAGCTCGGCGGGCCTGCGGCGGGCGAGGTCCCCCACGCCGACGCGTCCGAGCCAGTCCAGGGCCCTGGCCCGGGCCGCGGCCCGGTGCACACCGCGGCTCCGCGGGCCGAACGCGACGTTCTCGAGAGCCGTGAGGTGCGGGAACAGGAGCGCCTCCTGCGCCAGCAGCGCCACCCCGCGGTGTCGGGATTCCGTGACCAGGCGGCTCCCGGCACCGACGTCGAAGAGGACGGCGCCGTCCAGTGTCGCCCGGCCGGACGTCGGGGCGAGCAGACCCGCGAGCAGGCTCAGCAGCGTCGACTTCCCGGCTCCGTTGGGCCCGAGGACGGCGAGGGTCTCCCCCGGTGCGAGCTCGAACGAGACGTCGAAGCCCCGCGCGGCCAGGGTCGCCGCGAACGTGAGGCCCATCAGCGGACGTCCTGCAGGGGCCGGGGAGACGCGGGGGTGCCGCTCCCGAGGGGCCGCACTCGGTGCGCGACGCCGACGACGGCGACGGCCACCACCACGAGGATGAGCGAGAGGGCGACGGCGGCGTCCGGGTCGGTCTCGCGCTGCAGGTAGACCTCGAGCGGGAGGGTCCTCGTGGTGCCCTCGAGGCTGCCGGCGAAGGTCAGCGTGGCCCCGAACTCGCCCAGCGCCCGCGCGAAGGAGAGGACCGCGCCGGAGACGAGCGCCGGCAGGACCAGGGGCAGGGTGATGCGTCGCAGGACCGTCCAGCGTCCGGCGCCGAGGGTCGAGCCGACGGCCTCGTATCGTGTGCCGACCGACCGCAGGGCGCCCTCGAGGCTGAGCACGAGGAACGGCAGGGCGACGAAGGCCTGCGACATCACCACGGCCGCCGTCGAGAACGCGATGTCGATGCCCGCTGCGCTGAGGCTGCTGCCGAGCAGCCCGCGCCGCCCGAAGGTGTAGAGCAGGGCGATCCCGCCGACCACCGGCGGCAGGACCAGCGGCAGGAGGACGAGCGAGCGCACGAGCCGCTGGCCGCGGAACGCCGTGCGGGCGAGGACGAGCGCCATGGGGACGCCGACGAGGACGCACAGCGCCGTCGCGGCGAGCGAGGTCCGCAGGCTGAGCAGCAGCGCCGCCTGTGCGCTGTCCGAGGTGACGAGGGGGACGAAGCGCGGCCAGTCGACGCGCAGCGCCAGGGCGACGACGGGCAGCACCACGAACAGGCCGCCGACCGCCGCGAGGGCCACCACCCACCGTGGGAGCAGCCCGGCGTTCACGGCGGGAGCGGCGTCAGGGCGCACCGAAGCCCGCAGCCCCGAGGACGGCCTGCCCGAACGGGCCGGAGGCGAACGCCACGAACTCCCGCGCGGTGGCGGCTTCGGCGCTGTCGGAGAGCGCCGCGACGGGGTAGGTGTTCACGATGCCGCCCGCCTCCGGGACCTCGATGCCGCGGACCGCGTCTCCTGCCGCCCGTACGTCGGTGACGTAGACGAGGCCTGCGTCGGCCTCGCCCGAGGTGACCTTGCCCAGCACGTCGGTCACCGATGATTCCTCGCTGACGGGCGCCAGGTCCACGCCGGCAGCCCGCTCGAGTTCCGCCGCGGCCGCGCCGCACGGGACCTGCACCGCGCACAGGACGGTCTTCACGCCGGGCTTCGCGGCGTCCGCGAGCGAGGTGATGCCGGCGGGGTTGTCCGGCGGGACCGCCAGCTGGAGCGTGTTGCTGGCGATGTCGACCGGCTCCTCCGCGACCAGGCCCGCGTCCACCACCTTCGCCATGTTCCCGGCATCCGCGCTGGCGAACACGTCCGCCGGTGCGCCCTCGGTGATCTGCGTGACGAGGTCGGACGAGCCCCCCACGTTCAGGACGACGTCCGTGCCGGGGTACGCCTGTTCGAACTCGCCGGCCAGCTCGGTGAAGGCGTCCTTCAGCGAGGCGGCGGCGAAGACGGTGATGCTGCCGTCGATCGCGCCGGTGTCCGGGGCCCCGGCGGGATCGGGCGTCGTGGTCCCGCACGCGGTCGCGGTGGCCAGCAGTACGACGGCGGCGAGGGCGCGGCCGGACCGGTGGTTCGAGGGCATGGTCAGGCCTTCCCGGCGGGCGTCTCGATGATGACGGTGGTGGCCTTGACGACGGCGATCGCGACGGACCCCGGCTCCAAGCCGAGATCGCGTACCGCCTCGCTGCTCATGAGGGACACCACGCGGTGGGGTCCGCACTGCAGCTCCACCTGGGCCATGACGGTGTCCAGGACGATCTCGGTGACGATCCCCACGAACCGGTTGCGGGCGGACCGGCCGATGTCCGACGGATCACCGGGCAGCACGGCGTTGCGCTGCGCGAGCCGGGCGAGCTCCAGCGCCTCGACGACGGCCCTGCCCGAGGCGTCCCTGCTGCTGCCGAGGACACCCGCGTCGATCCACCGACGCACGGTGTCGTCGCTGACCGCGAGGAAGCGCGCGGCGTCGCCTATCCGTATCTGCGTCATGCAGGAGATGTTATCTCCTCACGCGCGGAAGAAGATGCTAGCCCTTCTCGAGGAAGGCTTCCTTCTCGGGGTTGAGGTACAGCTCGATGGCGAGCGCCAGTCCCGGGTAGTCGTGCAGGTCCGGGTCCGCCGCGACGATGTCCTGGGCGTCGGCACGGGCCTTCTCGATGACCTTGCCGTGCTGGGTGATCTTCAGGAAGCGCAGGGCCGATCGGCCGCCCGACTGCGAGGCGCCGAGGATGTTCCCCTCGCGGCGCAGTTCCAGGTCCTTCTGGGACAGCTCGAACCCGTCGGTAGTGGCGGCGACGGCGGACAGGCGCTCCCGGCTCGGGTGCTCGGGTTCGAGCTTCGTCACGAGGAGGCACGTTCCGGCGTGCCCGCCGCGGCCGATGCGGCCGCGCAGCTGGTGGAGCTGGGAGATGCCGAAGCGGTCGGCGTCCATGATGACCATGAGCGTGGCGTTCGGTACGTCGACGCCCACCTCGATGACGGTCGTCGCTATGAGCAGCTGCACGGTGCCGTCGCCGAAGCGCGCCATGACGTCGGCCTTGTCCTGCGGGTCCATGCGCCCGTGCAGCATGCCGCTCGCCACACCCTCGAGCTGCGGGACGGTGCCCAGGGACTCGAAGAGCCCGACCACGCTCGTCAGCTCCTGCTGCCCCCCTGGCTTCCGGTCGGCCGGCGGCTCGCCGTAGAGCACCTCCGGCGCGTCCTCGTCGGACCGGCCGTCGTCGCCGATCTTCGGGCACACCACGTAGACCTGCCGGCCGGCGGCGATCTCCTCGCGGGCCCGGGACCAGATGCGGTCGATCCACGCCGGGTGCTCGCTGAGGCCCACCTCGTGGGTGGCGATCGGTGAGCGTCCGGCGGGCAGCTCGGAGAGCGTGGAGGTCTCGAGGTCGCCGAACACCGTCATGGCGACGGTGCGCGGGATCGGCGTGGCCGTCATGACCAGCACGTGCGGGGAGGTCCGGGCCTTGGTGCGCAGGGAGTCGCGCTGCTCCACGCCGAAGCGGTGCTGCTCGTCCACCACGATCAGGCCGAGGTCGAAGAACTCCACGTTGTCCGACAGCAGGGCGTGCGTACCGATGACGATGCCCGCGTCGCCCGATGCGGCGTCGAGCAGCGACTTCTTCCGCTGCGCGGTGGACATGGAGCCGGTGAGCAGCACCACGCGCGTGCCGTCCAGCGCGCCGCCGAGCATGCCGCCCTCGGCCAGCGGCCCGAGGGTCCGGGTGATGGACTGCAGGTGCTGCGCGGCCAGCACCTCCGTGGGCGCGAGCAGGGCAGCCTGTCCCCCGGCGTCGATGACCTGCAGCATGGCGCGCAGCGCCACCAGGGTCTTGCCGGAACCGACCTCGCCCTGGAGCAGGCGGTTCATGGGGTGGTCCCGTGCGAGGTCTTCCGCGAGGGTTCGGCCGACGTCGAGCTGCCCCTGCGTGAGGCTGAAGGGCAGCCGCGCGTCGAACTGGTCGAGGAGCCCGCCCTCGCTGGGCGGCCTCGCGGTCGCCTCCTCCCGGGCGGCGAGGGCGCGGCGGCGGGCGAGGGCGGCCTGCAGCACGAAGGCCTCCTGGTACCGCAGGCGGTGCTGCGCCCGGTAGGTGTCCTCGATCTGCAGGGGACGGTGCACGAGTTCGTAGGCGGTGGCGAGGCTCATGAGCTTGTCGCGCCGGGCGATGGACGCCGGGACCGGGTCGTCGAGGTCCGAGAGCTGCAGCGTGTCGAGGACGGTCGCCACTGCCTTGGCGATCTTGTCACTGTCGAGCTTCTCGACCGCCGGGTAGACCGGGATGGGCCGGTTGACGTCCTCGGGGTCGTCGCCCTCGTCGAGCAGGGCGTAGCGCGGGTTGGTGAGCGACAGCCTGCCGCGGTAGACCGTCACCTTCCCCGAGAACATCGCCCGGACGCCGGGCCTGAGGTCGCGTGCCGCGCCGAACCCGTTGAAGTAGGTCAGGCTCATGCCGCCGAGTCCGCCGTCGGCGTCGGCGTCGTCGGTGATGGTGACCTCCAGCAGCATCCCCTTGCGGGTGTGCATCCTGCGGGAGTTGGCGGACTGCACGCGGGCGATCAGCGTGACCTCCTCGTCCACCGGGACCTCGGCGATGGGGGTCAGTTCCCCTCGCTTGAGGTAGGTGCGCGGGAAGTGGTTGAGCAGCTCGCCGACGGTGGTGATCCCGAAGTGCTTCGCGAGGAGCTTGGACACCGGCCCGAGGCGCTTCTCGAGCGGGGCGTCGAGCTCTGAGGCAATGGCCCGCGCTGTCCCGGGCGTCACCGGCTCGCTTCTCCCACCGGCGGGGTGGCGAGCTGCGTCACCGTGATGTTGACGGGCGTACCCGCCTCGTGGATGAGGGCCAGGGCGGGTGCCGGGTCGGGCACGTGCACGTGGACGCGCCAGCGGTAGCCCTCCTCGACCTCGGTGACGGCGCTCATGATCACCGAGTCACCGATCTCGTCGAGGTGGAGCCGGAGGGTGGCGGCGTCGAGCGGGCTGAGGTTGATGGTGCACATGACCTCGACGCCGTCCGCGTCACCGCCGTTGTGGAGGTGCGGTGCCTGGATGTCGTACCCGTGGAGGCCGTCGAGCAGTTCGTCCTGCAGTTCCTCGCCGAGCGCGGCGGCGCGGAGCGCGTCGAGGATCAGCAGGAAGCCCACGCCGCCGGCGTCGACGATCTTCGCGTCCGTGAGCGGGCCGAGCTGGCTCTCGGTGCGCACCACGGCCTGCAGGGCCTGCTGCACGGACGCCCTGAGGGTGAACGCGAGAGCGGAGTTGCTGTCGTCGCCCGCATGACCGGCGGCGGCCTCCGCGGCCCCGCGGGCGCTGGCTTCGAGGACGGAGAGCATGGTGCCGGGCACGGGGTCGCTGAGGGCGGACCAGCTGCGGATCTGCGCGCGGTGCAGCGCGGACGCCAGGAGGGTGCAGGTGAGCCGCGTGGCGCCGTGCAGCGGCTCGGCGAATGCCGCGAGGAAGACGGCGAAGAGGGTCCCGGAGTTGCCGCGGGCGTCCTCCATCGCGGCCCGGCCGGCGATGCTGAGCAGTTCCCCGAGGTCGGACGTCCCGGCGTCGTGTGCGGCCCGCGCGGCGGAGCGGGCCGTCTGGTACAGGTTGGTGCCGGTGTCGCCGTCGGCAACGGGGAAGATGTTGATGGCGTTGAGGCGGTCGCTGTGGTTGCCGAGGGATTCTTCGGCCCTGCTCAGCCAGCGCTTCATCGCAACAGCGTTGGCGGTGATCTTAGTGTGCAAAGTGATCCCATCCCCTGAGGACTGTCGCCCGTGACGCCAGTGTCACCTGCGGCGTGCCCGGCTCCACCGAGCCTACCGCAGTGAACCCGGGTGGGAGCAGGACGTCGCGGGGGAAACTCGCGAGCAGCCCGTGGTCCTCCCCGCCGCCGAGCACCCAGTCGAGGGGGTCGACGCCGAGCCGTGCTGCCGTCTCCTGCAGCGGGTCGGCGTACCGCTGGAGGGCGGCGGGATCGAGGTCGAGGCGGACGCCGCTGGCCGTCGCGATCCGGCCGGCGTCGCGGACCAGGCCGTCGGAGATGTCGAGCATCGCGCCCGCTCCGGCGAGGGCGGCCGCGGGTCCGGCGGCGAGCGGCGGGAGCGGGCGCAGCTGCGCGGCCACGAGTTCCGCGCCCGCGGGCCCGAAGTCCTCGAGGGGGCGGCCGTCCTCGAGGATGGCGAGACCCGCGGCTGCACGGCCGAGGGTACCGGCGACTGCCAGGACGTGCCCGGGGAGCGCACCGGAGCGGAGCACGGGCGCCCGCCCGGCCAGGGTCCCGGTGACGGCGGCCGTGACGACGATCTGCACCCCGGCACCGAGATCCCCGCCGACGACCGAGCAGCCGGTGGCGCCGAGCCCGCGGATCGCGGCGGCCAGGCCTCGCGCGCAGTCCTCCACCCACTCGACGGCCGTATGCGGAGGCAGCGTCAGGCTCACGACGAGCGAGGTGGCGGTGCCGCCCATGGCGTTGATGTCGCTGAGGTTCTGGGCGGCGGACTTCCAGCCCACGTCGTAGCCGGTGGTGCGGTGCCCGCCGGGGCGGACGAGCCGGAAGTCGTGGTCCTCCACGAGGGTGTCCACGGAGATCACGACGGAACCGCCCGCCGGGGAGAGCACGGCGGCGTCGTCACCCGGACCGACGAGCGCGTCCGCGGCATCACCGAGCAGGGGGAGGATCCTGGTGAGGATCGCCCCCTCCGTCATCCCGCCGACGGTGGGTCCGGCCGGCGCGGGGCGCGCGTTGTGTTCACTCATGGGCCTACCGTAGGGCGCGGCACCGACAGGCCATGGGTCGGCTCACGCCGTCAGTGCCGCGACGTATGCGGCGAGCCGCTCCGCCGCCGGTGACCAGGAGATTCTTCACGTCCTGCACTTTACCGGCAGGGCCCTGGATCACCCGCCTCCGCGCCCGGAGCGGCTTGTCGCCCTGCGCTCCGGGCACCCCGCCGTCCGGGCGCCGCCGTACGACATCAGGACTGGTGGCTGCCCCGTCGTCGTGCGGCGAGGACGGCGACGGCGACGATCGCCGCCGCCAGTATCCCACCACCGATCCAGGCGACCGGGGCGAGCGAGGACGTGCGCTCCTCCTCGGCGGCGACGGGGCTGCTCGTGGCCGACGGGGTCGCGGAGCGGCTCGGACGCGGCGTGGAGGTGGCGCTCGGGGAGGCCGACGGCACGACCGGCGCGGCGACGGGCACCTCCGCCGGAACGGTGGCACTGGGTTGCGGAGCGGGCGCGGTCGCAGGAGCCGTCACCGATGCGGTCGGTGACGCGGTCGGTGACGCGGTCGGTGACGCGGTCGCCGAGGGCGTCGGCGTCGGCGTCGGGCCTCCGGCACCGGGGGCGGGCGCCTCTCCGGCGATCTCGACGACGTCGCCGGAGACGGCGTCGTACCGCAGGTTGGTGTAGATGAGGGTGTCCGCGAACAGGAGGTTGCCGGTGCCCGGCTCGATCAGGTAGCCCGTGCCGGGGTGCACCAGGAAGCGGGTGCGTGCGTTGATCGCGAAGCCCGTCGCGGGGTCGGTGCCGTCGGTCGCGGTGGGATCGGTGATGCCCGGGGCGGGTTCGGCGAAGGTGGCTCCGGGCTGCGGCTGCACCACCGGCACCTGCCCGCCGACCATGGCCGGGGCGGGGACGGACTCCGCGCCGGTCCCCTCGACGGCGAGCGCGGGCAGCGGCGCGGCAAGGACCGCTCCTGCAAGGAGGGTGGCGGCCGCCCGGGAGAGGATCCTGGTACTGGTACTGGTGGTCGGGGTGCGGCGGTGTGGCGCGGTCATTCGTCCTCGGCTCGGGCTCTCGCACCGAACGGCAGGCCTGAGGCATCGCCGGGTGCGCGTGGGGCAACCTGCAGCGCGGGATGCGACTGCGGCTCCTGCAGTGTACGGTCGGCCTTCCACCGGGCCCGGCTCATCGCGGGTGGCGGCCGCCCCGTGTCGCACCGCCGCTGCCCTCGCCTACTAGGGTGGGAGCATGCCTGCCCTCCCCCGGTCCGCGACCCCCCTGGTGCTCGTCGGGCTCCTGATCGGACTCGCCGGCTGCGGGTCCGTCGTCGACGTCGATCCCGCGCAGGACGCGGCGAACGCGCGCTGCGCCGACGTGATGATCGCCCTGCCGCCGTCGGTCGCCGAGAACGAACAGCGCGACACGAACAGCCAGGCCACCTCCGCCTGGGGTGATCCCTCGAAGGTGGTGCTGCGCTGCGGCGTGGACGTGCCCGGACCCACCACCGATCCGTGCGTCACCGTCAACGACGTGGACTGGGTCGTCCGCGAGGGCGACCCCGCCTGGACCGCCACGACCTACGGCCGCGATCCCGCCGTCGAGGTCCTCTTCGATCCGGACGAGGTCGCCTCGAGCACCGTCCTGGTGGAACTGGGCAACGCCGTCTCGCGCGTGGAGCAGACCCGCGCCTGCGTGGGCCTCTCCGAAGCCACCCCCGCACCCACGGGCGGGTGACGCAACCGCTTCGCCCCCGTACGACCCCGATTCCTACCCCGACCCCGACCCCGACTGCCAGGAGGCACCGTGAAAGCCGAGCAAATCTCCGACGTCTGCACCTTCCACGGCGAGGGCCCCTACTGGGACCCGCGCCGCGGTGAGCTCCTGCTGGTCGACATGATGGAGGGTGACGTCCTGGTGCGCCACGACGACGGCACCTTCGACCGGCACGACGTCCACCCGCGGCTCGCCGGCGTGATCCGGGGCCGCGCCTCCGGCGGATACGTGCTCGGTGTGGAGCGCGGCTTCGTGTTCGCCGACGACTCCTTCTCGCTCCTCGAGCAGGGCCCGGAGGCCTTCAGCGACGGCAGCGTGCGCATGAACGACGGCGGCTGTGACACCGCCGGGCGCTTCCTGTGCGGGTCGATGGGCTGGGAGGGAGGCTTCGGGGCCGGGACCCTGTACGCCCTGGGCGAGAACCACGGCGTCTCCACCCTGCTGACCGGCATCACCGTCTCGAACGGCCTGCACTTCTCCCCCGCAGGCGATACGGCGTTCTTCGCCGACACGCCGACGGGCCGTATCGACGCCCTGGGCTACGACGTCGCCGCCGGCCGGTTCACGGACCGCCGGACGTTCGCCGTCGTCGAGCAGGCCCTCGGCATGCCCGACGGTCTGGCCATCGACGCGGAGGGCGGCATCTGGGCGGCGCTGTACGGGGGCGGAGCCGTGGCGCGCTTCGACGCGTCGGGCAGGCTCTCGGAGCACATCCCGCTCCCGGTGACGAACGTGACGGCGTGCGCGTTCGGCGGTCCCGACCTCGGCACGCTCTTCATCACGACCACGCAGGAGAACATCCCCGAGGGGGCGGAGCCGCAGGCCGGCGCGCTCTTCGCCGTCGAACCCGGGGTGGCCGGCGCCGCCCTGCCGATGTTCGCGGGGTAGTCCCGGCGGAGACCAGCCGACGGGCGCGTGCTGTCGGCCGACGCTGGAAGGGTTACCGGGGTGTGTCCGGCGGCGACGGACGGGAGCATCCGTCCGCCGCCGGAGCGTCCCGGCCGGGGCGTCAGAGGATCGGCTGCCCGCCGGTGACGGCGATGCGGGCACCCGAGACGTAGCTCGCCTCGTCGGAGGCGAGCAGCACGTACACCGGGGCGAGTTCGGCGGGCTGGCCGGCGCGCTGCAGCGGCACCTGCTGGCCGAAGGACTCGACCTGCTCCTCCGGCATGGTGGCGGGGATGAGGGGCGTCCAGATGGGCCCGGGAGCCACGGAGTTGACGCGGATCCCGCGCTCGGCGAGGAGCTGGGCCATGGACGCCGCCATGTTGGCGATGCCGGCCTTCGTCGCCGAATAGGGCATCAGGGTGGGCACGGGGTTGTCCGAGTTGACGGAACTCGATCCGATGATCGAACCGCCCGGGCCCATGTGGGGCAGGACCGCCTTCGTGAGGTGGAAGAAGGCACTGAGGTTGGTGGCGAGGGTGTAGTCCCACTCGTCGTCCGGGATCTCCTCGATGGTCTCGTGCGTCATCTGGAAGGCGGCGTTGCTGACCAGGATGTCCACCCTGCCGAACTCCTGCACGGCCTTGTCGATGACCGCCCGGCACGTGGCGGGATCGGCGAGGTCGCCCGGGAACAGGACGGCCTTCCGCCCCGCCTCCTCCACCCAGCGTGCCGTCTCCCGGGCGTCGTCGTCCTCGTTCAGGTAGCTGATGAGCACGTCCGCCCCCTCGCGGGCATAGGCGATCGCGACGGCCCGGCCGATGCCGCTGTCACCGCCCGTGACGACCGCCTTCTTGCCCGTCAGCCGGCCGCTCCCGCGATAGGACTGCTCGCCGTGGTCGGGGGTCGGATCCATGGCGTCGGTGGTGCCGGGGGTGTCCTGCTGCTGCGCTGGCTGGCTCACTGTTCCTCCTGATGTCTACGGACGGTCGGGTCCGTGGGTTCCTTGCCCCCTCACCGTAAGCACCCTTAGTAATTGAAGGGAAGCAGGGAACCGGTCCGGAAACCCTTTGCACGAGGAGGATGCGCCGCCCATGCGATACGCCGCCGAATACGTCCTGCTGCTGAAGCGGACCGAGGCGGGATCCGCCCAGGAGCTCGCCCGCTACCTGCGGGACCTCGCGCAATGGATCGACGTCACAGTGGTGGACGGCTCCGACGGTCCCGCCTTCGCGCACCACGCACGCGTGTTCCCTCCGGGGATCCGCCACCTCCGGCCCGACCCCGGGCTCGTCCGCCGCGGCGGCAACGGAAGGTGCACGGCGTCCTGACCGGCCTGGCCGCGGCGCGGCACGAGTGCGTGGTGATCGCCGACGACGACGTCCGGTACGGGCGCACCGACCTGGGCCGCGTGCTGGAGCTCCTCGAGGACGCCGACCTCGTGCGCCCCCAGAACTACTTCGCACACGCTCCGTGGCACGCCCGCTGGGACACCGGCCGGACCCTCCTCAACCGGGCCTTCGCCTCCGACTACCCCGGGACCCTGGGCCTCCGCCGGAGCACGCTCCTCGCGGCCGGCGGCTACTGCGCCGACGCCCTGTTCGAGAACCTCGAACTCATCCGCACCGTGCGCGCCGTCGGCGGCGTCGAGGTCCGCGCCGACGACCTGTTCGTAGCCCGCCTCCCCTGCTCGTCGCGGCACTTCCTCCGGCAGCGCGTGCGGCAGGCCTACGACAGCCTCGCCCAGCCCGGGCGGCTCGCCCTCGAGCTGGGCCTGCTCCCCGCGATCCTCCTGGCCCGGAGGTCGGCCGGGCGACTCGCGGTCGGCTGGCTCGCCGTCGTCGCCCTCGCCGAGACCGGCCGGCGACGACGGGGCGGGCGGCTCGTCTTCGGACCCACCGCGGCACTGTGGGCCCCGGCGTGGGTCCTCGAACGGTCGGTGTGCAGCTGGCTCGCCGTCGCCTGCCGCGCCCGGGGCGGCGTGCGCTACGCGGGCGGGAGGTTGCTCCTCGCGGCGCATTCCGAGCGGCACCTGCGGAGGCGGTGCACCCCCGCCCGCGGGGCTGTCGGTGACAGTAAGTACACTGATGGCTTCAGCTGGCCACGACGAAGGGGAACACACATGGCAGACACACTGGGAAGCCCGAACTCCGAGCCCGAGGGCGGTTTCGAGCGGGATCCTTCGGACTGGGTCACCGGCGACGAGCCCATGACCGCCGCACAGCGCAGCTACCTCGACACCCTCGCACGCGAGGCCGGCGAGGAGATCCCGGCGGACATCAACAAGGCCGAGGCATCGGAGCACATCGACCGCCTGCAGGGCAAGAGCAAGAGGCTCACCGAGGACTCCTGACCCCTCGCCTGCACCACGTCCGCATCCCACTGTCCGGCGCCGAAGCGCCCGGGCAGTGGGATTCCTGCGTCACGGCCACCCAGGCCGACGCTGCCGACGCTGGCGACGCCTAGCGCGTCGCGGCGAAGTTGAACTCCGTGCAGATGTCCTGGCCGAACACGAAGCGGCGCACGGGCGCGGTCCGCGCCTCGGCGAGGACGTCGGAGCCCGAGAAGCGGATCCCGGGGACGCCGTCGCCCACGAGCACCGGCGCCGTGGTGAGGTAGAGCCGGTCGAGTGCGCCGGCCTCGAGGAAACGCGAGACGGTGTTGCCGCCCCCTTCGACGAGCACCCTGCCCATCCCCCGCGCGTGCAGGACGTCCAGGACGCGGCGCGGCGCGAAGTCCTCCGCAGGCAGCCGGACCACCTCGACGGACGCGGGCAGCCCGTCGGGCACCATGGCGTCGCGGGAGACGATCCAGAGCGTCGGTACGCCGTCGTCGGCGAGGACGCGGGCGTCCGCACCCACCTTCGCGGCCGCGTCCAGCACCACGCGGACGGGACTGCGGCCGGGCACGTCCTCGACGGCGAGGGAGCAGTCCTCGGCCAGCACGGTGGACGCCCCCACGACGACGGCGTCCACGAGTGCGCGCAGCCGCTGGAGGTGCCCGTGGTCGCCGCGGTCCTCATGGAGGCCGGCATCGCCGGACCGTGACGCGATGAAGCCGTCCAGGCTCTGGCGCAGCTGCCCGACCACCTGGCCGCCCGGCTGCGCGAGGTAGCCGTACCGGTGGGTCAGTTCCTCCGCCTCCCCCGGGGCGGGTGCCGCCGGCACCACGCCGTCGAGCAGCGATTCCCACGCATCCGCGGCCGGTGCGGCGTCGTGCCGCATGCGGGCCCGCTTGGTCGCGAGGTAGTCGGCGTTCTCCGCGCGGTCGGGAACGGGCAGGTTGCGGCGCTCGACGACGGCGATCCCGAGCTCCTCGAGGGCCTCCTCCTTCGCCGGATTGCCGGAGAGCAGGCGGACGGCGCCGATGCCGAGGTCCTGCAGGATCTCGGCTGCCTGGTCGTACCGCCGGTCGTCCACCGGCAGGCCGAGCGCGGTGTTCGCGTCCACCGTGTCGACACCCCCGTCCTGCAGCGCGTAGGCCTTGAGCTTCGCCAGCAGGCCGATGCCGCGGCCCTCGTGCCCCCGAAGGTAGACCACGACGCCGTGTCCCTCGGCGGAGATGGCGGCGAGCGCGGCGTCGAGCTGCTCCCCGCAGTCGCAGCGCCAGGACCCGAAGGCATCACCGGTGAGGCACTCGCTGTGGACGCGGACCAGCGGAGCGGCGCCGGGGGAACCTGCCGTGTCGTCGACCCCCAGCACGAGCGCGACGTGTTCGGTACCCGCACCGTCGCGGTAGCCGACGAGGCGGAAGGTCCCGTGCCGCGTGGGCAGGATGGTCTCGGCGACTCGCTCGATCGTGGCCGGCACGGCTGCGGCGTCGGCCCGCGGGGACTGGATGGACATGCTTCAACCTTAGGAGTGGGCGAGGACGACGCGAAAAGCCACGTCATCAGGATCAACCGGGTACGGCACGCGTTTATTGCGCTCCGTGCGTCTCGTGCGCCTCATGGCGGCCGGCTACGGGGACGGGGGGCGCCGGACGTCGGCGGCCGCACGCCCGAGGACCTCGCGGACGGCCAGCACGGCGGGCCGCCGTGCACCGGCGCGGCGCGCGGAGGTGAAGATGGAGCGGCGCGCGCTCTCCCCGAGGTCCAGGAGCCGCACGGGGACGCTCCGGCCGGTCCACACGAGGTCGGGCATGAGGGCGACGGCGTTGCCCGATTCGATGAGCCGGATCTGCGCCTGGAGGTCGGCCGTCTCGTAGCGGACGTCGGGCTCGAATCCCGCGCGCCGGCACGCCTGCTCCGCCCAGTGGCGGGATGCCGCCCCCCTGGGTTCCATGACCCAGGCGGCGGTCGCCGCCCCGCCGACCGTGGTGATGTCGGCATACGGACCCGTGAGGGGGACGGCGAGGCGGATCGCGTCCTCCGTCAGGGGCACGTGGTCCAGTTCCGCGTGCCGCGGGGCGGCGTGGCCCGGGTACTGCTCGGCGATCACGAGGTCGAAGTCGCGGGCGAACGTCTCGTACAGGGCCGTCTCCGGCTCACGCTGCACCATCTCGACGCGCACGTCGGGATAGTCGCGGGTCATGGCCGTGAGGGCGCCGGGCATGAGCGCCAGCGCGGCCGACTGGAAGACCGCCACCCGGACCGTCCCGGACACCGTGGTCAGCGACGCCGCGAGGTCCGACTCGGCCCGCTCGAGGGTCTCGAGCAGTTCGGCGGTGTGCGCGACGAGCACCTCGGCCTGCGCCGTGAGGACCACACGACGGCCCGCCTTGCGGAGCAGTTCCACGCCCACCTCCTTCTCGAGCAGGGCGAGCTGCTGGGAGACGGAGGACGGGCTGTAGCTGAGGGCCTCCGCGACGTCGGCGAGGGTGCCGCGGATCTTCAGTTCGCGAAGCAGCCGCAGCCTGCGCAGGTCGAGCACGGTGCCTCCGGCCTCGGTGATGATTCGGTTCTACCGACGAGTACCGTTCGGCAATCATCGCTTCTCCTAATCGTACGGCGGCCCGATACTGGGGAGTAAATAGCTGCGCCGGCGTAAGCCGTCCGATCGAAAGCCTGTGCCATGACAACCCAGATCCCGCGCCTCGACGGCGTCGCCGCTCCGGCACCCCGGAACGCGCCGCCCGCCCGTACGCCGGAGCCCGGCGTGACCCGCCGGTTCTCCGCCGCTCCCGGCGGCACCACCGACATCCCGGCCCACCTTCCGGACGAAGCGGTCGCCCTCGTGCGCCGATGGCTCACCGAGGCGGCGAAGGTGCCGGTCGATGCGTCGGCGAAACAGCTCGCCGGAGTCCTCAAGGACCCGGACGGGCTCGCCTTCACGGTCGGCTTCGTCGACGGCGTCATCCGCCCCGAGGACCTGTCCGTGGCCGCCCGCAACCTCGCCGCGATCGCGCCGAAGGTGCCGAAGTTCCTCCCCTGGTACATGCGCTCCGCCGTCACGGTGGGCGCCGCCGTCGCGCCCGTCCTGCCGCAGGTCGTCATCCCCATCGCCCGCCGCGTGCTGCGCGAGATGGTGGGGCACCTCATCATCGATGCCTCCGACGCCCGCCTCGGCCGCTCCATCGGCAGGATCAGGCGCGAGGGGATCCGCCTCAACGTGAACCTCCTCGGCGAGGCGGTCCTCGGGGACCATGAGGCCGAACGCCGCCTGCAGGGCACCGTCCGCCTGCTCGAGCGCCCCGACGTCGACTACGTGTCCATCAAGGTGTCCTCCACCGTGGCCCCGCACCCCGCCTGGGCCTTCGAGGAGGCCGTGCAGCACGTCGCCGAGAAGCTCGCTCCCCTGTATGCGCTGGCCGCCCGCGCGGAGCAGCCGAAATTCATCAACCTCGACATGGAGGAGTACAAGGACCTCGACCTCACGATCGCGGTCTTCATGGAGATCCTCGACCGGCCCGAGTTCAGGCACCTCGAGGCGGGCATCGTCCTCCAGGCGTACCTGCCCGACTCCCTCGCCGCCATGATCCGCCTGCAGGAGTGGGCCGCGGCCCGCCGCGCCGCCGGGGGCGCCGGCATCAAGGTCCGCGTGGTCAAGGGCGCCAACCTGCCCATGGAGCAGGTCGAGGCATCCCTCCACGACTGGCCGCTGGCCACCTGGGGGTCCAAGCAGGACTCCGACACGCACTACAAGCGCGTGCTCAACTACGCGCTGCAGCCCGGCCGTGTCGACAACGTGCGCGTCGGCGTCGCCGGCCACAACCTGTTCGACCTCGCCTTCGCGTGGCTGCTCGCCGGCGAGCGCGGCGTCCGTGACGGCATCGAGTTCGAGATGCTCCTCGGCATGGCGCAGGGCCAGGCGGAAGCGGTCCGCCGCGACGTCGGCTCCCTCCTCCTCTACACGCCAGTGGTGCACCCGACCGAGTTCGACGTCGCCATCGCCTACCTGATCCGGCGCCTCGAGGAGGGGGCGAGCCAGGACAACTTCATGTCCGCCGTGTTCGAGCTCTCCGAGAACGAGGCGCTGTTCGACCGCGAGAAGGGCCGCTTCCTCGCCTCACTCGCGGAGCTGGACACCTCGGTCCCCGGACCCAACCGCCGGCAGGACCGCACCGTCCCCGCCGAGCCGCACCCGGGCACCGGCTTCACGAACACCCCGGACACCGATCCCTCCCTGCCCGTCAACCGCACCTGGGGGCGGGCGATCCTCGACCGCGCCGCCACCTCGGAGCTGGGCAACGCCCTCGTGGCCGACACCACGCTCACCCGCGCCGAGGAGCTCGAGGACACGATCGCCGGCGCCGTCCGCGCCTCCGCCTCCTGGGGCTCCCTCGGCGGTGCGGAACGCGCCGCGATCCTGCACCGCGCGGGCGACGCCCTCGAGGCCCGGCGCGCCGAGCTCATGGAGGTCATGGCTGCCGAGACCGGCAAGACCCTCGAGCAGGCGGATCCCGAGATCTCCGAGGCCGTCGATTTCGCCCACTACTACGCCGAACGCGCCCGCGAGCTCGACGACGTCGACGGCGCCGCGTTCTCCCCCGTCCGGCTCACCGTCGTGACGCCGCCGTGGAACTTCCCGGTCGCCATCCCCGCCGGCTCCACGCTGGCCGCGCTCGCCGCCGGATCCGCCGTCATCATCAAGCCCGCGTCCCAGGCGCGCCGATCCGGGTCCGTCATGATCGACGCGCTGTGGGCCGCGGGCGTGCCGCGCGAGGTGCTGCGCCTGTTGCAGGTCGAGGAGGGGGACCTCGGGCGCCAGCTCATCGCGGATCCCCGCGTGGACCGGGTCATCCTGACCGGCGGCTACGAGACGGCCGAACTGTTCCGCTCCTTCCGCACCGATCTCCCCCTGCTCGCCGAGACCTCCGGCAAGAACGCCATCATCGTCACCCCGAGCGCGGATCTCGACCTCGCGGCGCGGGACGTGGCGCAGTCGGCCTTCGGCCACGCGGGCCAGAAGTGCTCGGCAGCCTCCCTCGTGATCCTCGTGGGCAGTGCGGCCAGGTCGCAGCGCTTCCGCAACCAGCTGCTCGACGCCGTCGCCTCGCTGTCCGTCGGGTACCCGACGGACCCGGCCACGCAGATGGGTCCGGTGATCGAGCCTGCCACCGGGAAGCTGCTGGACGGCCTGACGACGCTCGGCGAGGGCGAGTCCTGGCTCCTCGAGCCCCGGCGCCTCGACGACTCGGGGCGCCTGTGGAGCCCGGGCATCCGGGTCGGTGTGAAGCGCGGGTCCACGTACCACCTCACCGAGTACTTCGGACCGATCCTCGGTGTGATGACCGCCGCGACCCTCGAGGAGGCCATCGCGCTGCAGAACGACATCGACTACGGCCTCACCTCCGGTATCCACTCGCTCGACAGCCGCGAGATCGCCGCCTGGATCGACGGGGTGCAGGCGGGCAACCTCTACATCAACCGCGGCATCACCGGGGCGATCGTGCAGCGCCAGCCCTTCGGCGGCTGGAAGAAGTCGGCGGTCGGCGCCGGCACCAAGGCCGGTGGACCCAACTACCTCGTGGGCCTCGGCACCTGGTCGCCGCGGGAGGCACGGGTCCAGGGCGGCGCCCTGCCCGTCGTCGCGCCCCTGCTGGCGGCCGCCCGGTCCGCCGGCCTGCCCGACGACGACGTGGCCCGCCTCGCCCGCGCCGCCGCCTCGGACGCTGCAGCATGGAACAGCGAGTTCGGCGAGGTGCGGGACGTCTCGGCCCTCGCCGCCGAGCGGAACCTCTTCCGCTACCTCCCCCACCCCGTGACCGTGCGCCTGGCGGAAGGGGCTCCCGTCGCCGACCTCGTCCGCGTGCTGCTCGCTGCAGGGGCCACCGGCGCTCCGGTGGCCGTCTCCTCCGCCGTCGATCTCCCTGCCGGGCTGCGTGCAGCCCTCACGGAGAACGTCGAGGGTGTCACCGTCGAGGACGACGCCGCCTGGCTGGCCCGTGCGGCGACCCTGCCCCTGCGTCGCGTGCGGCTCGTCGGCGGTGGGGCCTCTGCCCTCGCCGCCGTGACGGGCGGGCGGCCCGACCTCGCGGTGTACGCGCAGCCCGTCACGGAGTCGGGGAGGATCGAGCTGCTGCCGTTCCTGCAGGAGCAGGCGATCAGCATCACCGCCCACCGCTTCGGGACGCCCAACGCCCTGACCGACGCACTGATCTAGCGGCACGGCCCGCACGGCACCTCGCTCCCCCGGGGCGAGGTGCCGTCGTTGCTGGTTCCTGGCCCGGCTGCGGCCCGTCCGCACGACGTGCCGGGCTGCGGTCCACTGCTCCCGGGTGTACCCGGGGCGGCGTCGCCCCGTGGAACAATAATCGGAAGCACCCTCCGTCACCGAGCCCGGAAGCCATCGACCATGCACCCTGCCCCCTCCGGGCGCGCCGCCGCGCTGCGGGCACACGCCGGTGCGTTGGTGCCGGGGCTGGCGGTGGTCGCCGCGGGCGTCGCCGTCGCCGTCTGGCTGGGGTCGGTGCAGTCCGTCCTCGGCCCGCTGGTCCTCGCGCTCGTCCTCGGGGTCCTGCTCGGTAATTCCGGCCGGTACACCACAGCACTCCGGCCGGGCGTGACGACGGGCACCAAGAAGCTCCTGCGCGCCGGCGTCGTGCTGCTGGGTCTTCAGCTCGCACTGCCCGACATCGTGGAGCTCGGCCTCCCGGTCCTCGGCCTGATCGTCGCGTGCGTGACGCTGAGCTACATCGCAACGCTCCACCTCGGCCTGCGGCTTGGCCTCACGCGTGCCGGTGCCACGCTCATGGCTGCCGGCTTCTCCATCTGCGGCGCGTCCGCCATAGTCGGCCTCCAGGGCGTCGTGGACGCCGACGACGACGAGACCGCCGGCGCCGTCGCGATGGTCACGCTCTACGGCTCGCTCATGATCGTGGTGCTGCCCGTGCCCGGCGGTCTGCTGGGGCTGCCCGAGGACCGTTTCGGGCTGTGGGCCGGGCTGGCCGTCCACGAGGTCGCGCAGGTCGTCGCCGTGGCCGGTACCGCCGGGGTGACGGCGCTGGCCGTCGCCACCGTGGTCAAACTCGGTCGGGTGCTGATGCTCGCGCCGGTCGCCGCGGTGGCGTCCCTCGGGGAACGACGTCGCGCTGCCGCCCCGGCCGACGTCCATCGTCCGACCGCAGCACGGGACGCCGGCCCGCAGGGCCCGAAGGAGCCGGTTCGCCCGGAGGATTCCCGTCCACCCGTGGTGCCGCTCTTCGTGTTGGGGTTCCTGGCGATGGTGGCCGTCCGCTCGCTCGGGATCCTCCCCGATCCGGTGCTCGAGGGCAGCCGTACACTGACCACCGTCCTGCTGGCCGCGGGCATGTTCGGCCTCGGGGCCGGGATCGACGTCCGCCGCCTGGCGCGCACCGGACGGCGCTTCGCCGTCGTGGGTGCGCTCTCGACCGCCCTGCTCGCGGGAGGCTCGCTGCTCGGGGTGCTCCTGCTGACGTGACCTGCGGGTCAGCGCAGCCCGGTGGTGCGGCTGAGCGCGAGCCCGATCAGCTCGTCGATCAGCTCGGTGTAGCCGAGGCCGGACTTGGCCCACATCTGCGGGTACATGCTGATGGGCGTGAAGCCGGGCATGGTGTTGATCTCGTTGATGACCAGGCGGCCGTCGGGGGTGTAGAAGAAGTCGACCCGTGAGAGCCCCTCGCCGCCGATCGCCTCGAACGCCTCCCCGGCGAGCAGCTGCACGCGCTCGAGGACGTCGGGGGGCAGGTCGGCGGGGCAGGAGAGCTCGGCCGCGGCGCCGTCGACGTACTTGGCCTCGAAGTCGTACCAGGCGTGGTCGCCGGGCTGGATGGCGATCTCGCCCGGCAGCGACGTGCGCGGCGCCTCCAGGCCGCGTCCCTGCAGGACGGCCACCTCGATCTCGCGGCCCTCGATCCCCGCCTCGACGACCACCTTGGGGTCGAAGACCCGGGCGGCCTCGACGGCGGCACGGAGACCTGCCGCATCGTCGACCCGGCTGATGCCCATGGACGACCCCGCGCGGGACGGCTTGACGAACAGCGGGAAGCCGAGGCCCTCGGCGCGCCCGAGGCAGGCGTCGGGGTCGAGGCGCCACTGACGATCGGTGATCACCTCGTAGGGTCCCACCTCGAGCCCGGCGGCCGCGAAGACCACCTTCATGTAGTGCTTGTCCATGCCGACGGCGGACGCCAGCACACCGGCCCCGACGTACCGCATGTCGGCCATCTCCAGCATGCCCTGGAGGGTGCCGTCCTCACCGAACGGTCCGTGCAGCAGCGGCAGCACCACGTCGACGCCACCCAGGCTCTCGGGGACGGATCCGGGCGCCGCGAGGAGCAGCTCCTGGCCGGAACCATTGCCGGTCGCCGATCCCATGACCACGGCCTGGTCGGTCGCGGTGACCTCGGGCAGCACGTCGGAGCGCAGTGACCACGCGGACGGGTCCGCCGAGACGAGCGACCACTGGCCGGACTTCGTGATGCCCACGGGCACGACGTCGTAGCGGGACCGGTCGATCGCCTCGAGGACACCGGCGGCGGTGACGCAGCTGACGGCGTGCTCGCTCGAACGGCCCCCGAAGAGCACGAGGACGCGGGGCTTGCGGGAGGGGGCGGACGTCTCGGTGGTCACGTGGCGGGGTTGCCTTCCGGCTTGAGGTTGCGGGACAGCAGGCGCGGTCCGAGGTCGTTGACGGACAGGCGCCCCTGGAGGACGGCCACCACGCTCTCGGTGATGGGCATGTCCACGCCGAGTTTCGTGGCGGAGTCGAGGACGGCGTGGGCCGACTTGATGCCCTCCGCGGTCTGGTTCATGCGCACCGTGACCTGCTCGAGCGTGAGGCCCTGGCCCAGCAGGTGGCCTGCGGTGTGGTTGCGCGACAGGGCCGAGGAACAGGTGGCGATCAGGTCACCCATCCCTGCGAGCCCTGCCAGCGTCTCGGGCTTGCCGCCGAGTGCCACCGCGAGGCGTGTGGTCTCGGCGAGACCGCGGGTGATGACGGAGGCCTTCGTGTTGTCGCCCATGCGCCGGCCCTCGCAGATGCCGACGGCGAGGGCGATCACGTTCTTGACGATCCCGCCGATCTCCACGCCGATCACGTCGGTGGAGGTGTAGGGGCGGAAGTAGGAGGCCGTGCACGCTGCGGCGATCCACGTGGCGGTGTCGTGGTCCGGGCAGGCGACGACGGACGCCGTCGGCTCCTCGCGGGCGATCTCCATGGCGAGGTTGGGCCCGGACAGCACGGCGATGCGTTCCGCCGGCAGCCCGAGCTCCTCGGCGATGACCTCGCTCATGCGCGCGTCGGTGCCGACCTCGAGGCCCTTCATGAGGGAGACCACGACGGCGGTGGCCGGGATGAGCGGGCGCCAGGCCGGGAGCTGCGCCCGGAGGGTCTGGGCCGGCACGGCGATGACCACGAGGCTGCTCCCCGCCAGCACCGTTTCCACGTCCGTGGATGCGGAGACGTTCGACGGGAGCCGCGTGTCACCGAGGTACCGGGAGTTGCGGTGCTCCGCGGTGATCTCGTCGGCCACCTCGGCCCGGCGCGACCAGAGCATCACCGTCGTCTCGGCGGCGGCATCGGCGAGGACTTTCGCGAACGTCGTCCCCCAACTGCCGGAGCCGAGCACGGCGATCTTCGCGGGCGGTGCCGTCCTGGAGTCCCCGGTCATGACCGTCCTCCGTGGCGCGATGCATCCGGGTCGTCGTCCGCGCTCTCGCCGCGGCGGCCGAGACCCTTCTGCTGCTTCTGCGCCGGGTCCCAGCGCTCCGCGGGCGGCTGCTCGCCGCGCAGTTCGGCCAGCAGGGCCGTGATGGCATCGAGGATGCGCTCGGTGGCGGCGTCGAGCGTGGTCTTCGTCAGGGGCGCGCCGTGGAGGTCGGAGAGGTCGACTGGATCGCCGACGAGCACGCGCGAGCGCTTGCGCGGGAAGAGGTAGAAGCGCTTGGCATAGCGGGGGAAGACCTCGTGGGCACCCCAGTGCGCGACTGGCACCACAGGAGCTCCGGTCTGGAGCGCCAGGCGCGCCGCTCCCGTGTGGCCCTTCATGGGCCACATGTCGGGGTCCCTCGTGAGCGTTCCCTCGGGGTAGATGATGATGCCGCCGCCGTCGGCGAGTGCTTCGCGGGCCGCTTCGAGGGAGCGGTTGGCGCCCGCCGAGCTACGCTCCACCGGGATCTGCTGGATGGTGCGCAGGATGGACCCGATCACGGGCACCTTGAACAGCGACGCCTTCGCGAGGAAATGCGGCATGACGCCCTGGTTGTACAGGAAGTGCGCCACGACGACCGGATCGATCTCCGTGACGTGGTTCGGGCACACGATCATGCCCGTCCCGCGGGGCAGCTTCTCCTGCCCGTGCCATTCCTTGGCCATGAGCACGTTCATGGTCGGCCTCACCCAGGCGGCGAGGAACGTGAACATCGCGCGTGAGCCCCGTGACTCCCCCATCTGTCCGGGCCGCCTAGGAGAAGACCGCGGCGGGAACCGGGGCGTCCTCCGAGACGTCGAAGTCCGCACCCAGGCCCTCGAGCTTGTCCTGGAAGCGCTCGTAGCCGCGGTTGATGAGCTCGATACCGGTGACGCGCGAGACGCCGTCGGCCGCGAGGGCCGCGATGAGGTGGCTGAAGCCGCCGCGCAGGTCGGGGATGTCGATGTCCGCGCCGCGCAGCTGCGTGGGCCCGGAGATGACGGCGGAGTGGAGGAAGTTGCGCTGCCCGAAACGGCACGGGACGCTGCCCAGGCACTCGCGGTGCAGCTGGATGTTGGCGCCCATGCGGATCAGCGCCTCGGTGAAGCCGAAACGCTGCTCGTAGACCGTCTCGTGCACTATCGACACGCCGGACGCCTGCGTCAGGGCCACGACGAGGGGCTGCTGCCAGTCGGTCATGAAGCCGGGGTGCACGTCGGTCTCCAGCACCAGCGGCTTCAGCGCCCCTCCCGGGTGGTAGAAGCGGATGCCGTCGTCGTCCACGTCGAAGGCACCGCCGATCTTCCGGTAGGTGTTGAGGAACGCGGTGAGGTCGAGCTGGCGTGCGCCCTCCACGTAGATGTCGCCCTTCGTGACCAGCGCTGCGGATGCCCAGGATGCCGTCTCGTTGCGGTCGGAGATGGCCTTGTGGTTGTACCCGGTCAGCTCCGCGACGCCCTCGATCCGGATGACGCGGTCGGTCTGCACTGTGATGATCGCGCCCATCTTCTGCAGCACGGCGATGAGGTCCATGATCTCGGGCTCGACGGCGGCACCGGAGAGTTCGGTGATGCCCTCTGCGCGGATGGCCGTGAGCAGCACCTGCTCCGTCGCGCCGACGCTCGGGTACGGAAGGGTGAGCTTCGCCCCGTGGAGGCCCTTGGGCGCGGAGATGGAGATGCCGCCGGGGCGCTTGTCGACGACGGCGCCGAAGTTGCGGAGGACCTCGAGGTGGTAGTCGATCGGGCGGTCGCCGATCTTGCAGCCGCCGAGGTCGGGGATGAAGGCCTCGCCGATGCTGTGCATGAGGGGCCCGCAGAAGAGGATGGGGATACGCGAGTCGCCGGCGTGGGCGTCGATGTCCTTGGACATCGCCATCTTCGCGTTGACCGGGTCCATGGTGAGGTCGCCCGTCACCGGGTCCTTGGTCACCGTCACGCCGTGCAGCTGCAGGAGGCTCGTGACGACGTCGACGTCCTTGATCTCCGGGACATTGCGCAGGATGGACGGCGTGTTGCCCAGGAGGGAGGCGACCATCGCCTTCGGCACCAGGTTCTTCGCACCGCGGACGGAGACTTTGCCGGTCAGCGGGATGCCGCCGCGGATGGTCAGAACGCTACCCATGAATACCTATTTTCCTCATACGTTTAACCCCCGCGGACTCGAAAATGCTCGTTCCAAGCATAGGAGCACCGCGCGGCAGACAGAAATACAAGGGTACGACGTGCACTCCCTGTTGCTGAGGAAGAACCGGTGCGGGTGGGTCGTCATTCCTTCCGGGCCCGGATTGGGACGTGAGACGCGTTACACCCGCGCCGCGCCCGGATGCGCGGACCCGCGCAGGGTCAGGTGCGCGCGGGCAGCGTGGTGGGCTTCCAGGACGGCCTGCCGGCCTCGAACGCCGTGATGTGCTCCTCCTGGCGGAGGGTCAGGCCGATGTCGTCGAGGCCCTCCAGCAGGCGCCACCGCGTGTAGTCGTCGATCTGGAAGGGCGCGCTCACCGGCCCGCACTGGACGCTGCGGGACGCGAGGTCCACCGTCACCGTGGCGCCCGGCTCGTTCTCGAGGATCTTCCAGATGAGCTCGATGTCGTCCTGCGCCACCTGCGCCGCCACGAGTCCCTGCTTGCCCGAGTTGCCGCGGAAGATGTCCGCGAACCTCGAGGACAGCACGGCCCGGAAGCCGTAGTCCTTCAGTGCCCAGACGGCGTGTTCGCGGGACGACCCGGTGCCGAAATCGGGGCCTGCGACGAGCACGGTGCCGCGGGAGTAGGGCTCGCGGTTGAGGATGAAGTCCTCCTCCTTGCGCCAGCCGGCGAACAGCGCGTCCTCGAACCCGGTGCGCGTGATGCGCTTCAGGTACACGGCGGGGATGATCTGATCGGTGTCGATGTTGCTCTGGCGCAGCGGGACGCCGATGCCGGTGTGCGTGGTGATCTTCTCCATGGCGGGCTCCTAGGCGGCGGGGACGGTGGAGGCAGGGGCGGCGTGCGCGCCCGTGCCGGGCTGCGGGGCGAGGTCCGACGGCGAACTCAGGGTGCCGCGCACGGCGGTGGCGGCCGCGACGACGGGCGAGACCAGGTGTGTGCGCCCGCCCTTGCCCTGGCGTCCCTCGAAGTTCCGGTTCGACGTCGACGCGCACCGCTCCCCCGGAGCGAGCTGGTCGGGGTTCATGCCGAGGCACATGGAGCAGCCGGCGAACCGCCACTCGGCACCGAAGTCCTTGAACACGCGGTCCAGCCCCTCGGCCTCGGCCTGCAGGCGCACGCGCGCCGACCCCGGGACCACCATCATCCGCACGGCGGGATCCTTCTGGCGTCCCCGGATGATGTCGGCGGCGATGCGGAGGTCCTCGATGCGGCTGTTGGTGCAGGAGCCGAGGAAGACGGTGTCCACCCGGATGTCCTTCATGGGCGTGCCCGGCTCGAGGGCCATGTAGTCCAGCGCCCGGCTGCAGGCCGCCTTGTCGTTCTCGTCGGCGAAGTCGTCGGGCGAGGGCACGGCCTGGGAGAGCGAGACACCCTGGCCGGGGTTCGTGCCCCACGTGACGAACGGCTCGAGCTCGTTCGCGTCGAGGAACACCTCGGCGTCGAAGACCGCGTCGTCGTCGGTGCGCAGTTCCCGCCAGTCGGCGACGGCGGCGTCCCAGTCCGCGCCCTCGGGAGCGTGGGGGCGGCCCTTGAGGTACTCGAAGGTCGTCTCGTCCGGGGCCACCATGCCCGCGCGCGCCCCTGCCTCGATGGACATGTTGCAGATGGTCATGCGCGCTTCCATGGACAGGGCGCGGATGGCCGAGCCCCGGTACTCCAGAACGTAGCCCTGCCCGCCTCCGGTGCCGATCTTGGCGATGACCGCGAGGATGATGTCCTTGGACGTGACGCCGGGCTTCAGGGTCCCCTCGACGGTGATGCCCATGGTCCGGAACGGCTTCAGCGAGAGCGTCTGGGTGGCCATGACGTGCTCCACCTCGGAGGTCCCGATCCCCATCGCGAGCGCGCCGAAGGCCCCATGGGTCGAGGTGTGGGAGTCGCCGCAGACGACGGTCAGGCCGGGCTGCGTGAGCCCGAGCTGCGGTCCCACCACGTGGACGATGCCCTGCTCGGCGTCACCCAGCGAGTGCAGGCGGACGCCGAACTCGCGGCAGTTGGCGCGGAGGGTCTCGATCTGCGTGCGGCTGGTGAGGTCGGCGATCGGCTTGTCGATGTCCAGCGTGGGCGTGTTGTGGTCCTCGGTGGCGATCGTCAGGTCGGGCCGGCGGAGCGGTCGCCCGGCGAGGCGGAGACCCTCGAACGCCTGCGGCGAGGTCACCTCGTGGACCAGGTGCAGGTCGATGTAGAGGAGATCGGGCTGCGCCTCCGCGCCGACGACGTCGCCCTTGCGGACCACGTGCGCGTCCCAGACCTTCTCTGCCAGTGTCTTGCCCATGGCGACCGTCCTTCTCTGTTCCGGCGGACCGGGCCCGGTGGGGCTCGGCAGGACCAATGGCTGCTACTCAACCAGCGCCCGGCGACGAGAGCCAGCCCGACGGGTTGCGTCTCAGATAATGAGACGGCAGTATCAACCTATGGACAATTCTAGCGGCGTCGGCGTGATCGACAAGGCCGCACTCGTGCTCGACGCCCTCGAGGCCGGCCCCACCACGCTGGCCCAGCTCGTCGCATCGACCGGCCTGGCGCGGCCCACGGTCCACCGCCTCGCCCTGGCCCTCGCCCATCACCGCCTCGTGGGCCGGGACATCCAGGGGCGCTTCGTCCTCGGCAGCAGGCTCGTCGAGCTCGCGTCCGCGGCCGGTGAGGACCGCCTGATCGCCGCCGCGGGTCCCGTGCTCCTCGGTCTGCGTGATGCGACGGGCGAAAGCGCCCAGCTGTTCCGCCGGCAGGGCGACTGGCGCGTGTGCGTCGCCTCCGCCGAGCGGCCCGTGGGGCTGCGCGACACCATCCCCGTCGGTACCCAGCTGTCCATGAAGGCCGGTTCGGCAGCCCAGTGCCTGCTCGCGTGGGAGGACCACGACCGCCTCCTCATGGGACTGCAGAACGCGCGGTTCACCCCGACCGTCCTGGCCGGGGTGCGACGGCGCGGATGGGCGCAGAGCCTCGGTGAGCGCGAGGCCGGCGTGGCGTCGGTCTCCGCGCCGGTGCGGGGCCCGTCCGGGCGCGTCATCGCGGCCGTTTCGATCTCCGGCCCGATGGAACGCCTCACCCGGCAGCCGGGCCGCATCCACGCGGAGGTCGTCTCCGACGCGGCACGCCAGCTGACGCTCGCCGTCGGATCAGCGGCCGACTGACGTGCCGGAGGGCCCCTTCACCGACGCGCCGATGCGCCGGTACGCCGTCTTCCTGCGCGGGGTCAATGTCGGCGGGGTGACGGTCCGGACGGCCGGGCTGCGCGAGCTGCTCGCGGAGCTTCCCGTGAGCGACGTCGCGACGGCGCTCGCCAGCGGCAACGTCACGTGTTCCTCCGCCCTGGAACCCGCCGCGCTGAAGGTCCGCGTCGAGGAGGCGCTGAGCGCCCGCTTCGGCTACACCGCCTGGGTGATCGTCGTCGGAGACGCCGAGCTCGGTGCGATCAGCGACTCCGTCCCGCCACCGCCCGACGGCGCCAGCGTCCACACCTACGTCACGCTGTTCGCCGGGACCGCCGAACTCGCCGCATTCCTCGAGGACGCACGGAGCGTGGACCTGCACCCGGCCGTGCTCGCCGGCGGCACCGCCATCGGGTGGTTCTCCCCGAAGGGGCGGTCCACCGAGGTGCCCCTCGCCCGGCTCCTCGCCCGGGCCCGGTACGCGGCGACGTCCACCACCCGGAACATCAACACCCTGGCCAAGGTCCTGCGCCTGCTCGCCTGAAGCACGGCCGGCCGGAGACCGCTCCGGGTTGGTAGTGTTCGAGCACGCCCCCAGGACCAGCCGAAGGACCCGGAGACCCTATGCGCCTCATCGCCCAGGATTGCTACCAGCTCGAACAGCAGAGGGGTTCGCACGGTTTCGTGGTGGCCGGTGCCGGTCGCACGGCGGTCGTCGACCCAGGCATGTCCTCCGGGTTCGACGGCGTGGTCGCCGAGCTCCGCGCCTTCGAGGCGTCGACGGGCCCGGTCACCGACATCGTCCTCACGCACTACGACGTCGACCACGCCCAGGCGGCGCAGCGACTCCAGGAGACCCTCGGGGCGACCGTGTGGATCGGCGCCGCCGATGCCGACATCCTTCGCGGCCGCACGAGGCCGCGGACCCTGTTCCGCAGGGCGCTGCAGCGCATGGTCCGGGTGGCGCTTCCCGACGGCGCGCAGGAACTCACCGGTTCCGGCGAGATCTTCCCGGGCCTCGCATACTTCCCGACACCCGGACACACGCCCGGTCACTACGCCTACCAGTGGCGCGGTGTGCTCTTCACCGGAGATGCCGCCAGGGTCGCCGCGGACGGCAGCGTCGGCGACTTCCCGGCGATCTTCATCAACGACCGGCCGAGGGCGGCGGGCAGCGTCCGGCTGCTCGCCGAGCGCATCGGCGCGGGCTCCGTGGACTGGGTCTGCTCGGGCCACAGCGACGTCGCCAGGGTCACCCGAAGCGACGCCTGACGCCGCCGCAGGTCCGGCGCGACCGGGGCGGCCGGGGCGGCCGTCGTCGGGTTCCCGCGCCGGAGCAGCCTCCTGCCGGGACCGCGGTCAGGCGACGCGCCGCACGTCGAGGACGGCGGCACGGAACCGGTTGCACCGGTCCACCTCGTCCTCGACGGGAACGACGGCGACCTCCTCGGCGGCCTGCGCGCACGCGGCCAGGAGCCGCCGTCGTACCCGCGCGGCGCGCCGCGCAGCACCCCACCGGGCGAGCAGCGCCGCGAGGACACCGAGCAGCACGCCCGCCCCCACGCCGCCGAGGATGAGCAGGGTGGGCACGGGGAAGCCCTCCACGCGCGGGACGTCGATGGCGGGCAGCTGGAGGAAACCGAGCACGGCCAGGACGCCGAGCCAGACGAGCCCTGCGACGAGCGCGACGAGGGCGATCCACTGGAGCACACCGAAGATCCCCCACCACGCGCGCCGTCCGGTCTCGAGGTCCGCCGTGGTGACGGCGGAATCGAGCGCGTCCGTGAGGTCGTCGGCGGTGCCGCGCGAGGCGTCGCGGATGGAGGTGTGCCAGGGCTCGACGACGCCGCGCGCCACCTCGTCGCCGAAGACGCGCAGCACCTGATCCACCCGCGCGCGCTGAGCCGGCTGGCTGAGGGGAAGTGATGAACGCCGCACCTCGGGCACCACGTCCTGCCGTCGCAGGTTCAACCGCCGCAGCGGGTCGGCCCGGAATCTCCCCAGCCAGCGTGTGACGGGCCAGCCCGTGGCCGCGTGCGCATCGCGGCGATACGCCGATCGCACGGCGTCGACCACGACGGGTACGCCGGCTGCCGTGCCCAGCCCCTGCGCGAGCGTGGTCCTCGCCTCGTCCGACGGCGCGGCGACGGGCTGCTCCGCGATGAAGGGCAGGAGCTCGTCCGCGGCCTGCGCGGCGTCGGCCGCGATCCGCCGGGTGGCGGCGGCACGGCCTTCCGCGAGGTCCCTGACCGCCGAGGCGAGCTCGTCCACGCCTCGGCCCGTCAGCGCGGACACCGGGAACACGGCGACGCCCTGCAGGCCTTCGCCCGCGAGGATGCCGGCGAGTGACGCCGTGACGTCGTCGAGGTCCTGCTCCTCGAGCCGGTCCGCCTGGTTCAGTGCCACGAGAGTCACCGCGTCGTGGTTCGCGAGGTCGCGCAAGAACCCGTGGTGGAGCGCGGCGTCGGCGTACTTCTGCGGATCGACGACCCAGAGCAGCACGTCCACCTGCCCCGTGAGCCGCTCCACGATCTCGCGGTGCGCGCCGGCCGTCGAGTCGAAGTCCGGGAGGTCGAGGAGGATCAGTCCGGCCCCGGTGCCGGATGCGGCGACAGGTGCCTCGGGCGACGCCTCGGTCCCCGTGGACGCCGGCCTGCTCCGCCGCCGCCAGCTCAGCAGTCGCCTTCGGACCGCGGGAGCCTCGCCACCGGCCGCAGCGCCGAGCGCCGGGGTGTCCGTGTCCACCTCGGGCGCTACGTGGACCTGCGGATCCGGCGCGTCGCCGATCGGCTGTCCCACGAGGACCGGAGCCGCAGATGGTTCCTGGCCCGTCCCGGTCGGTCCGCCCACGAGCGGAGCGCCCTCGGGCAGCTCGACCCGCTGACGGACCCCGAGCCAGTCGAGCAGCTCGTGGCTCCCCTGCCGTCCCCACACCAGAGCGAGCGGCTCGGAGGTGGTGGGGCGCCGCGCCGCCACCCGCGCGGCTCCGGTGCCGCTCAGGGCGTTCACGAGGGAGGACTTGCCGCTGCCCGTGGGTCCGAAGATCCCGACGACGGTGTGGTCCGCCGACAGCGACCGACGCGTCCCTGCGCGATCCAGGGTCGCGTCCAGGCGCGCCACGGCGTCCTCGGGGAGCCGGTCGCGTCCCAGCTCGCAGGCCGTCTGCAGCCGGTCGAGCGCACCCGTGACGGCCTCGGCGAGCGGCGCCTCCGCCGTCGCTCCACGGTGTCGGCTCATGCGCCGTCCTCGACCGCGGTGCGCTGCCCGGGAGGCAGTGCCGTGCGGAGCCGGCGGGCGAGGACCCGCAGCGTCTCGGCCGGCGTCTGGCGGCTCACGGGCTCCAGGCGGCGGTCGAAGGGTTCCCGTTCCCGCCGGAAGAGGCCCTCCGCGCGGGTGGACAGGTTGTCCCGTGCCGTGGCGGTGAGGCGTCGGACGGCGTCGTCGCCGAAGACCGCCTCGAGGAGTTTCTGCCCCGCGATCGCGGAGGCGCCGGCGATGCCCACCTCGCCGCCGGTGAGTCCGCCCGTGGAGGCGAAGACCACGACCATCAGCGCCACGGCGATGCCGTTGACCCCGAAGGACAGCATGCGCGCCGTGAAGCGCTTGTCGGCGCCCTCGGCCTGGACGAGCTGCAGGAGGTCCTCCTGCCATGCGCGGATCTCGCGTGCCACCTCGTCCGACACCTCCTCGGCCCGCCATGGTGCCAGATCCTCGAGCAGCACCCGGCCCGCCGCGTCGGCTCTCCAGCGCCGGCGCGTGGACTCGTCGGCGCGGGCCGCCTGTTCGACGACGACGGTCTGCAGACCGCTGCCGATCGCGTCGGCCACGGTGGCCGCCGGAGCGGGCCGGCCGGTGAAGAACGCACTGACCCGGTCGCGCGCCCTGCCGATCCTCGACTCGAGCCCGCGCATGAACTCGCCCGTGCCGACGAAGTCCTGCCAGCGGGCGAGCACCTCGCCGCGCAGCAGCCTGCCGTCCTCGGTGGCGGCGAGCACGCTCTGCAGTGCATCACGGTAGGCGCCGTCGACGGCCGCGCGGAGTTCGTCGCCGGCGGCCTGCTCCTGGCCGGCGGCCTCGGCGATCCCGTCGATCCGGTCCGCCAGCGCGCGCATCGCTCCCTGGACGGTACGCCGGGCAATGTCCCGGCGTCCCTCCGCGTCGGCGGCCAGCGCCTGCAGCCAGCGGGTGATCGGCTCGACGACCGCGGCCGGCAGCATGCTTCCGGACCCGAGCGGGAGTTCCGGGATCACGAAGATGGGAGCGTGCCCGAGGTTCTCGGCGGTCAGGAGGGTCAGCAGATCACTCCTGATCTCCTCCTCCACGCCGGGAGGTACGCGATCGAGGACGATCGCGACCAGGACGTCGCGCCGCCCGGCCTCGGCCAGCAGCTTCCACGGCACCGCGTCGGCGTACCTGTTCGCCGTCGTCACGAAGAGCCAGAGGTCCGCCGCCGCGAGGAGCTGGCCGGCGAGCCGCCGGTTCTCGTCGGCGATGGAGTCGACGTCGGGTGCGTCCAGGAGTGCGAGTCCCGACGGCAGCGTGGCCGTGGGGCGCAGCAGCAGCGTGTCCGCGCCCTGCGCCGTCGCCGGGTGCGGGCTCCCGGGGGTCGCAGGGGGCGCCGCTCCGTCGGTCGCCCGCTCGGGCTCATCGCCTGCCAGACGGACACGACCGAGCGAGGGCAGCACCCGGGCGTCGTCGAACCACGCGGCGTCGTCTGGGTGGTGGAGCAGGAGGGGCCGGCGCGTCGTGGGCCGTACGGCGCCCGTGGCCGACACCGGTCGGCCCACGAGGGCGTTGACCAGGGTCGACTTGCCCGCTCCCGTCGAGCCGCCGACGACGGCCACGAGGGGCGCGTCGAGGCTGGCCAGCCGCGGCAGGATGTAGTCGTCGAGCTGTGCGCGGGCGGCGCGGGTCGCAGCGCGCGCGTCCGCCGAGGCAGGCAGGGCCAAGGGGAACGCGAGGTTCTCGAGGGCGCCGTTCACCTCCCGCAGCAGCGGCGGCAGCGCGCGGGCTTCACCGGCCGGGGAGGGTGCGCTCATGGTCCCATCATGCCAGCCGTCCCCCGCCGCCCGGGACGGCAGTGCCGGGCGAACCGACGACGGACCGTTAAAGCAGAACGTCCCGGACATCGTGATGATGTCCGAGACGTTCCAGCTGTGACCCCAGCGGGATTCGAACCCGCGTTACCGCCGTGAGAGGGCAGCGTACTAGGCCGCTATACGATGGGGCCAGTACTTTCCATCCTACTACTTCTTTTTTACTGCTCGTGCCACCCCGTCCGCAAGGACGGCACCGCGCTGGGGTACCAGGACTCGAACCTAGAATGTTGGTACCAGAAACCAGTGTGTTGCCAATTACACCATACCCCAATGGCACTTCCCGAAGGCCCGATCCTAGCTGGGCTCCGGCCGCGTAACCGCTCCGCGCCGAGAAATAACTTTACCGGACGGAGGGCAGGAACTGCAAAACGTCCGCCAGTCCGCCGATGCAGGGCACCTCCGGAGCGGCGGTCGGGACGCCCTCGCGGGCGGACTCCCCCGCATCCTCCGCCACGCCGCTCGAGGGCAGGCCGGCGCCGACCCCTGAGTCCGTCCCGTGCTCCCGGCCGGTCCCCGTGCGGTCGAGCCACACCCCGATCAGTCCGGCCTCCCGGGCGCCCACGGCGTCGATCAGCCGGTTGTCCCCGACGTACAGCGTGCGCGACGGCGTGGCGCCGATGAGGCGGGCGCCCTCGCGGTAGATACCCGGGTCCGGCTTCGCGACCCCCACCGTGTCGATGCCGACGAGCACCCGGATCCGCCGGAGACCGGCCCGGTCGAGCTTCGCCCGCTGGTAGTCGTGCACGTTGTTGCTCACCGCGCCGTAGGGGATCGCCCGCGCGTCGAGCGCATCCAGCAGCGGGACCACGTCGTCGTAGGCGCGGAAGTGCTGCGGCAGCATCTGCTCGTAGGCTCGCACCCACGCCTCCGCGACGCGCCCGAGGAACGGCTCGGGGGTGAAACCGGCCCGCGCGTGGCGGACGCGGTGCACCCGCTGTTCCTCGAAGGTGAGCTCTCCGGCGAGGAACCGGTCGTAGTGCCTCTGCGGGTCGGTGGTGTACAGCGCCTTGTAGCGCACCCAGTCGTCGTCCCCGAGATGGCTGAGGGCCGGGTCCGGGATGGCCTGCAGGGTGTGCCCCATGGCCTGTTCGAGGTCCACGAGGGTGTCGTCGATGTCGAACAGCACACCCTCGACGGCACCACCCCGCGGGGCCGGCGGTCTCGCGTCCGGCGCGGGCACGGTTCAGCCCGCCGTCGCGCGCAGGGCGCGCAGACGCGCCATCGAGGACTCGCGTCCGAGGATCACCATGGACTCGAAGAGCGGGGGCGAGATCCTGCGCCCGGAGATCGCGGTCCGGGCGGGCCCGAACGCGAGTCTCGGCTTCAGACCGATGGTGTCGACGAGCGCCGCCCGGAGTGCGGCCTGCAGCGACTCGGCGTCCCAGCTGTCCACCCCCTGCAGGGCCTCCAGCGTCGCGTCGAGCACCTCGCCGAGGTTCTCCGGCAGGCCCTTCCGGGCGTCGTCGGCGATATCGACCGCGTCGTCGGCCTTGAACAGGAACCCGAGCATCTCCGGGGCCTCGCCGAGCAGGGTGATGCGTTCCTGGATGAGCGGCGCGGCCTCGGCCACGATGCGCAGCTCGTCCTCGGTGGGGGCGTCGCCGATGACGCCGGCCGCGGCGAGGTACGGCAGCAGGCGACTGCGGAAATCCGCGGGATCGAGGAGCCGCACGTGCGTGCCGTTGATCGCCTCCGCCTTCTTCAGATCGAACCGGGCGGGGTTGGCGAGGACGTCGCGCACGTCGAACTTCTCGACGAGCTGCTCCACCGAGAAGATGTCCTCGTCCGCCGAGAGGCTCCACCCGAGCAGCGAGAGGTAGTTGAGCAGGCCCTCCCGGATGAAGCCGCGCTCCCGGTGGAGGAACAGGTTGGATTCGGGATCACGCTTGGACAGCTTCTTGTTGCCCTGGCCCATCACGTACGGCAGGTGTCCGAACAGCGGCATGTACTGAGCGACGCCGATGTCGATCAGCGCCCGGTACAGGGCCACCTGGCGCGGCGTCGAGGACAACAGGTCCTCCCCGCGCAGCACGTGCGTGATGCCCATGAGGGCGTCGTCGACAGGGTTCACGAGCGTGTAGAGCGGCGCCCCGTTGGCACGCACGACGGCGAAGTCCGGAACACTGCCGGCGCGGAAGGTGATGTCCCCGCGCACGAGGTCGGTGAACGTGATGTCCTCGTCCGGCATCCTCAGGCGCAGCACGGCGGGGCGGCCCGCGAACCGGAAGGCGTCCTTCTGCTCCTCGGTCAGGGTGCGGTCGTGATTGTCGTACCCGAGCTTGGGATCACGGCCCGCCGC
Organism: Arthrobacter sp. TJ-240; assembly: GCF_058269195.1. Classification (NCBI taxonomy): domain Bacteria; kingdom Bacillati; phylum Actinomycetota; class Actinomycetes; order Micrococcales; family Micrococcaceae; genus Arthrobacter; species Arthrobacter sp. TJ-240. Next base: position 660,800 of record NZ_JBZCNG010000002.1, read on the forward strand.
GCGGTGCCGCTCCTCGACCTCCTCGGGCGTGGAGAACGACTCGTAGAGGTGTCCGGCGGCGACGAGACGGTCGATGACGTCGCGGTAGAGCTCGCCGCGCTGGGACTGGCGGTAGGGCGCATGCGGCCCTCCCACCTCCACGCCCTCGTCCCAGTCGATGCCCAGCCAGGTCATCGCCTCGAGGAGCTGCTGGTAGCTCTCCTCGCTGTCACGGGCGGCGTCGGTGTCCTCGATGCGGAAGACGAGCTTCCCGCCCGTGTGGCGCGCGTACGCCCAGTTGAACAGTGCGGTCCTGATGAGCCCTACGTGCGGGGTGCCGGTCGGGGACGGGCAGAAGCGGACCCGGACGGGCGTGGCATCGGTGACGGTGGGGAGATCTGCGGCAGTAGTCATGATGCTCCCAGTCTAGGTGGGAGCATGCCGGCCGGACGTGCGCCGTCGCGCCCGGTGCGGAGGGCACGACGGCGCGTGCCTCAGCGGCGCGCTGGGTTGGACAGGCGCCCGATGCCCTCGATGTCGACCTCGTAGCGCTGGCCGTCGGTGATCATGCCGACACCGGCCGGCGTCCCGGTGAGGATGATGTCCCCGGGCAGCAGGGTGAACGCCTGCGACACGTAGGCCACGAGTTCGCGGGCGCCCCAGATCATGTCACTCGTGGAGCCGTCCTGGCGGAGGTCGCCGTCGAGGGTCCCGCGGATGGTGAGGTTCTCGGGGTCCAGGTCCGTCTCGATCCACGGGCCGATCGGGCAGGACGTGTCGAAGCCCTTGGCGCGCGCCCACTGGTCGTCCGTCTTCTGTACGTCGCGCGCTGTCAGGTCGTTGGCGCAGGTGTAGCCGAACACCACGTCGTCGACGCGCTCGAGCGGGACGTCCTTGCAGATGCGGCCGATCACCACGGCCAGCTCGGCCTCGTAGGAGACCTGGTCCGAGAAGGACGGCAGCATGATCGGGTCACCCGGACCGATCACGGACGTGTTGGGCTTGAGGAACATCAGCGGTGCGGCCGGCGTCTCACTGCCCATCTCCTGGATGTGGTCGGCGTAGTTCCGGCCCACCCCCACCACCTTGCTGCGCGGGATGACGGGCGCCAGGAGCCGGACGTCCTCGAGCGCGTGGCGGACGCCGGTCAGCTGGACGCCGCCGTAGAACGGGTCGCCGTGGATGACGGCGACCTCCTCACTCCCGGGTGGGCCTTCCACTACGCCGAACTGTGGGTCATCATTTACGACAAAGCGTGCGATTCGCATGTCGCCCAGCCTAGCCTGAGCCGTTCCCCGGGCGTGGACAGGGTTGCCGACTGCAGCGGCGCTTAACGACCTACCGCGGGCACCCTCCCCAGAGGGTGCCCGCGGTGTCAGCCCTGCATCACTTGCTGAGACCCCGCGGCGATCCCTAACGGATCGCCGTGACCTGCCGAGTGTGCTTAACCGGGCCAGTTGTTGACGCGGTCGAGCGAGGAGACGGGCGCGACGACGCCGGCCTTCGCAGGGGCGGCGGTGGCTGCGGCAGCCCCGCCGGTGACCAGCAGGGTGGCGAGCAGGAATGCGGAGGTAAAACGCTTCATGGTGTTTGTCCTTTGGCTCAATCGACAGTCTATTGGAGTCCCGCCTGTACCACGAGCGGTTCAATAATCATCGTAAGCCACACCAGTCACTTTGGTAACACTTTTCCCAAATAATTTCAGACATTTTTCTGCGGGCATGGTCGCAGCTCGGCCGAGGCCGAATAATGGGGGGCGTAGCCCGACCACGCGGAAAGCCGAAGGTGCATATGTCAGACGAGGAAGCCGCCGGCCAGCGGCTGTTGCTCGAGCTTCGAGCGCGAGATGGCTGGAACCAGCGCGATTACGAGGGCGCGCAGCGTCTTGCGGAGGAATTGGCGGCTGCCGCGCTCCAGGCTCGTGACGAACTCGGCTGGTGGCACGCCACTTTTCTCGTCTCTGAGTGTCTGCGCAAGCAGGGCAAGATGCAGGAATCGTGGGTGACCGCCGAGATGCTCGGAAAACATCCCCTGACCGAGGGGTCGAAGGCCCTGCGCGCGAAGGTCTCCACCCTTGCCTCGCTCGCCCTGCAGGGTACCGGGAACCTTGCCCTCGCTGTCGCCGCCGCCCGGCAGGGGGTGGAGGACGCGACGGGCAGCAACGAGGACGTCAGCCTCGAGATCGACGCCCGCCATGCGCTGGTGGCGGCGCTCGCCGACAGCGACCAGCTGGAGGCCGCCTGGCAGGAATGCCTCGTCCTCGTCGACCTGCTCCCCCTTCAACCGGCGAGCAAGTACGTCGGCCAGTCCTACTGGATCATCGGCAACGTGGCATTCCTGCTCGGACGGGTCTCCGAGGGTGTGGAGTACCACCAGCTGGCGGCCGAGAACCTCTCGCCCACCAACGACCTCGACCTGTGGGCGCGTTTCAACCGTGCCTCGGCGTCGCTGCGGCTTGCCGCGGGTGCCGTCGGACCCGAGACCCTCGAGTGCATCGAACGGGCCGAGCTCGCGAGTTCGATCGTCGGCGGGACCGAAAGGGATCGTATGGAACTCAAGCTGACACGTGCTCAATGGCTGGTCCTTACGGGACAGCTCGACGCGGCCGTCGACCAGCTCACCGACATCATCCAGAAGAAGCACCTGCTCGCATCGCATATGGCCGCTCAGGCCCACCTCCTGCTCGGGCAGGCACTGTCAGCGCGCGGCAGTAGAACCGAGGCCCTCGGCAACTTCAGGGTGAGCGAAGACCTGTTCCTCCAGTCCGGCGCACGCGACAGCGCATCGGCCGCGCACGCGCTGATCCGCGGCATCCAGGAGGTACCGGGCTGACAGCCCCCGTGACGATGTCAAGCAAAATCCCCGACCGACGCGCGCGGGCGATGCACCCCAGGCCTCGTGTACGTTGATGAACAGGTCCCGATCGGGCTGGGCGTTTTCCCCCATTACTCCCACCCCGGTCGGGACTTCCTGCTGACCCGGGTCTCCGCTGCAGCGCCCCACCATGCGGCGCGCGCTCACGGTCCCGGCGGCGGCAGCGAGCGATGCTAATCTTTTCCCGTCACGCGGACCGTGGGCTGTGCACTCCGCGCCTGCCCGCCGCGCGACGGGCTCGCCGGCCCGGCCGGTACGCCCTCCACCACTTTCTTCGACGGCGGCAGCCTGGGGGCAGCGCATGACGACGGTTCTCGTCCGCACAGCGGACCTTATCCCGCACCGGTCCAGCCGCCCTGGACAGGCCGGCTCGGCGCGTCCGGGCCGCGGGGCCCGGAATGTACGCTGGACCCGATGAGCTCCGATGACAAGGACCCCCGGCTCGCGATGCTCGTCGAGAGCATCGTGCGCCTCTCGCGCGGGGAACTCAGCAGCCGGATCGAGCCCTCCAGCGCACGGGACGAGGTCGACGCCGTCATCACCGGCGTGAACCTGCTCGCCGAGGAGCTCGAACAGGTCTACGAGCAGTTCGAGAAGCGCGTGGAGAGCCGCACCGCCATGCTCCGCCAGGCACACCTGGACATGATGAAGATGGCGATGTCCGACGCCCTCACAGGCCTCGCCAACCGCGTCGCCCTCATGGACGCCATCGAGGAGGCGCTCAACCAGGCTGCCCGGGGGACCCCGCCTCCCGCCCTGCTGCTCCTGGATCTCGACAGCTTCAAGAACGTCAACGACCGCTTCGGCCACGACGCCGGCGACCGCGTGCTGCAGGAGGTGGCCTCCCGCCTCAACAGCGTGGTCCGGGAGAGCGACGTCGTGGCCCGGCTCGGCGGCGACGAGTTCGCGATCCTCCTGCCCGGCGCCACCATGGACACGGCGATGCACGTCGCGCGCAGGGCCCTCGAGGTCCTCGGTGAGCACATCCGCCTCGACTCCCTGTACGTCCACGCGCGCGCGAGCATCGGCGTCCGTCTCGGTACCGCCGACCAGACGGCGGAGGAGCTCCTGCTCGACGCCGACACGGCCATGTACGCGGCCAAGCGCGAGGGGCGCAGCATCATCAAGCTCTTCGAACCGGTGATGCTCTACTCCCGGCAGCTCCGGAGCCAGATGGCCACGGAACTCCGCGGCGCCATCAGCTCCGACGAGCTCGTGCTGCACTACCAGCCGGTGGTGGAGCTGGCCACCAACCGGATCCTCGGCGTCGAGGTCCTGGTGCGCTGGCAGCACCCGCTGCGGGGTCTGATCCCGCCGGACACCTTCATCCCGCTCGCCGAGGAGATCGGCGTCATCCACGACCTGGACCGCTGGGTGATGTCGACGTCCCTGCGTCAGCTCGCGCAGTGGCGCCGGGACCTCCCCCTCGACGACGACTTCCAGCTGAGGGTCAACCTGTCCGCCGTCGAGCTCAAGCAGCTCGACCTCGTGGACCACATCCGCGGCCTGCTCCGCGAGCTCGACCTCCCGGCACGCAGCCTCGTGGTGGAGATCACCGAGACGGCGATCGTGACGCGCGGCGAGGTGGAGATGTACTCGCTGCTGAGCCTGCAGCAACTGGGTGTCGGGATCGAGATCGACGACTTCGGGACGGGGTACTCGTCCATCAGCTACCTCCGCGAGCTGCCCGTCAGCATGGTGAAGGTGGACCGCTCCCTGCTCGTGGAGCTCAACACGCGGCCGGGTCAGCTCGACTTCGTCGCCGCCATCCTGCAGCTCATCCGCGCTGCGGGCCTCGAGGCCGTCTTCGAGGGCATCGAGACGCGTGAGCAGGCGGCCCAGCTGCGGGAGATGGGCTGTGCGAGCGGTCAGGGCTACTACTTCAGCCGACCCATGCCGGCGGAGGAGGCGGGGGCGCTCCTCGCCACGACACGCCACCTGCGGGTCGGCGAGGGGGTCGACGGCCCCGAGCGGGCTGCTTCCCGCTGACTCTCCCGGAGACCGGGACGGCGCCCGTCCGCCCTGGAAGGGGCGGGTGGGCGCCGTCGGGCCGTGCTCAGACCAGGCGCGTCAGCCAGCCGTGCATGTCCTCCACGGCGCCGGTCTGGATGCCCAGCAGCTGGCTCCGGATGGACATGGTGACCTCTCCCGCCGCGGAATCGGCGGCTCCGATGTACTCGTCGCCGTCACGCAGTCGGCCGATCGGCGTGATGACGGCGGCCGTGCCGCACGCGAACACCTCGGTGATGTCGCCGGCAGCGACACCGTCGCGCCACTCGTCGAGGGTGATCTTGCGCTCGACGACGTCCAGCCCGCGGTCGCGACCGAGCTGGATGATCGAGGACCGGGTGACGCCCTCGAGGATGGTGCCCGAGAGGGCCGGGGTCACGAGGGACCCGTCGCGGAAGACGAAGAACACGTTCATGCCGCCGAGTTCCTCCACGGCGTTGTCGTTGAACTGGTCGAGGAAGAGCACCTGCTTGCAGCCGTGCGCCTCGGCCTCCAGCTGGGCGGCGAGGGACGAGGCGTAGTTGCCGCCGGCCTTCGCCGCACCCGTCCCACCGCGCCCTGCCCGGGCGTAGTTCCGGGAGACCCAGATGTCGACCGGCCTGACCTCCCCGCCGAAGTAGTTGCCTGCGGGGGACGCGATGACGCGGTAGGACACCTCGCGCGCGGGCCGGACGCCGAGGAACGCCTCGGTGGCGATCATGAACGGCCGGAGATACAGGCTCTCGCCGTCCCCCGACGGGATCCAGTCCTGGTCGGCGGCGACGAGTTGGCGCAGTGATTCGAGGAACAGCTCCTCGGGCAGCTGGGGAAGCGCGAGGCGCGCCGCGGACCGGTTGAGGCGGGCCGCGTTGGCGTCGGCACGAAACGTCCATACGGAGCCGTCGGCGTGGCGGTAGGCCTTCATGCCCTCGAAGATCTCCTGCCCGTAGTGCAGGACGGCGGCCGCGGGGTCCAGGGCGATGGGACCGTAGGGCTCGAGGCGGGCGCTGTGCCAGCCACCGACACCGGACTCGTCGACGCGGAAGTCGACGATCGCGGTGTGGTCGGTGAAGAAGTTGCCGAAGCCCGGATTCGCGAGCACCGCCTCCCGCTCCTCGACCGGTGTGCGCCGGGTCGACAGGTGCTGGGCGAACGGGGTTTCGGTGGCAGTCATGGTTCCTCCGCGCTGGAACGGACTGCACGTGCGGCGCGGCCGCCGTCGTCCGTCGGTGGTCAGTGCTGCGGCACTGGGTTAACGATGTGTAACCACCTTAGGACACGGCAGCGGCGATGGCATCGCCGACGGCGGTCGTACTGCGCGCGCCCGAGCGGGAGGCGATATCCGCTTCGACCGCCTGCTCGATCCGGGCGGCGTGCGCGTCGAGGCCCAGATGCCGGAGGAGGAGGGCCGCCGAGAGGATCGCGGCCGTCGGGTCTGCGATCTGCCGTCCGGCGATGTCGGGCGCGGACCCGTGGACGGGTTCGAACATGGAGGGAGCGGTGCGGTCCATATTGAGGTTCGCCGATGCCGCCAGCCCGATTCCTCCCGAGATCGCCGCCGCCAGGTCGGTCACGATGTCGCCGAAGAGGTTGTCGGTGACGATCACGTCGAAGCGGGAGGGGTCTGTGACGAGGAAGATCATGGCGGCGTCGACGTGCAGGTAGTCGTGCTCCACCTCGGGGAACTCGACCGCGACGGCATCGACGATGCGCTTCCACAGGTGGCCCGCGTGGACGAGGACGTTGTGCTTGTGGACGAGGGTCACCTTGCGGCGGCGACCCTCGGCCCGTTGGAAGGCGTCGCGCACCACGCGCTCCACGCCGTGCGCCGTGTTGAGCGACACCTCGGTGGCCACCTCGTGCTGGGTGCCGCCCCGCAGGGTCCCGCCGTTGCCGGTGTAGGGGCCCTCCGTGCCCTCGCGAACGACGACGAAATCGACGTCGCCGGGGTCGGCGAGAGGGCTGGGGACCCCCGGGTAGAGCCGGGTGGGCCGCAGGTTCACGTAGTGGTCGAGCGAGAACCGGAGTTTCAGGAGGAACTCGCGTTCGATGAGTCCCGACGGTACGAGGGTGTCACCGGGCGCCGCGCCCACGGCCCCGAACAGGATGGCGTCGTGCGTGCGCAGCCGCTCGAGCGTCGCCTCCGACAGGGTCTCCCCCGTGGCGAGCCAGTGCTCGGCACCGAGCTCGTACTCGGTGAGCGCGACGTCCACGTCCGTGCCGACGGCCGCGAGGAGCACCTTGACGGCCTCGGTGGTCACCTCGGGGCCGATCCCGTCTCCGGGGATGACGGCGAGGTCGATACGGCGGGAAACGTCGGTCGGTGCGTCGGTCATCGTCCCAGCCTAGGAAGGCGTCCGGGCCGGGTGACAATCCGTCCGCTGGGTGAGACGGGTCCACCCAGGGTCGGATGTGCGGCGGCGGCGCCCGCCCTAGAGTTGGTTGCCATGGACATCCACCTCCGGCTCGCACACTGGGTGCGCACGCACCCCGGGACGCTGGACGTCTGCCTCGCCCTGGCGATCCTCGTCTTCCTGGTCCTCCCCTTCGCCGCCAGCGGCGTGCAGGGGTCCGCCGGCATCGTCGCGGTGTCCCTCGCCGTGGTGGTCCCGCTGGTGTGGCGCCGGTCCCGGGTGATGCTCTCGGCGGGGATCGTCGCCGGCGTCTCGGTGCTGCAGGTCCTCCTCGGGATCGAGCCGGTCCCCGCACAGTTCGTCATCCTGATCACCCTCTACACCCTGGCCGCCTACGGCCCGCGGTGGGCGAGCCTCGGCGGCCTCGCGCTCGCCCTCGTCGGCGCGGCCGTGGGCCTCCTGCGGTTCGGTGACCTGATCGGGCTGGACGTCAGCGCGTCCGCGCTCACCTCGGTGCCGCTGTACCTGATCGTGCTCTTCCTCGTGGAGGCGCTCGTCCTCCTGGCATGGACGACGGGTGACCTCGCGCGTGCCCGCCGCCGGACCTACCAGGCGCTCGAGGACAGGACGCGGCGGCTCGAGGTGGAGAGGCAGCAGGAGCGCGACCTCGCCGCCGCGGACGAACGCAGCCACATCGCCCGGGAGATGCACGATATCGTGGCGCACTCCCTGTCGGTGATCATCACGCAGGCCGACGGCGCCCGGTACGCGAGCGCGCAGGCACCGGAACTGGCCGTGCAGACGCTCGGCACCATCGCCGAGACCGGCCGGGGCTCCCTGCGCGAGATGCGGCGGCTGCTCGGGGTGCTGCGCGGCGACGAGACCGCCTCCACCCGTCCACTGCCCACCCTCGACGACGTCGACTCCCTCATCCAGTCGGTACGGCACTCGGGCGTACGGGTCGCGTGCCGCCGCATCGGCACGCCGCGCGGCCGGCTCCCCCTCGGCGCCGAGCTGACCGCCTACCGCGTGGTGCAGGAGTCCCTCACCAACGTGCTCAAGCACGCGGGTGCCCGCACGACCACCGAGGTGACCCTCGAGTACGGCGTGCGCGGGCTCGCCGTCACGGTCGACGACGACGGGCGCGGCGCGGCGCCCGACCCCGCGACGGCAGGCGCGCGCCAGGGGATCATTGGGATGACCGAGCGCGTCCGGCTCTATGACGGAACGGTGTCGGCGGCACCGCGCACGGGCGGCGGCTACCGCGTGGAGGCCTTCATCCCCTACACCCAGGCCTAGGCTGAGCCGGGCAGCCGGGCAGCCGGGCAGCCGGGCAGCCGGGCAGCACGGCAGCACGGCACGCGCGGCGAGCCGGGAGCAACACGATCCGACAGCATGCAGGACGAGACCAGGAGCGCAGGACCACCGTGGACAGCACCACCACTACCGCAGGCAACACCGACGACGACACCGACGACAGCACCAGCGACACCGCACCGATCCGCATCGCGATCGTCGACGACCAGCACCTGGTGCGCAGCGGATTCGCCATGCTCATCAACTCGCAGCCCGACCTCCACGTGGTCAGTGAGGCGGCCAACGGCGAGGAGGCGGTCAGGGCCCTCGCCGCCACGCGCGCCGACGTCGTCCTGATGGACGTGCGCATGCCCGGCATGGACGGCATCGAGGCGACGCGCCGCATCCTCGCCGGTGCGTCCGCCGCTGGGCAGGGGAAGGACGGACCGCGGATCGTGGTCCTGACGACGTTCGACCTCGACGAGTACGCGCTGTCGGCGATCAACGCCGGCGCGAGCGGGTTCCTACTGAAGGACGCCCCGCCCGAGGAACTGCTGGAGGCGATCCGGACGGTGCACCGGGGCGACGCCGTCATAGCGCCCTCGACCACCCGCCGACTGCTCGACCACGTGGCGCCGCTGCTGCGCAGACCCTCCCCCGCCCAGGACGCCCAGGCCGAGGCCGTGGCCCGCCTGACGCCGCGGGAGCGTGAGGTGTTCGAGCTCATCGCGCAGGGACTGTCCAACCCGGAGATCGCCGCGCACCTGTTCCTGTCCGAGGCGACCGTGAAGACGCACGTGGGCCACATCCTCGCCAAGCTCGAGGCGCGGGATCGCGTCCAGGCCGTCGTGCTGGCCTACGCGACGGGCGTCGTCCGGCCCTGACGGCTCGGGAGACCTCGCACCGGGTGCTTCCGGTCGCAGGCCGGGAGCCTCCTGCTCATCCCCCGGTATGAGAGGACCTGGCCGGAACCCCGGCCCGTGAACCGATCCCGGGACGGACCGCGATCCGTAGCGTGGGAGCATGACAACCTCCACGAATCCTTCCGCAGTGCCGCCGGGAGCCCCCGCCGTGTCCTCCTCCCCCGCGGACGGCGCCGTCGCCGCCCGCGGCGTGTCCAAGAGCTACGGCCGCGGCGAGACCGCCGTGCACGCCCTCCGCGACGTCTCCCTCGACTTCGCCCGGGAGCACTTCACCGCGATCATGGGGCCCTCCGGATCCGGCAAGTCCACCCTCATGCACTGCCTCGCCGGACTCGACAGCGTCGACACCGGACGTCTCTGGATCGGCGGCACCGACATCACAGGACTCCCCGACGCCGACCTCACGCGCCTGCGCCGCGAACGGGTCGGCTTCGTCTTCCAGGCCTTCAACCTCGTCCCCACGCTGACAGCGGAACAGAACATCACGCTGCCCGTCGCCCTGGCCGGCGGCACGGTGGACGGCGAATGGCTGCAGCAGATCTCCTCCACCCTGGGCCTCACCGACCGGCTGTCCCACCGCCCCCACGAACTCTCCGGCGGCCAGCAGCAGCGGGTCGCCGTCGCACGCGCCCTCCTCACCCGGCCCGACGTCATCTTCGGGGACGAACCCACCGGCAACCTCGACTCGGCGACGGGTGCCGAGGTGCTCTCCCTGCTGCGGCGCAGCTGCCGGGAGATGGGCCAGAGCATCATCATGGTCACGCACGACCCCGTGGCGGCCTCCTACGCCGACCGCATCGTGCTCATGAAGGACGGCGCGCTCGTCGGCGAACTCGAGCAGTCCGCGCCGGACGCCATCTCCAGCGCCCTCGCAACCCTGGGAGCCTGACGTGCTGCAGATAGCGCTCGCGCAGGTGCGGGTCCATGCCCGCCGCTTCCTCGCCGTCGGCCTCGCCGTGATGCTCGGTGTCGCCTTCCTCTCCGCCACCCTCATGGTCGGCGCCACCACGCAGGCCAGCCTCCAGCAGAGCGTCGGTGCCGCCTACGCCACGGCCGACCTCGTGGTCACGGGGCAGGACGGCGCGGACGTCCCCGCCGACGTCGTCGACCGGCTCGCAGTCCTCCCGGGCGTGGCCACCGCCTACGGCCTCGAACGCGCCTACGGCCAGCTCGCCTCCGGCTCGCAGACCTCCCTCGCCGCCTTCACCACCACCGCTCCGGCGGACCTGCGGAACGCGGAGGTGACGAGCGGCTCCTACCCGGGCTCCCCGAGCGAGGTGGCGCTGGACGAGACCTCCGCCGGACGCCTCGGCGTCTCGCCCGGGGACACCGTGGCCCTCGGTGACGGTGCCGATCAGGCCCCTGCCGCCCTGGGGGGCGCCCTGACGGTCACGGCCCTCACCGCGCCCAGCACCGACCCCGCCCTCTCGGGAGCGGTGCAGGTCATCGCGTCCGTCCCGGTGATCCGCGAACTGACCGGCGGGCCCGCCGTCCGCAACGTGCAGCTCGCCCTGACACCCGGGGCCGACGCCGCGGTGGTGCAGGACGCCGTCACGGCCGCCCGGGAGGAGCCCGGCCTCACCGTCCGCACGGCATCCGAGCAGACGCTCGCCGACGTCGCCCGGCTCTCGAACGGCAACGACATGCTCACCGGGATCCTGCTCGCCTTCGCCGCCGTGGCCGTCCTCGTCGCCGGGCTCGTCATCGCGAACACCTTCTCCGTCCTGGTCGCCCAGCGGACCCGGGAACTCGCCCTGCTGCGCTGCATCGGGGCCGAGCGGCGCCAGATCCGGACCTCGGTGCTCGTCGAGGCCGCGATCGTAGGGCTGACGGGCGCCGTCCTCGGCGTCCTGCTCGCCGTCGGCGTGATGGCCGCGCTCGTGGGCCTCGCCCGCGGGACCGACTTCGGCTCCTTCGCCGTCCTGGCCGTCCCGCCGTCGTCGATCCTCATCGGCGTCGCCGTGGGCGTGGTGATGACACTCCTCGCCGCCCTCGTCCCGGCGCGCGCTGCGACGCGCGTGGCACCGCTGGCCGCACTCCGTCCCGTCGAACCCGTGCACACCGCCGGCAGCGGCGGGAGGATCCGGCTCGCGGCAGGCCTCGCGGCCCTCCTCCTGGGCGCCGCACTCCTCATCCTCGGCGCCGTCACCGCGGCGCTCGGCCCGGCCGTCCTGGGCGGCGCGATCTCCTTCCTCGGCGTCGTGCTCCTCGCACCGTTCTTCATCCCGGCGAGCGTCGCGGCGGTCGGGCGGCTCGCCCGCCCGCTCGGCGTGCCGGGCAGGCTCGCGGCGGTCAACGCCGTCCGCAACCCCGCCCGCACCACGGCGTCCTCGGCCGCCCTGCTGATCGGCGTGACCCTCGTGACCATGATGATGGTCGGTGCGCAGACCGCGCGCACGTCCTTCGACCGCGAGCTCGACGACAACTACGCCGTGGACCTCGAAGTGAGGGTGACCGGTTCCTCCGGCGCTGCAGAGGGCCCGGCATCGCCCCGCGTGGACGTGCCCACGCTCCTGCAGGTCGACGGCGTACGGACCGCCGTCGAGCTCACCCCGGTGCTCCTCACCGGCGCGGACGACGGCGCCCAGCTCGTGTACACGGCGGACGCCGACGAGATCGCCGGGGTGCTGCGCTCCGAGGGGGCGGAGTTGCGGGACGGCATGGTCCTCGCGCCCCAGACCTGGGAGCAGGACGAGGTGACCCTCGAGGGCGGGAACGGCCCCGCCACCCTCCCCGTCACCGCGACGGACTCCGTGTTCTTCCAGCCCCTGATCACCCGGGCGACGGCGGAGCGGCTCGGCGGCACGCCCCCGGAGGCACTGCAGGCCTATCTCGGCGAACCGGCCGCTGCGGGTCCGGCAGCCCCTGTGGCGGACGCGGACGCCTTCGCCGCCGCGGTCGGCTCCACCTTCTGGCTCAAGCTAGCGGACGGACTGGACGCGGAGGGCGTCGCCGAGGTGCAGTCGCGGATCGTCGCCGCCACGGGTATCTCCGAGTACGACGTCACCGGGCCCGCCCTGGAACGGGTGGCGTACAACGAGATCATCGACGTGATGCTGCTGATCGTGACGGCCCTGCTCGCGGTGGCCGTGCTCATCGCGCTCATCGGGGTGGCCAACACGCTGTCGCTCTCCGTGCTGGAACGGCGCCGCGAGAACTCGCTGCTCCGCGCGCTCGGCCTCACCCGCGCACAGCTGCGCGGGATGCTCGCCGTGGAGGCGGTGCTCGTCGCCGGTGTGGCGGCCCTGCTGGGGTCCGCGCTGGGTATCCTCTACGGCTGGCTCGGTGCACAGTCCGCCCTGGGCGGCATCACCCCCGTCAGCCCCGCGGTGCCCGTGGGGCAGATCGGCGCCGTCCTCCTGGTGGCCGTCACGGCAGGGCTCCTGGCCTCCGTGCTCCCGGCCCGCCGGGCGGCACGGCTCTCCCCCGTGGCCGGGCTCGCAACCGACTGAGGCGCGATCCGCCGCCGGGCTGAAGGGCCGGCCCGCCGCCACGGGACAGCGCCACGGGACAGCGGCACGGGACAGCGGCACGGGCGCGCAGCGCCTGTCCGCGGGCCTCGATGGCGACGGACCCGTCCGAGCGGAGCCGGATCCCCGCGGACCAGCACGACCGCGCCGGCCGAGGGCATCGGCGAGATGACCGCCGCGCCGCTACCGCTGCCACGCCGCGCTACCGTAGGGTGATGTGCTGGACAATTCGACGGAAGGACAGGTCATGACGCGCGTCACGGACGGCATCCCCCTGCGCCGGCTGGACCTGGACACCCTGCTGCCGTACCTCGACCTGCATCTCGTGGGTGCGACGAACGGGGTCCGGCTGTTCAAGGCGGCTCGCGTCTCCTGGGCCGGGACCCCGCACGAGAAGGACTTCGAGCGCCTGCGGCAGGAGATCGGCGAGGAGCGCGCCTTCCTCAAGAGGATGATCAGATCGCTGGGTCACCGGCCAGGCGTCGTGAAGATGGCGACCGCACGCGCCCTGTCCGTGGTGGCCGAGCTCGATCCCCTGAATCCCCTGCGCCGGAAGGCGACCGCGGGAGCGCAACTGGAGCTCGAGGCCCTGCAGTCGCTGCTCAAGGGCAAGGAGGCGCTGTGGTCGACGCTCCTCGCCCTGTCGGCCGAGGCGCCGGCTGACGCGGGCGACGCCGTCCTCGACCGGTCGGCGCTCGAGCAGTTGCTGGACGCGTCCAGGCGCCAGCAGGACACCGTGGCACGGATCATGCGCCAGACCGCCCCGGCACGCTTCCTGCGCTACTGACGCTGTCGGACAGCATGCCCGCCTAGCCGGCCGTCGGCTCCTCGTACTTCGGGAACACCGGCGACGGCGCGGGCAGCACCGTGCCGGGCTCGATCCGCCCGTCCAGCGCGCTGAACAGGCGGCGCTCGTCGTCGTCCGCCGTGCCCTGGCCGAGCGCGGTGAGGATCTGCCCGGCGCCGGTCGGCATGACGGGCTGCGCGAGCACCGCCACCACCCGCAGCACCTCGAGCGTGACGTAGAGGACGGTGTTCATGCGCTCGGTGTCCGTCTTGCGGAGGACCCACGGCTGCTGGTCGGCGAAGTACGCGTTCGTGTCACCGAGCACCGCCCAGACGGCCTCGAGCGCACGGGAGAACTCCTGCCGGTCGAAGGCCGCCCGGGTCACGTCGAGCAGGGCGTGCGCCTGGTCGAGGATCCGGTGATCCGCCGGGGTGAACTCTCCCGGCTGCGGGACGGCGCCGCCGCAGTTCTTGGCGACCATCGACAGCGAGCGCTGGGCGAGGTTGCCGAAGTTGTTGGCGAGGTCCGCATTCATGCGTCCCACGACCGCCTCGTGACTGTAGGAGCCGTCCGCGCCGAACGGGACCTCCCGCAGGAGGAAGAAGCGCACCTGATCCAGGCCGTACTGCTCCACCCAGTCCGCCGGGGCCACGGTGTTGCCGAGCGACTTGGACATCTTCACGCCCTTGTTGTGCAGGAACCCGTGGATCATGATGCGCCTGGGCACCTCGAGTCCCGCGGACAGCAGGAAGGCGGGCCAGTAGATGGCGTGGAAGCGGGAGATGTCCTTGCCGATCACGTGCACGTCCGCGGGCCAGAACGTCCGGAACCGCTCGGACCCGGTATCGGGGAAGCCCACGCCCGTGAGGTAGTTGGTGAGCGCGTCCACCCACACGTACATCACATGCCGCGGGTTGCCGGGCACGGGGACGCCCCAGTCGAACGTGGTGCGGCTGATGGAGAGGTCCTCGAGCCCGCGCCGCACGAACGAGATGACCTCGTTGAACCGGGGCTGCGGCGCACCGAACTCCGGCTGCGCCTCGTAGAGATCCAGCAGCTTCTGCTGGTAGGCGGAGAGCCGGAAGAAGTAGCTCTCCTCCTCGGTCCACGTCACCTCGGTGTCGGTCTCCTTCGCGTAGCGCACGCCGTCCTGGCGGACCTCGGTCTCGTCCTCGCCCCAGAACGCCTCGTCCCGCACCGAGTACCAGCCGGCGTACTTGTCGAGGTAGATGTCGCCGTTGGCCTCCATGCGCTTCCAGATCTCGGTCGCGGCGGCGTAGTGGTCCTCGTCGGTGGTCCGGATGAACCGGTCGTAGGAGGTGCCCACGACGTCGTTCATCTCCCGGAAGGCCAGGGCGTTCCGGGTCGCGAGCTCGCGGACCGGGACGCCCTCCCTGTCCGCTGCCTGCTGCATCTTCAGGCCGTGCTCGTCCGTGCCCGTGAGGTACATGACGTCGAAACCGTCGAGGCGCTTGAAGCGCGCCATGGCGTCGACGGCGATCGTCTCGTAGGCGTGCCCGATGTGCGGCTCGCCGTTCGGGTAGGAGATGGCTGTGGTGATGTAGAACGAGGGCTTTGCGTCTGCGGAGGTCACCCTATGAAATTACCCCGGTCCATGCGGATTCGCCCAAGTGCGAAGACGCGGAGGCGCTCAGGCCCGCCCGAGGGCGTCCAGCCCCAGCACGGCGTGCACGCCCCAGGTCCGGTTCGCAATCTGCGTGACCCGGAGGTCGACGACGGCCCCGGCGAGGGCCAGCGCGGCCTTCCGCTCCAGCCCGTGCAGCTGCTGCATCCACGTGAGCATGGCCCCGAGGGCGTGCGCCGTGGCCCGGTTCAGGTCGGCGTCGAAGCCGAAGGTGATCCGCGCGGTCGGAGTGAGCGCATGGATGGTGTCCAGCGGGGCGTCCCGGAGGACGTCGACGGTGATCGTCGTCGTCATGCCGCACTCGATCGCAGTGCCACCCACCTCGCCGTCGCCCTGGGCGGCGTGGCCGTCGCCGAGGTGCAGCAGCGCGCCGGGCACGGTGACCGGCAGGAAGAGCGTGGAACCGGCCGTGAGTTCGCGGCAGTCGATGTTGCCGCCGCCGGCCGGGCGCGGCGGCGTCGTCGAATGCTCGCCCCGTGCGGCGGGAGGCAGACCGACCACGCCGAGGAACGGCGCGAGCCGCACCACGTGCCCGTACTGGTCGGTGCCCGTCCGCGCCTCGGCGTCCAGGTCCCACAGCAGCCAGGCGGGGTCCGTGCCCTCGAGGCCGAGCCGGCGGGCGAACGCGTCGTCGGGCCGCGCGGCCGCGGTCCATCCCCAGTCGGCCGGCTCCAGGGACTCGAAGCGGACCGCGAGCACGTCGCCGGGCCCGGCCCCGGCCACCTCGATCGGGCCCGTGAGCGCGTGGCCCTGCCGGTCCGGGAACCGGTAGGGCGTCACCGCTCCGGGTGTCGGCTGGCGTTCGAGGTGCCCGCGGGCGTCGAGGGACTCGACGATCACGCGGTCCCCGGGAACCACGCGCAGCACGGGCGCGGTGTCGCGGGAGAGGACCTGGGTCGCCGTCGCCTGCACGGCGGGCAGGTGGTGCGTGGTCATGGGAGCTCCGTGTCCGGTACCGGCCGTCAGTCCTGCAGATCCACTTCGCGGGCCACGGTCGCGCCGATCTCGGCGCGGATCGCGTCGAGGACGTCCTGCGGCACCGAACTGTCGACCGTCAGCAGGGACAGCGCCTGCCCGCCCTCCTTGTTCCGTGCGACCTGCATGCCGGCGATATTGATATCCCGCTCCCCGAGCAGGCGACCGAGCGCGCCGATCACGCCGGGCCGGTCCGCGTAGAGCAGCACCAGGAGGTGGTCGCTGATGGGGATCTCGAGGTCGTAGCCGTTCACCCCGACGAGCTTCTCCACCTGCTTGGGTCCGGTGAGCGTCCCGGCGACCGAGATCCGCGAGCCGTCGGACAGCGCTCCCCGCAGGCGGAGCACGTTGCGGTACTCGTCGGACTCGGACGTGGTCACGAGACGGGATGTGACACCGCGCTGCTCGGCCAGGAGCGGCGCGTTCACGTAGGACACCTGCTCGGAGACGACGTCCGTGAAGACGCCCTTGAGCGCCGCGAGTTCGAGGGCCTTGACGTCGAGGGCCGCGATCTCCCCGGCCACCTCGATGTCGATCTGCGTGAGCGAGGCGTGGGTGAGCGCCGTGAAGATCCGGCCCAGCTTCTCCATGAGCGGGATGCCCGGGCGGACGGCCGGATCGATGACGCCGCCGGCCACGTTGACCGCGTCGGGCACGAGCTCGCCGGCCAGCGCCAGCCGGACCGACTTCGCCACGGAGACGCCGGCCTTCTCCTGGGCCTCGACGGTGGACGCCCCGAGGTGCGGGGTCACCACCACGCTGTCGTGCGCGAAGAACGGCAGGTCGGTGCTCGGCTCCGCCACGAAGACGTCCACGCCGGCTCCGGCGATCTGCCCCTGCTCGAGGGCGGCCTGCAGGGCCTCCTCGTCCACGAGGCCGCCGCGCGCCACGTTGACCACGTAGGCGGTGTCCTTCATCAGGGCGAAGGCCTCGGCGCCGAGCATGCCCACGGTCTCGGGGGTCTTCGGCATGTGGATGGTCACGAAGTCCGACTCGCGCAGGAGCTCCTCGAGGGACACGAGCCGCACGTTGAGCTGGGCGGCCCGCGCGGAGGTCACGTACGGGTCGTACGCGAGGATCTGCGTGCCGAAGCCCTGCAGCCGCGCGGCGACGAGCGCACCGATGCGGCCGAGCCCGATGATGCCGATGTTCTTCTCGTAGAGCTCCGTGCCCGAGTACTTCGAGCGCTTCCACTCGCCCGCTTTCAGGGCCGCGCTGGCCTGCGGGATGTTGCGCGCCAGGCTCAGGATGTGCCCGACGGTGAGCTCGGCGGCGGAGATGATGTTCGACGTCGGCGCGTTCACGACCATCACCCCGGCCTGGGTGGCGGCCTTGATGTCGACGTTGTCGAGTCCCACACCGGCGCGCGCGATGACCTTCAGCTTCGGGGCGGCGCGGATGGCCTCCTCGTCCATGCGGGTGGCCGAGCGGACGAGGACGGCATCGACGTCGGCGAGGGCTCCGAGGAGCTGCGCGCGGTCGGCGCCGTCGGTGCTGCGGATCTCGAAGTCGGGTCCGAGGGCCTCGATGGTGGCGGGTGAGAGTTCCTCGGCGAGGAGCACGACGGGCTTGGTGGTCACGGGGATTCCTTCGGGGAGGGTGGGGCGGGATCGGGGCGCGGTCCGGGCGGACCGGCACCGGACACACGTCCGGCAGGGCACCCGCTCGTCGTCGAGCGTCGGGCGGGTACCCTGCCGGGAGGGAGGCTAGCGCGCGACGGAGCCCTCGGTGTAGTCGTCGCTCGTCTTGATCCACGAGAAGAGCTTGCGGAGCTCGCGGCCCGTGCTCTCGATCGGGTGGTCCTCGCCCTTCTTGCGCAGAGCGGCGAACTCGGGCGCTCCGGCGTCCTGGTCGTCGATGAAGCGCTGGGCGAAGGCACCGCTCTGGATGTCCGCGAGGACGGCCTTCATGTTCTCCTTCACCTCGGGGGTGATGACGCGGGGGCCGGAGACGTAGTCGCCGTACTCCGCGGTGTCGGAGACGCTCCAGCGCTGCTTGGCGATGCCGCCCTCGACCATGAGGTCGACGATGAGCTTGAGCTCGTGCAGCACCTCGAAGTACGCGACCTCGGGCTTGTAGCCCGCCTCGGTCAGCGTCTCGAAGCCGTACTGGACCAGCTGCGAGGCGCCGCCGCACAGCACGGCCTGCTCGCCGAAGAGGTCGGTCTCGGTCTCCTCGGTGAAGGTGGTCTCGATGACGCCCGCGCGCGTGCCGCCGATGGCCTTCGCGTAGGACAGGGCGAGGTCGCGCGCCTTGCCGGAGGCATCCTGCTCGACGGCGATGAGGTCGGGGACGCCGCGGCCGGCCTCGAACTCGCGGCGCACGATGTGCCCGGGGCCCTTCGGCGCCACGAGGGCGACGTCGACGTCGGACGGGGGCTGGATGTAGCCGAAGCGGATGTTGAAGCCGTGGCCGAAGAACAGGGCGTCGCCGGCCTGCAGGTTCGGTGCGATGTCGTCCTTGTACACGTGGCGCTGCACCTGGTCGGGGGTGAGCACCATGATGAGGTCGGCCTCGGCGGTGGCCTCGGCGACCGACAGGACCCGGAGCCCCTCGGCCTCTGCCTTGGCGCGTGACGCCGATCCCTCCTTCAGCCCGACGCGCACGTCGACGCCGGAGTCCCGCAGGCTGAGGGCGTGGGCGTGGCCCTGGCTGCCGTAGCCGATGACGGCCACGGTGCGGCCCTGGATGATGGACAGATCGGCGTCGTCGTCGTAGAACATCTCGGTCACGGGTGTTTCTCCTTGTGTGGGTGGTGCTGGAATGGGGGGCGGGTGCGCTCAGGCGCTGCGCAGGGCCTGACTCGAGCCGCTCATCGACTTCGCACCGCGGCCGATCGCGAGCGTGCCCGACTGCACGATCTCGCGGATGCCGAACGGCTCGAGGACGGACAGGAGCGCCGAGAGCTTCTCGGGGGTGCCCGTGGCCTCGATGATCAGCGAGTCGATCGCCACGTCGACCACGGACGCGCGGAACAGGTCGGCCGCCTGGGTCACCTGCAGGCGCGTGGCGGCGTCGGCCCGCACCTTGATCAGCATGTGGTCGCGCTGCACCGACTGCTCCGTGGTCAGTTCCACGATCTTGAGCACGTTGATGAGCTTGTTGAGCTGCTTGGTGACCTGCTCGAGGAGGTCGCCCTCGGCTTCGACCACGACCGTGATGCGGGACATGCCGGCGATCTCGGTGGGGCCGACGGCGAGGGAGTTGATGTTGAACGCGCGCCGGGCGAAGAGGCTGGCCACGCGGGTCAGGACGCCGGGTACGTCCTCGACGAGCACGGAGAGTGTGTGTCGTGCCATGGTCAGTCCTCCTGCTCCCACGTCGGGGTCATGTTCCGGGCGATCTGGATGAGGTCGTTGCTGACGCCCGAGGGCACCATCGGCCACACCATGGAGTCCCGGCTCACCACGAAGTCGATGACCACGGGGCGGTCGTTGATGGCCAGTGCCTGCTCGATGGTCGCGTCGATGTCCTCGTCGCGCTCGCAGCGCAGACCCACGCAGCCGTACGCGTCGGCGAGCTTCACGAAGTCAGGCACACGGACGGTGTCGTGCCCCGTGTTGAGGTCGGTGTTGGAGTAGCGGCCCTCGTAGAACAGGGTCTGCCACTGCCGCACCATGCCCAGGGAGGAGTTGTTGATGACCGCGACCTTGATGGGGATGTTGTTGATCACGCAGGTCGCGAGTTCCTGGTTGGTCATCTGGAAGCAGCCGTCGCCGTCGATCGCCCAGACCACGCGGTCCGGGCTGCCGACCTTGGCGCCCATCGCGGCGGGCACCGAGTAGCCCATGGTGCCGAGCCCGCCGGAGTTCAGCCAGGCATGCGGGCGCTCGTACTGGATGAACTGGGCCGCCCACATCTGGTGCTGCCCCACACCGGAGACGAAGACGCCCTCGGGACCGGTCAGCTCGCCGATGCGCTTGATGACCTGCTGGGGGGCGGAGAGGCCGTCCTCCGGCTGGGTGAAGCCCACCGGGTAGGTCTCGCGCAGGTGGTCGATGGTCCTCCACCAGGTGGAGATGTCGGGGCGTTCCTGCGCCTCGAAGCTCTCGCGCACGGCTGCGGTCAGCTCCGGGATGATCTCCTTCACCGATCCGACGATGGGCACGTCCGCGGTGCGGTTCTTGGAGATCTCCGCAGGGTCGATGTCCGCGTGGATGACCTTCGCGTTCGGCGCGAAGCTGGACAGCACGCCGGTGACGCGGTCGTCGAAGCGGGCGCCGAGCGTGATCAGGAGGTCCGCCTGCTGCAGCGCGGTCACGGCGGAGACGGAGCCGTGCATGCCGGGCATGCCCACGTGCTGCCGGTGCGAGTCGGGGAAGACGCCGCGGGCCATGAGGGTGGTCACCACGGGGGCGCCGACGAGCTCGGCGAGCTCCTTCAGCTCTGCCGAGGCGTGGCCCTTCACGACGCCGCCGCCCACGTAGAAGACGGGGCGCTGCGAGCCGCTGATGAGGCGGGCGGCCTCGCGGACCTGCTTCGCGTGGCCGCGCACCACGGGCCGGTAGCCGGGGATGTCGACCTTCGGCGGCCAGGAGAACGTCATGGTGGACTGCTGGGCGTCCTTGGCGACGTCGACCAGCACGGGGCCGGGACGGCCCGTGGTGGCGATGTGGAACGCCTCCGCGAGGACGCGCGGGATGTCCTGGGCGTCGGTGACGAGGTAGGAGTGCTTGGTGATGGGCATGGTGATGCCGACGATGTCCGCCTCCTGGAAGGCGTCCGAGCCGATGAAGGCGCTGGACACCTGGCCCGTGATGGCGACCATGGGCACCGAGTCCATGTGCGCGTCCGCGATGGCAGTCACGAGGTTGGTGGCACCGGGGCCGGACGTCACGATGCAGACGCCGGGTCGGCCCGTCACCATCGCGTACCCCTGGGCCGCGTGGCCGGCGCCCTGCTCGTGCCGCACGAGGATGTGGCGGAGCCGGGTCGAGGCGAGGAGCGGATCGTACGTGGGCAGGATCGCCCCGCCGGGGAGCCCGAAGACGTCGTCGACGCCGAGTTCCTCGAGAGAGCGCACGATGGCCGCGGAACCGAGCATCTGGACGGGTGCGACGACGTTGTTGGGTCCACGGACGGCGCTCGCCGGGATGTCCCGAGCGGGTGCGGTCTCACGGGCAGGTGCTGCAGGAGGTGCTGGCCTTGCTGCCAACAGCGCCGGGCTGATGGGCGATCCCTTGGACATCTGACAACTTCCTTTGGAACGTACGCTGCACTGCTGCAGGCTGAACTTCGGATTTCCGTGGCGCTGGTTCCCTGCCGACAGGTCATGTCAACAAAAAAACCCCTCGGCCTGGTCGGGCTCTGCGAGGGGTTGCGCGTGACTGCAGTCGTCTACCGGACGGGCTTCAGGCCACGCGCTGTATAAGGACGACGACCACGGGTTCGAGCTGCATATCTGTAGTTTCCACGCCCTCGCGAAAGAGTGTCAACCGACCCCCGCCCGATCTCACATCGTGGACACCCCGTCCGGTGAGTGGACATTAACCCGATGCCGCCGGGCCGGGACGGGAGGGTGCCCGCCCCGGCTCGGAAGGACCCCTAGCCCGTGTACGCCCCCTGGGAGGCGGAGTGCACGAGCTTCGCGTATTTCGCCAGGACGCCCTTGGTGTAGCGGGCGGGCAGCGGCTCCCAGCCGACCTTCCGCTGCTCGACCTCGGCCTCGTCGACGAGGAGGTCGAAGCTCTTCGCCGCGATGTCGACGCGGATGCGGTCGCCGTTGCGCACGAAGGCGATCGGACCGCCGTCGACCGCTTCCGGCGCCACATGGCCGATACACAGGCCCGTGGTTCCTCCGGAGAAGCGGCCGTCGGTGAGCAGGAGGACGTCCTTGCCGAGGCCGGCACCCTTGATGGCGCCGGTGATCGCGAGCATCTCGCGCATGCCGGGGCCGCCCTTGGGTCCCTCGTAGCGGATGACGATGACGTCGCCGGCCTGGATCTCTCCCGCGTCGAGCGCGTCGAGCGCACCCTGCTCGCGCTCGAACACGCGGGCGGTGCCCTCGAAGACGTCGGCATCGAAGCCGGCGCTCTTCACGACGGCGCCCTCGGGGGCGAGGGAGCCGTGCAGGATGGTGATGCCGCCGGTTCTGTGCATGGGGTTGTCGAGCGCACGGAGGATCTTGCCGTCCAGGTCCGGCGGGTCGATCTCAGCGAGGTTCTCCGCGAGGGTCTTGCCGGTCACCGTCAGGCAGTCGCCGTGCAGCAGGCCGGCGTCGAGCAGCGCCTTCATGATGACGGGCACGCCGCCCACCTTGTCGACGTCGAACATGACGTAGCGGCCGAAGGGCTTCAGGTCCCCCAGGTGCGGGATGCGGTCACCGATGCGCGTGAAGTCGTCGAGCGTGAGCTCCACCTCGGCCTCACGGGCGATCGCCAGCAGGTGCAGGACGGCGTTGGTCGAGCCGCCGAAGGCCATGGTGACCGCGATGGCGTTCTCGAACGCCTTCTTCGTCATGATGTCGCGGGCCGTGATGCCGAGGCGCAGCAGGTTGACGACGGCCTCGCCGGACTTCCGGGCGTACAGGTCGCGGCGGCGGTCGGCCGACGGCGGAGCCGCGGAGCCGGGGAGCGACATGCCGAGGGCCTCCCCGATGCAGGCCATGGTGTTCGCCGTGTACATGCCGCCGCAGGCACCCTCACCGGGGCAGACGGCGCGTTCGATGCTGTCGAGGTCCTTCAGGCTCATCTTCCCGGCGGCACAGGCGCCGACGGCCTCGAAGGCGTCGATGAGCGTGACCTCCTTCTCGGTGCCGTCCTCGAGCTTCGCGAACCCCGGCATGATAGTTCCGGCGTACAGGAACACGGAGGCGAGATCGAGACGGGCGGCTGCCATGAGCATGCCCGGCAGGGACTTGTCGCAGCCGGCGAGGAGCACGGAGCCGTCGATGCGTTCGGCCTGCATCACGGTCTCGACGGAGTCGGCGATCACCTCACGGGAGACGAGCGAGAAGTGCATGCCCTCGTGGCCCATCGAGATGCCGTCCGACACCGAGATCGTGCCGAACTGCATGGGGAACCCTCCCCCGTCGCGCACGCCCTCCTTGGCTCCCTCCGCCAGGCGGTTGAGGGACAGGTTGCAGGGGGTGATCTCGTTCCAGGAGCTGGCCACGCCGACCTGCGGCTTGGCGAAGTCGTCGTCACCCATACCCACGGCACGCAGCATCCCGCGGGACGGCGCCGCGTGGATGCCGTCCGTGACGACGCGGCTTCTCGGCTTGATGTCTGGCGTTGTTCCCGACGTTTTCTCCGGCGTTGTTTCCACGGTCATGCCTGAAGTCTAGGCCCGGGCAACAGGACGGTTTCGCCATGTGACCGCCCTGTTACAGGCCGGCGCATGCCTGCTGAACCCCGACCGGCCGGGCCGGCAGGCCCTTCGTGCGGAGGTGGACCCTCCGGTACAGTGTGGGTCTCACGTGCCGATCTCCCGTCCCGCCGCCCGGGCTCACCGCAGGCGGAGCGCACCCCGGGCACCCGGACCGACAGTTTCCTGCCCCGCCTCCTACCTCTACTACCGCAACGGCGTGATATGTCTCCCGATGAGCCGCACGACTCCAGCAGGCCGCTCGACGGCGGGCAGGGGCTGAAGAACGCCCTGCGCCGCGTCTTCGACGGGCAGATCCCGAACTACGGCGACTACAACCTCGTGTTCGCGGACGGCCACGCCAAGGAGGCCAAGGAAGCCCGGGCTGCGCGCCGTACCGCCACGGCCTACGTGGTCGGCTATCGCTGGAAGCCGGCCGAACTCATGATCGCGCCCGTGGATCTCGCGGCGATCACGGGAGCCGGGGTACCCGTGGAGGTCAACATGACCAATCTCGCCCATGCCCTGCAGTGGGACGACGACGGCAGCTACGAGGTGGGTACGAGCACAGGGCGGGTCTTCCGCTTCGCCGTCGCCCCGGCTCCCGTCCTCGACATCGGGCCGGGGACGCCGCTGCGGCTCGCGCAGGACGTGGACGTCGTGGACTTCACGTCCTTCATGGACGCCTTCATCGCGATGTCCTGACCGGCACCCGGTCCTCCCCCGGCCGCCGGCTACGCCCAGGGGCCGCGCCGCACGAGGTTGTCGGGCTCCTCGCCGTCGCCGAGCCGCTCGATCTGCCGCCGGAGCAGCGCGAGGATGCGCGGCGGGAACGCCTCCGTGTTGCCTCCCACGTGGGGCGTGATGATGACGCCGGGAGCCCGCCACAGCGGGTGGTCCGCGGGAAGCGGCTCGGGATCCACGACGTCGAGCGCCGCCTTCAGCCGTCCGGCGGTGACCTCCCGCGTGAGCGCGTCGGTGTCGACGACGGCGCCGCGGGCGACGTTCACCACCAGGGCGCCGTCGGGCAGCGCGGCGAGCACCTCGCTGCCGATGAGCCCCCGGGTGGCGTCGGTGAGCGGGGTGATCACGACGACGACGTCGTGGTGCGGGGCCAGCTCCACGAGCTCGTCGCTGCCATGGACGTGCCCCAGCTCGTCGTCGCGCGCGGAGCTGCCCACCCGGGTCACGTCCGCCTCGAAGGTGGCAAGGCGCCGGCGGATCTCCTCCCCGATCCCGCCCACGCCGACGAGCAGCACCCGCCGGTCCGCGAGGCCCGGGTAGCGGGCGCTGTGCCAGCGGACCTCCGCCTGCTGGCGCACGGCGTCGTCGATGCCCCGCAGCGAGGCCAGGGCGAGCCCCACGGCGAGTTCGGCCGTGGCAGCAGCGTGGACGCCCGCCGCAGTGGCGATGGCGACATCGGGTCCCACGAGGTCCGCGACGCCGTCGTAGCCCGTGGACTGCGTCTGGACCAGCCGGAGGTTGGGGGCGGCGTCGAGTGCGCCGTCGAGGTGGGCGCGGCCCGTGTAGGGAAGGACGGCGGCGTCGAGCGTGGCCGGGTCGACGCCTTCGGGCGGGGCGGTGAAGTCCCAGAGCACGACGTCGACGGCCGGGGACGCATCCGCGAGCGCCTCCTGCAGGTCGGCGGAGGGGACGCTCACGGTCCGGACGATCGGGGCGGTGGCAGGGTTCGTCATGGCGCCAGCCTAGAGGGAACCGCGCGGCGCCGCCCTCCCCCTGTCCCCCGGCCCTCGGGAGCCGGAGGGGTGGACACGTCCCGCGCCCCGTCCTAGGGTCGGACCATGGCAGCCGCCCGACGGCGACCCGCCCGACTCCTCGCCCGGGCCCTCGCCCCGGCAGCCGCGATCCTGATCGCCGTTCCCGGGTGCTCCCGGGCGGCGCCCGAACCGGACCCGCTGTACGCCGGGGCATCCGCGACCCCTGCCCCACCCCCCGCAGCCTCCGCCTCCCCTGCCGGCGCCGCCGCACTCCCTGGCCTCGTGCACCGCGGGGACGCGGCGACCGGGCTCGGCCTGCCGTGGTCGGTGGTGGTACTGGACGACGGCTCCCTCCTCGTGTCCGATCGCGAGACGGGTGAGATCGAGCGCGTCGACGACGGGACCACCGACGTCATCGGCAGTGTCCCGGACGCGGCGTCCGCGTCGGGAGAGGGCGGCCTGCTCGGACTGGCCGTCAGCCGGACGGGGCCGGGGGCCGGTGAGCCCGACGCCGTGTACGCCTACTACACCTCGGCTGAGGACAACCGCGTGGTGCGCCTGCCGTGGACCGACGGACGGCTCGGCATGCCGGAGCCGGTCCTGACCGGCATCCCGAAGGCGGAGATCCACAACGGCGGCCGGATCGCCGTCGGACCGGACGGCCACCTGTATATCGGCACCGGGGACGCCGGGGTCCGGGACCGTGCGCAGGACCCGGCGGACCTCGGCGGGAAGATCCTGCGGATCACGGCCGACGGCGGGATCCCCGGGGACAACCCGACGCCCGGGTCGCCGGTCTACAGCCTGGGCCACCGCAACGTGCAGGGGCTCGCCTGGGACTCCGCCGGTCGGCTGTGGGCCTCCGAGTTCGGGCCGGAGGTCGACGACGAGCTGAACCTCGTGGTGCCCGGCGGGAACTACGGGTGGCCGGAGGTCACGGGAGCGCCCGGCGACCCCCGGTACACCGACGCCCAGGTGGTGTGGCCGTCCACGGCGGCATCCTCCCCCAGCGGCATGGCGATCCTCGGCGACGTCGCCTACATCGGCGGACTGCGGGGCCAGCGGCTCTGGCAGGTCCCGCTCGACGACGGCACGGCGGGCGAACCCGCCGGCCACTTCGACGGGCAGTTCGGGCGACTGCGCGACGTGGCGGCCGGCCCGGACGGGTCGCTGCTCGTGGCGACCAACGAGCCCGGCGGCGCGAGGATCCTGCGGATCGACAGGGACACCGGCTGACAGCGGGTGAGGACGGCCGTGGACCGGGTGAGGACCGGGCGGAAGGGAGGGGTCGGGAAAGGGGCTGAGCCGCCGGTTTCATGTTTCGGCCGAACTGCTGGTAGAGTCTCATGCTGTTGCGGATGACCGGAGCGAGTGAAATCGTGAAGGAAAACGCCAGGCACCTCTAGCTCAATTGGCAGAGCAATTGACTCTTAATCAATGGGTTCCGGGTTCAAGTCCCGGGGGGTGCACCTCGAATCCCCGTTCTCCAGGTCTCGCCGCCTGCAGGACGGGGATTCGTTCATGTCCGGGCCTACGATGGACGCGTGAACGAAATCCTGTCCTTCGCCGGCAGCTACTGGTGGCTCGTCTTCCCGCTCTCCGGCGTGTTCGCGATCTGGGGCAGGTCGTGGTCCGAGGCGACCGAGCGACGCCACCGCCGCAAGGTCGAGCTCTACCGCCTGAAGCATCCAGGAGCCCTGCACGGCGCTCACGCCCAGCCGGAACCGCCGCAGTCCCACGGGCGCGAGCGGGACGTCCAGCACGTCGCGCGCATGCATGACGAGGTGGACCGCAAGTGGCTGTCCTACGAGCTCGACGCGGCGAAGCTGATCGACTACCCCACCATGACGGACGTGCGGGAGCCGCTGACGGTCGCCTTCCTGCGTGCCAAGCGCGTCGCCGACTCCCTCCGGCCCGAGGATCCCGCCGGCGTGTCCGCGGCGGACCTCGCGGAGTACCGGTCGGCCGTCACCTCCTACGACGTCGCGTTCCAGGTCGCCGAGACGGAGGCCCGGCGCGTGCGGGTGAGCGGCTTCACCCCGCAGGAGCGGCAGCGGCTGGAGACGGCCCGGAAGCTCGTCACGGTCGCGGTCGACGACGCCGCGACCGCCGCCGAACGCCAGACGGCGTACCGGCGGGCGCGCCGCGAACTCGACGGGCTGATCGTCCTGCCGGATGCCACGATCACCGACCTCGAGGAGAGGATCGTGGGCGCCATCGACCAGCGCCGGCCCTGACCTTCCCAGCACGCCCTCCCTGGACGATAATCGCTCCTGTCATCGACAGGCGTGGCGCAGGTCACCCGGCAGGAAGCGGACATCATGGCAGCGACGATCAACACCTACCTCAGTTTCAAGGACACCGCGGCGCAGGCGATGGAGTTCTACCGCTCCGTGTTCGGCGGGGAGCTGCAGAGCAGCACCTTCGGGGAGTTCCAGATGAGCGAGGACCCGGCCGAGCAGGACAAGATCATGCATTCGATGCTGACCACGCCGTCGGGTCAGGTGATCATGGCGGCCGATACACCGAACAGCATGGAGTACACGCCGCCGGCCGGGCACTCGATCTCGATCAGCGGTGACGACGACACCGAGCTCCGCGGGTACTGGGACGCCCTCGCCGGCAGTGGCAGCGAGATCCTCCCCCTGTCGGAGTCGCCCTGGGGCGACAGCTTCGGCATGTGCGTGGACCGCTTCGGCGTCACCTGGATGGTGAACATCGCGGGGACGGGGGCTCGCGGGCAGGAGGCCGAGGAGGGCGCGTCGAGCATCGCCTGAGGTCAGTCCCGGGAGCGGGCGCCGAGCTCCAGCGTCGGCTCGTCGGGCGTGGAGAGGGTGAGCACGGCCTCCTCGATGCGCTCGTGGTCCTCGATGTCGCGCTCGACGGCGCGGAGGGCCACGGCGACGTCGCGCTCCACCCGGTCTCCCACCAGGTCGACCGCAGCCACGAGGTACAGGCGCTCCGGTCCGACGTATTCCAGGTGCAGGTAGGTCACGCGGTCGATGCTCGCGTGCGCGCCCAGGCGCTGGGCGACCGATGCGAGCAGGGCGGGTGACACCGCCTGGCCCACGAGGAACTGACGGTTGCGGTTGATCAGGATCACGGCGATCACCCCGAGGAGCACGCCCACGAGGATGGACCCGATGGCGTCCGGTGCGGGCGAGCCCGTGAGCTGGTGCAGCAGGATGCCGAGGAAGGCGATGAGCAGGCCGAGGAGTGCTGCCGCGTCCTCCGCGAAGACCGCGCGCAAGGTGGGGTTGGAGGTCGTCGACACGCTCTGCAGCGTGCTGGTGCCCCGCTCCTGCCCGGCCTTCCGCGCCTGCCGGAAGGCCTGCGTGAACGAGATGCCCTCGAGGACGAGGGCGATGGCGAGGACGGCGTAGGCGATGCCGTAGTCGCCTGCCGGCTCGGGCTCGAGCAGTTGCTGTATCCCGTGCGTGATGGAGACGACCGCACCCGCGGTGAAGAGCCCGAAGGCGGCGAACATGGACCAGACGTACGCCTCGCGCCCGTACCCCATGGGGTGCGAGCGGTCGCGGTGCCGCCGTGACTTGCGTTCGGCGACGAGCAGGAAGATCTGGTTGCCGGTGTCCGCCCACGAGTGGGCGGCCTCGGCCGTCATCGAGGCGGAGCCGGTGATCATCGCCGCGACCGTCTTGGCGCCGGCGACGAGGAAGTTCGCGATGAACGCGATGATGACGGTCACGGGTTTGTCGCCGCCCGACGACCCCTGCCGCTCATCCTCCCCGGGGCGGGTGCCGTCACCCGCCTGCAGTGCCGTGTTCTTCATTGCCGTCCTTCTTGCCGTCCTCATTGCCCACCTTCCGGGAGGGCGGGCGACGGGAGGGTGCGCTGTCGGCCGCACCCTCCCGTCGCCCTCGTACTGCTTCGACCTACTTCGACGCTTCCTTGTTCACGTCGGTCGGCGAGTCGAACTCCCGGTCGGGGAGGTTCTCGAGCGTCCCGAGGACGGCGTCGTCGGCGCCCTTGTCCTTCGCGTGCTTCACGAGGTCCTCCCTGGAGGCCGGGTACTCCATGCCGCCCAGTGCCTTCTGGATATCGATCGGACTCGGATCTGCCATGTGGTGCTCCTTCGTGTCGGTTCGTTCTCCTGAAGTGCTCCCGCGGCGGGAGCACCGTCACTGGCCCAGGATCACCCGGGCAGCGTCTGTGTCACGGTCCGTCACCGTGGTGGGCGCCTCGAGGTGCACGGCGCCGGACGGGATGATGCCCGCCCCGCCGTACCGCTCCATGACACGCCACTGGGCCGCGACGTCCTCCCCGGCGTGCCCGGGCGGCAGGCGGTCCCAGAAGTCGAAGCCCCCGCACTCCACGAGGGCCTCCCGGTCGAACAGGACGCAGCCGCCCACCCAGGCAACGCGGTAGAGCCTCCATCCGCCGGGCGGGATGGTGAGCTCGGCGGCGGCGTGCGCCAGGTTGGCGGCGTTGTGCAGCGGCCAGCGCGCGAAGCCCTCGGTGTCCGGGCGGATCCGTTCCGGGACCACCTCGTTCCCGGGCCACAGCGCCAGTTCGGTCCGCTCGTGTGGTCTGCGGTCGCCGAGGTAGGACAGTCCCTGGACGGCCGAGCCCACGAACCCGCACCGCGCCTCCCGCAGTGCCCGGCACAGGCGGTCCAGCGAGCCGGGCTCCAGCCAGACGTCGTTGTCGAGGAACAGGACGAAGGGCGCCCGCGCCAGTCCCAGCAGGTAGTGCCGGTGCTCGGCGAGGCCGCGGCGTGGCAGGTGGCGTTCGAGCTGCACCGGCCGGCCCTGGGCTTCGAGGACCCGCACCATGGCGCGGACCGCGGGCTGTACCCACGACGCCGTTTCCCCCTCCGTCTGGTCGCTCACGATCACGCGGAAGGCCACACCCTCCTGCGCCGCGAGGCCCGCGAGCGTCACGGCGAGTTCCGCAGGACGCCCGAAGGACGGGATGAGCACGTCGACGGCCGGCTCGTCCGCCATCGCGTCCAGCGCCCACTCGCCCGACCAGCGCGGGGTCACGGTGCGCCCTCCCCTCCGGATGCGGACCGGATCCTGCGGACGACGGCCGCGGTGGAGCGCTCCGGCACGTAGTCGAGAATGCTGACGCGCCCGCCGCAGGCCTCGACGGCCGGTGCTTCCTCGAGCATCTGCGCGGTGTAGTCGCCGCCCTTCGCATACACGTCGGGCCTCAGCAACTCGATGAGCGGCACGAGGGTGTCCGTGGCGAACACGGTCACGTAGTCCACGCAGCTCAGGGACGCGATGATGCCCGCTCGGTCCGCGATCGGGTTGATGGGCCGGTCGGGGCCCTTGAGCCTGCGCACCCCGGCGTCGTCGTTGAGCGCGACCACCAGCACGTCGCCGAGCTGCTTGGCCTGGTTGAGGGAGCGGGTATGCCCGCGGTGCAGCACGTCGAAGCACCCGTTGGTCAGGACGATGCGCTTGCCGGCGGCGCGGTCCTCCTCGACCCTCCGCAGGAGCTCCTGCGTGGTCAGCGCGGTGTCGGCGACCTGCTGCAGGTGACCCGTGAGGTCCGCCGTCGTGCACACGGAGGTGCCCGGCCGGTGCACCACGACGTCCGCGGCGGCCTGCGCGAGGTCGAGGCTCGTGGTGAGCGGCAGGCCCGCGGCGCGCGCGGCGGTCAGGGTCGCGACGAAGGTGTCCCCCGCCCCGGAGGCCTGCCGCTCGGTCGCCGGCCGCGCCCAGGTGCGGTGTTCCTCGCCGTCCTGCCCGAGCAGCACGGTGCCGTCCCGGTCCAGGGTCACCACGACGGCGGCGGCGTTCGTCGCCGCGAGCAGTTCGTCCCTGCGGGCGGTGACGGTCGCGGCCCTGTCGGAGCGCGGGTCGAGGCGGACGGTGAGGACCTGCGCTGCCTCCTGCGCGTTCGGCGTGACGATGTCCGGGCCGAGCTCCGACCACGCAGCGGTGTCGTGGGCGTCGACGACGACGAGCGGTCCCGGTTCCGCGCCGAGGGCCCGCCCGAGTGCCGCACGGACCTCGTCGCCGAGCGCCCCGGAGCCGTAGTCGCAGACGACGACGGCGTCGGCACCGGCGACGGACCCCTGGACCGTGGCGGCCAGCGCGGCGAGGGCCGAGGCGGGGAGCCCGTCGTGCGTGTCGTCGAGACGGAGCATGACCTGGTCGCCGCCGAGGATCCGGTACTTCGTGGTGGTGCCGACCCGGGGGTCCTGCAGGAGGTGGGTGGTGTCGACACCCGCATCCTCGAGGATGCCGCGCAGCCGTCGCCCGGCGTCGTCGGCGCCGATCAGGCCGCACATGCGCACGTGCGCGCCGAGCGCCGCGAGGTTCATCGCCGTGTTCGCCGCGCCACCGGCGGCGTAGTCGCGCCGCGTGATGTCCACGACCGGCGCGGGCGCCTCCCGGCAGAAGCGCTCGATGGTGCCGCTCCACCAGCCGTCCAGCATCGCGTCGCCGATCACCGTGACGGCCGGCGCGCGGTCGGCGATGGCCGCGGGGACCCAGGCGGCGAGGCCGCGGACCTCCGCGAGGTCGTCCGCGGCGTGGTCGGCCCGGGGCGCGGTGCCTCCCGTCCGGTCGGGGTGGTCGTGCAGCGCGTCGTCCATCACAGGCCCTGCTGCGGAGGGGAGCTGATGTGGACCACCTTCACGAGGGCGAACTCGTCGAGCAGCTCGGGACCGTAGCCGAAGCCCGCTCCGCTGATGCCGCGGGGCTGTGCCGATCCGCCGGGCGCTCCGCCGAAGACGGCGTTGACCTTGACCGTGCCGACCGAGAGCCCGGCGATGGCCTGCTGCGCATGGGCGATGCCACCGGTCAGCACGGAGGCCGCGAGACCGTACGGGCCGGCTGCGGCGAGGCGCAGGCCCGCCTCGAAGCTGTCGACGACGGTCACGGGTGCCACCGGGCCGAAGGTCTCCTCGGTCATGACGGTCATGGCGTCGGTGCAGCCGGTGAGCACGGTGGCCGGGTAATGGGCGCCCGGGCCGTCCGGCACGTGCCCGCCCTCGAGGCACTGCGCGCCGAGGCCGAGTGCCTCCGACACCTGCCCGTCCACGAGATCCCGCATGCGGCGGTCCACGAGCGGGGCGAAGTCGCCGCTCGTGTTGCGGTGCCGTGCCTCCTCGGTGAGGGCGGCGAGAAAGGGCTCGGCGATGGCCCGGTGCACGTAGATGCGTTCCACGGACGTGCAGATCTGCCCGCTGTTGGCGAAGGCACCGAGCGCAGCCTGGCCCGCGGCCCACACCGGGTCGACGTCGGCGTCGACGATCAGGGGGTCGTTACCGCCGTTCTCCCGGATGACGTGCGCCCCGGTGAGCGAGGCCGCCCGGGCGATGCGCTCCCCGGTGGCGCTCGAGCCGACGTGCGCGAAGACGTCCACGCCCGTCTCCATGGTGATCATCTGGCCCACGCCGGCACCGCCGGTCAGGGTGGTGAGGACACCGTCGGGGAAGGCCGGCTGCAGCAGGCGCCCGAGCAGCTCCCCCACGTGGGGACACCGCTCGCTGGGCTTGTGGAGAACGGTATTGCCCGTGACGAGAGCGGCGCCGATGAGCCCGGCAGCCACGGCCACGGGGTCGTTCCACGGCGTCAGGAGTGCGGCGACCCCGCGCGGCTCGGCGACGGTGTAGTCGGTGGCGGTGACGGCTCCGCGCAGGCTGAGCCCGCGATGCACGGGGCCGAGCTCCGCGTACTGCTCGAGCGTGGCGACCCCTGCCTCGACGCCGCCGAGGGCATCGCCGAACGGCTTGCCGGTCTCCCGCGTGTTGAGTTCGGCGAGATCGCGGGCGCCGGCGCGCAGTGCCGCGGCAGCGGTCCTGAGGGCCGCCCCGCGGTCGGCGGGGCTCGTGGCCGCCCACTCGGGCTGCACGGTCCGCGCCAGGGAGACGGCGAGCGCCACCTGGTCCCGGTTCGCGGAGGGCAGCGTGCCCACCTCGGTCCCGTCGCGCGGGTCGAGGATGGTGAGGGAGCCTTCGTCCTGCACGTCGAGCAGGGGGTGTGCCTCGGAGTTGATGGACATTGCGCTCCTTGGTGTCGTGTCGTGTACCGCCGCGGCGTTCTCCGGCGGCACGCCTACTGGTCCCGTACCCGCCTCCGGTGCTTTCACACAGGGCCCCCGCCGATTTCTGCACCGCCTCCGTGCGGTCATCAGCACGCTTAGCATATGGTGGCACGAGGATGAGCAGCGGGTCTCCTGTTCCCGGCGGCGGCATTGACAGCGCGGATCACGCCTGCCGGTGACGTGCCGCGGGACGGCCCGCCGCGCAGGGACCGCGATCAGCGACGGGACGGGGAGAACGTGACAGGGCAAGGGAACACGACGGCGGATTTCGGCGGGCGGCAGGATGCGGCGAGGGCGGTGGGTCCGGTGCTCGCGCCGTTCGAGGGCGTCCGGAGGATCGCCGTCCTGCGCGGCGGCGGCCTCGGCGATCTCATGTTCGCCCTGCCCGCCATCGCGGCGTTGAAGAGGCGCTACCCGGAGGCCGCGATCACCCTCCTCGGCATGCCCGGCCACGCAGCGCTGCTCGAGGGCAGGCCCGGCCCGGTGTCGACGGTCCTGGAGCTGCCCGTCTCCCCCGGTGTCCGCCCCGGCGACGAGGATCCGCAGGCCGTCGAGGCGTTCTTCGCCGCGATCCGCGGGACCTTCGATCTCGCCGTGCAGCTCCACGGCGGCGGCCGCAACTCCAATCCGTTCCTCCTGCGGCTCGGGGCCCGGCACACCATCGGCACGCGCACGCCCGACGCCGTGGCGCTGGAGCGGACCATCCCCTACGTCTACTACCAGCACGAGGTGTTCCGCGCCCTGGAGGTGGTCGGGCTGGCCGGTGCGGTGCCGGTGGACCTCGAACCGCGGGTGGAGGTCACTCCGGCGGAGATCGCCCGGGCCGCGGACCTCACGGGCGGGGGCGCCGTCGTCGCCCTGCATCCCGGGGCCACGGATCCGCGCAGGAGGTGGCCGTCGTCGTCGTTCGCGGAGGTCGCGGTGCACGCCGCGGCGGACGGCGGCGAGGTGGTGGTGGTCGGGGACTCCACGGATGTCCCGGCCGCCGAGGAAATCGTGCGCCTGGCGCTCGAGCAGGATCCGACGGCGGACGTCCGCTCGCTCGCCGGCCGGCTGAGCCTCGGCGAGCTGGCGGGGGTGCTGGCACGCAGCGCGGTGATGGTCGGCAACGACAGCGGGCCCCGGCACCTGGCACAGGCCGTCGGCACCCCGACTGTCGGCGTCTACTGGATCGGCAACGTGATCAACGCCGGGGCGATGGGGCGCAGCCTCCACCGGGTGCATTTCTCCTGGGTCACGCAGTGCCCCGTGTGCGGGGTGGACGTCACACAGGTGGGCTGGACGGCCGAACGCTGCGAGCACGACGACTCGTTCGTTGCGACCGTCCAGCCCGACGCCGTCTACGCGGACGTGGCCGAACTCAGGGCCACGAGCCTTCTTCTGCGTGGGCGATGACCATCTCGCGGATCTCGCAGCTCTTGGGCTGCGAGAGCGCGAAGAGGATCGCCTCGGCCACGCGCTCGGGGTCGTTGAGGCGTGAGTCGTCCTGCGGCTTGTACTGCTCGTCGCGATCGTCGAAGAACCGGGTCTTCATGCCGCCGGGGATGATCGTGGTGACGCCGATCTGTCCCGCGGTCTCGGCGGCCAGTGCCTGCGAGAAGCCCATGACACCGAACTTCGAGGCGCAGTAGGCCGTCGCGTCGCCCACGGCCTTGATGCCGAGCGTGGAGGCGATCGTGACCACCCGCCCGTGCGTCTGCTTCAGGTACGGCAGGGCTGCGCGCGCGGTCGACGCGGTGCCCATCAGGTTCACGCCGATCACCTTCTCCCACTGGTCCGCGGGCACGGTGTCGAGCGCCCCGCAGCGGTCGATGCCGGCGGCGGTGACGACGGCGTCGAGCCCGTCCATCGTCTCCGCGGCCTCCCGGACGGCCGCCTCGACGGCCTCGCGGTCGGCTACGTCGACCTCGAACGCCTTGACGCCGGTCACGCGGCTGATGTCGCGGTCGAGCACCACGGGGGTGCCGCCCGCAGCGAGGACGCCCTGCACGATGGCCGCGCCGAGGCCGGAGCCCCCGCCGGTCACCAGGACGCGTCCCGGGTTGAAGCCGCTGCCTGCCGGGCTTGCTGTCGTGTTCTCGGTCATGTTGTTCCTTTCGTTGCGTTGCTCCCGGCCGGCTGGATCGGGCCGAGTGCGTCTCTGCAGCGCGTCAGCCGACTCGGGCGAGCGCGGCTGCAAGTTTCGTGGTGGAGCGGGCCGGGATGTAGGGGACGGTGACCGTCCTGCCGCCCCAGCTGCTCACGAGGGCGGCCTCGGGCAGGTCCTCGGCCGCGTAGTCCCCGCCCTTGACCCAGATGTCGGGCTGGAGGCGGGAGATCGCGTTCTCCGGCGTCGATTCGCCGAAGACGAGCACGGCGTCCACGCATTCGAGGGCGGAGAGCAGTTCGGCCCGGTCCTCCTGCTTGATGATGGGCCGGCTCTCGCCCTTCAGGCCCCGGACGGACTCGTCGGAGTTGAGGAGGACGATCAGGCAGTCACCGAGCTGCCGGGCGGCCGCGAGGGTGCGGGCATGCCCCGCGTGGAGGAGGTCGAAGCAGCCGCCCGTCGCGACGACCGTCCCGCCGGCTTCCCGCGTGCGGCGCGCGACGTCCAGGGCGTCGATCCCGTCGACGGGCAACTGCTGCGGCGCTTCCAGCCGACGGCCCATCGCGCTCACGCCCCCGGAGCCGAGGAACCGCGCGGCGGCCTCCGTGGCCTGCTGGGCCGCGGCGTCGATGGGTTCGCCTGCGGCGAGGCCGACGGCGAGCGCCGAGGCGAACCGGTCACCCGCGCCGCAGGGGTCCGTGGCGTTGATCTTCGGAGCGGGGACCACCTGCGGCAGGAGGCCCGCCGCGGCGACGAGCGCCCCGTGCTCCCCCATGGTGACGAGTACGGCACGGCTGCGCCATGAGGCGAGGAGGACGTCGGCGGCGGCCGCGGCGGCGCGCGTGCCCGACCCCTGCAGGTCCGCGAACCGGAGCGCCTCGCCGATGTTGGGGGTCACCGCGGCGACACCTGGGACGGGCTGGGCACCCGCCGGGTGCGGGTCCCAGACCACGGGGGTGGTCCCGGCAAGTGCTTCGAGCCGCGTACGCAGTGCCTCGTTGGCGAGGAGCCCGCGCCCGTAGTCCGCGACGACGACGGCGTCGGCGCCGTCGAGCGCCGCCAGCATGTCCTCCGTGCAGTCCGGGGCAGGGGGCGTCGCGCAGCCCTCGTCGAACCGCACGACGGGCTGTCCGGACGCCCGCACGCGGGTCTTGACGGGGGTCGGGGCGCCGGAGGGGCCCGCCACCACGGTGATGCCCTCGAGTTCGGCGCGCAGCAGTCCCGCGGCGTCGTCCTCCCCGAGCACCGTGACGAGGACCGCCTCGTGGCCGTCGGCCTCGAGCATGCGCGCCACGAGCCCCGCACCGCCGGCGCGGCGCCGTACGGCGTCGACGTCCACGACCGGCACGGGCGCGTCCGGTGACAGGCGCCCTGCATCGCCCGAGAGGTCCGTGTCGAGCAGGACGTCCCCGACCACCACGATCCTCATCGCTGCTCCTCCTGGCGGCGGCGGCGCACCTCGGCGTCGAAGGCCCGGCAGATGGCGTGGAGCGCGATCAGGTGGCCCTCCTGTGCGTTGGCGGATTTCGCGTCGATGGCCACGAAGTCGTCCACCCGCTCGGTCAGCGGGTTCGGGCCTGCAGCCGTGAGCGCCCACGTGGTGACACCGGCCGCCCGGGCCGCGTCCACCGCATGGAGCAGGTTGGGGCTCTTGCCGCTCGTGCTCAGCAGCAGGAGGATGTCGCCCCGGCGCCCGTGCGCGGTCACCTGGCGGGCGAACATGTGGTCGAACCCGTAGTCGTTGGCGATCGCCGTGACGGCGGAGCTCTCCGCGTGGAGGGCGATCGCGGAGAACGGCTCGCGTTCGCCGTCGAACCGGCCCACGAGTTCGGCGGTGAGGTGCTGGGCCTCGGCTGCGGATCCACCGTTACCGGCGGCGAGCAGGCGTCGGCCCGCCATCAGCCGGTCCGCCATCTCGACACCCCAGCCGGCGAGGGTGCCGACGTTCTGCAGGAGGGACTCGATGGCGGGGGCGACGGACCGCAGGTGGTCGGTCACGATGCGGCGGGACTCCGCATCGGGGTGCGCCGGACCCCCCTGCGCGCCTGCGGTGTGCGGACTGCGGACGGGCACCGCGGGATCCGCGGTGCTGACGGTGCTGTCGTTGCTGACGGTGCTGACGTCGGTGATATGAGTGGTGGTCACAGTGCCCTGCCTCCCGTGCTTTCGAGTCGACGCGCGGCATTCCGCCGCGCTGTGGCCGGCTGTGCGGGCGCTGCCGCGCCCAGGGCCGTCTGGTATGCCTTCTCCGTGTCGGCGGCGATCCGGCTCCAGGAGTAGCGGGCCTTCACGCGGCGGTAGCCGTTGGCGCCGAGTTCACGGGCCCACTCGGGGTCCGACACCACGTCGTCGACGGCCGCCGCGATGGCCGCCGGGTCCTGCGGCGGGACGTGGAGGCCGGTCTTGCCGTCCACCACGGTGTCGACGAGGCCACCCACGGCGGCGGCGATCACGGGGACGCCGCATGCCATCGCCTCGAGCGGCACGATCCCGAACGGTTCGTACCATGGCGCGCAGACCACGGCGTCGGCGCTCCGCAGGACCGCCGGCATCTCCGCCCGCGAGACCTGCCCCCGCAGCACCACGCGGTCGCCGACGCCCAGTTCGGCCGCGAGCGCGGTGAGCCGCTGCGCCTCGGGATCCTCCTCGAGGCTCGCCGAGTTGCCGGAGCCGCCCACGATGACGAGCTCGACGTCGTCGCGTCCCCGGGTGGAGAGGTCGGCCATCGCGCGGATGACGAGGTCCATGCCCTTGCGCGGCACGAGCCGTCCCACGCTGACGATCCGGTGGGCGCGCCCGCGCTCCTCGACCGGGCCCTGCGGGCTGAACAGCTCGAGGTCCACGCCGCAGGGGGCGATCGAGACGCGGCTGCCGGGCACCCCCATGGCCTTGAGCTCGAAGACCTCGTCGGAGCAGGTAGCGACGATCCGGTCGGCGCTGCGGCCCACCATCGCCTCGAGCATGAGCCGCTCGGACGGACTGGTGTCGTCACCGCCCTGGTGGCGGCGCTTGACCGTTCCGAGCGCATGGAACGTCTGGACCACCTGCACGGGGCGGCCGGCGCTGCGGGACTGGCGGGCGGCGTCGAGCGCAGCGATGCCGGACATCCAGAAATGCCCGTGGACGATGTCCGGTGCGTCCTCGCCCCAGTCCTCGACGATGCCCTCGGCGAGTTCGCTCATGTAGGGCAGCAGCATGTCCTTGGGGACGCTCCGGACCGGGCCGGCCGTGATGTGGACGACCTCCAGCCGGGGGTGCGTCCGCACCCGGTCGGGCAGGGCGGCGTCGTCCCGGCGCGTGTACACCGTGACGTCGTGGCCGCGCCGCGCCAGTGCGAGGGACAGCTCGGCCACGTGGACGTTCTGCCCTCCTGCATCGACGCCGCCCAGTGCTGCGAGCGGGCTGGCGTGCTCGGACACCATCGAGATCCTCACAGCGCTTTCCTTTCTGTTGCGGCCAGGACCCGGTGCTGCTGGGGCACCCGCGCCAGGACGTCGTCCCAGTCCGCGAGGAACCGGGCGAGTCCGTACCGTGCGAGTGCCGCTTCCCGTGCGACGAGTCCCCTGGCCCGGGCCTCGTCCGGGTCCTCGATGAGACGCGCGGCCATCCGGACGAGGTCGTCGATGCTCGTCGAGATCGCCCCGGCCTCGGGTGGCACGGCGCGGGCGGCCTCGGTCGTCGCGAGCGCCAGCACGGGGAGTCCCACGTGCATCGCCTCGAGGAGGGAGAGTCCGAGGGAGGTCCACCGGAGTGGGTGCACGTAGGCGCGCGAGCGCCCGAGCCGGGCGTGCAGGCGTGCCGTGGGGAGGTCGCCGCCGATCCGCAGCTCCCCCGGGCCGAGGTCCAGGGCGTCGGCGAGCCGGTCCGTGCCCATGCCGAAGACCTCGAGCGGGGCCACTCCCGCGAAGCGCGGGAGCAGGTCCGTGCCGGTGACCCGGCCGCGCCGGACCGGTTCGTTGATGACGGCGGCGAGCTGCTCGAGTTCCCCCGTGTAGAGGTAGCCGGGGTCGACGATGCCGTGCTCGATCACCGTGGTCCTCGCGACGCCGTTGTCCCAGAAGAGCTCGTTGAAGTGCGTCACGTGCACCACCGGGATGTCCGTCCGCTCGGCCAGGGGGTGCACCGTGCCGACGATGTCGCGGCGCGGGGTGTTGTGCTCGAGGAAGACGGCCGGCAGGTCCCGTCCCGGCGTGCGGCCGAGGAGGCGCTCGCACTCCGCGATCTCCTCGATGCGCTGCAGCACGACCACGTCGATGCCGGCGTCGGCGAGGTCGTGGGGTGCCACCTCGATGACGGACGCGGGCCAGTCGCGGCCCGCCCGGCCCAGTCCCCAGGCCCCGCCGTCGGGCGTGGTGGGCAGCACATACGTGTGCTCACCCCTGACGAAGG
Organism: Arthrobacter sp. TJ-240; assembly: GCF_058269195.1. NCBI lineage: Bacteria > Bacillati > Actinomycetota > Actinomycetes > Micrococcales > Micrococcaceae > Arthrobacter > Arthrobacter sp. TJ-240. The sequence continues at coordinate 700,612 of NZ_JBZCNG010000002.1, forward strand.
CGTCGGTCCACCCTCCGTGGACGTGCCATAACAGGATCCTCATCGGTTTCCCCTCGTTGTTCTGCGGCCGTCGGTGCGGCCGATGCTGCGGCGTGAGCCGAGTGACGACACTCCGGAGCTGAGCCGGAGCACGGCGTCGACGACGTCCTCGGGCGAGACGGTGGACAGGCAGGGGTGCCCCTGGACGGGGCAGATCCGGGCCCTGCTGAGCGCACAGGCGGCGTCCTGGTCGCCGAGCAGTTCGACGGGGACGCGGTACGGCGCCCACCGGATCGCCGGCACGACCGGCGAGAACAGGCAGACCACCGGGGTCCCCACCGCCGCGGCGAGGTGCGCCGGGCCGGTGTTCCCCGTGATCACCACCGAGGCTCCCGCGAGGACCGAACCCAGGGCCGCGAGGTCGGTCCGGCCGCCGAGGTCGAGGGCCTCCGGTCCGGCGACGGTGGAGGTCAGGTCGGTCTCTCCCGGCCCGCCCGTGACGACGACGCGGAACCCGGCGGCCGTGAGGAGTTCGACGGCGGCGGCGTGGTGGAGCGGCGGCCAGGCGCGTGCGGGCACTGACGCACCGGGATGGACGACGACGTACGGCCCCTTGCCCACGAGGCCGGACGCGTCGGTGAGACCGGTGACCTGGAGCCGTCCGTCGTCGTCGGCCGGCAGGGCGTAGCCCGCGGCCTCCGCGATGCCGAGCGCGCGCTCGGCCTCGGGCTGGTCCTCGGGGAAGTCCTCGCCGGGCTTGAGCCGGACGTCGAGGAGCGAGCCGGCGTAGTCCACGGAGGCACCCGCGATCCGGCGGACGCCCGCGAGCCGGAGCAGCAGCGCGAGGGGCAGGGGCGACTGGTGGAACGAGGTCAGCAGCACCGCCTCGTCGACGCCGAGGGCCACCACGGCGTCGTGCAGCTCACGCACGAGTTCCGGGGTGGGCTCCGGCGCGGGGTCGATGATCCAGGGCGCGGACCACGTGAGCACCTCGACGACGCCCGGCAGGAGGCGGGCCGCGGCGGCGCCCTGCGGGCCGCACAGCATGACGACGTCGTTCGGGGAGTCGCCGTGGTCCCCGGCGGCGACGGCGCGGACGGCCGGCCCGGCGAGCAGGACATCGCCGGCGCTGTCGAGGCGGGCGACGAGGACGCGCCGCCTCACGGGGTGCCCGCCCAGAGGGTCTCGACGGCCTCCGCGAGGTCCCGGGCGACGGCGGGGGCGTCCCGGATCTCCTCCTCGAGCGTGATGTCGGTCGGCACCAGCACGCCGCGGGCACCGGCGGCCGCGGCGGCGCCCATGTCCGCCCCGATGTCGCCGATCACGGCGACGTCGGTGGGGTCGAGGCCCAGCCGTGCACTGGCGGAGAGGACCATGCCCGGGCCGGGCTTGCGGCACGCGCAGCCGTCGTCGGCACCGTGCGGGCAGACCTCCCACACCGCGAAGGGACCGAGCAGGTCCTCGACGCGGGCGTTGACAGCGTCGACCTGCTCCCGCGTGACGTAGCCGCGGGCGATGCCCGACTGGTTGGTGACCACGCCCAGCGGGATGCCGCGGGAGCGGAGACCGTCGAGCACCTCGCGGGCACCCGGCATCGGTTGCACGAGGGAGGGGTCGCCGTTGTACGGGACGTCCACGACGATGGTCCCGTCGCGGTCGAACAGGACCGCCTGGGGGGCTGTCCGCGGGAGTCCGGCCGAAGTATGCATACAGGCTTAGTGCCCGAGAAGAAGCAGTACTAAACACTTCATGCCGAACTTCTTCTCCTCGGCCCCCCGCGATGCCGGCCCCGGGGTGACGCCTGAACCTCTGGCAGGATGATTTGCATGACTTCCGAGGGCACCACCGCCACGGGCACCCGGCCCGCCGCATCCATCGCGATCCCCGCCTCGACGCCGGCACCGGACGGGCGTCCCGAGATCCTGGCCCTCCGCGCCCTGAAGCTCGGCGACCTCCTCGTCGCGGTGCCCGCCCTCAAGGGACTGCGCCGCGCGTTCCCGGAGCACCGCATCCTCTACGCCGCGCAGGAATGGCTCCGGCCCGTCGTCGGCCTCACCGACGCCATCGACGACCTGCTGCCCACGCACGGGCTCGACGATCCCCTGCCCATCGAGCACGGGCGGATCGACCTGGCCGTGAACCTGCACGGCAGCGGGGGTGAGAGCCGGGGACGCCTCGAGGAGATCGGCGCGAAACGGCGGATGGGCCACCGCTCCCCCGGCTGGGACGGGCCCGAGTGGCGGGACGGCATCCTCGAACGCGAACGCTGGGCGTCGCTCGTCTCCTGGCACGGCATCCCCGCGGACCCCCTCGACTGTCGCCTCCGCGTACCCGACGGCGGGAGCCCGGCACCCGACGCCGTGGTCATCCACGTCGGGGCTGCCTATGGAAGCCGTCTCTGGCCCGTGGAGCGTTTCGCCGAGGTGGCGCGCACGCTGGCCGCGGCCGGGCACCAGGTGCTGTTCACGGGCAGCGCGAAGGAGCGTCCGCGGGCGCTCGCCGTCGCCGACGCGGCGGGCCTGCCCGAGGATGCCGTGGCGGCGGGACACCTGCCGCTGGATCGGTTCGCGGGCCTGATCTCCGGTGCGTCCCTCGTCATCTCCGCCGATACGGGCGCAGCCCACCTCGCCTCGGCCTACGCGCGGCCGTCCGTGGTGCTGTTCGGGCCGGCCCCCGCGTCCGAGTGGGGTCCGCCACCCGGTCCGCACACCGTGCTCACGGACGAGTCGCTCCGGGTCGGCGAGACGTTCTCACCCACCCCGGACCCTGCCCTGATGGCCGTGACGGTGGAGCAGGTGCTCGCGGCGGCCGCCGACCACGGGATCTCCTAGCCGGGACCTCCTGGCCGGGACCTCCTGGCCGGGATCTCCTGGTTCCGGCCGGAGCGCGACGCCGGACGGCGCTCGCGCTCCGAGGCGAGGGCTCAGGCGATGCCGGTACGCGGGGCGCGCCGCTCCGGCCCGGCGGGCGCGCCGAGGAGCCGCTTCTGCAGTTTGACCAGGATGCGCGCGAGGGTCCTCGAGACCTGCATCTGCGACATCCCGAGCTCATCGCCGATGCCCTGCTGGGTCTGCTCCATGAAGTAGCGGCGGTAGAGGAGTTCCTTCTCGCCGGCGTCGAGTTCGTTGACCGCGCCGCGCAGGGAGATCATGTCGTCGCTGCGCTCCATGCCGTTCGAGTCGGTCGCGAGCGTGTCGGCCCAGCTGCGTCCCTCGAAAGGGGCGTCGAGCGAGTCCGGGCGCAGGCTCGAGGAGGAGGCCTGCGCCTCGAGGATCTTGCTCTCCGGCCAGCCGAGCTCCAGTCCCAGCTCGCGCGCGGTCGCATCGCGCCCGAGGCGCTGCGCCATGGCCGGAGCCGCCCGGGCGATCTCGGTGCGGAGGTCCTGGACGTCGCGGGGAGGGCGGACCACCCAGCAGGAGTCCCTGAGGTAGCGCTTGATCTCGCCGGTGATGGTCGGCACGGCGAAGGAGGCGAACGGAACCCCCCGTCCGGGGTTGAAGCGCTGGACGGCCTTGATGAGCCCGAGGTACGCGACCTGCCGGATGTCCGAGGCCTCCGGCCCCGAGGACGCGAAGGAGCGTGCGACCGATTCGGCGATGTCCATGTGCCGCAGGGCGATGTCGTCCTGCAGTGCCGCCTTGAGCGGACGCCCGGGGTACGCATGGCCCGGCTCGTCGCCGTCGGTCGCGGGCTGCGGGGCGGCGGTAGTGGGCATGCTGTTCTCCGTCAGGCGTTGGACACTCACGCCTCTCAACAAAACATCAGTCTGCTTAGTACGCAAGCCCTTTTTTCCGCCCGGTCGCTTTCGCGGGGGTCTTCCCATCCCCGGACGGGACAGGTACAAGAACGCCTCGGTACCGGTGGCGGACAGGAACGGAAAGAGCCCCTTGCCGGACGGCAAGGGGCTCGGAGAACAGCTCCGGCTCGGAGGGGTCAGGTCAGCAGGGTCGCTGCCGGGCCCCCGGCGCCCGGGCCCTCGAGTGCCACGCTCCCCTGGGCGCCGGCACCTCCCGCGGTCCAGTTCAAGCGGGGCGCACCGAGTTCCCGGATGACCCTCTGCAGGTGGTTGCGCAGCTCTTCCGACACGAGCCCGCCGCCGGCCACGAGGGTGCGCTCGATGTCCGCCGCCGCGTCGAGGACCTGGCGTCCCGCGGGGGAGATGGAGACGGTGTGCGAGCGCCTGTCGAGGTCGTTCCGCACGCGCGTCACGTGCCCCCGGGCCTCGAGGCGTGAGAGTGTCTTGCCCATGGTCTGCGCCTGCACCCTGACGATCTGGGCGAGACTCGCCTGCGTCATGGCCCCCTGGTCCGAGAGGACCCCGAGGGCGATCACGCCCGCGTGCGTCACGCCGATACCGACGAGCCGCTCGTTCCAGGCATGCTCGACGAGACGCGCCGCCGTGGTCAGCAGGCGGCCCGTGGGCCATTGCTCCAGATCGGGCATGGACGGTGCACTTCCTCTCGCTCGCAGATCCGGTGCCATCTTCGGCGCCGGATCTCACCCTATGATAGCTAGGCCGGCTACCCGTATTAACCGGGTCGGCGCCGACGGTCCTTGCAGGAGGCTGGTCCGCCCCTCCTGCCGTCCGTCGGCACGCCACCCCGTCGAACCTCAGGAGTATGCATGACGCAACGACTCGCCACCGGTGATCGTGCCCCCGACTTCACGCTTTCGGATGCCGATGGCAACCAGGTGACGCTCTCCTCGTTCAGGGGCGGGGACGTCGTCGTGTACTTCTATCCGGCGGCGGCCACGCCCGGGTGCACCACCGAGGCGTGCGACTTCCGGGACAACCTGGCCTCGCTGGGTGCGGCCGGATACCGGGTACTCGGCATCTCCCCGGACCCGGTGGGGAAGCTGGCCGCGTTCTCCGAGCAGGAGTCGCTGACCTTCCCCCTGCTGTCGGACGAGGACCACGCCGTCGCGGAGGCGTACGGCGCCTGGGGCGAGAAGAAGAACTACGGCAAGACCTACGAGGGCCTCATCCGGTCGACGGTCGTGGTCGACGGCGAGGGCAGGGTCGCGCTCGCGCAGTACAACGTCCGGGCGACCGGTCATGTCGCGAAGCTGCGGCGGGATCTCGGCATCGACGGCTAGGCGCCCGCGACCGCCGATGGAGGGCAGCGATCCAGCCCTCCATCGGCGATACAGTGGAGGAGACGAAACGGCCCTCGGGCCGCCGCGCGCGAGTGGCGGAATTGGCAGACGCGCTGGATTTAGGTTCCAGTGTCTTCGGACGTAGGGGTTCAAGTCCCCTCTTGCGCACCATCGGTAGTAGCAGCACCATCCCAGGAGCCCCGCCGGGCGCCCGACCCGGCGGGGCTCTTGCGTGCCCGGGCAGGCTTCCCGCCAAGATCGCACCCATCCGTCCCTCCGGGGCATCCGAAGTACCTCCGAGACATCGACACGATGTGTTTCACCGAAAACCACAGACCACAGGCGCCCTTCCAGGGTGCCCCGTACGGAGGACATCTCATGGAAATCACCAAGCGCAGGAACCTCTCGATCCTCGGCATCGCAGCAATCTCGATGATGAGCCTGGCGGCCTGCGGCGGCGGCGACGAGGCAGCGTCCGAGTCCCCGGCGAGCAGCTCCGCCAGCGAGAGCAGCATGGCCGGCGAGAGCAGCATGGCCAGCGAGTCCGCGACGCCGGAGGCCAGCATGAGCCCGTCCGCCTCGGCCGACGCGGCCATGGACCCGGCAGCAAACCTCGTCGGTCCCGGCTGCGCCGGCTACGCCGAGACGGTGCCCTCCGGTGCCGGTTCGGTCGAGGGCATGGCCCTCGATCCGGTGACCACGGCTGCGTCGAACAACCCCATCCTCACGCAGCTGACCGCTGCCGTGACGGGCGGACTGAACCCCGACGTCGACCTGGTGGACACCCTCAACAGCGGTGACTTCACGGTCTTCGCGCCGGTCGACGACGCCTTCAAGGCCCTGGACCCCGCAACGGTCGAGACCCTGAAGACCGACTCGGCGATGCTCTCGAGCATCCTCACCTACCACGTCGTGCCCGGCAAGATCCAGCCGGCCGAACTCGAGGGCACCACCCAGACCACCGCTCAGGGCGCCACCCTCGAGGTCACCGGCTCCGGCGATGCGCTCAAGGTCAACGACGCCAACGTCATCTGCGGCGGCGTCCAGACCGCCAACGCCGTCGTCTACCTGGTCGACGGTGTCCTCACGCCTCCCGCAGGCTAAGGACCGAACACGTCCCTGACGCACACCTCTGACGTGCTCAGGGCAACGGACGGACCCCCTCACCTCGTGAGGGGGTCCGTTCGTGTCTCCGGCCCGCTCCGGGTCCCGGGCCGGGCGGGCAGCACCATCGCCTAGACTTGAGGCTCAGAAACCCGGACCGTGTGGGACCGGGATCCACCGCCCTTCGGAGACCCTGACTGTGAAGACCCCTGCCCCGCGTCGCATCCGCCACGGACGCGTCCGCCGCGGCGCTCTGCCCCTGGCGGCCGGCCTCGCGGCGGCGGTCTCCCTGGTCTCCTGCACGGCGGGCGAGGTCTCCCCTCCCCAGCCCTCCGCGACCGCGACGACGGCCCCTGCCGAGGACGCGTCGACGTTCACGTTCGGCACGGCGGCCGACCCCCGCACCCTCGATCCGGCGCTCGCCAACGACACGGAGTCCTACCGCGTGTCGCAGCAGATCCTCGAGGGCCTCGTGGGCGTCGACCCACTGACGTCCGAACCGACGCCGCTCCTGGCCGAGGCGTGGGAGGAACAGGACGACGGCCGGGCGTACGAGTTCACGCTCCGGAAGGACGTCGTCTTCCACGACGGCCGGCCCTTCGACGCCGAGGCCGTGTGCGCCAACTTCGACCGCTGGTACGACCTGCCCGCCGCGACCCGCGCCGGCACCTCCCGCCTGCCGTTCGAGAACGTGTTCAAGGCGTTCTCGGACCGGCCGGACGTCAGCCTCTACGAGGGCTGCACCGCGACGTCCCGGTACACGGTGGATCTGCGGCTGCAGGGGAGGATCACCGACCTCATCCCGGCCCTCGCCGCCCCGGCGTTCGCGATGTCCTCCCCCGCAGCGCTCCAGGCGGGGGCGGCGGACGAGCTCGGCGAGAACCGGGACGGGACGGCCATCTCCCGGTACGGCCTGGCCCCGGTGGGCACCGGGCCCTTCCGCCTGGTCTCCTGGCTGCCCGGCGCGGTCGACCTCGACGCCTTCGGCGAGTACTGGGGGGAACGCGGCGAGGTCCGGAAGGTGGCCTTCACCACCATTCCGAACCCCGACTCCCGGGCACGCGCCCTCACGTCGGGGCGGATCGACGGCTACGACTTCGTCAGCGTGGACAGCGCCGTCGACCTGGCCCGCAACGGACTCCAGTTCCTCCAGCGCGACCCGTACTCCGTGCTGTACCTCGGCATGAACCAGGCGTTCCCGGGGGTCGACGACGCCCTCTTCCGCCGGGCGGTGGCGCACGCCGTGGACAAGGACGCCCTCATCGACGGCCGCTTCCTCAACGGGACCAAGCCGGCGCGACAGTTCATCCCCGAGAAGCTCGGCGTGAGCAACGACTCCGTGCAGAACTACGGGCACGACCTGGACCGCGCCAAGGAGCTGCTGGAGGAGTCCGGGTACGACGGGCGTGAGCTCCCCTTCTACTACCCCCGGAACGTCTCGCGGGCCTACCTGCCCTCCCCAGAGAAGGCGTACGCCGAACTCAGCCGCCAGCTGACGGAGGCGGGCTTCAACATCAAGCCCATGCCCGTCGAGTGGAGCGACGGCTACGTGGAGACGGTGCAGGCGCCCGGCGACCGGGCCTTCCACCTCCTCGGCTGGAGCGGGAGCTACGAGGACCCCGACAACTTCGTCGGCGCGCTCTTCGGCAACCGCACCGACGAATTCGGCTACGACGACCCGCAGCTGTTCAGCAAGATCAACCGGGCCCGCGGACTGCCGGACGGCGAGGACCGGTCGGAGGCCTACGCGAGCATCAGCTCCCAGATCGCAGGCCGGATCCCCGCCGTGCCCCTGGCCTTCCCCATCTCGGCCCTGGCCATGAGCGCCCGCGTGACGTCCTACCCCGTCAGCCCGGTGATGCGGGAGGTCTTCAACCGGATCGACCTCGCGGACGCCGAGCCCCTGCCCGAGCCCTCGGACTGAGTGGCCGGGCCGGGCGGACCCGTTGGACGGACGGGCGGCCGAAGGCGTGGCGCTTCCCGCTCCCCCGACCCCTGCGGATTTAGGGAGTGTCACTGTCAGCGGCTAGGATTTCCCTGCTACGACCTCGTGACTGGAGACAACGTTGACCACTAGTAATCTGGGCGCCCCCGCCAGGACCACCGACGTCGTGCTGATCGGCGGTGGGATCATGAGCGCAACGCTCGGCGCGTTCCTCCGGCAGCTCCAGCCCGAGTGGGACATCTCCCTCTTCGAGCGGCTCGACGTCGCCGGACTCGAGAGTTCCGACCCCTGGAACAACGCCGGCACCGGCCACTCCGCCCTGTGCGAACTGAACTACTCCCCCGCGGGCAAGGACGGCTCCGTGGACCCGGCCAAGGCCGTCGCGATCAACGAGCAGTTCCAGGTGTCGCGGCAGTTCTGGTCGCACATGGTGTCCGAGGGTCACATCGGCGATCCCCGCACCTTCATCAACCCCGTGCCGCACATGAGCTTCGTCTGGGGGCAGGCGAACGCCGGGTACCTGCGCCGGCGCTACGAGGCGCTCAGCGCGCAGCCGCTGTTCCAGACGATGCAGCACAGCGAGGACCACGACACGATCGCCGGCTGGACCCCGCTCGTGATGAAGGGCCGCAACCCCTCGCAGCCCGTCGCCGCGTCCAGGGTCGAGGGCGGCACCGACGTCGACTTCGGCGCCCTGACGCGCCAGCTCACCGAGTACCTGGAGGGCACGGGGGTCGACCTCCACTACGGCTTCGACGTGCTCGACGTCGCCCGCGCCACCGATGGCCGCTGGGACGTCAAGGTCAGGAACAGGGCAACCGGCCAGACCAGCACCGTCACCACGAAGTTCGTCTTCATCGGTGCCGGAGGCGGAGCCCTGCACCTGCTGCAGCGCAGCGGCATCCCGGAGGGCAAGGGCTTCGCCGGCTTCCCCGTCTCGGGCCAGTTCCTCCGCTGCACCGATCCCGACGTCGTCGGCCAGCACAACGCCAAGGTCTACGGCCAGGCGTCGGTGGGCGCACCGCCCATGTCCGTGCCGCACCTCGACACGCGCTTCGTCAAGGGCGAGCGCTCGCTCCTCTTCGGCCCGTACGCCGGGTTCTCCACCAAGTTCCTCAAGCGCGGCTCCTACCTGGACCTCCCCACCTCCATCCGCACCTCGAACCTCGTGCCGATGCTGGCGGTCGCCAAGGACAACATGTCCCTGACCAAGTACCTCGTCACCGAGGTGCTGAAGAACCGCGACGCCAAGAATGAGGCGCTCACCGATTTCCTCCCCTCCGCCGACGGCGGCAGCTGGGAACTGATCTCGGCGGGCCAGCGTGTACAGGTCATCAAGAAGGCCCCCAAGAAGGGCGGCGTGCTGCAGTTCGGCACCGAGGTCATCACCTCGGCGGACGGCACCGTCGGCGCCCTGCTCGGCGCCTCCCCCGGTGCGTCCACGGCCGCTCCGATCATGGTGGAACTGCTCAAGCGGTGCTTCCCCGACCGCATGACCGGCTGGGAGCCGAAGCTCAAGGAGATGCTGCCCGGGTACGGGGTCCGTCTCAACGAGACCCCCGCCCTGGCCGGCGAGGTGCAGACGCTCACCGATCGGGTGCTCAAGCTCAAATAACGACGGCGGTGCCGGACGACCGGACGCCCGCCAGCAGCGAAGGCAGGTTCCTTGTTCCGTCTGGCCCACCTCTCCCTCGGTAACCGTGCGCTCATCGCGCTCATCACCATCCTCGCGTCGGTGTTCGGGGTCATCACCCTCGGTTCCCTCAAGCAGGAACTCATCCCGTCCCTCGAGTTCCCCCAGATCACGGTGTTGTCCACCGTGCCCGGCGCGTCCCCGGCGTACCTCGACCAGCAGGTGAGCGAACCCCTCGAGGCCGCGCTCAGCGGCGTCGAGGGCCTCGAGTCGTCGTCCTCCACCTCACGCACGGGCGTCTCGACCGTGAGCCTCGTGTTCGTGTACGGGACCGATCTCGACCGCGCGAGGGCACAGGTGGACCGGGCCATCTCCACGGTGCGCCCCACCCTCCCGGAGGATGTGGAGCCGCAGGCCCTCGCGGGCAGCATCAGCGACCTGCCCATCGTCTTCATGGCGGTGTCCTCGGACCAGTCCCTCAGCGAACTCAACGGCGACCTCGCCCGCCTCACCGTCCCGAGGCTCCAGAAGATCGACGGCGTGCGGACCGCGGACGTCTCCGGTGGAGCCACGCAGCACGTCGCGATCCTGCCGCGGGCCGGCGCCCTCGAAGCCGCAGGGCTGACCGTCGGTGACCTCACCAGCACGCTCGAGGACAACGGCGCGCTGCTGCCGGTCGGGACCCTCGAGGAGGACCCCCGGTCGCTGACCATCCAGGCGGGCAGCCAGATCGGGTCGCTGGAGGACATCGAGGCTCTTCCGGTCCTCCCCTCGTCCTCGTCCTCGTCCTCGTCGCCCGCTCCGCGCGAGGTCGTCACCATCGGTGGTGTCGCCGACGTCACCCTGGCCGACGACGAGGCCACCTCTATCACGCGCACCAACGGGGTGGAGACCCTCGCCCTCGCCGTGACCAAGGTGCCCGACGGCGACACCGTGGAGATCTCCCAGCAGATCGTCGCCCTCGAGCCCGAGCTCGAGGCCGAGCTCGGCAACGCCGCCGACATCACCGTCGTGTTCGACCAGGCACCCTTCATCGAGAGCAGCATCGACGACCTCACCACCGAGGGCATCCTCGGTCTCGGCTTCGCCGTCCTCATCATCCTCGTCTTCCTGCTCTCGGTCCGCTCCACGCTGGTCACGGCCATCTCCATCCCCCTGTCGCTGCTCATCACGTTCATCGGGCTCTACGCCGCGGGCTACTCGCTGAACCTGCTGACCCTCGGCGCGCTGACCATCGCCATCGGACGCGTGGTGGACGATTCGATCGTCGTGATCGAGAACATCAAGCGGCACCTCGGCTACGGGGAGGAGAAGCGCGAGGCCATCCTGACGGCCGTCCGGGAGGTCGCAGGCGCCATCACGGCCTCGACCCTGACCACGGTCGCCGTCTTCGCGCCGATCGGGTTCGTCGGCGGTCTGGCGGGCGAACTGTTCCGTCCCTTCGCCGTCACGACGGGTATCGCGCTCCTGGCGTCCCTCGCCGTGTCGCTGACCATCATCCCGGTGCTGGCCTACTGGTTCCTCCCCGCGACCACGTCCTCGCGCCGCGCGGCCCGCCACACTGCCGCAGCATCGTCCGACACCGAGGACGCTCCGACACCCGAGCGGCCGTCCCTGCTGCAGCGCGGCTACCTGCCGATCCTGAGCGGCACGCAGCGGCACCCCGTGGTCACGCTCGTCGGCGGGCTCATCGTGCTCGGCGCGACGGCGGCCATGGTCCCGTTCCTGCCGACCAACCTCCTCGGCGGCTCGGGCCAGAACAGTTTCTCGCTGACGCAGACGCTGGCGCCCGGGTCCAGTCTCGCGACGACGGCGGAGGCCGCCGGCCGTACCGAGGACCTCCTCGCCGAGAACCCGGGGATCCGGGACGTACAGCTCACCGTGGGCAATGCGGAGGGCGGATTCGCCGCCCAGTTCTCCGGCGGGGCCTCGGTCGCGACCTTCACCGTCATCACCGACGAGGAGGCGGACCAGGAGGCGCTCCAGGAGTCGGTCCGCCAGGACCTCGAGGGCATGCAGGACGCAGGGACCTTCTCGTTGTCGAGCCAGCAGGGCGGCTTCGGGACGTCGAGCACCATCGACGTCGACATCACCGCCCCCGTTCCCGAGGACCTCGAGGCCGCCAACGCCGCGGTCCTCGACGGCATGCGGGGCCTCGAGGGCGCAGGGGAGGTCACGAGCAACCTGTCGGCCGCGCAGCCCCAGGTGCAGATCGACGTGGACCGTGCGGCGGCCGTCAGGGCCGGGCTCAGCGAGGGGCAGATCGCAGGCCTCCTCGGCGGCAGCATCAGCCCCGTGCCGGCCGGGTCCGTGCGCTTCGACGCGGACGACTTCCCGGTCCTGATCGGCGAGGGCACCCCGATCACGAGCCTCGATCAGCTCCGCACCCTCCGGATCCCGACGGCCCGGGGGCCGATCCCCCTCACCGACGTCGCGTCCGTCGAGGAGGTGCAGGTGCCGCTCACGGTCACGAGTTCCAACGGCGAGCGGACGGCACGCGTGTCCATCACGCCTTCCGGCGACGACCTCGGAAGCCTGACGACCGCCGTGAACGAGCGACTGGCCGGCATCGACCTGCCCGCGGGCGCGACCGCGACCGTCGGCGGCGCGTCGAGCCAGCAGGCGGAGTCCTTCGACCAGCTTTTCCTGGCGCTCTGGGCGGCCGTCGCCATCGTGTACGTGATCATGGTCGCGACGTTCAAGAGCCTCGTGCAGCCCCTGATCCTGCTCGTCTCCATCCCCTTCGCGGCCACGGGCGCCATCGCGCTGCTCCTGATCACGGGGATCCCGCTCGGACTGCCCTCGCTCATCGGCATGCTGATGCTCGTGGGCATCGTCGTCACCAATGCGATCGTGCTGATCGACCTCATCAACCAGTACCGGCTCCCGCGGAACGGAGTGCCGGGCCTGCCCGTGGCGGACGCGATCCGCGAGGGGGCCGGGCAGCGCCTCCGGCCGATCCTCATGACGGCGCTGGCCACGATCTTCGCGCTCACGCCGATGGCCCTCGGCCTCACGGGCGAAGGGGGTTTCATCTCGCAGCCGCTGGCCGTCGTCGTGATCGGCGGGCTCGTCTCGTCGACGGCATTGACGCTCGTCCTCGTCCCGGTCCTGTACCGGCTCGTCGAGGGGCGCCGTGAGGAGCGCGCCCGGCGCCGGGCCGCGACCGCGACTGCCGCCGCCACCGCCGCCACCGTCGACCATTCCCGGACGTCGCTGCACCCGGCTGCCGCCACCGACTGACGCCGCCGGGCGGCGCCTGTCCAGCGTCGGTGACGTCGGCCGCGGGCGATCCGGCGCGCGTATGATGGATGCAAACGTATCCAACAGCCGGTGGACCCGGCGGGAAGCCGGGGAGCAGCCATGGGCCAGTCGAGCACCGCCGCGGGGCACCCCGAGCCGGTCCGCGAGAACGGCGAGGGCGTTGCCGGCGCCTCAGTCCGCCAGGCGTCCGAGACCTGGGAATCCCTCTTCCGCGCACAGGTGGGCGTCATGCGCCGGATCCGCCAGGACCCCGTGTTCCGGGAGCTACCCATCGGCGAGTACGACGTCCTCTTCAACCTGAGCCGCTGCCCCGGCGGCTGGACCCGGCTGAACGAGCTCAACCACCATCTCCTGATCAGTCAGCCCAGCCTCAGCCGCATGGTGGACCGCCTCGAGGCGAGGAACCTCGTGCGGAGGCGCCCCGCCGAGGCCGACCAGCGAGGCGTCGAACTCGCGTTGACGGACGAGGGACGGGCCCTTCAGCGACGGATCGGGTCGGCCCACGTGCACCGCATCCAGGACGTCCTCGCTCCCGTGCTGGACGCGACCGAGATGGAACAGCTCAAGGCCCTGACGGACAAGATCAACGCGGGGCTCGGTCAGTAGGGGCCGCGCGGCCCGTCGGAGCTCACCCCATCCCCCCCGTGTCGCCGGATCAGCGCCGGATCAGCGCCGGATCAACGGAGGGACAGCCGTTCGTGCGGCCGGTCGACGGGCAGTTCGTCGACCGTCGCGGTCACCATCAGGCGGGTGAGCTGCAGCGCACCCCCCACCGTCGAGACGAACGCCGTGTCCGTGGCGTCCCTGCCCGTCGCGATGCGCAGCATCGCGGCCCGCGGGGCGAGGCCCGTAGCATCCAGCAGGTGCCAGGCGCCGTCGACCCATGCCTCCACGACGGCGTGGAAGTCCATCGGGCTGAGCCCCGGCGCGTACACGGACGCCAGGCGCGAGGGGACGTCCCGCGCGCGCAGGAGCGCGATCAGGAGGTGGGCGTAGTCGCGGCACACACCCCTGCGGGCGAGGAGCGTGTCCACCGCGCCGTCGGTGAAGCGGGAGGAGCCCGAGACATAGGACAGCTCCGCCTCCACCCAGTCCCGCAGGCCCTGCACGAGGTCCATCCCCCGGCCATCGGGCATCAGGGTGTAGGCGGTCGGCAGGATGCGGTCGGACTCGCAGTAGCGGCTCGGGCGCACGTACCGCACGAGGTCGACGTCGTCCCGCGGTGCGGGGTCCGCCTGCCCGGTGACGGTGGCCCGGTAGTGCACGTCGACCGTGGCGGCCCGCGGTGTGGTGAGAAGGTGCAGGCGGCTGCCGTCCCTGTCCTGCCGCGTGCGGACCTCGGCCGGCTCCCCGTCCACCAGCACGGTCAGCTGCTCGTCGACCGATGCGTAGCCCTCCGGGGCCGCTACCGCGACGGACAGCACCACCTCCGTCCCGGCGGTCGTCGTGGCACCGAGGTCGGCGGAGACAGTACGCTGCATGGTTCGTTGCTCCCGGTAGGCGATTCGTTCGTCCCCAACTCTATGCTGGGGCGGAAGCGGCACCCTCGACGCCGGACGGGCACCCCCGGGCCGGGCAGGCACCCACGCAGGAGAGGCACCACCATGAGCGACTTCACAGCGGATGCGATCGGCGACCAGACGGGCAGGCGCGCGGTCATCACCGGCGCCAACAGCGGGCTGGGGCTGCAGACCGCCGTCGCGCTCGCGCGGAAGGGCGCCGACGTCGTCCTTGCATGCCGCGACGAACAGCGCGGACGCGAGGCCGAAGGACGCGTCCGCTCCCTCACCGGCAGTGAGGGCGTCGAGACGCGCGTGCTGGACCTCGCGGACCTCGCCTCCGTGCGCGAGTTCGCGGCGGACCTCGACGGCCCCGTGCACCTCCTCGTCAACAACGCCGGCGTCATGGCGACGCCGAAGGCCACGACGGCGGACGGTTTCGAACTGCAGTTCGGCACCAACCACCTCGGACACTTCGCCCTCACCGGCCTGCTGCTGCCGAACCTCCGGGAGGCGGCCTCCCCCCGCGTCGTCACCCTCTCGAGCCTCGCCCACAAGCGGGGACGCATCGACTTCGCGGACCTGCAGTCGGAGCGCCGCTACCGCCGCTGGAGCGCCTACGGCCAGAGCAAGATCGCGAACCTCTACTTCATGGTGGAACTCGACCGGCGGGCACGCGCGGCGGGCTGGGACCTCACCTCCGTCGCGGCCCACCCCGGGCTGGCCAACACCAACCTGACCGCAGGCATGCAGGCTCCCGTGCTCGACGCCCTCGGCGGCTTCCTCAGGCTCATGGGCCAGTCCGACGCCGCGGGTGCCTTGCCCACGCTGTACGCGGCGACCGCACCGGAGGTGCGCGGCGGCGACTACTACGGCCCGTCCGGTCCCGGCGAGACCCGCGGCGCACCCCGCCTCGTCGCCCCCGTGCCCCGGGTACTCGACCGGGACATCGCGGTGCGGCTCTGGAACCGCAGCGTCGAGCTGACCGGCGTCGACTACGGTGCCCTCCAGCCCGCTGCGTGATGCGGTCCGGTGCCTAGCCGGCCGGGCCGGCCCCGAACCGCAGGGAGAGGACCATCTCGCGGATCGTGGCGAACTCCGGGGCGGCGTAATAGGCCTCCGCCTCACCGATCGTGCCGAACGAAACCGTCGAGGGCCCCGTCTCCGCCGGCACCTTCGGCACGAGCACCTCGAGGTCGCCGAAGCTGAACCGGCCGAGGGCCTCGCTCCCCTGGACCGTATTGGGCAGCGAGCACGCGAGCCCGTCCGCTCCGCCGACCTGGTCGGTGATGCCGTAGGAGCCGAAGAAGCGGAAACCCGTGATGAGCCGGACCACGAAGCGGGGTTCCATGTCGGTGACCGCCGGGGCTCCTCCCGTCAGGTCCAGCGGCTCGCTGCCGATGACGTGGTACGGCGTGCGCTCCGCCTCCGGGCAGGGGGTCTCGGGTGTCAGGATGCCCGTGTGCAGCTCGGCGGTCGTGACGCCCTCCGGCGTGCGGACCGCGTAGTGCAGCGAACCCGGCGCATAGGTGCCCGCGGCCGGTTCGAGCGGCTGCACCAGCCACGCCTCGGGCAGCTCGAAGCTCACGAGCCGCCCGGGGTCCGTGAACACCTTCCACCCCTCCCGGGCCTCCCGCAGGGGCGCCGCCGTCGGCTGGGCCGCACTGGAGGCGGTCCCCGAGGGGGACGGCGAGGCCGAGCCGGCGCCGCCCTGCAGCGCGGAGCACGACGTGAGCAGGAGCCCGGCGAGCACCGCACCGAGGGCCGCGCGGCGCAGCCGTGGTGTCGGTCGGGCCTCCCGCCCGATGGTCCCGGTGTGCATCATGACGTCTCCCCCTCCGGTGTCGCTCCGGTGCTGCTCAGGTGTTGCTTCGGTATCGCTCTCGTAGTGCCCTGTGTGCTCTCGTGTCGCTGGTGCCGCCCGGTGCCGCCCGGTGCCGCCCGGTGCCGCCCGGTGCCGCCCGGTGCCGCCCGGTGCCGCCAGTCTAGGCTTCGGCGGGCGCGACGTCGGGGTGTGCCGCGCCGAGCGCCCGGACGGTGAGCACGGACGCGACGACGGCGCGGGCGGCGGCCTCGAGGTCGCCGGACGGTGTGCCCTGCGTCCACGAGAGCCGCACCGCCGTGGAGGCGGTCTCCTCGTCGAGGCCGAGTGCCAGCAGGACGGCCGAGGGCTCGGCGGACCCCGCCGCGCAGGCCGATCCGCTGGAGCAGACGACGCCGCGGCGCTCGAGTTCGAGGAGGACCGTCTCGCCGTTCACGCCCGGGAAGCAGAACGAGGCGAGCCCGGGCAGCCGCTGCTCCGCGTCACCGGTCAGGATCGCCCCGGGTACTCCCTCGAGGACCGAGCAGATGAAGGCGTCCCGCGCCGTCGCCGCCGTGACCGCCGCCGCCGGCAACGAGCCCTGCGCGAGTTCGAGGGCCCGCGCGAGGCCCACGGCGCCGGCCACGTTCTCCGTCCCGGACCTGCGCCCGCGCTCCTGCCCGCCGCCGTGCAGAACCGGCTCGCAGGGCGTCCCGGCGCGGAGGTACATCAGTCCGGTGCCCTTCGGGGTGCCGAGCTTGTGGCCCGACAGGGTGAGGGCGGTCACGCCCAGGCCGCCGACGTCCAGGGGGAGCCAGCCCGCAGCCTGCACGGCGTCGGTGTGGAACGGCACCCCGGCACGACGGCACACGCCGGCGAGCCCTTCGATGTCCTGCACGGTGCCCACCTCGTTGTTCGCATACATCACCGTGCAGAGCGTCGTCGCGTCGTCGACCACCGAAGCGAGCGCGTCCGGCGAGACGAGACCCGTACCTGAGACGGGCAGGGTCGTGATGCGGAAGCCGTGGAAGCGGCGGAGGTAGCCGAGCACCTCGAGCACCGCCGGGTGCTCGATCGCGCTCGTCACGATGTGGCGTCCCCGCGGGGCCGCGAGGGCCATCCCCTTGAGCGCGAGGTTGTTCCCCTCGGTGCCGCCCGAGGTGAAGACGATCTCCGCCGGACGGCAGCCGAGCAGCGCCGCGATCCGTGCGCGGGCCCGCGAGAACCCGGCCGCGGCCGCCTCGCCGTAGGTGTGGTGGCTCGAGGGGTTGCCGAAGGTCGTGGTCAGGAAGGGCCACATCTCTTCGAGGACCTCACGCCGTGCGGGCGCGGTCGCGGCGGCGTCAAGATACATCATGGCGTCCACCGGACCGGCCGCCCCGTACCTCCGAGTACACCCCGGGCCCGACGCCCGGGCCGAAGTCCAGCCCGAGATCCAGGGATCGGACGCTGTGGGTCAGGGCCCCCGCGGAGATGATGTCCACGCCGGTCGCGGCGATGCCGGCCACCGTGTCGAGGCGGACGTTGCCGCTCGCCTCGACCAGCGCGCGGCCGCCGATCAGGCGCACACCCGCAGCGAGGTCGTCGAGGTCGAAGTTGTCGAGCATGATGGTGTCCACGCCCGCGGCGAGGACCGGGTCGAGCTGGTCCAGCCGGTCCACCTCCACCTCGACGTGCACGGTGTGCGGCACCCTGGACCGCACGGTGAGCAGCGCTTCGGTGAGCGCCTCGGGGCCGTCCACCGCGAGCAGCGCCAGGTGGTTGTCCTTGACCATGACCGCGTCGGACAGCCCGGACCGGTGGTTGGAGCCCCCGCCGCAGCGGACCGCCCACCGCTCCATGACACGGAGGCCGGGCGTCGTCTTCCGGGTGTCGGTGATGCGTGCCCGGGTGCCGCCCGCAGCGTCCACGAACGCACGCGTCAGCGTGGCGATCCCGCTCAGGCGCTGAGCGATGTTCAGCGCGGTCCGTTCGGCTGTGAGGATGCCCGCTGCCGGCCCGCTGATCTCGGCGAGGACGGTGCCTGCGTCGAACCGCGCGCCGTCCGCCTGCGGGAAGTCGACGCGGATG
This sequence comes from Arthrobacter sp. TJ-240, assembly GCF_058269195.1. Taxonomy (NCBI): domain Bacteria; kingdom Bacillati; phylum Actinomycetota; class Actinomycetes; order Micrococcales; family Micrococcaceae; genus Arthrobacter; species Arthrobacter sp. TJ-240. Next base: position 719,004 of record NZ_JBZCNG010000002.1, read on the forward strand.
CGTGCGTCGGTGAGGCGCATCGCCGCCTCGATGGCGGCGGTCCCGCAGAGGATGCCGGGCTCGCGGGCGGTGATGGACGCCGTCGCGCGCAGCTCGGGGTGGATCAGTGCCTGGCAGGTGATGTCACCCCAGGGCGCGTCCTCCGCGAGTGCGGCGGCGACGACGGCGTCGATGAGGTGCTGCGGCGGCTGGGCGGTCCACGCAGTCGAAGAGGTGGCGGGCAGGGTGGCGGCTGTGTTCGTCATGGTGTTGTTCCTTCGGTGGCTCGTACGGCCCGGACGTAGGACCGGCTCGGGGAGGGAGGCCCGGGCAGGGTGTCGGGCTGGTCGGCGCGGAAGTGGGCTCCGCACGAGTCGGCCCTGGAGGCGGCCGCGTGGACGAGGAGCCGTGCGCACAGCAGGAGGTTGGCGTCCTCGGGCGCGTTATCGGAGCGGTAGGAGGCCAGGTGCTTCCGGGCGAGATCGAGTCCGTCCTGCGTGCGCAGGATCCCGGCGTGGTCGGACATCAGCGCCTGCAGGTCGCACCGCGTGAAGGACTGCGTGGGGGTCCCGTCGGCCTCGAGGTCCAGCGGCTCGGCGTCGAACCGGGGCACCTCTCCCCCTCCCGCGGAGATCGCGGCCGCGCAGCGCGCTCCGAACACCACCCCTTCGAGCAGGCTGTTCGAGGCGAGCCTGTTGGCACCATGCACCCCGGTGCACGCCACCTCCCCGACGGCGAAGAGGCCCGGCACCGTGGTCCGCCCGTCGGTGTCCGTCCGGACGCCGCCCATCCAGTAGTGGGCGGCGGGGACGACGGGCACCGGTTCCGCCGCCCAGTCGAATCCGTGCCGTGCGGTGAGCGCGGTGAGGGACGGGAACCGGCGGGCGAGGAACGCCGCTCCGAGCGCTGTCGCATCGAGCCGGACCCCCGGCCGCGGGCCGGCCGGGCGGGGCTGCCGGGCGGGGTCCGGGACGTGGTCCGGAGCAGGACGTCGGGCGATCTGCCTGGCGATCTGCCGGGCGATACCGCGGGCTACGACATCGCGCGGCGCGAGGTCGCCGGCGGGGTGGACATCGGTCATGAAGGCGCGCCCGTCGGCGTCGACGAGCCGGGCCCCCTCGCCGCGCACGGCCTCCGAGATGAGCGGGTTCCCGGGGACGTCGAGCGACGTGGGATGGAACTGGAAGAACTCGAGGTCCGCGACCGCGGCGCCTGCGCGCCAGGCCAGGGCCACGCCGTCGCCCGTGCTGATGCCCGGGTTGGTGGTGTGCTCGAAGAGCTGGCCGGCGCCTCCTGTCGCCAGGACGACGGCGTCGGCCCGGACCTGCTGCGGGCCCCGCTCCGTGAGCACCTCGACGCCCTCGGCCCGCCGCACGCCGCCGGGTGCGCCGTCGAGCAGCACCCGCGTGACGAAGGCGTTCTCGAGCACGCGGATGCCGCCGTCGGCCCGGACGGCGGCGGTCAGCGCCTCCACCAGCCCGGCTCCGGTAGCGTCACCGCCGATATGCAGGACCCGCGGCGCGGAATGGGCGGCTTCGCGGCCGCGGGCCAGCGACGCCGCGGTGCCGGTGTCCGCTGAGTCTGCACGGTCTGCGGTGTCCGCTGAGACTGCACGGTCTGCGGTGTCCGCTGAGTCTGCTCTCTCCGCCCTGTCGAAGACGACCCCTGCCTGCTCGAGGGCTTCGATGCCGGCCTCGGATCCGCGGCAGAGGACGGCGACGGCATTCGGGTCGGCCAGCCCGGCACCCGCAGCGAGCGTGTCGGCGATGTGCGCCGCCACCGAATCCGGGGCGCTCGCCTTCGTGGTGGCCGCCCGCTCGTCGGGGCGGGCCGGCACGACGGCGGCGATCCCGCCCTGCGCGTACCGGGTGTTGCTCTCGGCGAGCGCCGCCTTGGCGAGCAGGACGACCTCGCGGCGCGGATCGAGGCGGCGCAGCACCAGCGCGGTCTGCAGGCCCGCGACGCCGGCACCCACGACGACCGCCCGGGTGCGCCCGCCATCGGTCGACGGCGCGGCGCCGGCGGGCGGCGTCACGGCTGGACCGCGAGCATGCGGTTCAGGGCCACCCGCGCCGGGACGGCGACGCTGTCGGGCACCGTGATCCGGTTGACCACCCGCCCCTGCACGAGCCCTTCGAGCACCCAGGCGAGGTACCCCGGATGGATCCGGTACATCGTGGAGCAGGGGCAGATGACGGGGTCGAGGCAGAAGATGGTGTGCTCGGGGTACTGCGCGGCGAGCCGGTTCACCATGTTGATCTCCGTGCCGATCGCGAAGGTGCTGCCGGGCGCAGCCGCAGCGACGGCCTTGCGGATGTAGTCGGTGGAGCCCGATTCGTCCGCGGCATCCACCACGGGCATGGGGCACTCCGGGTGCACGATCACCCGGACACCGGGGTGCTCAGCCCGCGCCTTCTCGATCTGCGCGACGGTGAAGCGCCGGTGTACGGAGCAGAAACCGTGCCAGAGGATCACGCGGGCGTCGCGCAGCGTCTGCTCGTCCGTCCCTCCCCAGGGCCTGCGCGGGTTCCACATCGGCATCTGCTCGAGGGGCACTCCCATGGCCTTGGCGGTATTGCGGCCGAGGTGCTGGTCAGGGAAGAACAGGACGCGCCGACCGCGTTCGAAGGCCCACTGGAGCACTGCCGCGGCGTTCGACGACGTGCAGACGATCCCCCCGTTCTCGCCGCAGAACCCCTTCAGCGCGGCCGAGGAGTTCATGTACGTCACGGGGACGACGGGCTGGCGGCCATCGGCGTCCCGCTCGCTCCGGAAGAGCGCTGTCAGCTGCTCCCAGCATTCGGTGACGGAGTCGATGTCCGCCATGTCGGCCATCGAACAGCCCGCTGCGAGGTTGGGCAGGATGACGGACTGCTCGGGCGTCGACAGCATGTCCGCCGTCTCCGCCATGAAGTGCACGCCGCAGAAGATGATGGATCGCGCGGCCGAGCGTTCCCTGGCGGCACGGGCGAGTTGGTAGCTGTCGCCCACGAAATCGGCGTACCGGACCACCTCGTCGCGCTGGTAGAAGTGTCCGAGGATGACCGCCGATTCCCCGAGCGCGTCCTTGGCGGCGAGGATGCGGCGGTCGAGGTCCTCGGGAGATGCGGTCCTGTAGTCCTCCGGGAGTTCGCCCTGCCGGGGCGTGGCGGGTGGGGCCTGGTCGTGCACGGAGGCGCCGGGGCCGTAGCTCGGCATGGGGAGGGCATCGAACGCCCAGGGGTCGCGGACGAGGTCGGGCGAGCAGGTCCCGGCTCCTGCGGCGGCCGCTGCCTCTCCTCGGCTGACGAGCTGGATGGCGGTGGTGACGGACATGGGCTTCTCCCTGCAGTGGGGCCGACCGGCGGACGGGCGGCGGCGGAATCGGGACGGATCGGGACGGGTCAGGGCCGGACGGCTGCCCGCCCGGGGTCGGTCGGGGCTGCGGGAGCGGGCTGTCCGGTGTAGCGGTAGAGCCTGGGCGGGCGGTTGCGCACGCCCTGCAGCACGTCGTCGGTGGCGGCGATGTCCTTGGCCGACCGGAACTGTCGCCGGAAGTTCGCCGGGTCGAGCTGCCGGCCGAGGACGGCCTCGTAGACCCGGCGCAGCTGCGCGAGCGTGAACCGGTCGCCCAGGAAGTGATAGGCGACGGAGCCGTACTCGATCTTGCCGCGCAGCCGTTCGAGGGCGTATGCGACGATCTCGTCGTGGTCGAAGGCGAGGCCGGCCGCCTCGGATGCGCGGAACCACCGGACGTTCTCCGACTCCCGGGCGAGATCGGCCTGGTCCGGACGGACGAGCGCCCAGTACACGATGGACACCAGGCGCTGCGCGGCCGCACGATCGAGCCCTCCGAACGCGTAGAGCTGCTCGAGGTACGTGGGCTCGAGATCCGTCGTCTCCCGCAGGTTCCTCGCCGCGGCGTCCTGCAGGGATTCGCTCCCGCCGAGCGGTCCGCCGGGAAGCGCCCACCGGCCGAGATGCGGCTGTCGGATCCTGCGGACGAGTGGAAGCCAGATCTCCGAGCGGCCGGACAGGGGATCGGAGCGCAGGGCGAAGATCACCGTCGAGATGGCGAGCGCCGGTGCCTGGGCCTGGCGCTCCGAGACGTTGGCCGAGCCGTACATACCCGGTCCTTCCGTCCGATGAAGTGCGACACCACTTAGGGTCTACATGACTATAACTCATCCATGGGGGTCGCGGAAGGCTCCGTCGTCCCGCCGGCCGGACGCCTTCCGGCGCCTGGTTGAACCCCGGCAGGAAGTGTCTAAAGTCTCAGGCGTCGGTCTCCGGGCCGCCGGCGGGGATGTGTTCGACGGAGCACACGTCCCTGCCGCCCTTACGATGGGGTACATGGACCACCACGCCGTACACGACGTCGAGGGCATCGACCCCCACCTGTCCATCACGCGCAGCGCTGCGGCATCCCCGCTCCCCCTGCCGCCGATCCTCCTGCTGCACGGCTTCGGCTCCTCGTCCCGGCAGAACTGGACGGACACGGGCTGGGTCCGATTCCTCAACGACGCCGGCCGCAGCGTCATCATGGTGGACCTCCCTGCGCACGGCGACAGCGCGGCGCCGGACGACGGCGGCGCCTACACGCCGAGCCGCATACGCGCGGACATCCTGCAGGCCCTGTTCGACGAGCGCGTGATGCCGCTTCGCGAGGGCGACCCGGCATCCGGCGTGGACATCGTCGGCTACTCCCTGGGATCCCGCCTCGCCTGGGAGTTCGGTGCCACACAGCCCGAGATCGTCCGGCGCATGGTCCTGGGCGGGCCGGGGACGGCCGACCCCCTCGCCTCCTTCGACCTCGAGGGCGCGGAGCGCTTCCTCGCCGGGGGCGCGCCCCCGCAGGACCCGACCACCGCCGACCTCCTGCGCATGGCCCAGGCAGGGGACCAGGCCGACCTCCCCGCGCTCCTGGCGATGGTCACGGCCATCAAGACGGAGCCGTTCGACCCGCAGGGCGCCGTGCCCCGCATGCCGCTGCTCCTGGTCGCCGGCGACCAGGACGACTACGCCGGCGGCATCGAGGACCTCAGGGAGTGGGCACCGGACGCCGCCGTGGCGGTGCTTCCGGGACGGAACCACTCGAACGCCATCACCTCGCGACTCTTCAAGGACGCGGCCCTCGGATTCCTCGACGGAGGACGCTGATCAAGATTCGGTAACGCCTCATCGGGCGCGCAGGGGCGGAATCCACGGACGTTATACTGACATTTGATCAGCACCCTTACGGCCGTGCGGGATCGATCATCACGAACTGTCGCGGGAGGACACGCATGCGGGTCCTTGCCGACCGGTACGAGACCACGGAACTGCTCGGAGTCGGAGGAGCCGCCTCGGTGTACCGTGCGGTCGACCGCACCCTCGGCCGGACGGTCGCGATCAAGATCTTCAATCCCGCGACGTCCGACGACGACGACTACCGCCGCCAGCACACCGAGACGATGCTGCTCTCCACACTCAACCATCCCGGTCTCGTGACCCTTCATGACGCAGGGATGGAGGTGGACGAGGACGGCCGGACCACCGGCTTCCTGGTCATGGAACTCGTGGACGGTGAGGACCTTCGCCACCGCCTCAAGCGCGGCGCGCTCAGCGCGGAGGACGTGGCTCAGCTCGGTGCGGACCTGGCCGATGCCCTGGCCTACGTCCACTCCGAGGGCGTGGTCCACCGTGACGTGAAGCCTGCCAACATCCTGCTCTTCCAGAGCGCGGACAACAGTACGCGCCTGTACGCCAAGCTCACGGATTTCGGGATAGCCCGCATGGTGGACGCCACCATGGCCACGGCCGTCGGGGCGACGATCGGCACGGCGAACTACCTGAGTCCGGAGCAGGCCAAGGGCGATCCCGTCGACGATCGGAGCGATGTCTACTCGCTGGGCCTCGTCCTCCTCGAATGCCTGACCGGTGAGAAGGCGTTCCCGGGGCCGGTGGTCGAGGCGGCCCTGGCGCGACTCCTCCGCGACCCCGAGGTGCCCGATTCGCTCGGACCGGACTGGGCGGACCTGCTGCGCCGTATGACGTCGAGGGACCCGGCCCGCCGACCCCACGCGCACGACGTCGCCCTCGATCTGCGCAGCCGGACCGGCGACCACCCTCGGGTGCCGGCTCCGGCAGTGCCGGGGCAGCGGACCGCGCAGGGCGCTCTCGCCGCGGACGACGCCGGCCCGGCCACCGGGGGCGTGATCACGGGCGGATCCGTCACGGGCGGTGTCCTCGCCGGCAACGTCCGCCTGCCGGATCCGCCCCGGCGCGCTCCCAGCATCGCCTGAGTACTGCATCCGGCGCCTGACCCGGACGTCCGCTCCCTGCTCCCTGCTCCCTGCCCCAACGACCGGTGCATCGACGCGGAAGGGCCCGGGTCACCGGCACTGCCGATGACCCGGGCCCTTCCGTGTCGGGTCCGGGTCAGGACCCGTCGCCGTCGTCCTCTTCCGGCTCGAAGTTGCTCGGCTCGTCGGTCGATCCCGCCGCCACGCCATCCTCGCTCGCGGGGATGGTCCCCTCGGGGCCGACGCCCTGTGCGTCCTCGGCGCCGTCGTGTCCGGTACCTTCGTGTTCGGTGCCTTCGGTACTCATGTCAGTCCTCCTGCAGCTCGGATGTCCTACGATCCTATGCGCGGCGAGGGGGAAGCGACAGCGCGCCGACCGGTCACAGCCGGCATGCTATGGGGCGCGTCAGGAGGCGCTCGGCGACGTGCCCCGTCCACTCCTCGCGCGCCGCAGGGCGACGGCCGAGAGGACACCGAGGAGCAGCAGGACGGCTGCCGACGACGCCGGGACCGCCGCAGCGCCTGCGGCTCCGGCCGATTCGGCGAGCGTCCCCGCGAGCGCCGAACCGATCGCCGTCCCTGCGACGATCCCGCTGGCGAGCAGCGTCATGACCGTGCCGAGCCTGTTCGCCGGAGCGACATCCGAGCCGATGGAGAAGATGGTCACCATGGTGGGTCCCACGAAGAGGCCGAGGACGAGCAGCACCAGGACCATGACGCCGATCGTGTCCGGGAGGGCCAGCGCCACGGCGGCGGCCGCCATCGCCGCGGCCGACGCGATCCAGCGGGCCGTGTGGCCGAAACGCCGGGGCCAGTAGGCCACCGACAGGGCGGCGAGCGCGGAGCTGAGCCCCATCACGGCGTACAGCAGCCCCGAGGACTCGGGCGAGCCGAAGTGTCCGGTGAAGGCCGTGAGGAACGTCTGCGTGGACCCGAAGAACGCCCCCATGGCGATCATGCCCGCCACGGGGAACAGGACGAGCCACGTCCGGTACCCGGGCGCGTCCCCGCCGGTGGTGCCGTCGTCGCCCGCGGGGACGGGGGGCGCATCGCTGAACGCCACCGTCCGGTGCACGGCGAAGGCGCTGACGAGGGTGAGGGTGAGGGCGGCGGCCAGAGCCAGCGGGAGCCATGGCGCGATCAGGCCGGCAAGCAGACCCACGAGGGCGGGGCCGAGGACGAAGGTCAGTTCGTCGGCCGTCCCCTCGTAGGACAGCGCAGTGTCGAGGTCCGCGCCGCGACCCCGGGTCATCGCCATCCAGCGGACCCTGGCGAGCGGCCCGATCTGCGGGCACGTGAAGCCCATCGCGAAGGCCGCGACGAGTACGAGGGCGAGGGCTCCTCCCGTGAAGCGTTCGCTCGTGAGGGTCACGACCAGCAGGGCCGCGATGGCCAGGGTGTTGAGGACCGCCGAGACGAGCAGCACGATCCGCTGGCCGAGCCTGTCCGCGAGGACGCCGAGGAGGGGCGCGCCGAGAGCCGAGCCGACGCCGACGGCGCCGGCCGCGAATCCGCCGGCGGCGTAGGAGCCGCTGGCTGTGGTCACGAGCGTCAGGGCTCCGACGGTGAGCATCGCGAGGGGAAGCCGGGCGAAGAGACCGAGGACGAGGAAGGAGGTACCCGCGAGTCGCGGCAGCACGCCGAACCTGCCGAGGCGGGACCGCTCAGGGCTGTCGGGGCGTGGTGCGGGGGACGATGTCGGGGACGGGAGGGAGTCCGCCGAGGCGGGCGTCGGGTTCTTGTACATGCGCTTTCCGGGTGCGTCGAACGCGCATCGTCCCCCCTCCCGATGCGCCCGACCCGTGAACGCCACCAAGTTTACACGCTGGCGGGCTGCTCCACGAGGCGCAGGATCGAGCCCTGCCGCCCTTTGACGACCTGCAGCTGCGCGCTCACCCGCTGCTTGAGTTCGGGCACATGGCTCACCAGCCCCACCACACGCCCCCCGCTCCTCAGCCCCTCGAGCGCGTCCATGACCTGCTCGAGGGCCTGGTCGTCGAGGGAGCCGAATCCCTCGTCCACGAAGAGGGTCTCGATGTCGAGTCCGCCCGCCTCCTGCTGCACCACGTCCGCCAGCCCGAGCGCCAGCGCCAGGGACGCCATGAAGGACTCGCCACCCGAGAGCGTGGAGGTGTCGCGTCGGTTGCCGGTCCAGCCGTCGATCACGTTGAGGCCCAGTCCCGACCGTTTGTTGCCGGCGGTGGCGTCGCTGTGCACCAGCTGGTACCTGCCGTCGGACATCTGGAGCAGCCGCTCGGTGGCCGCGGCGGCCACCTGCTCGAGCCGAGACGCCAGCACGTAGGTGGCGAGGGACATCTTGTAGAGGTTCTCCCCTCCCCCGCGGGCGGTGTCGGCGACGGCTGCCACCAGGTGGGCGCGCTCACGCAGGGGTGCGACGTCCCGCTCGAGGTCCTCGAGCTGCCGCGCGTACGTCTCCAGCTGGGCCACGGACTGACCGAGCACCTCCGCCCGGATTCCTGCCCGGTGCGCCCGGATCCTGAGGTCCTCGGCGGCGGCGCCCGCGCGCTGCTCGTCCTCCTCGGAGGGCGGCTCGATGCCGTCCCGCTCCTCACGGAGGGCCTCCTGGACCACGGGGTCGTCCCATGCCGCGTCCAGGCGGTGGCCACGGACCTCGTGGTTCCTGACCTCCCGCGACACCTGCGCGTGGCGGTCGACGGGCATGAGCGCGGCCCGTGCCTCCTCGGCCGAGGCGAACGACGTGGCGAGCAGGGCCTCGTCGAGGCGCTTCCGGTTGTCCGCCTGGCGCGCGACGGCGCGCACCACGTCGTCGAACGTGTCACGGACGGCTTCGAGGCGGTCCTGGGCACGCTGCACCATGTCGATGCGCTCCGCCAGCGACGGCGCCCCCGCCTGGAGACCGGCGAGCCGCTGCACGAGGAGGTCCTCCTGGTCCAGCAGCGAGGCCCTCCGTGACTCCGCGGCGGCCCGTTCCTCCCGGAGCGCGTCCCGCAGCCTGCCGGCCCGGTCCTCCTCCTCGACGGAGGCCCGCATCCGTTCCTCGACGGCCGAGCATTCCCTGTGCGCCGCCTCGGCGGCATCGAGCGTCGTGCGTGCTGCGCGCGTCGCAGCGGCCGCGTCCTCGGGCGGGATGTCACCGCCCCTGGCCGCGAGGTCGGCAACCTCGAGCCGCACCCTGTCCCGCACCTCCCGGGCGTCGTCCTGGGCGCCTTCGGCCTCGGTCTGCAGGCGGCGCGCGGACTGCTCCTCCTCGAGGGTGATCCGGCTCCCGCCGGGTGACGTGACGGGAGCCGGGTGCTCGGGGCTGCCGCAGACCGGGCACGGCTGCCCGTCCTCCAGCCGCTCGGCGAGTTCCTCGGCGGACTGCTCGAGCCGGAGCTCGAGCATGTGGAGCCACTCCTCCTTCAGCCGGAGGAAGCGCTCGGCCGCCGCCGCATGCGCGGTGTCCGCCGCGGTGCGACGCTCCGCGGCCGCACGGTACTGCCGGACGACGTCCTCGGCCGCGACGGCCGCGGCGAGATCGGTGCGGAGGTGCTCCAGCCCGTCGGCCGCGAGGCGCAGCGGGACGAGGCGTTCGGTGTCCTCCGTGCGGGTGCGCTGCAGCCGGGCCACGGCCTCGACCGCCTCCTCGATGCGCCGGTCGAGGTCGCCGACCGCCGACATCCCGGACTGCAGCGCGGTCCGGACGTCCAGCAGCCGCCGCTCGTCGGGCAGGGCGGCGCGCAGGATGCCCAGCGCGGACGACGACGCCGCGCAGGCGTCCGCCAGTGCGTCGCGGGGCACGGCGTCGTCGGAGAGTCGCTCGAGATCGAAGTACTCGGCGGCGGTCGTGTCGTCCCGCACGCCGTCAAGGGCTTTCCCGTGCAGGGAACGGGCGCGCTCGACCGCGGCGACTCCGTCGTCGTCCAGTCCGAGGAGGCCCGCCAGCCCCTGCGCCTGATCGTGCTGCCGCAGGACGCCGACCAGATCCGCAATCGTCCCGGCGCGGCCCTCGTGCTCCTCCCGCTGGGCTCGGAGCTGCGCGAGGGACGCGAAGCTGCCGCGCCGTCGCCGGATGTCCGCGAGCGCACCGTCGGCGAGGGCGCTCTGTTCGGCGAGGTCGAGGCTCTCCAGCGCTGCCGCGTCCCGCTGCTTCGAGAGGGCCTCGGTCATCTCCTGCATCGACGCCGACCCGGCCGTCCCCCCGTCGAGGGCATCCCCGGTACCGCCGACGTCATGGCGCTGGGCCTCGTCGATGGCACGGAGGAGGAGATGCCGCTGCAGGTCCTCCTGCTCGGCGAGGTCGCGCCCGACCCGCTGGCTCTCCTCGCCGAACAGTCTCTCGAGATCCTCGAAGCGCGTGGTCGAGAAGAGTTTCTGGAGCAGTTCCCGCCGCGGCTTGGCGTCCGCGCGGAGGAAGGCCGCGAACTCGCCCTGGGGCAGCATCACCACCTTGGTGAACTGCTCCTTGTCCATACCGAGCAGCGCCTGCAGCTCGAGCCCGGCCTCGTCGTTGCGGGCCGATTTCTGCACCCAGTCGGCGCCGACGCGTTCGCTGAGGAGAGTCCGGGCCTGTTCGGTCGTCGTGCCGCTGCCCCGCCGTGCGGGCCGCTCCCAGGCCGGTGACCGCACCACGCGGAAGCGGCGGTCGGCGACGGAGAACTCGAGGGAGACCTCCGGGGCCACGGACTCGGCAGCGTGGTCGCTGCGCAGCCGCTTGGCGGCCTGGCGTGCGCCCGGGACCGAGCCGTAGAGCACGAAGCACACGGCATCGAGCACGCTCGACTTGCCCGCGCCGGTGGGTCCGTTGAGGAGGAACAGGCCCTGCGCGGACAGGGCGTCGAAGTCGACGCTCTGGCGGTCGGCGAAGGGCCCGAACGCCTGGATCTCGAGGTGGTGCAGTCTCACGGGTGCTTCCTACCGTTCGTGGGCGAGGCTCAGGGCGGCGTCGACGGTCCGGCGGACCAGCGCCTGCTCCTCCGGCGAGGCCTTCCGGCCGCGCACGTGCTCGAGGAAACCGCAGCAGATGTCGGCGTCGTCCCTGGCCCCCGCGATGCGTTCGCTGTAGGTCCGGGTGTCGGCGCCGGCTCCGCCCTCGGGGGCGAAGGCGAGCACCAGGGTGTCGGGGAAGCGTGTCCGGAGGCGCTCCATGGCGCGCGCCGGCCGCTCGGGATCGGTGAGGGTGACATGGCAGTAGGCGGTCTCCGCCCAGTCGAGGTCGGCCCGGCCGAGCAGGTCGTCCAGCCGGCCCTCGAGCACGGCGAGGTCCCGGGGTGCGGGCCAGTCGACGGCGCGGATGTCATGCACGCCGGTGTCGTCCACGTCCAGGAGCCACGCTCCCTTGGTGTGGTCGACCTCCGAGAAGGAGTAGGCGAGGGGCGAGCCCGAGTACCGTACGGTCTCGGAGAGCTTCTGTCGGCCGTGGAGATGGCCGAGCGCGCTGTAGTCGAAGCCGTCGAAGAGGGAGAGCGGCACGGCGCCGAGTCCGCCGATGGCGAGGTCGCGTTCGCTGTCGGTGGGGGCGCCGCCCGCGGCGAAGGTGTGGGCCATGACGATCGACACGACACGCCGGCCCTCCGCCCTCCGTCCGAGGTCCTCCCGGATGCGGTCGAGGGCCGCGCCGGTCACGGCCGTGTGGGTCCCGGCATCCGCAGCCAGTCCGTCCGCGACGACGCGCGGTTCGAGGTAGGGGACGCCGTAGACGGCGAGCTCGGCGTCCTGCCCGAGCGGCCAGGTGACCGGGACGGCGATGTCCTCGATGCGCGTGCGGAGGTGGACTCCCCCGCGGGAGAGGAGTCGACCGCCGAATCCCAGCCGGGTGGCGGAGTCGTGGTTCCCACTGCTGATGACCACCTGCGCGCCGGCGACGGTCAGGCGGTCCAGTGCCTCGTCGAGGAGTGCGACGACGTCGACGGCGGGCAGGGCGCGGTCGTAGACGTCGCCGGCGACGAGGACGACGTCGACGCCTTCCTCGCGCACGGTCTTCTCGAGGCTGTCGAGGAAGATCCGCTGGGCGTCGAGGGTCCCGGTGCCGTGGAAGGAACGGCCCAGGTGCCAGTCGGAAGTGTGCAGGATCCTCATGATTTTCACGCTACCGCCACACGCCGACATTGTCCGGATCGGCATGCGGCGGGCTGCAGGACGGTGCTAGCGACCCGGTCCGGAGGTCCCGGGGGTCCCGGGGGTCCCGCCGGGAGCCTGCGGCCCATCGGATGCGTGCGCGTCGAAGAAGGACGCCGCGTCGCCGGACGGACGGCGCGCGTCCTCGGCCGCGCCCTCGCCGTCGGGGCTGCCGCCCGCGGAACCGGCGTCGTCGGCCTGGTCCTGGCGTCCGGTCGCCGCGGCGACGGCCGGGGCCCCGCCCTCCGGTGCGTCCTTGCGGCCGGGCATGGAGGAGTCGATGCTGCGGAAGATGAGTCCTGCGATCAGGCCGCCCACGATCGGCGCGGCCCAGAACAGCCACAGTTGCTGGAGGGCCCAGGGCTCGGCGAAGACGGCCGATGCGACCGAGCGGACGGGATTGATGCCGCCGTTCGTCACGGGCAGGAGGAACGAGAGCAGTCCCGCGTAGGTCAGGCCGACCGCGAACGGGGCGAGGTCGCGCCGGGCGCGTTGTGAACCCGCTCCGAGGAAGACCGCCACGAGCAGTGCGGTGGCGACCATCTCGAGCAGGAAGGCGCTGGTCAGGGGGAACTGTGCCGCGGAGTGCTCGTCGAAGCCGTTCGAGGCCGAACTGAAGAAGCCCCGGATGTCGGTGAGCTGCGCATTGGCACTGAGGACGAGCCAGATCAGCCCGGACGCGGCGACGGCGCCCACCACCTGCGCCACGACGTACGGGGCCACGGACCTCCAGTCGGTCCGGCCGGCAACGGCGGAACCGATGGTGACGGCCGGGTTGAAGTGCCCGCCGGACACGTACCCGAACGCGATCATCGCGGCCACGACGGCGAAGCCGAACACGAGCACTGGTTGCAGTGCGGTCTCCGTGGCGAGCATCGTCGCGCCGAGGCCGGCGAGGACGACGAGGAAGGAACCGGCGCCCTCGGCGATGGAGCGGGCCACGAGGCCGGGAGCCTGCACCGCGTCGTCGGACGTGCGGCCGGCGGAGGATGCGCCTGACGTCGCTGCGGCCGGTGTCGTGGGATGGGTCATGGAAGCGGATTCCTTCGGTCGTGCCTGCGGGGGGACTGTCCGGTGCTGCACCGGACCGCGGACGAGCCTTGCATCCTAGTCTGCGTGGTGGCTGGGAGCCCTGCCGGTCGGCCGGGAGCGGGAGCGCGTCAGGATCGGGCGGGCTCCCTAGACTGGACCGGTGACGACCGACAGCACCGCGGACCGCAGTACCGCCACTCCGACCACCCCCGACGACGGAGCGCCCGGTTACGGGGACCGCGTGCTCGGCTGCCTCCTCGGGACGATGGCGGGTGACGCGTACGGCGTCCTCTCCGTGGCAGGCGATGATCCGGCCACCGCCCTCGACGACCCCGCGGCGCTGACGGTCTCGGAGGCGACCCAGCTGACCCTGTACACCGTGGACGGCCTGGTCGACGCCCTGGAATGGGCCAACGACGGCGTGGCCGCGGACGAGACGGCCTGCCTGTGGCTCGCCTATCTCCGCTGGCTGCGCCGGCAGGGCGAACACCTCCCGGCCGGCGCGCCGGCGCCGCCCGCACGGTGGCTCGACCGCCAGGACGATCTGCTGCCCGTCCACGACGCCGACACCGACACCGTCCGCGCACTCCTCAGCGGCGAGATGGGCACGCGGGCGCGGCCGCTCAATCCGCTGGCCGAAGGCCCGGGTGCGCTGATGCGCTCCGCGCCCTTCGGACTGGTGCCCCGCATCCCCGCGAGCATGGTGGAGCGGCTGACGGTCGACGGCGCGGCGCTCACGCACGGCTCGGCCGCCGCGAGGGGCACCGCAGCCCTCTTCAGCACCATCGTCCGGGCCCTGGCCATCGAGGGCCTCGGCCTCCCGGAGGCGGTCCGTGCGGTCCGCGACGAGGAGCGCAGGCTCGCCCCCGACGCCGCCCAGCCCGAGGAGTCCGCCGAGCGCCATGCCGCAGGACAGGGCAGTCCGACCGGCGGGCCGACGGCGGCGGGGACCTTCGAGGCTGCCCTGCAGGCCAGCCTCGAGGGTGCGGCGGTGACGGGCTCGCCCCGGGAACAGCTGGCGGCCGCACTGGCCCATGCGGCGGCATCGGGCAGGCCCGATGCCTCCCCGACGGTCGCGGCGTCCGTGGCGGGGGCGATCCTCGGCGCCCTCCACGGGACGGGCGCCCTGCCTCCCACCTACCTCGACGCCCCCGGCATGCCCGCCGTCGTCCGGACGATAGCCGGCACCCTGCTCGCCGCGACCACGGGGTCCTGACGGGATGGGCCTGCTGGACCGCGCACCGGGCGCCGGGCGGGGCGGGGCCGACTGGGACCCGACGGCCCTTCCCTCACTGACGGGCCGGCGGGTCCTCGTCACCGGCGGCAATGCGGGCCTCGGGTACTTCGCGTGCGAGCAGCTCGCGGCCGCCGGCGCGAGCGTGGTCCTCGCGTCCCGCAGCAGGGACAGGGCCGGCCGCGCCATCGGCGCCATCCGCGGCCTGCATCCCGGCGCCGACGTCTCCTTCCAGCCCCTGGACCTGGCCGATCTGTCCTCGGTGCGGGCTGCCGCGGCGGCCATCGCGGCGGGTCCTCCGCTGGCCGGTCTGCTCGCGAACGCAGGCGTGGTCGGCTCACCGGAGCGGCGCACCACGGCGGACGGTTTCGAGTTGCAGTTCGGCACCAACCACCTCGGGCACTACGCCCTGATCGCCTTGCTGCTGCCGGCGCTCTCCGCCGCCGGTACCCGGATCGTCCACCTCGGCAGCATCAGCCACCGGTGGGCGCGGCTCACGCCGTCGTCCCTGCAGCCGTCGTCGTACCGCAACGCGAGCGCCTATGCGACGTCGAAGCTGGCCGTCATGGCGTTCGGCTTCGAACTGGCGCGCCGCCTCGAGCTGACCGGCAGTACTGCGACGAGCGTCGTGGCCCATCCGGGCCTGGCCCTCGGCATGCTCACCCCCGCCCGGCCCGGCGTCGAGGTCCACAAGCCTGCCGCCGCCTGGCGGAAACGCGTCATGGGGCCCGTCGCGCAGGGCAAGGACGACGGCGCGTGGCCGCTCGTGCGGGCCACGGTCGACGCCGGCATCCCGAACGGCGCCTACTGCGGACCCGACGGCTGGTTCCAGCTCAAGGGCCGGCCGGCCCTGGTACCCGCGAAGCCGCGGGCTCGCGAGAGCAATGCCGCGTCGAGGCTCATCGACCTCTCCGCCGCACTCACGGGGATCGGCCTGCACTTCTGATCGGCCCTCGCGCCCAGCGGCGGATCACTGGCTCTGCGCCGGCCACCGTCCGCCGGTCATCTGCAGGAACTCGGCCTCCGACAGCACTTCGATGGCCTGGCCCCGCTCGTGCAGTTCGAGCACGCGCCGCGCCTTGCCGGTCACGCGCCCGTTGCGCAGGTCCGAGGCGACGAACCCGTCACCGACCACCAGCACGGTGGTCCTGCGTGTGACGGAACTGGCCGGCTGCGCCCCGAGGCGGGCCGCACGCTCCTTCGCCTGCGGGCGCGGGATGCCGAGGTTCCCGGTGAACACGACGGTCTGCCCGTAGAGCGGGTGCCGCGGATCGGCCTGCGCGTTGGCGTGCGGGTTCTCCCCCTCCTCCGGCCAGCCCGACCACCCGGCGGGCGACGTCCCCCGCTCGAGGGCGGTCCGGGTGGCCTTCGACAGCTCGTCCACGCCCGGCGCGTACGGCTCGGCGCGCGACAGCGGGAGGTTGTGGTGGCCGAGCACCTCCTCGACCGTCGGTGCGCCGAACCGGCGCGCGATGTCGATCATGATGCCGGCGCAGGCACGCGCGTCCTCGACGGCGTCGTGATGGTTGACCAGCGGGACGCCGGCGGCCTCGGCGACGAAGGGCAGGGAGTAGGAGGGCAGCGAGTAGCTCTTCCGCGAGAGGACGACGGTGCAGGCGTAGTCCCAGGCCGGCCCCGGAAGGGCGGACACCTCGAGGGCGGAACGGATCACGCCGAGGTCGAAGGCCGCGTTATGGGCCACGAGGACGTCGGAGCCGATGAAGCCGCCGATCTCCGGGAACAGGTCGCCGAACCGGGGGGCGTCGGCGACCATGGCCGCGGTGATCCCGTGGATCGCGATGTTCCGGGAATCGAACGAGTCGTGCCCGACGGGCGGGCGCATCAGCCAGGACGCCTCCTCGACGATCCGGCCGTCCCTGACCTTGGTCAGTCCGACGGCGCAGGGAGACCCGCGGAAGCCATTCGCCGTCTCGAAGTCGATGGCCGTGAATGCGATTCCCACGCAACGAGTTTACCGCCGTCACCGGCCGCACGTTCACGTAACGTTCACCGCAGGTCCGACACGTCCGCAGGGTTACGGCCCTACCCTGAACCATGGCCCGCACCGACACCCCCCGCAGGTGGTACCTGATCGACTACGGAAACGTGATCTCCACCGCACCCACCCCTCAGGACTGGGAGCTGCTCGCCGAGGCGACCGGCACACAGGACCTGCAGGACTCCACCTCGGCGTACTGGCGGCACCGGTACGCCTACGACGCCGGCGCCCTCACGTCGGAGGAGTACTGGTCGCTGGTGTGCGGCGAGGGCGTGGAGCAGGTCAGGTCCGCGTGGCTCGACGTCCTGGACGGCAACCAGTGGTCACACCCGAACCTCGACACCCTCGACGTCCTCGAGGACCTGGAAGCCCGGGGCGAGCAGCTGGCATTGCTCTCGAACATGCCGGCCGCCATGGTGTCGCAGCTCTCCCAGGCACCATGGACCCGGCTGTTCCGGCACCTCTTCTTCAGTTCCCCGCTCAGGCTCGTGAAGCCCTCCCCCGCGATCTTCGAGCACGTCCTCGCCGAGCTCGCCGCCGACGCGGCGCAGGTCACGTTCGTCGACGACGCGCCCGCCAACATCGCGGCCGCCCGGGCGCTCGGGATCGACGCCCGGCTGTTCGAACCCTCGGCGGACCTGTCGCGGGTGCTGGCCGGCCCGGGAACGGGCGACGCGCGAACGCCGGCCGCGACGGACGTCAGCCTGCTGGGGCGGGAACCGGTCCGGGACTGAGGAAGTCGAGTGCCGGCTGCACCCCGTGGACCTCGGCGGTCCAGCACACCGATGATGCGGTCGCGGTGCAGCACGGCGAGGTCGAGGGTCCAGCCGTCCCGCGGCGCGTCGGGCCGTGGGTCACTGCGCCCGCCTGGCCGCCCGGTGCTTGCGCACCTTCGAGACGACGAAGTACACGGCGAACAGCACGACGGCGACGATCACGATCTTCTGGAACGTGTTCGCGTACTGCTCGACGATGTGCCAGTTCTCGCCCAGGTAGAACCCGGCCATGACGAAGATCGTGTTCCAGATCAGGCTGCCCGCGGTGGTGAGCAGCAGGAACTTGCCCAGGGGCATGCGCTCGATCCCGGCCGGGATCGAGACGAGGCTGCGGAACAGCGGGATCATCCTGCCGAAGAACACGGCCCGGTACCCGTGGCGCTCGAACCAGGCCTCCACCCGGTCGACGTCCTCGATGTCGATGAGCGGGACCTTCGCCACGAGCCGCCGCATGCGGTCGCGTCCGAGCCAGGCCCCGAGCGCGTATAGCGCGTAGGCGCCGACCACCGAGCCGAGGGTGGTCCAGAAGATGGCCTCGAGGAGCGAGAAGTTCCCCCGGCTCGCGGTGAAGCCTGCCAGCGGCAGGATCACCTCGCTCGGCAGGGGTGGGAAGAGGTTCTCCAGGGCGATGGCCAGACCTGCGCCGGGAGCGCCGATGGTCTCCATCAGGTTCACGGCCCAGTCGGTGACGGCGCCGAGCGCCGATCCGTCCGACGATGTGGTCGCCGTCGCGGCATGGAGTGCCTGGGCGGCCTGGGCTGTCTGGGTGATGCTCACGGTGGTGTCCGTCCCTTGTCTGGTGCAAGTGGTCCGACCGGTCCGTCCTCGAGGACGGACCGCGTGGGGTGTCGGCGGAAGGTGGTCATGGCCTGCAGTGGTCCGCTCGGGCTCAGCGCAGCGCGTCGATGAGGTGCGGCAGCAGCGCCCGGAAGGCGATACCGCGGTGGCTGATGGCGTTCTTCTCCTCCGGTGCGAGCTCGGCGCAGCTGCGGTCCAGCCCCGCGGGCACGAGGACGGGGTCGTAGCCGAAGCCTCCGGTACCGCGGGGCGCGGTCAGCAGCGACCCCCGCAGTTCCCCGCGCTCGGTGTGGCTCCCGGCGGAGGCGCCGGGGTGCGCGAGGGCCGCGGCGCAGACGAAGGCAGCGCCGCGCCGCTCGTGCGGGATGTCCTCGAGCTGTGCCAGGAGGAGGTCGAGGTTCGCGGCGTCGTCTCCGTGCCGGCCGGCCCACCGCGCAGAGAAGATCCCGGGGGCTCCGCCGAGCACGTCGACGGCGAGGCCCGAGTCGTCGGCGACGGCGAGCAGCCCGGTGGCCTGGGCCACCTGCTCAGCCTTGAGCAGCGCGTTCTCCTCGAACGTCACACCGCTCTCGACGACGTCCGGGGCCCCGGCGGTCGCGGCGTCGACCACCTGCGTGTCGACGTCGAGCCCGGGCACCTGGCCGCGCAGCAGCTCCCGCAGCTCCCGCAGCTTGCCGGGGTTGCGGGTGGCGAGGACGAGCCGGGGCGCGTCAGCCACCGTGCGAGTCCCGGAGCGTGTCGATCTGGATCTGCGCGAGCTGCGCGGTGCCCAGCAGGGCGAGGTCCAGCAGGGCGTCGAGTTCGGCGCGGTCGAAGGGCGCGCCCTCGGCCGTGCCCTGCACCTCGACGAACTTCCCGGAACCGGTGACGACGACGTTCATGTCCGTCTCCGCGCGGACGTCCTCCACGTAGGGCAGGTCGAGCATGGGGACGCCGTCGATGATGCCCACGCTGATGGCCGCGACGGTGTCGGTGAGCGGGGACGCCGAGGCGGGGATGAGCTTCTTGTCCTTGGCGTACCGGATGGCGTCGGCGAGGGCCACGTAGGCTCCGGTGATCGCGGCGGTCCGCGTGCCGCCGTCGGCCTGGAGGACGTCGCAGTCGAGCACGATCGTGTTCTCCCCGAGCGCCTTGGTGTCGATGATCGACCGCAGGGAACGGCCGATCAGGCGCGAGATCTCGTGCGTCCGGCCGCCGATCCTGCCCTTGACGGACTCACGGTCGGAGCGGGTGTTCGTGGCGCGCGGGAGCATGGCGTACTCGGCGGTCACCCAGCCCCTGCCCTCGCCCTTGAGCCAGCGGGGCACACCACTCGTCAGGCTCGCGGTGCAGAGGACGCGCGTGTTCCCGAACTCGATGAGCGCGGAGCCCTCGGCCTGCTTGGACCAGCCGCGCGTGATGCTGATGTTGCGCAGCTGGTCGGGCGTCCTGCCGTCCGCGCGCAGCACGGGACTCTGGGCACTGTCGGCGGGCGGCACGGGCGTGGGTTTCGCGGAGGTCATGATTTCCAGTCTAGACGGGGCCGGGATGCCGGCCATCGGGAGGCACCGGCGCACGGAGCGAGTGCCGCCCCGGGTCACACCGTGTACGAGACCCCGGCGACGGCGACCGCGAGGTGGCCGTCGTAGCTCTCCTTGGCCTCGCTGACGGCGACGTTCGCATCATTCCAGACCGGGAGATGGGTCAGCAGCAGGCGCTTGGCGGACGCGCGGGTGGCGACGTCGCCGGCGCGCTTGCCCGTGAGGTGCACACCGGTGATGGCGTCGTCGCGGCCCTCGTGGAAGGCGGCCTCGCACAGGAAGACGTCGGCGTCCTTGGCCGCGTCCACCAGTCCGTCGCACGCGTCGGTGTCCCCCGAGTACGCGAGGACGTGGGGACGGGAACCTCCCTGCCCGTCCGCCTCGGTCACCTCGACGCGCAGCGCGTACGCCTCCTCGATGGGGTGCAGCACGCGATACGGCGTGATGCTGAACGGGCCCACCGACACCCCGGAGCGGTCCTCCCACGAGCGGAAGTCGAAGTCCTCGTGCATCCCCGGATCGAGATCGAGGCCGTAGGCGCTGGCCATCCGATCCGCCGTCGCTGCAGGACCCCAGACGGGGATGCGCGGCAGGCCCCACCCCGAGGGATCCCAGTGGACGGCGACGTGGAGCCCGCACAGGTCCATGCAGTGGTCGGGGTGCAGGTGGGACAGGAACACGGCGTCGATCTCGCGCAGGTCCATGTAGCGCTGCAGCGCCCCGAGGGAGCCGTTGCCGAGATCGAGGAGGATGCGCCAGGTGCGGCCCTCCCACTCGGCGCTCAGCAGGTAGCAGGACGCCGGGGACTGCGGGCCGGGGAAGGACCCGCTGCAGCCGACGATGGTGAGTTTCATGCGGGTGGGAATCCGGCGGCGATCATCTCGGGCGTGATCCGCGCGAGGCTGCCGGTCGGGTACTGGGCGGCGACGTGGTCGACGTGCTGGACGCTGAGGACCTCGGGCCCGAGGAAGCGCCGGGCGAGCACCTCGAAGCCGTCGGCGTCCCCCGTGGCGATGAACCGGTGCACGCCGGGCGCCGTGGTGTCCCGCTCGAGGTCGTGCGAGACGAGCGCCCGGTACACGTCCTTGGCGGTCTCCTCCGCGCTGGACACGAGCGTCACGGCGTCGCCCATGACGTAGGAGATGACGCCGGTGAGCAGCGGGTAGTGCGTGCACCCGAGCACGAGCGTGTCCACGTCCGCGTCCTTCAGCGGTGCGAGGTACTCCTCCGCCGTCCTCAGGAGCGCCGGACCGCCGGTGATGCCGGCCTCCACGAACTCCACGAACGCCGGGCAGGCCACGGAGGTGAGCTCGAGGTGGGGGGCGGCGGCGAAGGTGTCGTCGTAGGCGCGGGAGCCCACGGTGGCGCTCGTGCCGATGACGCCGATCCGGCCCGAGCGGGTGGACGCCACCGCCCGGCGGACGGCCGGCTGGATGACCTCGATCACGGGGATGCCGTAGCGGGCCGTGTAGCGCTCGCGGGCGTCCCGCAGGACGGCGGCGGAGGCCGAGTTGCAGGCGATGACGAGAAGCTTCACGCCGGAATCGACCAGTTCGTCCATCACGCCGAGCGCGTGGGCGCGCACCCGGGCGATGGGGAGCGGTCCGTACGGGCCGTTCGCCGTGTCACCGACGTACATGATGGACTCGTGCGGGAGCTGGTCGATGACGGCTCGGGCGACGGTCAGTCCCCCGACACCGGAGTCGAAGATGCCGATGGGCGCTTCGCTGCGGTCGGGGTTCGCTGGCTCTGGGCTCATGATCCTCCGAGAATATGACCTGACGCCCGCGAAAACTATTCGCCGATCCGTGGGTTCTGTCACAGCCCGGCGCCCGTCGGTCGTGAGCGGGCGCCGTCGTGCCTCAACGCTGCAGCCGCGCGGCCTTCAGCATGGCCTGAACGAGCGATTCCTGGAGCCACGTGATGAAGTTGTACACGAGCGCGAGGTAGGACTCGACGTCGTCCACGTCCTTGGAGTCCGCGACGTCGTGCAGCCGTTCGGCGTCGTCCTCCGTCTCGATGCCGAGGCGGTCGGCGAGGACCAGCCGCACGTCGTTGAGCGCCTGTGCGAGGAGGCGCGCCTGCTCGTCGCCCAGCGTGATGGGATTCGACTCGATCGCCAGGGCGCTGCTGCGCAGGGCGCCGATCTTCTGCTCCCGCAGGGACCGTTCGGTGAGGCGCCGGAAGGCGAGCGCCTCGTCGTCGTCCCCGCGCACGGCGTCGGGCAGGAGGCGCCGGACGGCAGAGTCGTCGGGAGCCGTCGACTCCGCGTCCGCGCCGGACATGCCGACGATCGCGGCCAGGGGGTCCTCGCTGGGGCCCGTCTCGGGTTCGAGCATCGAGATGACGTCGTCGAGCAGGGCGCCGAGGAGGCGTGCCTCGCCCGGCTCCAGCGCCCCGGTGATACCGCGGCGCGTCGATTTGAACGGTTTTGCCATGGGGAGGGCTTACTCGCTTCCGCTTTTCTCGAAGGTGGCCCACAGTCCGTAGGAGTGCAGCGCGACGGTGTCCTGCTCCACCTTCTCGCGGCTGCCGGAGACGACGGCGGAACGGCCCTGCTCATGGACCTCGAGCATCAGGGTGCGCGCCTTCGCCTCGCTGTACCCGAAGTACGTCTGGAAGACGTAGCTCACGTAGCTCATGAGGTTCACGGGGTCGTTCCAGACCACCACGACCCAGGGCTGGTCCAGGTCGGTCTTCTCGGCCGTCCGCACCTCTTCCAGGGTGTCGGTGCCGGTTGCAAAGCCTACGGTCATCCCCTCATTCTAGGTGGCATCCACCCCGCCTGCTGGCCGGGTACTCACACCCCGCACGTCCCGCTATCGTTTCAAGGGTGACCAACGCCCTCACCACCGACCCGCCCGCCGCCGGTGCGGCGCCTCCCGCCGTGAACACGCCGAACAGCGCGCTCTTCACCGACCAGTACGAGCTCACGATGCTGCAGGCCTCGCTGCACTCGGGCGCGGCCCATCGCCGGTCGGTCTTCGAGGCCTTCGCCCGCCGCCTCCCGGCAGGGCGGCGCTACGGCGTCGTCGCCGGGACGGGACGGCTGCTGGAGGCGCTGGCCACCTTCCGGTTCGACGACGCGCAACTCGCGTTCCTCAGCGATCACCACATCGTGGACGACACCACGCTCTCCTGGCTCGCGGGGTTCCGCTTCACCGGCTCCATCTCGGGCTACGTGGAGGGTGAGGCCTACTTCCCCAACTCGCCCATCCTGACGGTCGAGTCCACCTTCGCCGAGGCGTGCATCCTCGAGACGCTCGTCCTCTCGATCCTCAACCACGACAGCGCCATCGCCTCCGCGGCGTCACGCATGACCGGTGCTGCCGCCGGGCGACCCTGCATCGAGATGGGTTCGCGCCGCACGCATGAGGAGGCCGCCGTCGCCGCGGCCCGTGCCGCCATCATCGGCGGTTTCGCGAGCACGTCGAACCTGGAGGCGGGCCGCCGGTACGGCCTCCCGACGGTGGGCACGGCGGCGCACTCCTTCACGCTCCTGCACGATTCCGAGCGGGCGGCGTTCGAGGCGCAGGTCGCCGCGCTCGGCCGGGGCACCTCGCTCCTCGTGGACACGTACGACGTCGAGCAGGGCGTCCGCACCGCCGTGGAGGTGGCGGGCCCCGAGCTGGGAGCCGTCCGCCTGGACTCCGGCGACCTCGTCGCGCAGGCCCGCTGGGTGCGGCAGCTCCTGGACGACCTCGGGAACCACACCACGAAGATCGTGGTGACCTCCGACCTCGACGAGTTCGCCATCGGGCTGCTCGCCTCGGCCCCGGTGGACTCCTACGGCGTCGGCACGTCGCTCGTCACCGGGTCCGGCGCCCCGACCGCGGGCATGGTCTACAAGCTCGTGAGCCGGCAGGACGACGACGGCGCTTTCATCTCCGTGGCCAAGGCGGCCAAGAACAAGGCGTCCGTCGGTGGGCTGAAGCAGGCCATGCGGCGGCTCGACGAGCACGGCGTCGCCCGGGCCGAGGTCGTCGGCATCGGCATCAGCCCGGCCAACGACGGCGACGACCGTCCGCTCGTGCAGCAGTTCGTGAAGGACGGCGTCGTCCTCGACGGCTGGACCGGGCCGGAAGCCGTCGTCCGCGCCGCCGAGCACCACACCCGTTCCATCGCCGAGCTCCCCGGGGCCGTGCGGCGCCTGCAGCGCGGCGAACCCGTGATCCCCACCGAATACGAGGAGGCAGCATCATGACGCGCGCATTGATCATCGTGGACGTGCAGAACGACTTCTGCGAGGGCGGTTCGCTCGCCGTGCGGGGCGGCGCGCAGGTCGCAGCCGACATCAGCGACCACATCGACGAGCAGGCCGCCTCGTACGACTACATCGTCGCCACCCAGGACTGGCACATCGATCCGGGTGCCCACTTCTCGGAGGAGCCCGACTTCGAGGACTCGTGGCCGGTACACTGCGTCGCCGACACGAAGGGTTCGGAGTTCCACCGCGACCTCGACACCGAGAGCATCGACGCTGTGTTCCGGAAGGGCCAGTTCGAGGCCGCGTACTCGGGCTTCGAAGGTGTCAAGGCGCCCGACGACGAGGTCCCCACGGGCGACCAGAAGCTCGGCGGCGGCGCCGCGGAGGTCGACGAGGACCCGATGACGCTCGACGACTGGCTGCAGGACCACGAGGTGGACGACGTCGTGATCGCGGGCCTCGCCACCGACTACTGCGTGCGGGCGACCGCGCTCGACGCGATCCAGGCCGGATACGGCGTCACGGTGCTGGTCGACCTCGTCCGGGGCGTGCACGACGACAAGGCCGAGAAGGCGCTCGAGGAACTGGAGGCCGCCGGCGTCGAGCTGGCGGGCTAGTCCCCTGACGCACGAAGGCCGGGCTGGTCGAACCAGCCCGGCCTTCTCCGTATCGGTACCGTCCCCGCAGCGAGTCGGTACCGTTCCTACTTCTTGCCGATGAACCAGTCCTGCAGTTTCTGCAGGCGCCGCTGGAGCTGGTCCTCGTTGGCCTGCGCGACGGCGGGTCCGCCGCACTGCTTCCGCAGCTCGGTGTGCACCTGGCCGTGCGGCATGCCCGTGCGGGCGGCCCAGGCCGAGACGTTCTTGGCGAGCTGGCCGCGCAGCTCGGTGAGCTGGCGGTGGTCCACCACGAGCGGTTCGGCGGGCGCCGCCGCTGGCCTCGCCTTGCGGCGTGTCTGCTGCTCCTGCTGGCGCTGGCGCAGCAGCTGGCCCACCTGGTCGGCGTCGAGCAGCCCGGGGATGCCGAGGAAGTCGAGCTCCTCCTCGCTGCCCATCTCGCCGCCGGTGCCGAACTCGCCGCCGTCGAACAGGACGCGGTCGAAGGACGCCTGCGATTCCAGCGCCTCGAACTTCTGCTTGGTCAGGGAGTCCGACGCCTTGTCCTCGCGGTTCGCGGCCTCCATGAGCCCGTCCTCGAGGCCGAACCCCTCGTCGTCCTTCTCGGGCCGGTCGAGGGCGTGGTCGCGTTCGAGCTCGAGCTGGTTGGCCAGCGCCATGAGGTTCGGCACCGACGGCAGGAAGATCGACGCGGTCTCGCCACGCCGCCGCGCACGCACGTAGCGTCCGACGGCCTGCGCGAAGAACAGCGGGGTGGCCGTGGAGGTGGCGTACACGCCGACGGCGAGACGCGGGACGTCGACGCCCTCGGACACCATGCGCACGGCGACCATCCATCGCTTCTCGCCCGCGGAGAACTCCTCGATCTTCGAGGACGCCTTCGCGTCGTCGGACAGGATGACGGTCGGGGACTCCCCCGTGATCCGCTTGAGCTGTCCCGCATAGGCACGCGCGTCGTCGTGGTCCGTGGCGATGACGAGTCCGCCGGCGTCGTGCACCGTACGCCGCACCTCGGTGAGCCGCTTGTCCGCGGCGGCGAGGACGGCCGGGATCCATTCGCCGGCCGGGTTGAGCGCCGTCCGCCAGGCCTGCGCGGTGATGTCCTTGGTCACGGCGGCCTCGCCGAGCGACGCGGCCATCTCCTCGCCCCCGCTGGTACGCCAGCGCATTTGGCCGGAGTACGCCATGAACATGACCGGACGCACGACGTGGTCGCGGAGGGCCTGGCCATAACCGTAGGTGTAGTCGGCGCGGGACCGGCGGATGCCGTCGCGGTCCTCGGCGTACTCGACGAACGGGATCGCCGCGGTGTCGGACCGGAAGGGCGTGCCGGTGAGGGCAAGGCGCCGTGCGGCCGGTTCGAAGGCCTCACGGATGCCGTCGCCCCAGGACAGCGCGTCGCCGCCGTGGTGGATCTCGTCGAGGATCACGAGGGTACGCGCGGCCTCCGTCTTCGCGCGGTGCAGCATCGGCTTGCTGGCCACCTGCGCGTACGTCACGGCGACGCCGATGAAGGCTCCACCGTGGCGGCCGTCCGCGTTCTTGAAGTTGGGATCGATCGCGAGCCCGACCTTCGCGGCGGCGTCGGCCCACTGCCGCTTGAGGTGGTCCGTGGGGGCGACGATCGTGACCCGGTTGACCACGCCGCGGTCGACGAGCTCGGTCGCCACACGGAGGGCGAAGGTCGTCTTGCCTGCTCCGGGGGTGGCTACCGCGAGGAAATCGCTCGGGGATTCCTGGAAATACTTCTCCAGCGCTTCGCTCTGCCACTGGCGCAGCTTGGGGGCGGTCCCCCAGGCTGCGCGCTCCGGATATGCGGGGGGCAGGGCTGCGCCGGCACCGAACAGGGTGTCACTACTCACGCCGGGACAGTACCTTCCATTGACTTGCTGGGGAGACCGGGGGCGTCATCGGATGAGCTGGCCCCTCTCAGACCCGAAACTATACCCGCTGCCGTGAACACCCATAGAGCCAGCCAGATCGCAACAAAGGTCGGCACGTGGCCGGGATCCGCGGGGTCGTGCAGGAGGGCGAACAGGGCCCCTGCGCCGGCCGTCCCGGCCACGCCGCCGAGCTGGTCGGAGATCTGCAGTGCGGCCGAATTGCGTCCCTGCTCGGTGGGCGGGGAGAGTTTCAGCACCAGCACCGACGTGCTCGAGAGCGTCATCCCCATGGCGAATCCGGACAGCCCCCACACCACGGCGAGCACCCACAGCGGAGCTTCAGTCGCGGTCGCGAGGGCGAACCCGCCGAGTGAGAGCGAGAGGATCGACGATCCGGCGACCAGCAGCCAGCGGCGGTTGAAGGTCACGCGCGCCTGCACGAAGGATCCCGCGCTCCAGCCGAGCGCGCCGGCGCTCAGCGTGAGGCCGGCGGTGCCGGGGTCGATGTCCCTGGAACTGACGAGCATCAGGGGGATGAAGGCCTCGGTACCGAAGAAGGCCACGTTCACGATGCCACGGGTGGCGATGATGCTCGGCAGCCCGCGGGCGAGGATCAGGGTGCCCCTGGGCAGGAGCGGAGGCAGGACGAGGAGGGCGACGACGACGCCCGCGACGGCAAGGAACACGAGGCCTGTCACGGTCGCTGCAGCGGGGTCCTGCGTGTCGGCGAGCCGGACCACGGCCCACTGCGCGGCGAAGACACCGCCGGCCAGGGCGACGCCCCGGAGGACGCGTCCTTTCGCCGGGCCGGCATCGGCGGCTGCCATGGGGCCGAGTTCCCGGGTTTTCGGCCACACGATGACGACGGCCGCGATCACCACGGGCACCACCCCGAGGAACACCCAGCGCCAGCCCACGCTCTGCGTGACGAACCCCGCGACCAGGGGTCCGATCAGCGCCGGCAGCACCCACGCGGCGGCGAGCCAGCCGAACACGACCGGCTGGGCCGAGAGCGGGAAGGAGCGCCCGATCACCACGTACACCGCCACGATCATGGAACCACCGCCCAGGCCGGAGACGGCGCGGCCGACCGTGACGAGCCAGAAATCCGGGGCGGCTCCCGCCAGGAGGAGCCCGAGGATCATGAGGGCCAGCCCGACGGCGAGGGCGGGGCGGGGCCCCTTGCGGTCGCACCAGGAACCGGCGACGACGGTCCCGAGCAGCGATGCCGTCAGGTACATGGAGAACGCCAGGCCATAGCTCGACTCGCCGGAGAGTTCCTTCGCCACCGAGGGCATGGCGGTGATGACGGCCATCGCCTCGAAGGCCGCGCAGGTGATGATGGCGAGGATGCCGATCGTGAGTGGGCGCAGCTCGGGCGACATCGCGCCGGCTGTCCCGGTTCCTGCCCTGTCGGAGGTCTTGCTCATGTCACCTGTGTTCTGCTGGGTATCGGGCGTGGTTCTTCGGCATATCGAGCATGGTTTTGGTGCGTATCGCGCATGGTTCTTCTGCGTATCCCGCATGGCGGCGCACGGCGCTCCGGACTGCTGGATCAGCGGGTGCTGGTGTGATCCGGCGCGGGGAATAGGCCGGAGCCAGACCTGCGACGGCGAGCGTGCGGCTGTGCCGGCGGGCATCGAACTCGAACGGTGCACACCGGGTAACCGGGCGTGTGTCCACGGCATCGCACTTGCTGTTGCTCCGACGTCAGCCCGACCTGTCGTACAGGGATTCGGTGTTCACCCCGGCGTCTCGACGACGTCGGCTCCGCCGCTGGCCGGGTCTAGCGTCAGTCGGGCCTGCCGTCAGTGGGCCTGCCGTCAGTCCTTGGGCTTGTCGTTGCCCGGGCGGAGACCGTTGTAGATCTCCTTGCACTCGGGGCAGACGGGGAACTTCTCGGGGTCACGGCCGGGAGTCCACACCTTGCCGCAGAGTGCGATCACAGGTTCGCCGGTGAAGGCGGACTCCATGATCTTCTCCTTGCGGACGTAGTGGGCGAAGCGCTCGGCGTCGCCGGGCTCCACCTCCTGGCGGAGTTCCTCACGCTCGATGGTCGCCGTGGAGCCCCCTGTGCCGGCGTCGAGGGGATCGTTTGCGAAGGGATCTGCGGGCATAGTCATGGTTCCAGTCTATCGCCCGGGTGCCTTCGTCACAGGGGGTCGGCGAATCCTTTCGTCGACAAATTCGCCGGAGAAGGAGGCCGACCGGCTACCGATGAATAGTTCTTCTCTTTGTTCCTTGATCTGCTGATCGGCAAGTTATCCACATAGTCTCGCGGCAATATGGGGGGGCCCTTATCGTGTCGGTGCCGGGCGGGAGAATAACGGGTATGAGGACGAATGCGCAGT